>NC_014363.1:1367930-2051896 GCF_000143845.1 Olsenella uli DSM 7084 | reverse complement strand
AATGATACATGCTTTTGTTTCACGTGAAACATCTAATCTGTACCTATTTGCAACGAATTACCCTAGTCTCCTTGTCGAGCTCCTAGAAATAAGGGCCTATGCTTTGCCATACCGTTCTTACGCGGTAGTTCCACGCAGGCTCTAGCTGTCTTTCTATATGCAATTACTTCTCTGTGACCCAAACCATCTGGCAATTCAAAAATTTCACGTGAAACACGTTTCATTCCACATAGATATGCCGTTTTATCTGCAGCTTCAAGTTCGTTATCTTGGATGTTCGCTTTGGCGCTGACTAAACAGCCTGACTTTCTCAATAGGGGAGAGGCGTACTCAACTAGTACCGGTAACTCCGCAACCGCACGAGCACTCACATAATCAAAGGCCCCTGCCTTCCTTCGAGCCAAGTCTTCGGCACGAATGCCTTTGGCAGACAGCTGTCCAGATAAGGAAAGGGTATGAATGAACCCTTCCACAGCATGTGCTTTCTTTCCCACCGAATCAATCAGGAGACCTGACATGCCAGTAGCTATTGCAAGAGGGATGCCAGGAAAGCCAGCCCCTGTCCCCAAATCGACAAAGTAGTTCTCATGTTTGTAACCAAGGTGATCAAGACAAGGAAGAAGTAAAAGAGAATCAAGGATATGGAGTATGAGACCATGCTCCATGGTGTCAATTCTAGTAAGGTTCATCTCCCTATTCTTATCAAAGACAAGCATGAGATGTTCAAGGAGGGTCATGCGCTGTGCGTCTGAGAGAAAGATTCCATATCCCTTGAGATGGGAATCTAAACCTGCACTATAGGAGGATAACATCAGCTCATTCATATACCCTGCCAAATAATAGCGTATCGTAGATTTTTGCCATAAGAAAAGGGGAGAGCAGAGACTCTCCCCATGATACCCCATAGAGTATATGTACCCGTCCTTTTAACGAACGAAGGTAATGATCACTCTCCTGTCTGGGTCCTCTCCCTCGGAATGAGTACTGACCTCTTCATTCTCCAAAAGGGTAAGGTGGACAAGCCTTCTCTCATAGGCATTCATGGGTGCAAGGACAACCTGGCCCTGTTGTCGTATTGCTCTATTGGCGGCTGAACGGGCAAGTGACTTAACTTTCTCCTTGCGTCTGCTCTTATATCCTTCAATATCGATACTAACCGGATAATGGAAGTGCAACTTATTAGACATAAAAGATGAAACAATCATCTGAAGTGCCTCGAGTGTGCGCCCGTGCCGACCAATGAGAACGGCGAGGTTTCCTCCACTCACATCGAGGATGAGCTCCCCCTCATCGCCGTCATACTCATCTATGGCGACCTGCGTTTCACCGAAGTAAGAGAGGAGAGACTTGACATAAGTTACCGCTATGTCGGCAATTCGGTCGACTTCCTCATCGGATAGTGACTCACCTGCTTCATAGCGCAGGCGTAAGGACTCGAGCTCGCCATCCTCTCTGGGTTCAGGCGTGCTGGGCGTGCCCTCCATTTGCTTGGGAGAAAGATCCCTCTCGTCCTCCATGTCTACCTCCAAAGTGTCCACGCGGCGCGCGACGTATCCCACACCTCGGTCCCGATCAACCTAACCCTTCTTGTGAGGTCGCGGCTTGCGCTCCTTGCGCACAACGTCTACCTGCACGGGCTGACTTGCCAACTTGGCTTCGGTCTCTTCCTTGACCTTCTGCATGACGCGTTGAGTCACGATCTTCTGCTGGGCAACCTGCCAGATGGCGGACGTGTCATAGTAGAGGAGAACCGCCCCGGGTGCCGACCAGCCGAACCAAAGCATCATCACAGCCATGACGACACCCATGATGAGCGTCTGCTGACGCTGCTCATCGGAGGTGTTCTGTAGGTTCATGATCATGGGAACGAGGGTCAAAACGCCAAAGGCCACATCGAAGAGGATGTAGACGAGTGCACCTGCGACTCCACCGGACGCGAGCGCCCCTGCGGCAGATTGGGAGAGCGAAGGCATGATGCTCAGGAAGTGCGCGTCGGCAGGAACGTTCTTTGCGACAGTGAACAGCGCAACGAACACCGGCATTTGGACGAGCACAGGTAGGCATCCACCGAGGGGGTTGAACTTGTGTTCCGAGTAGAACTTGCGCATCTCCTCGTTCATGCGCTCGGGATCGTCGGCATAGCGATTCTGAATTTCCTTCATCTTGGGCTGCAAAGCCTGCATACGCGCGCTCGAGGCTGTGGAGCGTGTCATGAGCGGCATGACGATGAGACGCATGATGAATGTCAGGATGATGACGGCGATACCCCAGTCACCTGCCCAGCCTGCAAGGCTTTCAAGCACATGCATGAGAAAGCTAATAAACCAATCCCACATGGTTCCTCCGAGAATTGAATTGCCTAGGGAACGGGATCATATCCGCCCTTATGGAATGGGTGGCATCTGAGAATCCTCTTTGCCGCAAGCATCATGCCGCGCGCAGCACCGTAGCGCTCTATTGCTTCGAGCGCGTATTCGGAGCAGGTGGGGGAGTAAATGCAGCGGGGCGCCAGCAGGGGAGATGCGTACTTCCTATATCCCTTGATAAGACAAAGGGATGCCCTCTGCAGCGTGGAAGCGTGATCTACGCCCACGTCGACCATATCAGACACCAACCCTCTCGATAAGGGAGGCTATGGCCCTTCCCACCTCCGAGGGGTGGCTTTCGTGAGTCTGCCTCGTCGCAAGGAGGATGACATCCGCACCCTCAAGCGGAAAACCACTCAGACGGGCGGCTTCCCTCAGCACCCTCTTACACCTGTTGCGATAGACGGCATTCCCAAGACGCTTAGGGGCAACGAAGGCGACCTTGCCAAAGCCGCCTTCGTCAGTCCTGAGCACGCACGCACGCACGAGTCTGTGGTTGACCCTCTTCCCGCCAGAGAAGACCTTCTCAAATTCCCTTTTGGATTTGATGGTCTCCATGACGTTCCTAGACGGTGAGCTGCTTACGACCCTTAGCGCGACGACGAGAGAGAACGGCACGACCGCCCTTGGTTGCCATGCGGGCTCGGAAACCGTGGGTCTTAGCACGCTTCCTCTTATTGGGCTGGTATGTACGCTTCATGTCTGAATCCTCCATGAATTAGAAATATCGAACCAATGGCATCAAGCCATAAGATTGTAGAGGTCGACAATTACGCTTGTCAATTAATCCTCAGCTAGTTGCCACAATTCACCCATTGTACGCTTCTCCTGGAAGCAGGTGTGGGCAACGGTTGGCCCTATGGTTGGCTCTATGAGAACCGGGAGAATTCCTACACATAGAGAATGGATAGCGAATAGAATCTTGCTTCAATTAGTTTTAACTGGTGTTTTATTCCCATCTAATGATATTATTTTCACGCTATGTTTTCTTTCTTCTAAGAGTTATAGACATTGTTTCTTAGTTTGTAGAAAACTTTGTTTTTGGTTTCATTCATATCGAATGTTTTTCTTCATTTGATGAATGGTTGTTGATAAGGAGAACAGGGGAGGGACTGCGGGCGTGGCACGGGCGTTTTATCCGTTCGTCGACAACACGACAAGCGACAGCGACGAGGGGGGCGACCTGGCGGCAGGGGGGCGCACGCCCCCCCTCGAGGTACGCTACCCGGCGCGCATAGCCGTGTATGACGATGCGGCGGCCGCGCCGCGCGTAGTGGTCGTCGAGACGCAGGATGTGCGCTCGTATCTTGAGGAGATAACTGCGACGGTGGTGCGACTCTGCAAGGAGCAGGGCGGCGACATCCCCTTCATGGTCATCCGCGAGGTGGTCGAGAACTACATACACGCATATTTCATCGAACCGACCATCAGCATCCTCGACGGGGGAGACACCATACGCTTCTCGGACCAGGGGCCAGGCATCAGAGAGAAGGAACGGGCGCTGGAGTATGGCACTACCTCCGCGACGGAGGACATGAAGCAGTTCATACGTGGCGTCGGATCGGGCCTTCCCTATGCGCAGCAATATATGATGGACCGAGGTGGGTCGCTCACCATAGAGGACAACATCACGGGTGGGACCATCGTCACGATATCAAGCGTCGCAGACGAGGGGGCAGTTACGGATGACGAACGCTACGCATACCAAGCGGCCCCCTGCGCCCAAATCGCTGGGACGTATCAGTATCAACAGCCTATGGGCGGCTCTTCCGTTGCCGGAGCACAGTACCCCTATCCCTACGGACAAGCAGGCACCCCAATGGTTGCCATGCCCTACCAGCAGTCTGGTGGCTATGTCGTGCAACACGTCCCACCGATGCAGATGCCAGTCCCAAGGCATCAGATGGTGGCGCCCGTCCCCGGTGCTCCAAACCAGGGCCACGTGCAGGGGGCAGCAGGGCAGTCGGTTCCCCTGGGCATCACGGTCTCACCACGCGGAATGATGGTCCTTTCGTTCCTCGCACAACACGACGCCGTCGGACCGACCGAACTCATGCGCACCTACGGCTCATCACAACCCACCTGGTCGCGCGAGCTCAAGGCCCTGGAGGCAGCGGGTCTTGTGCACAAGAAGAAAGGCGAGCAGAAGCGCGTCCTCACCGCAGTGGGAAGGGCATACCTGCTCCAACAGGGGATGTAGTCTTCTTTCAACCCAAGCGTGGTTTTCATCATATAATGGACCGCACTTTTCAACATTCGAACACGTTTGGTGAACCATGGACCCACTACAAGATTCCGATGCCGACATCCTTTGGCATGACGTCCTGATGCTCCTCGAGGCGCAGGGCATCCAACCATCGCTGCTGGCTATGCTCAAGAGCTGCTCCGCACGTTCGTTTGACGGCGAGAGCCTCCACATAGAGACCTCCATGACCTTTGCCCAGCGCAAGATCATGCAGCATGGCACCATGATCGAGGGATGCCTCGAGCAGGCCGCGTTCCAACCAGTCATGCTCTGTGTCGATCTGGCAAGGGACACTATGGGCACACACTTACATCTGAACGAAGCGGCACGCGGGGCGGGCCACGTGGGCGAGGAGCACCAAACTCGTGGCCCGGTGCAAGGCACAGCTCCCAAGCCAACAAGAAAACCCGTGATAGCGGTCGAAACCACCATCACACCAGACCAGCTGGGAGAGGTTCCTCAACGGAGACGGGGAGGCGCGGGTCGAGTCGAGGGAATGACCACGACCGAGGCATACAATCACTTCGAGAGCGAGGCCGTCGAAGTCGTCGACTCCAAACTCACCTTCGACCGCTTCGTCGCCGGCGAGGAGAACATGCTGGCCTACGAGGCGGCCAAACAGGTCGCTAACGGCGAGAACAAGAGCTATAACCCCCTGTTCATCCACGGTAAGAGCGGGCTGGGCAAGACCCACCTGCTCAGGGCGATACAGAACTACATCGTTCACAACGACCCCTCGCGCCTCTGCGTCTATCGCACGGCCGCAGAGTTTATCGAGGAGTACCGTATTGCATGGAACGACAGCGAGACATCTGCCCGGAGCGTCCTCTCGAAGAGCTACCAGAACGTCGACGTGCTGATCATCGATGACATCCAGAACATGCGGACCGCCGCTGGCACCATCCGCTTCTTCTTCGAGACATTCAATGCGCTGGTGTCACATGGCAAACAGATCGTATGTGCGGCGGACAGGTCACCATTGCAGCTGGGCACGGGTGACAGCAAGTTCGACGAGCGTGAGACCAGCCGTATGGACTCGGGCGTGACAGTCAGCATCCAAGTGCCAGACTACGAGCTCAAGCTCAATCTCATCAACAACTTCTACGAGCACATGAAGCAGGATGCCATAAACGAGCACCTACCCCTCATGGATGGGACCATCTCCGAGGAGATGCGCCGCCTCATGGCCGATAGGTCGGGTACGAACATCCGTGTCATCGAGGGCTTCGTCCACGCCTGTCTCATGGATGCATCTCGCAAGAAGACCCGCGACCTCCCCTTCACCCGTGAGGACATCATCCGCATCGCCAGCTCCAAGTGGCCCACCGGACAAAAGATCATCACCGTGGACCAGATCCAGAAGGCCATAGAGGGATACTATGACATCTCTCACAACGACCTCGTGGGTGGCAAGCGCAACAAGGAACTCATGGAGCCACGCCACGTAGCCATCTGGCTCACGCGCAAGCTGACCGACCACACGTTGGCAGACATCGGCAAGAAGTTTGGTGGGCGGAGCCACGCCACCGTAGAACACAGCATCGCCTGGGTCGACAAGGCCAAGAGAGAAGACCGCATCTTTCACGACCGTGTGCAGACCCTGCACGACAGCATCACGGACAGTAGCTGACGGTGTCGATGACAGTGATGAAAACCTGTCGTCTCGCGTTGACAAGCCCTTCCCCTCTGTCGAAAGCCGTTTTCGACACGTACGCGTGTTGAGGGGGAGAAGAGGGAATGTGGACGTCTACAATGAGTGAGGCGATGCTCCGAGCAGCACGTCCGCAAGGTTTTCACCTTTTTGACAGCGTCTATTACTAGAACTGCTCCTTTACGTATATATAAGTACCAATAGCAACGGAAGGGTACCCATGAAGTTCTCGGTGAGCCAGTCATCCCTGTCCCAGGCGCTCGCAGTCGTCTCGAAGGGCATGGGTAGTAATTCGACCCTGCCCATCCTCTCGGGCATCCTCATCACAGCTGCCGAGGGCACACTGACGTTCCAGACCACCGACCTCACGATTAACGTCCGCCATCGCATCGCCGCCATGGTCGAGGAGGCGGGGTCGACGGTCGTCTCGGGCAAGATCCTTATGAACATCGTCAAGACGCTACCTGATGCCGCGGTCTCCTTCGAGGGGGGCGAGCGTGTCGTCTCCATCTCCTGCGACAAGTCGACATTCCGTCTGAACACCCTCGACCCGTCGGACTTTCCAGAGTTCCCGCAGTTCGCCCTCGGCCGCACCATAGAGCTTCCGTCATCCCTGCTCTCCGAGATGGTCGATAAGGTCTACAAGGTGACCTCGAGGGACACCTCTCGACCGATTCTCTCGGGCGTGCTGCTTTCCGTTGAGGAGAACACCATCCGCCTGGTCGCGACCGACTCTTACCGCCTGGCAGTCTGCGATTCCAATGCCGAGACCTCATCTGCGGACGAGGCGTTCCAGACAATCGTTCCCGGCATGACCTTCCACGACGTCCTCACCCTCCCCTCCATGACGGAAAAGGTCCTCATAGGTACCACAGACAGCCAGGTGGTGTTCGTCTTTGGCAACACCACCTACATCACCCGCAAGATCGAGGGGAACTTCCCCAACTACAAGCAGCTCCTTCCCGCCGACTGCAACACCTCCGTCAAGGTCAACGTCTCGGAGTTCGCCTCCGCGCTCAAGCGCGTCTCGGTCATCGCTTTGGCAAACCCCTCCGTCCGCGTCGACATCGACACGGACGGAGGGGTCATGAAGCTCTCGGCGTCCTCTCCTGACCAGGGGGAGTCGACGGAACTCCTTCCCGTCGACGTCGAGGGGCAGAGCATGTCGATAGCGCTCAACTACCACTACGTGTTCGACTGCGTGAACGCCGCCGCAAACGAGAAGGAGATAACCCTTGAGCTGTTGAGTGCCATGCAACCGGGCATATTCAAGTCTTATGCCAAGATCAACTACCTCTACCTGCTAATGCCCGTCAGGATGTAGGTGTGGGGCTGCTTGTCAGAAGTCTTGGTCTGCGCAACTGGCGCAACTTTGACGAGAGGAACATAGCGCTCGCCGATGGCATGACCGTACTCCACGGTCGTAATGCCGCAGGCAAGACGAACGCCATCGAAGCTCTGCAGATGCTCACCGCAGGCTTCTCGTTTCGGCATTCCAAACCCGCCCAACTCGTTCGCGAGGATCAGAGCTGTGCCCTGATAGCGGCCCGTCTCGAGGGCGATGGCCGTGTCGTTGACGTGTCCTGTGAGATCGACCCCACACGCCGTCGTTTCATGAGAAATGGGAAGAGGTGCCAGGCCCAAGACCTTCCGTCTACGCTGATGTCGGTCCTCTTCAGTCCCGACGACCTGTCGTTCGTGAAGCGTGGGGCAGCGTATCGTCGCGATGAGCTCGACGCCTTTGGTCGTCAGGCGAACAGGTCCTACTCAAAGATACTCTCGGCCTATGTACGTTCGGTCGAGCAACGCAACCGACTTCTGAGGCAGGAGTGTCCCGATCTGGCGCTCCTTGAAGCCTGGGACGCGTCGGTGGCACTTGGTGGATCCACGCTACTCGTCTCTCGCATCCACCTGTTCGAACGATTGGTCGAGTACATGTGCCCCATCTACCGCGAAATCTCAGAGGGTGAGGAGCTGGGCTGCCGCTACATCTCGTCTCTTGGGCTTCCCCTCGAGGACCTCTCTCGTGACGAGATCTGCGCGGCCTTCGCGAAGCGCCTATGTGAGCTACGACCACAGGAGCTACGTCGCCAGCAGACGCTCGTGGGTCCCCAGCGTGACGATCTTTCGTTCACGATCGACGGTCGCGATGCCCGGAGCTTCGGGTCTCAGGGACAGCAGCGATCCATCGTCCTCGCATGGAAGATGGCCGAGGTGAAGCTTTCCCGCGACGTGACGGGGGAGCAGCCGCTTTTGCTGTTGGACGACGTCATGTCCGAACTGGACGAGACCCGCCGCAACGCCATGACCCGCTTCGTCCAGGGTGGCATCCAGGCGGTCGTGAGCACGACCAACCTTGGCTACTTTCCACGGGAGCTTCTCTGTGGTGCGGAGGTGGTTCCCATTGGCGAATGAGGGGGACTTCTCGTCGCACAAGGGCTACGTGGGTAGCTATGACTTCGAGGGCTGCACTAAGAATCCGCCCGTGACGGTGGGGAAGGCCTTGGATGGTCTGTTCTCCGACGCCCTCGCCACCCGTCTCAGCGAGAACCAACGTGCCGCAGTTGCGTGGTTTCGCGCGAATGGCGATATCGAGCATGCGCACACGACAGGCGTTTTCCTCAAAAGGCGGCGCGCGGACGGCCTGGCCCCCGTGTTGGGGGTGTATGTCGACTCGCATGCCCGCCTGACGGACTTCTCGGTGAACAGGGAGGTCTACCTCTCACGCCTGGCTGCGATCGGCTTCGAGGTATCGGGCATTGAGTTCAGGCTTTCGAGAAGACCCGCGTCGTCGCCCGTTTCTCACGCGGCACTCGGTAACGGAGCGACCCCGCCCTCGCCAAAGGCACTCCCTCCGCTTACCGCCGCGGAGGAAGAACGCGTCGCCGCGCTCACGGAGGACCTTCCCGACCACCTGAGGGCCCGTGCGGCAACAGCCATGAGAAACTCACTTCGTCGAGAGAGGTATGAGGGACGTGAATAGGTTTTCCTTGCCTAATTTCGGGTCCTGAGAGTCTCTGACAAGGTATTGGCAATATATTGTCTATCGAATTTTGCTTGGCCTGAAGAAATGAAAATACTCGAAGCGTAGAATGGCTAAGTCTCTGGGAACGGGTTTTTTTAAGAGAGGAACATCATTGCCCAGCAAAAACGAGCATAGCTACGGCGCGAGCGAAATCAAGGTTCTGAAGGGTCTCGAGGCCGTCCGCAAGCGCCCTGGCATGTATATTGGAACCACCTCAAAGACTGGCCTCCACCATCTGGTGTGGGAGATCGTCGACAACTCGGTTGATGAGGCCATGGCTGGTTTCTGTAACAAGATTCAGGTTACCGTCCATGCCGACAACTCGGTCACTGTGGTCGACAACGGGCGTGGCATCCCCACCGCCATGCACCCCGTCGAGAGGAAGCCCACCCTTGAGGTTGTCCTCACAGTACTCCATGCGGGCGGCAAGTTCGACAATAACGCCTACAAGGTGTCGGGCGGCCTGCACGGTGTCGGCATCTCCGTCGTCAATGCCCTCTCGAAGCGCCTCGTCGCCCAAGTCAAGCGTGATGGCGTGATCAACGAGATCGAGCTGTCTCGCGGCAAGGTGACCAAGAAGATGCACAAGGTTGGTACCTGCAGCCCCAACGTAACGGGTACGACCGTCACCTTCTGGCCGGATGACCAGATCTTCGAGACCATGACTTACGACTACGACACCCTCCATGACCATCTGCAGGAGACGGCCTTCCTCAACAAGGGCGTCAAGATAGTCCTGACTGACGAGCGCGAGCTCGTCCCACGTGTGGATGAGTTCTGCTATGCGGGTGGCATCATCGACTTCGTCAAGTTCCTCAACGAGGGCAAGACGGTTCTTTCCGGTTGTTCCAAGCCCATCTACATCGAGGGAACCTCTGATCCCGCCGCGCCCGAAAGCAACAAGGGTGAGGTGGAAGTATCGATGCAGTGGAACAGCGGGTATTCCGAGATGGTCATGAGCTTTGCGAACGACATCTACACCGAGGAGGGCGGCATGCACCTCGAGGGCTTCCGCACGGCCCTCACCAAGACCGTCAATGACTATGCCCGCAACCACAAGCTCCTGAAGGAGAGGGACAGCAACCTCACGGGCGATGACATTCGCGAGGGAATGACGGCCGTCATCTCGGTCAAACTGCCCGATCCCCAGTTCGAGGGACAGACCAAGGCCAAACTCGGCAGTTCGTACATGCGCACCCTCACCAACAAGATCGTCTCCGCAGGGCTTGCGGAGTATCTCGAAGAGCATCCCAACCAGGCCAGGGAGATGTTCAAGAAGGCGGCCCAGGCCGCAAAGGGACGCCTCGCCGCACAGAAGGCCCGCCAAGCGACCCGGCGCAAGAGCATACTCGAGAGCGCTGCCCTTCCCGGCAAGCTGGCGGACTGCTCGGTCCGCGACGCCTCCATGACGGAGCTCTTCATCGTCGAGGGCGACTCGGCAGGCGGTTCCGCGAAGGACGGCCGGCGCCGCGACATCCAGGCCATACTGCCGCTGCGCGGCAAGATCCTCAATGTCGAGCGCGTAGGTGACCACCGTGCGTTCAGCTCGGAGACCATCCAGTCCCTCATTACTGCGATCGGCACCGGTGTCACCATGAGCAACGGCGAGGGCGGTGACTTTGACATAGCCAAAGCCCGCTACCACAAGATCATCATCATGACGGATGCCGACGTCGACGGCGCACACATTCGCATCCTGCTGATGACCTTCTTCTACAAGTACATGCGCCCCCTCATTGACGCAGGCTTTGTCTATGCGGCCTGTCCGCCTATCTTTGGCGTAAAGGTCGGAAAGAGGATCCACTACGTCTATCCTGACAGCGAGACGGACGAGAACGTCCTCTTGCAGCAGGCCATAGAGGAATGTGTTCCGCGCGATGAGGAGGGAAAGCAGCGCAAGTACAGCGTCCAGCGCTATAAGGGCCTGGGCGAGATGGACCCCCAACAGCTTGCCGACACCACGATGGATCCTAAGACCCGCATCCTCCAACGCATCAGCATCGATGACGCCGCCCGCGCCGAACGCGCGGTCTCTCGTCTCATGGGCACCTCCGTCGAATATCGCAGGGACTACATCGAGCAGCACGCCAAGGATGCGCGATTCCTCGACATCTAACGAAAGGCAGTTACGTGGCAGACGACAACAGCAATATCACGCCGGAGGATGGGGAGCATGCCGCTGCCTCCCTACCCGACGATCTGAGGGAGCTCCTTGACCGTGCGGAACGCGACGAGTCCGGCACCCCTGTCTATGACCCCGAAGCCGAGGATGAAGCCGGCATGGACGATGTGGCTACCGACGAGGCGGACGACGAGGTCGAGATGGGCAGCGACAACCGCGGGATGGGTGACGACGTGGACATCCACGGGGGCCGCCTGCAACTCCACGAGTTCGGACACGAGATGGAGCAGTCCTTCATCGAGTACTCCATGTCCGTCATCACCGCCCGTGCGCTTCCCGACGTGCGTGACGGCCTGAAGCCCGTCCACCGGCGCATCCTCTACGCCATGAACGAGGCGGGGATCTTCCCCAACAAGCCACACAAGAAGTCCGCCTGGACCGTCGGCGAGGTCATCGGCAAGTATCACCCCCATGGTGACTCCGCAGTCTACGATGCGATGGTTCGTCTCGCCCAGTGGTTCTCCATGAGGACTCCCCTGGTCGATGGGCATGGCAACTTCGGTAACATCGACGGAGACTCCGCCGCCGCCATGCGATACACCGAGTCCCGTCTCGCCCGTCCGGCCATGGAGCTTCTGCGTGACCTCAACAAGGACACCATCGATTGGCAGTCCAACTACGACGAGTCTCTCCAGGAGCCCGTGGTCCTTCCGGCGCGCTTCCCCAACCTGCTGGTGAATGGTTCACAGGGCATCGCCGTCGGCATGGCGACCAACATCCCTCCCCATAACCTGAAGGAGACCATCGCCGCAGTATGCATGCTGATCGACAACCCTGACGCGACGGTGGACGACCTCATGACCGTCATGCCTGGGCCTGACTTCCCGACCGGTGCGGTCATCATGGGCTCGGAAGGCATTCGCCAGGCCTACGAGACGGGGCGCGGCATCATCACCATCCGCGCCAAAGCCCATGTCGAGTCCACCAAGACGGGGCGCAACAAGCTCGTCTTCACCGAGTTCCCCTATGGTGTCAACAAGGGAACCCTGCAGGAGAAGATAGCCCAGCTCGTCAACGAGAAGCGCGTCGAGGGCATCTCGGACATGCGCGACGAATCCAACCGCAAGGGCCTGCGCCTTGTCATCGAGCTCAAGCAGGGTGCCATTCCCGAGGTCGTCCTGAACAACCTCTACAAGTACTCCGCCCTCCAGAGTTCCTTTGGCATCATCGACCTTGCTCTGGTGAACGGCGTGCCCCGCACGCTCACCCTGCGCGAGATGCTTCAGCACTACATAGACCATCAGGTTGACGTGGTGACCCGTCGCACACGCTTTGACCTTGCCAAGGCACGTGCGCGCGCCCACATCCTCGAGGGCCTGCTCCTCGCCCTCGACCATATCGACGAGGTCATCAGCATCATCCGCTCGAGTCGTACCGACACCCAGGCCTCCGAGCGCCTCATCGAGAGGTTTGGCTTCACCAAGCAGCAGACCACAGCGATTCTCGAGATGCGCCTCCGTCGCCTTACCGGCCTCGAGCGCGACAAGATCCAAGAGGAGCTCGACGGCCTCCGCCGCGCCATCGAGTATTATGAGGACCTGCTCGCCGACTCCCGCAAGATCCTCGAGGTCATAAAGTCAGAGATGTCCGAGATAGGCGAGAAGTACGGGGACAAGCGCCGTACCACCATCTCCGATGCCCCGGTTGTCCTGGACGTCGAGGACCTCATTGCCGAGGAGGACATGGTCGTAACGGTGACCCATGCCGGCTACGTCAAGCGCCTCCCAGTGGCCACCTATCGTTCGCAGAAGCGCGGTGGCAAGGGCGTCCAGGGGCTTTCCCTCAAGGACAACGACTTCGTCGAGGATCTCTTCGTGGCGTCGACGCACGACTACGTCATGTTCTTCACCAACCGGGGCAAGGTCTATCGCGTCAAGGTCCACGAGCTTCCTATCGGGTCACGTCACGCCCGCGGTTCCGCACTCGTCAACGTACTGCCCCTCGGGGAGGGGGAGCATCCCACCGCCGTCATCACCACCCGCGAGTTCCCCGCCGACGAGTACCTGATGTTCGCGACCGCAAACGGCATGGTCAAGAAGACGGCCATGAGTGACTACGACAAGAGCCGTCGGGACGGCATCATTGCCATCAACCTCAAGCGCGACGACGAGCTGGTCAATGTGCGCCGCGTCAAGCCGGGACAGAAGGTCATCCTCTGCTCCGAGGTCGGCAAGGCCATCCTTTTCGATGAGTCCGAGGTGAGGCCTACCGGTCGTGACACCTCGGGCGTGCGCGGCATTACGCTGAAGGACGACGTCAAGATGCTTGGCATGGAGATAACCAACGGAAACGGGGACCTTCTCGTCATGACCGAGAGGGGCTATGGCAAGCGCACTCCCGTCTTCGAGTATCCCGAGCACAAGCGCGGCGGTCAAGGTGTTGCCACTATCGCGATGACCTCGAAGAAGGGCAATCTCGTTGCCTGTCGCGTCGTCGGTCCCCAGCATGAGCTCATGATCGTTTCCGAGGAAGGCGTCGTCATACGCGTCAAGACGGCGGACATATCTAAGCTTGGCCGTGCGACGCAGGGCGTCAAGATCATGAACATGGGGGAAAACGACAAGGTGAGTGCCGTCGCCCGCATGGTGGCCCACAAGAAGAAGGCCGCCAAGGCCAATCCGATGCAGCGCTCCCTCGATCTCTCGGCCGCCGGTGCCCGCGACGCCAGCGACGAGGACCCCGTCGACATTGGTGACGAGGAAGAACTCGATGACAGCCTGCTCGAGGATGACGAGTAGGGTTCTTCTCGCAAGCGGGACCACACGTCTCTTCTCGTTGCCGCTGTGACGATAAGGGCGGGGCACGTTCGGTCTTCTCCGCAACGTGCCCCGCCTGTTACCATGCACTCCCTGGGGCTTTGTCCCACATGCCCCGCTCTGCCTGTGCTGGGTCCTCAGTCGAAGTCCTCGGGAGAGAGGCTTTCAACGAAGTCGTGGAACCTCTCGATCTCCACCTGCCGCTCGTCTCGTTCGACCGATCCGAAGTCAGGCATGGCGGCCTTCTCGACCACTGCCTCGTCAGCGAAGATGGGCACGTGTGCACGGACGGCAAGTGCGATGGCATCCGAGGGCCTCGCGTCGACGCTCACTCGACGACCCAGCTCCGTTGTGGCGACCAGACGCGCGAAGAAGGTGG
Organism: Olsenella uli DSM 7084; assembly: GCF_000143845.1. Taxonomy (NCBI): domain Bacteria; kingdom Bacillati; phylum Actinomycetota; class Coriobacteriia; order Coriobacteriales; family Atopobiaceae; genus Olsenella; species Olsenella uli. Next base: position 2,037,292 of record NC_014363.1, on the reverse strand, counting down.
TTCCCTCGACGCCGACTATCTCGATGTCATCGAGATGCGCTCCCAGTGAGGTTATGGTGTCGAGCAGGAGGTCATGCGTCATGGGCCGCCCCTGGGAGGAACCATCGACGCCCATCGATATGGACATGGCCTCTATGGGTCCGATGCGGATGGGAAGTCGTGGTGCTGACTCGTTGGCCTGTGGAGATCGTGGTCTGAGAACGACGAGAGACGTCACAGGGCCTCCGCCCACGACGACCGTCTGAATGTCCATGCGAACCATCTAGTCACCCCCCCTTACCTCTGTGTGGGGATATGGTACCCGTCCGCTGTGGCCTTGCAAGTAAAAAGATTGTGTCCACCGCACCTCGCCGGGCTCCCCGCCCCTGGCGTCTGTCACCAGCGGATATGTTTTTCAAAAAAGTGGTTGACTCGGATATGGCCGCCGCGTAGCATTGAATCTCGCGTTGGGCCCGTAGCTCAGTTGGTCAGAGCGTCCGGCTGATAACCGGGAGGTCACAAGTTCGAACCTTGTCGGGCCCACCACTTCTCGTCGAATAGTCGCCCCAGCGTGAGCCGAGTCGCCGCTGGGGCGACTATTGTAAGGGGCGCGGTCCCGCCGCGACGCACAGACGGGGACGTAGCTCAGCTGGGAGAGCGCGGGCTTTGCAAGCCTGAGGTCGTGGGTTCGATCCCCATCGTCTCCACCATAGAAAAGTAGCCCAGGGGCATCGTCGCCCCTGGGTTTTTTCTCGTGGACTTGGCCCGTGTCGCATGTGCTGTGACAAGCCGTCGTCCCGCAGCCCCTGATGAGGCACGCGGCTGAGGCACGCGGCGGAAAGTGGTTGCGGCTGCGTGCACACAATTTCAAAACGTGTGCATGGCATCGGACTTTGCCCAGGTTGCGAAGGGCTCTGTGCACACGTTTTCGATTTACGTGCACGGAGCGTGCGGATAGGATGCCGAACAGGATGCACTAGGGGAACAGCAAGCCAGGGGGATGTGGACGGCGTGCTCTTAGCGTTCTTAATGAGGACTTAACATCCTCTCTGCTGTACTAGTCAGCGTGAAGAAGGGGGAGCACATGGAGACAAGGTCGATTGGCGTCCTGAGCTTTCGTCGTATAAGGGTTACACCTATGCTGCTGGTGGTCCTCGGTGGCACGTTTGTCGCCTACGGTGCCTACCGAGGAGAGGTCCATACCGTCCTCGCCAAGGCGATACGGATATGCCTCGAGTGCGTGGGCATCGGGTAGGTGCATACGATGAAGACGATGCTCTCGCGTGTCGGGGCGTTCCTGCGCAGGAGAGGGACCGTACAGGCAATAGCCGCCTTCCTGACCAACCCCCACATCCCTAATTTCCTCGAGGGGACTATTTACACCGGTACGGCGAAGTCGGTCTGCGTCCCGGGACTTAACTGCTATTCGTGCCCTGCGGCCACAGGGGCTTGTCCAGTCGGGGCGTTCCAGGCGGTTGTCGGGTCCTCCAAGTTCAGTTTCTCTTACTATATAACTGGGATTCTGATCCTCATAGGAACGCTTCTGGGAAGGTTCGTATGTGGTTTCCTCTGTCCCTTCGGCTGGGTTCAGGATCTGCTCAACAAAATCCCGTTTCCCAAGAAGCTCAGCACGAGGAGACTCAAAGGCCTGCGTTACCTCAAGTATGGCATCCTGGTCGTAATGGTCTGGGCCCTTCCCGCCCTCATCCAGAATTCCGTGGGGATGGGAGACCCGTATTTCTGCAAGTACGTATGCCCGCAGGGCATACTTGAGGGCGCCATCCCGCTGTCCCTTGCCGATGCGAGCATCAGGGCCGCGTTGGGCAGCCTCTTCACCATGAAGTTCAGCATACTGGCGACAATTGCGCTTTTGAGCATCATGTTCTATCGACCGTTCTGCAAATGGATCTGCCCCCTCGGGGCCTTCTATTCGCTGTTCAACAAGGTCTCTCTCCTGCAATACCATGTCGATGCGGACAAGTGCGTCAAATGTGGCAAATGCGCCCGTGTCTGCAAGATGGATGTCGACATAACCAAGAACTCCTCCTCTCTCGAGTGCATACGCTGCGGCGAGTGCGCCAAGGCTTGCCCCGTCAAAGCGATCGAGGTTGACCTGACCCTTGTCAAGGCCAAGCTCGCCCGGCCAGACGCCTCCGCAGGCAAGCATGCGTAGGCCACGGCATCCGGTATCGGGGGCGATGAAAGCGGTTATGCACCGGCCGTGAGGCCGGCAGCCATACGTACGGTGGGAAATGTTTCAGAAAGGAAGCGCTATGAAGGAAGTTACGAAGAAGGCCCTGGTCTCTGCCGCAGGAATCCTCATGACCATCTCCCTGGTCGGCTGTGGAGCGAATTCGAAGAGCCAGTCGACGGAAACGGCCCCAGACGCGGCGGCGGCCGTCGAGTCCGGATCGACGGACGTCCCGCCCGAGGCGGCGTCAAAGCTGCACCTCAAGGGCGGCGACGCGTTCCCCAACTTCGAGGCCACGAACATCTCCAACGACGAGACCGTCACCAACGAGGTGTTCAAGAAGAACAAGGTCACGGTCCTGTCGTTCTGGTTCAACGGCTGCACGAGCTGCGTGAAGGAGATGCCGCTCCTCCAGGAGCTGAGCGACAAGTACAAGGACCAGGGCGTCAGCGTCCTTGGGGTCAACGCCGAGGCTGGGTTCACCGATGACGCCAAGAAGGAGGGACAGGACATTCTCTCGAAGCAGGGGATCACGTACGACAACATCGCCTTCAACTCCAAGAGCGACGCAAACCAGGTGATCGAGGGCCTCACGGCCTTCCCGACCACGATGGTCATCGACCAGGACGGCAAGCTCGTCGGCGACCCCATCACCGGTGGCCTCAACAAGCTCGAGGGAAGCGAACTCCTCAAGCGCGTCGATGAGGCGCTGGCCAAGGCGAAGGACAACTAGGCCAAGGGACAACCAGGCCTCCCGCGCGGGAACGACACGCGTCGGGGATCGTCTGACATCGGGTATCTCCGGTTCGCTAGTATCTTTTGCAGAGGGGATCGCGCCTCGTGCCGTCCGGCTCGGGGCGCGATTCGCATAGGCGTTTGAGGGGGAGTGACAACTTTGAAGATCCTCGTGGTCGAAGACGAGCGTGAACTTCTCGAGTCTATCGGTGAAGGTCTCAGAATAGACGGATATTATGTCGACCTCCTTGACAATGGGACCGAAGCGCTTGAGATGGCCCAGATAGAGCCCTATGACCTGATCCTGCTGGACCTCAACCTCCCTGGCATCGATGGGCTCGAACTGCTGCGGACGCTGAGGGCCCAGCATTCGGAGACCAAAGTGCTCATACTCTCCGCTCGCTCGGCGGTCTCCGACCGTATCGTTGGCCTGGACGCAGGGGCAGACGACTACCTTGTGAAGCCCTTCGCCTTTGGAGAGCTCGAGGCCCGGGTGCGCAACCTCCTGAGACGCGAGTACACGCAGGGGGAGACGTTCCTCGACTGCGGGGACCTTCGCTTTGACACGACCACCCGCAGGCTCAGCGCCAAGGGCGTCGAGATCAGCCTTACGAAGAAGGAGACCGCGATACTGGAGTACCTCATGCGCCACAAGGGCCGCGTGGTAAGCAGCGAGGAGCTGTTGTCACATGCTTGGGACAGCAGCGTCGACCCGTTCAGCAACTCGGTGAGGGTGCACATCTGCTCGCTCAGAAAGAAGCTGCGATCCGTGCTCGGGTGCGACCCCATATCCAACAAGATCGGAGAGGGCTACTATCTGACGGAGAAGGACGACCATGGTGGGCGTTAGCGGCCTGGCGAAGGCAATGCGTTCGGTGCGCACGCAGCTTACCCTCCTCATGGTCGCCCTGCTCGTCTGCTGCTGCGCCGTGCTGACCCTGCTCGTGTACCGATCGACCTCCGCGCTGCTCGAGCTCGCGGCCACTCAGTCCCTGCAACGGGGCAACCTTTCCATCATCCTCGATGTGGACGGCATCGAGCGGGCGATTCTCTCCGACACCCTTTCCATCTTGGCCCTCGTGGTTGTCGTCGGCAGTTGGGCGGCGTATCTTCTGGCAGGACGCTACACGAGGCCCATCAAGCAGCTTTCCTCACGCGTGCGCGCCATCGAGCCAAGCACCCTTTCCGAACCGATCGAGGTCGACGGCGGCGAGGAGATCAAGGAGCTCGTGAGATCGTTCAACCAGATGACCTGCCAGCTGGATGAGGCGTTCGCGATGCAGAGGCGCTTCTCCGCCAGCGCTGCGCACGAGCTGAGGACGCCGCTCGCCGTGCTGCGCACGCGTATCGACGTGTTCAGGAAGAAGGAGAGGCAGCAGACTGAGTATGACGAGCTGGTCAACACGATGGAGACGTATGTCAACCGACTCTCCTCCCTCGTCGGCAACCTCCTCGAGCTCACGGACACGGGGGAGCTGCCCGACGTCCAGCGCGTGTCCCTCGATTCGGTTCTCGCCCATGTCGCAGCAGACCTTGGTCCCCTTGCCCACGAGAGCAACGTCTCGCTCTCTTGCCATGTCCAGCCCGTCTCGGTCATGGGCAACGCGAGCCTTCTCTACCGCGCCTTCTACAACCTGGCCGAGAATGCCATCCGCTACAATTTTAATGGCGGAAAAGTCGAGCTGCAGCTCTCCGCGTCAAGGGAGGGGGCCGTGGCCACCGTTTCCGACACGGGCGTGGGCATTGCGCCCGACGTACGGGAGCTTGTGTTCGAACCCTTCTACCGAGTCAACAAGTCGCGCTCGCGCGAGTTTGGTGGCGCGGGCATAGGCCTCTCGCTTGTGAAGACCATCCTTGCCCGCCACGGTGCTCGCGTCGCCGTAGGCGAGAACCAGCCACGGGGATCCGTGTTTACGGTGACGTTTGGCAGTGGGGGAGAGGTGCTGACGGAGAGGGGCTGACAGCCTCGATCGTTTGGATGGGGGTCAGGGCGGCACGTCCGCCTCCGCCGCCGCGATTGCGAACGTCACTTTGTTTCGGTGTTGTGACCAGTGGCAGTTTTGGCTTGCGTGGTCGAGCACAGGAGCTAAAGTACCCCCAACCAGACATGCCACCTTGTGGCCCGTGACATCGAGAAGAGGGAAGCACCATGGCAAACGGCATTCAGCTCGCGCTGGCCCAGCGACGTCAGGCTCGACGAATCCTGCTGCGACGCCAGTGCGTGTTGTCCTAGTCACCGAGACGCTTCGTTCTCACCCACACATCTAGACTGCGACGACACCCGGCATCGCCGGGTTTTTTGTTGACCCGGAGGAGCCCTGGGGTCCACGAGCAGCATACCACTCGTCCGATCAGGAGACCCTGGCCGGGCGGGACGGGCATACGTCAAACACGGCGACCTTCGGGGAGTGGCGGCAATGGCAAGCTCAAGCAAGGAAAAGGTAGTTCTCGCGTACTCGGGCGGACTGGACACCTCTGTCATGGTGAAGTGGCTTCAGGTCGAGAAGGGCCTCGATGTCGTTGCGATCTGCTGTAACGTGGGACAGGAGTCCCAGGACCTGGGCTGGGTCAAACAGAAGGCCTTGGACATGGGCGCCGTCGCCGCCGAGTCGGTTGACATGCGCAGCGAATATGCCGACCAGATATTGACCAAGGCAATCGCCGCAAACGGTCTTTATGAGGGGACCTACCCGCTCCTCTCTGCCCTGTCCCGTCCCATGATATCGGCCTACATGGTCGAGGCGGCGCACCACCACGGTGCCGCCTACATTGCCCACGGCTGCACCGGCAAGGGTAACGACCAGGTGCGCTTTGAGACCTCAATACACGCGATCGACCCAACCCTCAGGGTCATCGCCCCCGTGCGGGATTGGGACCTGCTGACCCGTGAGCAGGAGATGGACTGGGCCGCCGCTCATGACGTGCCCGTGCCCACGACTGCTGATAAGCCCTACTCGATCGATGACAACCTCTTCGGCCGTGCCATCGAGTGCGGTGTCCTCGAAGATGCGTGGAGTGAGCCCCCGGCGGACATCTGGACGATGACCACAGACCCTGAGGACGCCCCCGACGCGCCATGCGAGGTCACCCTTGGCTTCGAGCGGGGAACGCCCGTCTCTCTGGATGGCACGGAGATGCCTCTGCTGGACCTCATCATCGAGCTCAATGGCATTGCGGGTGCCAACGCCTTCGGGCGCATCGACATGATCGAGGACCGTGTCATTGGCATCAAGAGTCGAGAGTGCTACGAGTGCCCGGCGTCACTCGCTCTGATCGGCGCACACCAGGCCCTTGAGTCTATGTGCCTTGACCACGACACACTGCACTACAAGTCCGGCATCGACCAGCGCTGGGCCAATCTCGTCTACGACGGCCTCTGGTTCTCTCCCCTCAAGAACGCACTCGACTCTTTCATAGCCAACACCCAGCGGTTCGTCACGGGCGAGGTGAGGGCCAAGTTCTACAAGGGCACGTTCACGGTGACTGGTCGCAGGTCGGACTATTCGCTCTACAGCAGGGAGCTGGCAACCTACGGCCACGGTGACCTCTTCGACCGCTCGAGCTCCAAGGGTTGGATCACCCTGCACTCGCTCCCCTCCCAGACATGGTCACTGAGTCAGGGACCCTCGTATGTGCAGTCGATGTCTGCGCACGAGGTCAGGCAGTTCGAGACGGGCGAGGCGGAGCAAGGCACGCCCGCTACCAGCGCGGCGAGCGCGTAGGGTGGCGTACCTAGCGAGCTCCCAGACCGATGGATTTCCAGGAGGGTGCCCATGGCGCTTTGGTCCGGCAGGTTCGAACGGGATGTGGATGAGTTCACGCAGCGTTTCGGCGCGTCCCTCCCCATCGACAGGAGGATGTATCGCCAAGACATAGCCGCCTCCATCGCCCATGCCCGCATGCTTGGCCGCCAGGGAATCGTCTCGCAGGAAGACGCGCAGGACATGGTCGAGGGCCTCTCCGCCATACGGGAGAGCATGGATCAGGGTGGCTTCGTCTGGGACGTGGGCGACGAGGACATCCATATGGCCGTCGAGCGCGCGCTCACGGAGAGGATCGGTGCTGCGGGGGCGCGCCTCCACACAGGTCGGTCGCGCAACGACCAGGTCGCGACGGACATACGGCTCTTTGCCAAACAGGCGGCGGGTCGACTCATGGAGGAGAACTGCCGCCTGCGCCGCACCATCCTTGAGGTCGCCCAGAGGCACATGGGGGTCGTCATGCCGGGCTACACCCACCTGCAGCACGCCCAGCCCGTACTTTTCTCGCACCACCTGCTTGCGTACTTTTGGATGTTTACCCGTGATCACACCCGCCTTGAGGCGGCTCGGACGGCCGCGGATGCCAACCCGCTGGGGGCTGCGGCGCTGGCCGGCACCACCTATCCGCTGGACCGCGCCTACACCACCCGGCTCCTGGGCTTCGACCACGAGATCCCCAACTCGATGGATGCGGTCTCGGATCGCGACTACCTGCTCGACCTTGACTATGCCTGCGCCGTGAGCATGATGCACCTCTCGCGCCTGTGCGAGGAGGTCGTGCTTTGGAGCAGCACGGAGTTTGGCTTCATCACGCTCTCCGACAGCTATTCTACGGGCTCCTCCATCATGCCGCAGAAGAAGAACCCGGACTTCGCCGAGCTCGCCCGCGGCAAGACGGGGCGCGTCTACGGTGACCTCATGGCGCTGCTTACCACCATGAAGTCGCTGCCACTTGCCTACAACAAGGATCTGCAGGAATGCAAGGAGGGTCTCGTGGACGCCACAGACACGCTCCGTGACTGCATGGCGATTGCCTCGGGGATGCTCGGCACCATGACCGTAAACGCCGAGTCCATGCTCGCGGGGGCGGGCAGGGGCCTCACCGCCGCCACGGACGTGGCGGACTACCTCGCCAAGAAGGGCATGCCGTTCCGTGAGGCGCACGAGGTGGTGGGCAGGCTCGTGCTCTACTGCGAGAAGCGCGGCAAGGGGCTGGAGGACCTCACGGCAGACGAGTTCCGCGCCGCCAGCCCCCTCTTCGGCGACGACATAGCGCAGGACCTCGACCCCGCTGGCATCGCGAACGCTCGCAACACCTATGGTGGCACCGGGTGCACCGCCGTCGAGCGCCAGCTTGACGAGGCCCAAGAGCGCCTGAAGAAGGATGGGCGAGAATGGGCGGCGCCCGACCTTCCGATGCAGTAAGGTTCCTGTAGCAGTCGCGCCGGACGGCAGCCCGAGGAGAGGGGAGCAGCGCATGCCCAACACAGCCCAAGGCAGCGGAGGGGGGCGCCCGATGCGCGTCGGACGGTCGCCGGCAGCGAGCGCATCCGCGGATTGTCGCGTTACGGGGTCCGGGGATCCTGGGGGTTTTGGTGGCAGTGACGATCCAGTTGGTATGTCGGACTCTCGCGCACGGGCTATCGTGACGGCGCTCCTCGCCGTGCTCCTGCTTGCCTCCGAGTTCCCCCTGGGAACGTACCTCTCGACCCAAGATGCCTATGGGGGCACCAACGCCACCCTCGACGGCCAGAAGAGCACCGCCCTCGGGCTCGTCGCCACGGCCACTGCCGCCTCGGTGACGGTCACGGCCATCCCCGACGACGTGGGCACTCCCATAGCCGAGCAGCTCGCGGACCTCTCGGGCAAGCTCGTGGTCGTCCTCTCTGTTATCTACCTCGAGAAGTTCCTCATGACCACGTTTGGCCTCATTGGCTTCAGGGTCTTTGTCCCCATCGGCTTGGGCACGCTCATCGCCTGGCTGTGGACGCGCAGGGACTGGGCCCCACGTCCCATGCTCTTCGTCTGGGGTGTCAGGCTCATGGTGGTTGGGGTGGCGCTGGCAACGCTCGTGCCCGTGAGCGCCGGCCTCGCTGACGTCATAAACGCACAGTACCAGTCATCGCAGCAGGTGGATAAGGCGGTCCAGGCCACCGATACGGCAGTCCAGGGCATGTCCGACAACGCCGACGGGACAGCCAGCCAGAACCACAGCGAAGGCGGGGGCCTCTTCGACATGCTGGGCTTGGCTGCCTCCAGTGGAATAGACGCCCTCGCTTCCGGCGCCAAGGATGCGGCCAGCGCCGTGGGCGCGCAGCTCAACACACTCATCGATGCCGTGGCGGTGAGCATCGTGACGTCATGCCTTGTGCCCATGGCCGTCCTGCTCGTCTACTTCTGGCTCATCAAGCTGTTCACTGGTGCGGACCTCACGGGCTACGTGACCAAGGCCCCGGCTGTCTCCAGCGGCTCCATGAGGCGCGCCACCATGCAATGAGACAGGGGGCTGCCCCTTTGTCCCACGCGGTAGAATCTAGGGACCGCACACGTCGCTGCGAAAGGAACGCAGATGATCGATCGCTACACCCGTCCTGAGATGGGACGCATCTTCTCGCTCGAGAACAAGTATGCCATCTGGCAGGAGATCGAGGTCCTGGCCTGCGAGGCGCATGCCGAGCTTGGCGAGAGCGGGATAACCCAAGACGAGGCCGCTTGGATCCGTGCGCACGCCGCCTTCGACAAGGCCGAGGTCGACGAGATCGAGGGCGTCACCAACCACGACGTCATCGCCTTCCTGACCAACATGGGCTCCTACATCGACCGCGACGTCCCTGCCGGACAGCCGAAGCCCAGCCGTTGGGTCCACTATGGCATGACCTCGTCCGACCTGGGCGACACGGCCCTCTGCTACCAGCTGGTGCAGGCCACCGACCTGCTGATCGAGGATTGCCGGGCCTTGGGGGAGGTCTGCCGCCGCCGCGCCTTCGAGGAGCGCGACACCCTGTGTGTCGGCCGCACCCATGGCATCCATGCCGAGCCCATGACCTTCGGCATGAAGTTCGGCAGCTGGGCATGGGAGCTCAGGCGCGACCTCGATAGGCTGAAAGGCGCCCGCGACAACGTGGCGTTTGGGGCCATCTCGGGTGCGGTGGGCACCTACTCGAGCATCGACCCCCGTGTCGAGGAGTACGTCTGCAGGCACCTGGGCCTGGCCCATGACCCGCTCTCGACGCAGGTCATCAGTCGCGACCACCACGCCTACCTCGCCGGCGTCCTTGCCACCGCCGCGTCCACCTGCGAGCGCATAGCCACGGAGATCCGCAACCTCCAGAAGACCGACACCCTCGAGGCCGAGGAGCCGTTCCGCAAGGGGCAGAAGGGCTCGAGCGCCATGCCCCACAAGCGCAACCCCATCACGGTCGAGAAGGTCTGCGGCCTCTCCCGCGTGGTCAAGGCCAACGCGCAGGTCGCCTTCGACAACGTCGCCCTCTGGCACGAGCGCGACATCAGCCACTCGTCTGCGGAGCGCGTGGCCCAGGCAGACAGCTTCATCGCCCTCGACCACATGTTCCAGTGCCTCATTCGCATCGTGGACGGCCTGGTGCTCTACCGCGAGCAGATGCTGGCCAACCTCGACAAGACCCGTGGGCTGATCTATTCGTCCAAGGTCCTGCTGGCTCTGGTGGACACGGGCATCACGCGCGAGGACGCCTACAAGATCGTGCAGGCCAACGCTATGGAGACCTGGCGCGAGGTCCAGCGGTGCTCCGGCGGCACCAGCTTCCGCGAGAAGCTCGAGGACGACCCCCAGTGCACGCTCCCCCCGGAGCAGCTCGACCGCATCTTTGACCCCCGCAGTTTCTTGGGCCGCGTCGACGTCGTGTTTGACCGCCTGGAACAGCTGAGCTTCGAGTAGGTACCCCAGATGCCACTACACCGGCCCGTCCCCCCGCATGACGTTGCACGTCCCACCTGCCACCCGCACAACGTGACGCGCCGTGGTCTCATCAAGAGCACGGCCGCCGCAGGCGCCATGGCTGCTACCGTCGGTGTGCTGGGCGCCTGCAAGGGCAGTGACGAGGGTACCACCCCCCCGACGGTCGTTGACACCTCCTCGGCCGACTACGTGATCGACCCCAGCACGAACGAAAGCAACTACAGCGTGGTTGACCTTCCCCTCACGGAAGAGACGAGCCACGACATCGCCCTGGGAAATGTCCTGCATCCTGCGGGCGGCGATGTCTGGATCCCCATGACCACGGCTGGGTCCTCCGCAACCCCCATGGTCAAGGCCTCGGCGTTCGCCCCCTCGAGCGGATCTGTCGTAGAGGTCGTCCCCGAGCCCCAGGCCAAGGGTGCCAGCAACGTCGTCATCTACGACGTCCGCTGTTCCGATTCCGCCTACGCCTGGGTGGAGCTTGACCTCCTGACCCACGACTGGACCCTGTATGCCGCCCCCTTCTCGGACGGTGTTCTGACGGGGGGCGTCACCACGCTCTGGAGCGCCTCGTCGGACTACGATCCACCCAAGTTCTCCGTGGCAGGCGGCAAGGTCATCTGGGAGATCATGCCTTCCGTTTCGGGGCCGAAGGCCAAGGAGCACTCCTTCTGCTACCTGTGGTCCACGGGCGACGCCAACGCGAAGGCCGTCATCGAGTCGCCGGGACGCTTCGCCGGCGAGCCCGCGGTCTCGGGCGGCACCGTGACACTGGTCCCCCGCGTCAACGCCACCTCTGGCGTGTACTACGGCATTACGGCCTATCTGCTCTCCGACGACCTCTCGACGCAGGTGGACCAGCTCGTCCTACCTCAGAGCGTCAGGCCCCTCAATGCCGTCCGCATAGGGGAGAGCTTCGCCTTCTCCATCGAGGCCAACTACAGCACGGGGGGGCTCCTGGGGACCATGGGCACCTACATCGGTCGCGCCGGGGGTCCGTTCGTGGCCCTCTCGCGCGAGCCCGCCGCCTCGGTCACCGGCAGGGACGGCACCTACGTCATCAAGAGCAACGCATCGTACTTTGTCGTGAACAGCCGCGACCGCACCTACTCCATCCTGGGCGCCGCCAACCGTTGCCTCGGCTATGGCGAGTATCCGGCCACCCAGGGCGAGAGCTCGCGCTTCGTTACCTATGCTACGGTCAAGGACGAGGACACCGGTTATCCCAAGCACGTCACAGTGAGGAGCTTTGCGCTATAAAGCTGGCTTTTTCTCCTCCTCCTGCGCTAGAATGTGACGCGTGTCACAAAAAAATCGTTCAAATTACGCATTCTGCTTGGATGTGGGTAAGGGGGGCCGTCATGGCTTCGGAAGAGAAGAGGATCCTGCTGGTCGAGGATGAAAAGGCCATCCGCGACGCCGTCGCAGCCTACCTCGAGCGCGAGGGTTACGTCGTCCGTGGCGTCGGCGACGGCCAGAGCGCCCTGGAGGAGTTTGAGAAGCACTCCTTCGACCTCATCGTCCTCGACCTCATGCTCCCCAAGCTTTCTGGCGAGCGCGTCTGCCGTGCCGTCCGTGAGACCTCGAGCGTCCCCATCATCATGCTGACCGCCAAGGGAGAGGTGGAGGACCGCATCATCGGCCTGGAGCTTGGCGCGGACGACTACGTGATCAAGCCCTTCTCCCCGCGCGAGCTTGTGGCCCGCGTGCGCGCGCTGCTGCGTCGCGCTCACGCCGAGGCGGAGCCACAGCTCGAGGTGCTTGACTTCGGCGACCTTGTCATAGACATCTCTGGCCACAAGGTCATGGTCGAGGGTTCCGAGGTTGACCTCACCGCATCCGAGTTCAAGCTCCTCACCACCCTCGCGCGCTATCCGGGTCGCGTCTACACCCGCATGGAGCTGGTCGAGAAGGTTCTGGGCTACGATTTCGAGGGCTATGAGCGCACGATCGACTCCCACGTCAAGAACCTGCGCGCCAAGCTCGGCGACGACCCCCGCAACCCGCGTTGGCTCTACACCGTCCATGGCGTCGGCTATCGCTTCGAATCCGCCCAGAAGGGTGCTGCTCCCGCAGGCGAGAAGTAGCGCCCGTGGCGGCGGACTTCGACAACCTCATTGACCGTGCGTATGATGACCTGGGTGCGCAGGGCTTCGATGCGCCCAAGGCGTCGTTCAATACCATGCGCCATGACGTCAGGCCAGGCCGTCCCGTAAAGACCTTCTCGGGGCGGATGGCCTTCTACTTCGCCCTGACGGCGATCATGACCGCAGCCATACTGTCTTTCGTCCTCGCGCTTGTCTGGGAGGGACAGTTCCAGAGCTATACCCGTCAGAACATGCAACACGTCGCCCAGCAGCTTGCGGCGGCCATCTCTGCCGAATATCAAGAGCAGGGCGGCTGGACAAGCGCCACGCTCGACTACGCGCACAGCTCTCTTGCGGTACCGAATGACGTCGGCATGCAGATCTTGGACGCGAACGGAAAAATCCTCTATGACGACACCTGGTCGGGCAGCGGCTCCGAGAGGTCCGCCGCCTCGCCTCCTGCCGAGGAGACCGATGACGTCGTGGGCGTTCCCACCGGCGCCGACTCTGTCGTCTCTGCCGACGTGGTGACGCTTTCGGGTGCGAAGGTCGGCACGGTCCGTCTGTGGGCCTTTGGCTCCGAGGCGCTCCTGACCAAGTCGGACGCCGCGTTCCGGATGAACTCCTACGGTGCGATCCTGGGCGCGGCGGGCGTCGCCATCCTGGTCGCATGCGGCATGGCCTACACCGCATCGCGCACACTGACCAAACCCATAAAGAAGATCACCTCCACGGCGTCGCAGATAAGGAGCGGTGACCTCTCGGCACGCACCGGACTGCGCGGCGACGACGAGATAGGCTGCCTGGGGGAGACCTTCGACAGCATGTGCAGCGAGTTGGAGCGTGACATAAAGTTCGAGCATCGCCTGACCAGCGACGTAGCCCATGAGCTGCGTACTCCCCTCATGGCCATGCTCGCCACCGTCGAGGCGATGCAGGACGGGGTCCTGCCCACCGACGACGAGCATCTCGAGACCGTCGCCGAGGAGGTGCGCAGGCTCTCTCGCCTGGTGGACGCGATGCTGCACCTGTCACGCATAGAGAACGGCACACGTCAGCTCAAGGTCAAGAGCGATGACCTCGTCTACCTGGTGAAGAGTCTGGTCTCCATGCAGGAGCGGATGTTCGCCGACAAGGGCCTGCGCCTGCGCTTCGACGACAAGACCGCCGAGGGCGAGTGCTTCGTCGACATGGATGCGGATCTCATTCGCGAGGCTATCACCAACATCATGTCGAATGCCATGCGCTACACGCCCGAGGGCGGATGGGTCGTCGTGAGCGTCGAGCGGGACCGCCCGCGCGGGGAGGCGCGCGTCTCGGTCCAAGACACCGGCATCGGCATCGCAAGGGAGGACATCCCGCGCGTGTTCTCGCGCTTCTGGCGCTCCGACGCCAGCCGTGAGCGCGTCTCCGGCGGCCTGGGCGTGGGGCTGGCGTTGACGAAGGAGATCGTCGACAAGCACAAGGGCACCATCTCCGTGGAGTCCGAACTGGACAAGGGCACCACCTTCACCATCCATGTCCCCCTCGAGCGCAAGGATAGGCCGCACAAGGCGCCTGCCACCGACGATCGCCAGGGGCCCCAGATCACCCATCGTCCCTAAGGCCCGCCCGGTGTCGTTTACATTGCGTGACGTAGGAACCAAGCGACTGTGGACGCCTGCGTCGTATCCTTTACAATCAGTGTGACTATTCACAATGGGGACGCACCTTGTGCCACGTCCCGTCCCGAGGGGGAACAGCTAATGAGAGCCATGGAGCTTCGCCCGGATTCTCACGGCAAGGTTCGCGACATCTACGATTGCGGTGACAGCTTGCTCATGGTGGCAAGCGATCGCATCAGCGCGTTTGACTTCATCCTCCCAGACGAGATCCCGTACAAGGGTGAGATCCTCACCCGCATCTCGGCGTTCTGGTTTGACAAGTTCTCTAGCCTCGTGCCCAACCACCTGGTTTCGATGGACGTCGCCGACTATCCGGAGGAGTACCAGCGCTACGCTGACTACCTCGTCGGTCGCTCGATGCTCGTCAAGAAGGCCCAGACGGTCCCCGTCGAAGCCATCGTTCGAGGCTACCTCACGGGCTCGGGCAAGAAGACCTACGACCAGGATGGTACCGTATGCGGCATCCAGATGCCGGTCGGTCTGGACGAGGCCTTTAAGCTCCCCGATCCCATCTTCACTCCCTCCACCAAGGCCGCCTTGGGCGACCACGACGAGAACATCTCGTTCGACCGCTGCGAGGAGCTGGTAGGAGATCGGGTGGCACAACAGCTGCGCAGCGCCTCGCTCAAGATCTACGTGGCGGCTGCGGACTATGCGGCGACCAGGGGGGTCATCATCGCCGACACCAAGTTCGAATTTGGTTACGTCGACGGCCGTCTTACGCTCATCGACGAGTGTCTGACCCCCGACTCGAGCCGCTTCTGGCCTGTTGCCGGCTACGAGCCCGGCAAGGTTCAGCCCAGCTACGACAAGCAATACGTACGCGATTGGCTCAGGGCCAACTGGGATATGACGGGCGAACCGCCCCACCTGCCCCAAGAGGTCGTCGAGGGAACCTCGCGACGCTACCAGGAGGCCTTCGAGATCATTACCGGTGAGAAGTTCGTTCCGATGAAGGAAGCCTAATGTCTCTGCTCGATACCATCAACGCCGCAAAGAAGGAGGCCGAGGAGGCGGGCACCCTACCCAAGCCTACGGCCAAGGGTGACTGCATACAGAGCCGCGAAGCCACTGACGATGCCGATGAGAGGGGTGGCTTCAGCCGCAGGTCCACCGCCCGCGCCAAGCCCAGCCGCGAGGCGGCCTCGGGCGTGCGTACGGTTTCGGCCAAGGGAAGCAAGACCGGCAAGGCCGAGTCGGCCATGAGCAAGGAGGAGAGGAGGGAGTACCGCAGGGCCCGCCGCGACGCCGAAGATCGCAGGCGCACCGCGTCACGCGTCCTTCTGGGACAGGACGTGCGCTACAGGCGTGGCCAGCGCGTCTGGTGGATCCTTCTGGGAGTGGGTCTGGCATGCACGGTTCTCTCCTGGGTCATAGGTGCCAACTTCGCCGACGCCGCGAACAATCCAACCTCACCTGCGGGCATCGTTATGGTCCTGCTTGTCACGGCTGCCTACGCCTGCATAGTCATCGCCTTCATCTATGACTGGCGCAAGGTTCGCCCGCTGCGCAACGCTGCTGACAAGGCCGTCGCGGCCATGACCAACAAGAAGGTCAGCCAGGTGCTCGAGGCCGACGCCAAGGAGTTCGCGAGGGAGCGGGCCGAGAGGTCGGAGGCCAAGGCGGACCGCCGCCGGGGCCTCTTCTCGCGACACGAGCAGCACAAGTAGTCCCAGAGCGAGGGCAATTCCGACGCCCCTCGCGTTCGAGTGATGCTAGAATGTGTTGTCACGGCCCCGTAGCTCAGGGGATAGAGCACAGGTTTCCTAAACCTGGTGTCGTTGGTTCGAATCCAATCGGGGTCACCAGAAAGCTAGCAGCCCGGGGATACGCGTCCCGGGCTGCCTTCTTTACTAGAGCTTATGTCATGACATGGGGGATCACCTTGGCCCGACCTCCCTATGACGACGGCGTCCCCCCATTGTTCCCCGTGCCTCCAGAACCGTTGTTGGAGGAGCCCCCACCGTTAGTGTCCGTGCCGCCTGACGCGCTCCCGCTGGAGACCGTGAGGGTGACCGACCCCCCCTTCTTGGTGGAGCTGGGCGAGACGCTTATGACGGTACCAGCAGCGTGGCTGCCACTGGACTTGTACTCGACCGTGACCGTGACGCCCTTGTTCTGGAGGGCACTTGTGGCAGAGCCCTCGCTTGCGCCAACGTACTGGGACGCGTCGATGGTGGTGGGGCCCGTGGACACCTTGATGGTGACGGTGGATCCCTTGTCGGCGGTGCCCGATGAGGGTGACTGGCTGATGACGTAGCCCTTGTCGACGCTATCGCTCGCCTCGTACTCCGTGGTGACGCCAAAGCCTGCGGCCTCAAGCGTGCTGGTGGCGCCGTTCTCCCCGTCACCGACGACGCTTGGGACCTCGACCTGCTCGGTACCTTTGGAAAGCTGGTAGGTGACGGTGTCCCCGGCCTTGGCCGAGCTGTTGGCCGCGGGGCTCTGGGTCGCGATGGTTCCCACGTCGACCCCCTCGGCATAGACGGAGTCGCCCGCCTGGCCCTTGAGGCCCACCTTCGTGAGGGCTGCCTCTGCCTCCGACGGCGTCATGCCCTTGAGGTCGGGCACCGTGACCGGCGCAGCGGGCTCCTCCCCCTTCGAGACGACGATGTCTATCTGGGTGCCCCTGCTGGCGTTGGTGCCCTGGTCCGGGGTCTGGTCTATGACCAGGCCCTTTGCGACCGTGCTGCTGTACTGTGACTTCACCGTGCCCTTCTGGAAGAAGTCGTCCGCCGCGATTGTCGAGAGCGCCTGCTCCTCGGTGAGGTTCAGCAGGTTGGGGACCGGCCGCGTCTGGTTGTTGGAGCCAAAGATGGAGAAGAGCCCGACGATGATGCCAACGAGCGCTATGGCGCCGACTATGGCGCCGATGACTACGTGCCGGCGGTGCTTCCGCTCGCGCTCCTCGACCTGCGCCTGCGCCCTCTCGGTGGCCGTCTGCGTCTTGACGCGGCTGAGCGGCTCTACAGCCGCCATCTGCGCGGTCGAGCCGGTGGTTGCCGGGATGGGCGTCGCGACCGGGGTCGTGGCGGCGACGGGGAGCATGGCGGTGGCGTTGTTGACGGCGGCGACACGTCCGGCGAGGTAGTCGCGCAGGACATGGTAGAGCTCGTCGGCCGACTGGAAGCGGTCGCTGGGGTCCTTCTGCATGCACTTGAGGATGATGGCCTCGAGCGGGGCGTCGACGGCGGGGTTGCGCTGGCTGGGGGGCATCGGCTGCTCGTTGACCTGCTTGAGCGCGACTGAGATCGCGTCGTCGCCGTCGAAGGGAACCGACCCCGTTGCGGCCTCGTACATGACGATGCCCAGCGAGTAGATGTCCGTCGTGGGACCCAGCTCCTTGCCCTGCGTCTGCTCGGGGGAGACGTAGTGCGCCGTTCCCAGCACGGAGTTGTCCGTCGTCAGGTGGCTGTTCTTCGCACGGGCGATGCCGAAGTCCATCACCTTGATGTTGCCGTCCGGCTGGACCATGATGTTCTGCGGCTTGATGTCACGGTGGATGATGTCGTGACGGTGGGCGACCGAGAGCGCCTGGGCGATCTGGGAGCCGATCTGGGCGACCTTCTTGCCGTCGAGGGCGCCGTGCTTGCGTATGCCGCTCTTGAGGTCGGTGCCACGGAGGTACTCCATGGCAATGTAGTAGGTGTCCCCGTCTTTGCCCCAGTCGTACACCGAGACGATGTACGGGCTCTGGAGCGCCGCGGCGGCCTGCGCCTCCTGCTTGAAGCGGGCCGCGAACGAGGGGTCGGCAGCGTACTGTGGCAGCATGGTCTTGATGGCCACGGTCCGCCCGAGCACGTTGTCCAGGCCGCGATAGACGATGGCCATGCCACCCGTGCCTATCTTGTCCTGAACCGTGTACCTGCCGCCCAAAACTCTCTCTGACATCGTCTCTCCTATCCCGAGCGCGACCTGGCCGCGCGACCTCGCCTCTCTCGCGTGCCCCTACGACGCCGCCCCCAGCGCCTGAACGTTCAGGCAGGCCGCCAGCACCTCGCCCGCGACCGACGCCGCCTTCCCGTGTACGTCCTGGCCCTCCGAACCCTCGAGGCAGACGGAGATGGCGAGCGTCGGCTGGTCGTAGGGTGCGAATCCGACGAACAGCGAGTTGCTGACCGTGCCGCTCGTCTCCGCGGTGCCCGTCTTGCCGGCGACCCTGACGCCGCTCACGCGCGCGGCGCCTCCGGTCCCCCCCTCGACGACCGCCAACATAGCCTCCTTGACCTGGCCTGCCGTCTGCGCCGAGACTGCCTGGCCCAGAGACTTCGCTTGGGTCTTGGATGTCGTCGCGCCCTCGGGGGAGAGGATGTGGTCCACGACGTAGGGGTTCATGGCGATGCCGTTGTTGGCGATCGCGGCCACCATGACGGCGTTCTGCATGACCGTGGTCTGGGGGCCGGCGGGACTCTCGTGCATGCCGACTGGCTGGCCGATGGCTGCCCATGCGGTCTCCCACTCGGTCATCTCGGAAGGGTCGGGCATGAGTGACGCCATGGTCGAGAAGTCTTGGCCCAGCTTGCTGCCGTAGCCAAAGGCCTTCGCATAGCTTACGAGCCGGTCAGCGCCCAGCTCCGTGCCAAGCTGGCCGTATACGGTGTTCGCGGAGTAGGCAAGGGCCTCCTTCAGGGTGAGGGAGTCCCACTCCTCCCCGTCGATGTTGGTGACCGCCGCACCACCGATATCGATGCTTGCCGGTGCGTCATAGCTGCTTTCGAGTGTGGCCGTTCCCGAATCGAGTGCCGCTGCCAGGGAGAGGGCCTTGAAGGTGGAACCAGGTGTGTAGAGCGTCTGCGTCGCGCGATCGACCAGCGACCCGTCCGTGGTGTCAGAGGTCATGGCGTCATCTACGTTCGTCAGGTCGAAGGACGGGTTGGATGCCTTTGCGAGCACGGCTCCGGTTGTCGGGTCAAGTACCGCGACGGCTCCCCTGTAGCCCTCGAGGGCGTTCTCTGCGGCCTTCTGCATCTGGGAGTTGAGGGTGAGGACGACGGAGGAGCCTGGCATCTGTGTTCCCGCCAGCGAGTACAGTGCGTTGGTCCAGGAGCTGTAGTCGGCATGCCCGACGAGGACGTCGTTGAGCGAGGCCTCGATCCCTGACGCCCCGTAGCGCGTGGAAAGATAGCCCACGGTGTGTGCCGCCACGGAGCCCTGAGGGTAGCTGCGCTGGTACCTGCCGTCCTCCTGGAGGGTCGACTCGGCGTAGGTGACCCCATCGGACGTGATGATGGCCCCGCGCTTGATCGAGGAGGTCCGAGCGATGGTGTGGTTGTTGCCTGGCAGGTTTTGGTAATAGCCGGCCCTGATGACTTGGATATAGGTCAGGTTGGCGACAAGTAGGGCGAACATGAGCGTGAAGGTGCCGAGGAGGGCGACGAGGCGGTTGCCCAGCGCCACGCGCCCCAGCACGCCGGACTCGGGCGTGAGCATGCCAAAGCTCCCGCGCGCGTGGCTCCCACGCACTACTGCGGCACGGTGCCCCCCCGCCTCGGCCGGGATGTAGGTCTCGCGCTCGGCGGTGCCCGTGGTCTGGATGGGGGCCTCGCGTCCCGTACCCTCGTCACCTGTCTTGAGGAGCAGTGCGATGATGATGAAGCTGGCGAGCAGGGAGCTGCCGCCCTGGCTCATGAAGGGGAGCGTCACGCCCGTGAGCGGAAGGAGCTTCGTCACGCCACCGACGATGAGGAAGGCCTGCACTACGATGGCAGCCGTCAGGCCGACGGCGGTGAATGCCGAGACGTCGGACTTGGCTCGCGCTGCGGTGGCAAGGCCCCTCACGGCGAGGAGGATGTAGCAGATGAGCACGCCCGAGGCTCCCAGGAGGCCCATCTCCTCGCCAATGGCGGAGAAGATGAAGTCGGATTCGACGACGGGGATGAGGGTGGGCATGCCGCGCCCGATGCCCGCGCCCGTCAGCTTGCCGTCCGCAAGCGAGTAGAGCGACTGGACGATCTGCAGCCCCTTGTTGGAGGGGTCGGAAAACGGGTCGAGCCAGATCTGCACACGCGTCTGGACATGGCCGAACAGCGTGTAGCAGAAGGCCCCGCCCAGCAACAGCAGGACCAAGAAGGCGATCACGTAGCTCACGCGGCCGGTGCACACGTAGAGCATGATGACGAAGAAGGTGAAGAACAGGAGGGCGCTGCCCAGGTCACGCTCGAAGATGACGACGAGCAGGGCGATGCCCCACATGACGAGCATGGGGGCGAGCATACGGGGTCGGGGCAGGGCCACCGGCCCGATCCTTCGGGAGGATGCCGAGAGAAGCTCGCGGTTCTCGGCCAGGTAGGCGGCAAGGAACAGGACGATGAGGATCTTGGCGACCTCACCCGGCTGGAACGAGAGGGGCCCCAGCACGATCCAGAGCTTGGATCCGCCTATCTCGGTGCCTACGAACATGGGCAGCAGCAGCAGCGCCACGCCGGCTATCCCCATCGTGAACTTGTACTCGCCCAATGTCTCGATGCTGGGTACCGCGACGAGCGTTGCCACCATGGCCGCTACCGAGACAAACAGCCATACCACCTGACTGACCGCCAGGTTGGGCGCCAGCCGCGTGACGAAGGCTATCCCGATGCCCGAGAGCAGAAACACGATGGGCAAGATGGCCGGGTCTGCCCCGGGCGCGAACTTCCTGACGGCGACGTGTGCCGCGACGAACGCTGCGCAAAGCCCTATGGGCACCGCAAGCGACGCCACGCTCAGCTCGATGGCCATGTTCGTCACGTACATGGCGTAAAGGAGCAGCACGGGCACCGCTGCCACGGCGAGCAGGCCTAACTCGATGTTCCTTCTGGTGTTCGGCTGGTGCATGGCCACCTACCTGCCCCCCTCGCCCGTCGTCTGCCTGCCGCCATCCGTCTCGCCCTCGGGGGTCGCCGGGTTGGCGGAGCTGGTGTCGGTTCCGGTCTTGGAGCGGTCTGCAGTTACTGCGGCGGCGCTCTTGTCAGCGTCGATCTGGTCGCGGTAGCTCTCTATGGTCACGCGGGCCTCCTCCTCGCTGCCTACGCGCAACCCGTCCCTCAGGCTGTCCTGCACGCTCGTCGGGAGGTCCTTCGTCTCGACGGAGCTCGTGGACGAGAGGCTCGACAGCTGGAATCCAAGGATGTCGCCCTGGACGCCGTGATAGACGGCGACGGTCCCGTTGTGGTCCGCCAGATACCAGGACGCGTTAACGAAGGCCGCGCTGACGCCTATGAGTGCAGCGGCGAGCACGAGGCCGACGACGCCCGCGTCAAAAAGCCAGCGCCTGCGCTGCCTGCGATGAACCTCGGCGAGTCCGTCATCGTTGACGTCTACCACCACGACGGTGACGTTGTCATGGCCGCCTGCCTCGAGCGCCGCAGCGACGAGGTTGTCGGCCGCCGTCTGAGGCAATGCGCTCGACACGGCTATCGCCTCTATTTCTGAGTCCTCCACCATGGACGAGAGGCCGTCGGAACAGAGGACGATGCGATCCCCCGCAGATATGTCGAGCGTGAAGTGATCGGCGTACATGTCCGGGTCCGAGCCCAGGGCGCGGGTAATGACCGAGCGCGAGGGGTGGACCCGGGCCTCGTCTGCGGTGATCTCACCGGCGTCGACCAGCTCCTCGACATAGGAGTGGTCGTGAGTCAGCCGTACCAGGGTCCCTTGGTGGAGCAGGTAGATGCGTGAGTCACCTACGTGTGCAACGGCTACCTTGCTGCCCTCGATGTGCACGCAGGATGCCGTGCATCCCATCCCCGGCTTGCCCAGGCCTTGGGCGGCACCCTCGATGACGGCGGCATTGGCGGCTTCCACGGCGGCGCCCAGCAGCACGTCGTCGGCATGAATGGGCGCCCGTGCGCCGATGGTCTGCACGGAGATGCTGCTGGCGACCTCCCCGGCGGCATGGCCGCCCATTCCGTCGCACACGGCGAACACGGGGGGCTGGACAAGGAAGGAATCCTCGTTGTGTCCGCGCACCAGCCCGACGTCCGTGCGCGCACCCCAGGCGATGCTCGATGTGGCCCCGCTCCTGGCGTCACCGCCCTCGCGACTCTCCAGGGGCAGGGTGTCATGGCCCGGACTGTTGACGGGCTCCTTGCGACCGTGCCCGGAAAGCATCGTCTCGAAGTCCGTCCTATGTAGGGGGATGCCCGTCATCGGCGGCTCGCACGCATGATCGCGTCACCGATCTGTATCTCGTCCCCGTCGCGCAGCGTCACCGGCTGCCCGATGGGGTGGCCGTTCACGAGGGTCCCGTTGGTTGAGCCCAGGTCCTCGAGGACGAGTGCCGGGCCCTGTAGGGTGAAGCGCGCGTGTGCTGCGGAGACGAACGGCTCGTCTATCACGATGTCCGAGGACGGCGCGCGTCCGATGACGACGGGTCCCAGCACGTCGACGTGCAGGCCCCGCAGGGACTTGGTCCCCTTCTCCACGTCGACGGACCAGATGGCGGCATCACGACGCTGTCCGCGCACCAAGCCGATGCCCGTCTTGGCGACGGTGAGGAGGAAGGCGTAGAGCAGGACGACGAGCACGAGACGACCTGCGAACAGGACGAGGTCGATCATGTCAGCCCTCCCTGAACTCGAGGTTCATGAGGCCGACAGTGATGAGGTCGCCGTCATGCAGGATGCAGCTGTCGACGTCCGTGTCGTTCACGAGGGTCCCGTTGGTGGACCCCAGGTCCCTGAGGTGCCAGCTGCCCCCGTCATAGCTAAGCTCGGCGTGCCGCCGCGAGACGTTGGGGTCACGCAGCACGATGCCGCCCGGGGTGCGCTCGCGGCCCACGATGGTCGAGGGCGCCTTCGCGTTGTAGGTGCGTCCGCTCTGGTGGTCGATCAGCAGGCAGCCCGGCGCATCGGCTTCAACGGCGACCTGTGCTTGGGCCTGCGCCCGCTGGGGGTTGACCAGGGGGACGTTCCTGCGCTGGGTCGCGGGGACGTCCATCGCGGCGGCAGGGCTCGCCATCACCCCGTCCAGCACGCTGTCCGGAATGACGTTGAGCCCCGCGGAGGCGTCGGAGGAGATGTTGCCGACCAGCGGCGCAAACTCACCCGCCGCCGTCTCGTCGCGTATGGCGGCGACGTCGCTGCGGCGCGTGCCATGGCGTGCGACGGAGACCCGGCCCTTCGGCGTAGGCACGACGTCACCGCTGCCGGCCGCCGCCCCCTCGCCCTTTGCGGACCCTTCGGGCTCGGGGATGGACCTCGGCTGTTCCTGCGCTGCAGCGGCGACGGGCCGCGGCGCCTCCACGACGTCTTGCGCCATCGCCTTTGCGGCGCCGCCCAGACCCATGGAACCTGACAGGAACGCGTCCTCCTCTGCCCGCAGGCGCGCGAGGGTGGACGCGTCCACGTTCTCGGCAAACACGGCGAACTTGCCGCTCCTGAGCGAGGGGTCGACCATGAAGCGTGCAAGGGGCTTACCGACGAAGACGTAGCTCCTGGACTGCGCCTGCGCCTCGACGAAGGCGGTTATCTCCTGGGTGAGCTGGGCGTACAGGGGCCTCATGGCCACGTCGTCTGCGCTCGAGACGAGGATGGTGTACAGGGCCGGTGCGGTGTCGATGCCATCGATCTCGTACGTTTCGGCCTCGAGTTCACGGGCGGCCTTCTTGGCAAGCTTCCTGAACGAGAACGGGGCGGTGTAGCCCTGCGGCGCCCCGCCAAAGGCGTCGCTTACGCGACTCTCGAACGTCCTAAGCAAGTTCATGTATGTCCTCAACCTCCTCGCCCTCGCCTCGAGGGCCCCTCAGGTGGGTTGCCAGGCACAAAAGTACAGTCAAGAGTACCTCAATCGCAACGGCACTCCACTTTGGAGCTGCCCATATGCCGCCATTCTCCACTCGCACCGCCACGACCTGCGCTGCCACGAGCACCACGAGCCCCAGGATCTGTCCCGCGATTCCCGACGCGACCGTGCCCCTCCAGCGGTCAATCGCCCCCGCTGCCCCCGCCGCAGCCGCGACTCCCGCGATGGCGACCCACGTGCCTGTGGTGACCAGCTGGCCGAGGAGGTCCTGCGCAACGGGCCCCGCAGCGAAGCCCGAGGCCAGGCAAGCCCTGAACAGCAGGGCGAAGAGGTACGCAAGCACCGACGTGAAGGCGGCGCGCAGGGGAGTGAGGGCCATGGCGGCCAGTCCCGCCCCCGCACCGGGGCACACCAGCACCGCGGGCGCCAGCAGCGCGGTGGCTGCGAGTCGCTCTGACCTGCCGATTGCGATCCACCACGCGAGCGTCGCTGCGCCCAGGGCCGTTGGGAGCAGGACTTCCGTAGCGTCTTGCGCACCGTTCGCAAGGGCACAGACGCATGCCGCCATGGCGAGTATGCTTCCCAGGGGGGTCCATGCGGCGGCGCATGCCGCGACGAGCGCGCATCCCATCAGGGTGGTCTGTGGGCCATCGCCCAAGGCGAAGGGGAGGGCCTGGTAGGCTACGAGAACGCTGCCCGCCGCCGCCCCCATGCGCGCCACGCAGCCCGAGAGCCAGGGATAGCGGTAGGCCACGGGCAGGGCGCGCAGGTCCCTCTCGGCCATCCCGTCGCCCTCGTCGTCCGTCGTCTGCTCGAGGAGGCCCCTGATCGACGACGCCCCCTCATCCGCATCCCCCAGACCAAAGACCAGCTCATTCGAGAACGCGTCCACAGAGGGCAGGCGCCCGGAGGGGCTGGCCGAGACCGACTGCAGCAGGACCTCCTCGGCCATGCCCGCAAGGGACGGGTTCGCCTTCGAGGGCTTGCGCCGGGCCCCCCGCTCGATCTTTGCCAGGGACTCCTCAGCCGTCCCTGCTGCAAAGGGGTTATCGCCCGTCAGTGCGTACCAGGCGACGACGGCGAGCGCGAACACGTCGCTTCTCTCGTCGACCAGGCCGCCTTCGATCTGTTCGGGGGGCATGTAGCCGATGGTGCCCCCCCGCGCGTCCCCATAGCCCGTGGCCGAGGCGAGCGTCGCCATGCCGAAGTCGCAGAGCTTGACCGCACCCGAACGGTCGAACATGATGTTCGACGGCTTTATGTCCAGGTGCAGCACGCCGTTCTCGTGGGCGAACGCCAAGGCGTCGCAGAGCGATCGAACCATGTAGGCACACTCGTCGGCGGTGAGGGTGCCCCCCTCGACGCGGGAGAGCAGCTCGGTAAGCGTCATGCCGTCGACGTACTCCATGACCAGGTACGCGTAGTCGTGGTCGTTCTCGAAGTCAAACATGGTGACGATGTTGGGATGCGCGAGCATGCTCGAGGTCCGTGCCTCGGCAAGGGCTTCGCTCATGGTCGCTGCCCCGCCGCTGTACACGCCCCGTATTGCGAGTGGCATGCGCTTGATGGCGACCCGACGCTGGAGCCTGGTGTCCCAACAGGTCAGAACCGTGCCGAAGCCTCCCGTTCCGCATGAGGACATGACGCGGTAACGGCCCAAGAGCAGCTGCTCGTTCGGCCGAGTCTGTCGTATGGGCTGTGCCTGTGTGGTCGATGGGTCCCTCACGGCTCTGACCTCGTTCGTCGGTTTGGCGGTGTTGGGGGCAAGAGCGAGCCTGTATCGCACATTTTAGCTTCCCTTGCGACAAAGGCGAGGCGAGGTGGGAAAAATCTGTTGCCAACCAGATTTGGGTAGTAGTAGAATCTCGACTCACGCGGGCGTGGCGGAATTGGCAGACGCGTACGGTTCAGGTCCGTATGAGAGCAATCTCATGAAGGTTCAAGTCCTTTCGCCCGCACCATGGCAAAGCAGAAGTCCCCGCACTTGAAGTGCCGTGTGGGGACTTCTTTCTATGTTGCATGGCAGACGTCCTGCACCCTCGAGCCTAGGGTGCCGCGCGAGGCTACTTGTTGTCCTCCTCGAACTCGCTCCAGCCAGACTCGTCATCTTCGTCGTCGAAGAGGTCCCAGTCGCTATCGGTCTTGCGATGGTTCCTGTAGCGCCGTCGCGTCCTACGCTCAAGGACGAACGCGATGACCACGAAGACGACGATGCCCCCGAGGACCAAAGCTCCCACGCCGGCCCGTGTGCCAAACAGCCAGCCGAAGAAGTTGCCGATAGCCTCCATGCGGTGCCCTTTCTGTTGGGGAGACTGCTTTCGAGCCCCACAAGTATATACTTGGTGAGCTGCGCCATCCCGTCTCACGGGTTGAGGCGTGCCGTTTCGATTCTGAGGGGAAGCAAGATGCTCGACATCAAGTTCGTCAGGGAGCACCCCGACGCCGTGGACGAGTCCTGTGCGTCGCGCCAGAACGCCCATTGGGACCGCGAGAGGTTCTTCGATCTCGATGAGGAGCGCCGCTCCGTCATCGTCGAGGTGGAGAAGCTGCAGGCCGAGCGCAACGCCATCTCCAAGCAGGTGGGCCAGCTCATGCGCGAGGGCAAAAGGGACGAGGCCGAGTCCGCAAAGGCCCAGGTGAGTGCCAACAAGTCACGCATCGCCGGGCTTGAGGAGCGTCGCGGCGTCGTGGAGAAGGAGCTCCTCGACCTGCTCTCCGCCATCCCCAACATCCCCGACTCCTCCGTGCCGTATGGCAAGGATGACTCTGACAACCCCGAAGTCCGCGCCTGGGGCGAGCCGCGTCGGTTTGGCTTCGATCCCAAGGCACACTGGGACCTGGGCCCCGCCACCGGCATGATCGATTTCGATCGCGGCGTGAAGCTGGCGGGGTCACGTTTCTACCTGCTGGGGGGCATGGGTGCCCGCATGGAGCGTGCCCTCATCAACTTCTTCATCGACATGCATGTTCGGGCGGGATTCAAGGAATGGTGGCCCCCCGTCATCACCAACTACGACTCGCTGTTCGGGACGGGCCAGCTCCCCAAGTTCGACGAGGACCTGTTCCACGTGAGCGGAGGGATGTACCTCATTCCCACGGCGGAGGTCATGCTGACCAACATCCACCGCGACGAGACCCTCGACGCATCCCAGCTCCCGTTGCTCTACACCGCCTTCACCCCATGCTTCCGTGAGGAGGCTGGCTCCGCTGGCCGTGACACACGCGGCATCATCCGCGTCCACGAGTTCGACAAGGTCGAGATGGTCAAGTTTGCCAAGCCAGAGGATTCCATGAGCCAGCTCGAGTCCATGGTCGCCGAGGCCGAGCTTTGCCTCAAGACTCTCGGACTGCCCTATCACGTCGTCACCCTCTGTACAGGGGACATCGGGTTCTCGGCGTGTAAGTGCTACGACATCGAGGTGTGGCTGCCTAGCTACAACAGCTACAAGGAGATCTCGTCATGCTCCAACTGTGGGGACTTCCAGGCGCGGCGCGCCAACATCAAGTACCGTGACCCCTCCGAGTTTAAGGGCGCCCGCTACGTCCATACGCTCAATGGCTCCGGCCTCGCCGTCGGCCGTACGATGGCCGCCATCATGGAGAACTGCCAGAATGCGGATGGCTCCATCACGGTCCCCGAAGCCCTCGTGCCCTACATGGGTGGCGTTGACGTCATCCGGCCCGGGGCCTAGCGAAAGGGTGCCCGCGCCCCTGCTGCGTCATCTGCTGCGCCGATGGCCCTCGGGGACTCCTGGCGCCGCTCTGTCGAATCAACAGAACATGTGTTCTGTTTTTGCCTCAGGATTGGTATACTGTGACAAGAGGAAGCGGAGACGGGAGGGTACCATGGCCGGGCTGAGCGTTGGGGAGAGCGGGGGCATCGCGGGTGGCATCGTCGCGCGTGTCGTCAGGGGTGACAACAGGCGGGAGATACTTCTTAGCGTCGGTTCGTCGGGTGTAAGCATACGGCAGATTTCCGAGGGTCCTGCGCTGGGAGGCGCCTTCGGCAGCTCGCTGCGTCGTGAAGAGCTGCGTATCGAGCGGGAGGACGTCGAGGCGATGAGGCGTGCATTGCGGACCCCAGGTGAGCTGGGGAGTGCTTTGGAGGAGTACTTTGCAGGGGAGGCGCACTCGTTTAGTGACCTAGAGGATGTTCTGGACCGTGCGTCTGTACCCTATGCCCTGACTGCCTGGGGTGACAGCACAATCATCTTCCGTCCCCGACACAGCTGCTGCTGAGCAGTTTTTGCAAGGGGGCGTCGCCGCAGTAAAAAGCGGGACCCCGAGGGCCCCGCTCGCGTCCGCTGGTGCGGCGTACAGGATTCGAACCTGTGACGTTCTGATTCGTAGTCAGACCCTCTATCCAGCTGAGGTAACGCCGCGTTGCGGATATTAGGATGCCACCCCCGGAGGGGAGAGTCAAGTGCGAATGGCGGGTAATTGCCTTGGCCCAAAAAAGCGGGACCCCGAGGGGCCCCGCTCGCGTCCGCTGGTGCGGCGTACAGGATTCGAACCTGTGACGTTCTGATTCGTAGTCAGACCCTCTATCCAGCTGAGGTAACGCCGCGTTGCGGATATTAGGATGCCACCCCCGGAGGGGAGAGTCAAGTGCGAATGGCGGGACAAAGACAAAACCCAGCCGGAGATCCGGCTGGGTCAGTGTGCCCTGGCGGAGAGCTGGGGATTCGAACCCCAGATAGGATTTGGTCCTATACTCGCTTAGCAGGCGAGCACCTTCGGCCTCTCGGTCAGCTCTCCATTCATGGTGCTAGGGAATGATACCCCACAACTACGAGGGCCCACAAGGGCAAGTCCGGAAAGAGGGACAATCGTCCACGACCACGTTGTCCCGGTGGGACACAAGGGCGTCCCACGAGAAGCGCTCCAGCAGCTCCTCGGTCGAAAGGGCCTCGCCCCTCTCGGCCAGACCGACGGCATGCGCCAGCCAGCCAATGATCTGCGCTGAACCTACGCCCCTCTCGCGCAGGACGCCCAAGTCGAGGTCATGGTCCCGTTTGGAGAGGCGTCTCCCCTCCGGGGTGACCAGAAGGGGGACGTGCGCCCACACTGGCGTCGGGAGCCCAAGCAGGTGGGCTAGGTAGCTCTGCCTCGCCACGGAACCAAGGAGGTCGCGGCCCCTCACCACCTCGCTCACGCCCATCAGCGCGTCATCCACTACGACTGCAAGCTGGTATGCGACAACCCCGTCGCTCCTCTGCACCAGGAAGTCGCCGCAATTGCGCGCGAGGACCTCATGCCGTGAACCGTACGTGCGGTCGGAGAAGCCGATCGTCCCCGCAGGATCCTCGGCGTCCGGTACACGCAGCCTCATCGCCGCTGGACGCAGCTTGCGTAGTCGGGCGACGTCTGATGGAGAGAGGCTGCGGCAGGTTCCCCGATAGACATAGGTTCCGTCGGAGGCGTGGGGTGCGCTGGCGGCGTGCAGCTCGCTGCGGGTGCAGAAGCACGGGTAGGTGAGTCCACGCCCCTCGAGCCGTTCCAGCGCCTCGAGGTAGACCTCCGTTCGCTCGCTCTGGAAGTAGGGGCCCTCGTCCCACGAGAGGCCCAGCCATTCGAGGTCGCGCATGAGGTCTTGCGCACAGCGGCGTCTCCGTGCGCGTGGGTCGAGGTCCTCTATGCGCAGAATCACCCGTCCCCCCTGCGAGCGCGCGGATTCCCAGGCCATGAGAAGCGAGAACACGTTACCCAGGTGCATACGACCGGACGGCGTGGGTGCAAAGCGCCCAACGACCTTGCTCGCCCCCGCCCCTCGGCGGGGCGTATATGAACCTATCTCAAGTTCCATAGGGGCTATGGTATCGCTCCTGCGGGCCATGGTTTTCGGGCCGGCGCGCCCATGCCACACCCTCCGCGCGGCAGTCCTGTCCGCATTGCGTGAGCCCTGATGCCACGTGCCATGCCATATGATTCGAAATATTGGATTTAATCACATATATAAACAAATAAATGAGTTGATATTTATACCTTACCTTTGAAAACAGAAAACGTACCGTTTATAGAATCCAATAAAACCTCGACATGGAGATTAGCGGAGGGCTATATTTTGGTACCTGAGATAGTTCCGTTCGCCCGGACTGCCTCGTCGGTTCGTACCAAGCGTACTAAGGAGAAGGAAGAATGTCCAAGGCATACGGCAAGCCCAATCGCGTCGTCATCGCCCTCGGCGGCAACGCCCTCGGCGACACCCCCGAGGAGCAGGTCGCCCGTGTTCGCGCCGCCGCCCCCACGCTGCTCAGAGTCATCGAGCAGGGCAACGAAATCATCATCACCCACGGCAACGGCCCGCAGGTCGGCATGATCCAGAACGCCTTCGTCTGCGCTCACAAGGACGACCCTGCGAGGATCCCCGCCATGGACCTCCCCGAGTGCGGGGCCATGTCCCAGGGCTACATCGGCTACCACCTGCAGCAGGCCATCGGCGCCGCGATGCACAAGGAGTACAAGCGCTGGCACGTCGCCTCCGTCGTCACGCAGATCGAAGTCGATCCCGACGACGACGCCTTCAAGAGCCCCACCAAGCCCATCGGCGCCTTCATGAGCAAGGAGGAGGCCGATGGCGAGCTTGCGAAGCACCCCGACTGGACCATGGTCGAGGATTCCGGCCGCGGCTGGCGTCGCGTCGTCGCCTCGCCCGAGCCCAAGAAGATCGTCGAGTACGAGAGCATCCTCAACCTCCTCGACAACGAGTTCATCGTCATCGCCTGCGGCGGCGGTGGGATCCCCGTCGTGCGCGACTACAACGACAAGGGCGCCTACAGGGGCGTTGCGGCCGTCATCGACAAGGACATGGGTGGCGAGCTCCTCGCAGAGGACTGCTCCGCCGACACACTGGTGCTCCTGACCGCCGTGGACCATGTCGCCATCAACTTCGGCAAGCCCGACCAGGTCGACCTCGAGGACATCTCCGTCGAGGAGGCCGAGCGCTACGTCGCCGAGGGCCAGTTCGGCAAGGGCTCCATGGAGCCCAAGGTCAGGGCAGGAATCAAGTTCGCCAAGTCCCGCCCCGGCCGCACCTGCGTCATCGGCTCGCTCGAGAGGGCGGCCGAGGCCATGGCCGGTCTCTCGGGCACCCGCATCCACGCCTAATCCGATCGGTCTTCCAGACTCCGCATTGAGGCGGGCTGCGACCAAAGTCGTGGCCCGCCTTTGCGCGCCTGCGGCCTTTCTGCTCACGGGCTCTTCTGGTGCTGCGGGTGGATGCCGTCCTTGGCGCGACCCACGCCGCCGCCCTTGCCCCAAGTCGCCCTTAGCTTGCCCAGAAGCTCTGCCGAAGCTCGTCTCGATTCGCGACCGCACACTTCCTCATGATGTTGTGCAGGTGCGTCTTGATGGTGCCTTCGGCCAGGGTCAGCTCGCTGGCGATCTCGCGGTTTGATCGCCCCTCCAGAGCCAGAGACAGGATCTCGCGCTCGCGTCGCGAGAGACCGTGCGCCGCCGCATAGCCTGGCGGGCGTTCCTCTATGTGGTCGATAAGGGGGCCTGCGGCTTCGCGCCCAGAGCCCGGCATCGCCGGGGGCTCGTTGAAGCGAAGGCGCAGCATCTCTATCGCGGGCTTGCATACGACGTATGCCAGATAGACCATCATCACGTTCTCAGAAAAATTGCGCGACGAGAGGAACAGGCCGACAAAGGCGCTGTGGTCATCGGGAACGGACGCGATGAGTATCACGTAGGTGTCCTCGACGAGGATGCACCCCACCAGAGCAAGCAAGACGACGAACATCGTCTTGCGCCTTGCGAGCCGCTGACGCATCACCTCGTCCTTTGTGGTACGAAACGCTCGATAGGCATATCCCAGGCAGGTAAGGAGGAACAGCTGCCGCAGGCTGTAGAACAGCCATTGCGTCCCGGGCCCATAGGACCCTAGCGTTAGCACGAGACCCTGCGCAAAGGCAAAGGCCGCCCCTGCGCCGCAGGCGTACAGGGGCCTCGTGACGTCGATCATCTCGAGGACGACGACCCAGAACGAGACTAGGATGAACGTGCCAAGCGCGATGCGCAGCATGGGGTTGTCGACCGCGTAGTAGTTACTGGCGTCGATGGACCCCACGTTCTGTGCCATCCACTCGCTGCCGAAGATGCTTGCGAGCTCTAGGAAGTAGAAGACGAAGAAGAGCCCCTGGGGAATGTAGCGGACCCTATGGGAGACAAGGTAAGCCGCAAGGCAGATGGATGCGGTGACCATGCATACCAGGAGCAGGGCAATCGTGTATACGAAGAAGAATAGGCTCACGTGTCACCCTCCCTGCTGCTGCATGTCACCCAGATGGGGATCAGAAGTCCAGTGTAGGCCAACACCCCCTCTCGCCACTAGCGGGCCTGTCATTCAGCTCTCGATAAATACGCAGGTATAAGATGGTTTAAACGAGATTTGGACGGTTTGGCGCCACATAAACCCGTTTGTCCTTTACGCGATCGCCGGTCGAGTGCCACCTTTGTCGCATCGAGGGGGCGGCATGTGCCCCGCCAAGACAGCGAGGGGCCTGGTGGCCCGCGAAAGGAGGTTGCCGGAATGGGCGAGAAGAAGTTCAGCTTCGTGAGCGTTATCCTCTCCGTCATTTGCGTCGTGTTCGTGGCCGAGGCCTGCGCACCCGCATCGGCGATAGGCAACGCCCAGTTCTTCTGGTGGATCTTCCTGATCATCACCTTCCTGCTCCCCTACGGCATGGTCGTGGCGGAGCTGGGGACCACCTATGACTCCGACGGCGGACTCTACGACTGGGTCCGCGACGCCTTCGGGGACAGGTGGGGGGCCCGCGTCGCCTGGTACTATTGGATCAACTTCCCCCTCTGGATTGCCTCCTGTGCCACGCTGTTTCCGGACATCTTGGGCATGGTGTTTGGCTGGGAGTTCGGTCTTGTTGGCAAGATGCTCGTCGAGCTGGCCTTCGTGTGGGTCGTCATTGCGATGTCCTTCTCGAAGGTCTCCGACTCCGCCTGGATCCTCAACGGCGGCGCGGTGCTCAAGGTGGGCATCGCGGTCGTCGTCGGGTGCCTGGGCATATGGTTCGCGGCAGATAACGGCTTTGCGAATGACATGTCACCAGCGACCTTCCTGCCTGACCTCGCCAGCACCAGCGCAATCTCGAACCTCTCTGTCATCCTGTTCAACTTCATGGGATTCGAGGTCATCTGTACCTTCGCCGGCTCGATGAGGGACCCCGAGAAGGACATCCCCAAGGCCATCATTCTCGGTGGTATCGCTATCGCCGCCATCTACCTGTTCGCCTCGTTCGGCATCGGTGCCGCCGTCGCGTCGGACTCCATCGATCCCGACTTCGGCATGATCGTCGCCGTCCGGGCCATGGTGGGAGACAGCGCCGTCTTCAAGGCCATCGCCCTGGTCTTCCTGGTGACCCTCTTCGCCAACATGGCCTCGTGGTCCTTCGGCGTGAACTTCGTCGCCGACTATGCCGCGAAGCATGGCAACATGCCCGCGGTCTTCGCGCGCGAGTCCCAGAAGACCGAGATGCCCAACGGCGCCGCCGTCGTGGACGGCGTCGTGGCCTCGCTCGCCCTCTGCCTGCAGCTCATTCCCAACGAGACGATCTCCAACAACATCTTCTGGATGCTCTTCTCGATGAACGTGGTGTTCCTGCTCATCTCCTACATCCCGATGTTCCCGGCCTTCTCCAAGCTCCGCAAGGTCGATGCCGCCCGCCCACGCGTGTTCTCGTTCCCCTTCGGAGGCGTCCTACAAACCGCCATGCTCGCCATTCCCTGCGCCGAGCTCGTCCTCTCCATCGTCGCCACGGTGTTCCCCAAGGATGCCATGGGCACCTGGTCTATGTCTGGCGACTGGACGATGGTGATGGGCGTGGTGATTTTCATCGCCCTGGGCGAGGTCGTCCGCATCGTCTCGGCGCGGGGTCGCGAGGAGGAGTTTGCGGGCCTTACGCCCGAGCTCGCCGGCCGCCGTCTGGCGGAGGAGTCGGCAACGGAGACTTCGCGGATTGCGGGAAACTGACGCAGGGGTTTGTCGGAAGCACTGCTTGCCACTGACTTGCAAGGATATTTTGAGCGCGCCTCCCGAAAGGGGTGGCGCGCTTGCCTTGTCGCGCGATAGTGGGTAGGAGAGTCGTGGAGAAAGTTACCGTGATATGACTCCGCTGCGCGCCAAGGGGACGCATGCCTAGGAAAGGGGAGAGCTGCTGATGGAGGACTTTTCGCTGGGTGTTCCGGAGCTCGTCTGCCGCTGGCGCCTCTCCAACAGGACGCTCCCGCTCGGGAACCGCCACCTTCGCGCCCTAGGACACCGTCGGGTGGGGGGCAAGCCCCTCGACAGGCAGCTCGTCGCCTGGGCGAAGCAGCACGTCGAGTGGACCCTTGCGGATGGTTCCGCAGCCTATCCCGATGGCGTGCTCATGCTGGTAGTGGACGAAGAGGGCAGGGCGGCCATGACGGTCGGCCCGTATGAAGGTCTCGCCAAGTCGCGCCTCTCAAGCCTCCTTGGCCGTGTCGACCTGGCGGCCAAGGAGGCGGCAAGGACGTGCGTGGCCCCCGAGAGCTTGTGGCTGGTCCGCAGTGGGACGCTGCTCTGGGGTATCGACCAGGACCTGTTCCCCTCGGGCGCGGCGACTTTGGTGGAGGACCTTGCGCTGACGCTGGGATGCAGGGTAGAGCGTGCGAGCGGGCTGCTGGATGACGTCCGGTCCAGGCGCATGAACTTCGACGAGGCGTTTCTCGTGTCAGACGAGCTGGGTGTCGTCTTGGCATCCGACGCCGAGGGGCCCGAGGGAAGGCGTTTTCGCGCAAGCTACCAAAAGCTTCTCGAAAGGGCCGGAAGATAGCCGACCGATCATTCCCGAGGCGCCGCCACGAGCCGCATGACAATGGGGGTTTAGCCGGGGTATAACCGCCCCCGAGACCAAATAACTCCATATAAACTGGCATTTTGGCAGAGGACCGCAGATGATTGGCCCAACAGGGTCCGCACCAGCGACCCGGAAGCCGGGCCGAGAGGCTACGTTGCGAACAGAGGGAGAGCGCCATGGCAATGCCCAAGGACTTCATCGACTCCAACGACTTCACCAAGGAAGAGATCCTTGCCATCGAGGACCTCGGCCTTGCGATGAAGAAGGCCATCGAGGTTGACGGCTACTACCCCCACCTGCTGCGCAACAAGTCCCTTGGCATGATCTTCCAGCAGGTCTCCACCCGTACCCGCCTCTCCTTCGAGACGGCCATGACCGACCTCGGTGGGCACGCCCAGTTCTATGGCCCTGGTACCATCCAGCTCGGTGGCCACGAGTCCCTTGGCGACACCGCGCGCGTCATGGGTTCGCTGCTCGACATCATGATGGCCCGCGTCAACCGTCATGCCGATGTGGCTGGCCTTGCCAAGGGCTCCGCAGCACCTGTCATCAACGGCATGTCCGAGTTCAACCATCCCACCCAGGAGATGGGCGACCTCATGACCATGCTCGAGAACCTTCCCGAGGGAAAGAGGATAGAGGACTGCACTCTCGCCTTCATAGGCGATGCCACACAGGTCTGCGTCTCCCTCATGTTCATCTGCTCAAAGATCGGCATGCATTTCGTACAGTTTGGCCCCAAGGGTCACCAGATCACCGACGGCGGCCTCCAGGTCGAGGACAAGGTCGACCTGCTCGCCATCGGCGAGAAGAACTGTGAGGGGTCCGGTGGCACCATCGTGATCTCCGACGACGTCGCGTGCATCAAGGGTGCGGACTTTGTTTACACCGACGTGTGGTACGGCCTCTACGACCAGGAGGAGGGCGGCGAGTCCTACATGGACGTCTTCTACCCCAAGTACCAGGTCACCATGGACATGATGAACTACGCGTCCCCCAGCTCCAAGTTCATGCACTGTCTGCCCGCCACCCGCGGCGAGGAGGTCACCGACGAGGTCATGGACAACCCCGAGCGCTCCCTGTGCTGGGTCGAGGCGGAGAACCGCAAGCACTCCATCCGCGCCCTCCTCGCCGCACTGGGCGAGCGCACCCCGCTGGGCGACGAGGACGACGAGTATTCTGCCAAGGCTGAGCTGCACGTCGCGCTCGACAAGATCGACGCCCTGCAGGCGTAGTCGCGCACCCGTATAGGTTCTCCGAACACGTCAGGGAGGTTCTGCAATGCGTACCATCACCGAGTCCGAGTCCACCCCCAAGGCAGACGGCTTCCACATGCCCGCAGAGTTTGCCGAGCAGAAGCGCGTGTGGATGGGTTGGCCGCGCCGAACCGACACCTGGTCCTTTGGCGCCAAACCCGCACAGAGGCAGTATGCCGCCATCGCGCGGGCCATCGCAGAGTTCACCCCCGTCATCATGTGCGCCAACGAGGGAGACTATGCCAACTGCAAGGCGGTCTTCGAGAACGACGAGGGCGTCACCGTCCTCGAGATGACAACCGATGACGCATGGTTCCGCGATACCGGCGCCACCTTCGTCGTGGATGACAAGGGCGAGCTTCGTGCCAACAACTGGCGCTTCAACGCCTATGGCGGCATGGTTGACGGCCTGTACTTCCCTTGGCGCGCAGACGACGAGATCGCGCAGAAGATGGCAGAGATCGCGGGTGCACGCACCTACCGTCCCGATGACATGGTCCTCGAGGGCGGCTCCATCACCGTCGATGGCGAGGGTACCGTCGTCGTCACTGACCAGTGCCTGCTCTCGCCGGGCCGCACCTGCTCTGCGGTCATGGCCGACGAGGAGGACGTAGACACCATCTGGCCGAGGCATGCCCGCAAGTTCGAGCCCTGGAGCGAGGCACTGCGCGAGTACATGACCGAGCATCTCAAGGAGTATCTGGGTGTGGAGAAGGTCATCTGGGTCAAGGAGGGCATCGATCCCGAGGAGACCAACGGCCACATCGACGACGTGGCAACCTTCGTGGCCCCCGGCGTCATGGCTTGCATCTGGTCCGACGACCCCAGCTACCCGTTCTACAGCCAGTGCCACGACGCATATGAGACGCTCTCCAGCGCGACGGACGCCCAGGGCCGCAAGCTCAGGGTCTACAAGCTCCCTATGCCCGCCAATCCGCTCTACATGACGCGGGAAGCCTGCGACTCCATCGACGTCGACGAGAACGCCGAGCCCCGCGTCCCGGACGAGCCCCTGATCGCCTCCTACATGAACTACCTCGTCACCAACCATGGCGTCATTACCCCACAGTATGGCGACGAGAACGACCAGCTGGCCATCGACACCCTCCAGAGGATCTACGACGAGACTTGGGGCGAGGGCGTCTACAGGGTCGTTGGCGTCAAGTCCGACCAAGTCGTCTATGGCGGCGGCAACATCCATTGCATCACTCAGCAAGAGCCCGTCGCGCGGGCGAGGTAGCCTTGCGCCCGTAAGGCGGGTGCCGTCCGTGGCCCCAGGACCGTCTGGGGCCACGGTTACGCTCCGCGGAAGCCCCTGCCCACTATCTCGGAGCTGCTCACTATGGTGATGAACGCCTGTGGGTCCCTCTCGCGCAGGAACAGCCGCAGCTTTGACGCCTCGCGCCGCGTGAGGACCGTGACCAGAACGGTTTCCGTTCGACCTGAGAACCCGCCACGCTCCTCCCGGACGGTTGCGGTGCGGCGCAGCACCTTCACGAGGAACTCTAGCACGGCGTCGGGACGCCTGCTGATGACGGTGCAGACCTTGCGCATGTTGACGCTCTCGATGACGGTGTCCACGACGAAGGCCTTGGCCACCAGGCCCAGGATGCAGTAGAGGCCCGTGCGCGCCCCATAGAGCAGCGCGGCCGTAAGGACGATGATCGCGTCCACGATCAGAAGGGCCTTGCCGATCTCGAGCGAGCTCCTCTTCCTCAGGATCATCGCCAGGATGTCGGTGCCGCCGGTAGACGCCCCTATGTTGAAGACGATGGCGCTTCCCACGGCGGGAAGCAGGACCGCAAAGATGAGTTCGAGCAGCGTGTCGTTGGTGAGGGGCTGAGAGAGCGGGATGACCCACTCGAGGAGCGAGACGTATGTGGACAGGGCGAAAGACGAGTAGACGGTCCATCCCATGGTCCTCCTGTCCAGGAAGACGAGTCCCAGGGCGACGAGGGCGGCGTTCACGAACCACATGAACGCGCTGACCGGGAGGGTGGGGAAGAGGGTCGAAAGGATGATGGAGAGACCCGAGGTCCCGCCCATCGCAAAGTGGTTGGGGGCCTTGAAGACCATGACGCCTACCGCAGTGAGGAAGAGGCCGAAGTTGAGGGTGGCAAAGAACTTCAGCCTGCCGGGCTCCTCTCGGCTGTGCGCCACCTCTTCCCCTGCCTTGACTTCGCCTTGGCTGAGCTGGTCCCCGATGGCCTCCATTGGCCCTCTTTCGCACGTGGGTGTATGGCCGACAACGACTGGTGGTGCGCTGCCGTAGTGACAAAGCCAACAATACTCTTGCGATCTCGTCGCCATTCTATCGTAGTCGTGACCTGCGCGGTAGAATGGCGGTGTTTCTTACGTCGGTCGTACGCTGCGGCGTACGGCCCAAGACTCAGGGGGTACCATACGTTGTTCGCTTCTCCCAACTCAACTAAGAAGCGCCTCCCGCCCACCCACGTCACGCGCATCGCCATGATCGCTGCGCTCTATGCCACCCTTACGTTGGTGGCGCTGCTGTTTTTGGGGGGGCTTGCCTGGGGGCCCATCCAGTTCAGGATCTCCGAGGCAGTCTGCGTGCTGGCATTGCTCACGGCAGACGCCGTCCCCGGCCTCGCCTTGGGATGCGTCATCGCAAACGTCGCCAACATCGCACTCTCGGGCGCTGGCATGCTGGGCATGCTTGATGTCGTCTTCGGTTCGCTTGCCACGCTCGTCGGCGTCTCCATCACGTACCACCTGCGTCGCCGCCCTCATCTCGCCCTGCTGGGCCCCGTGCTGTCCAACGCCCTCATCGTGCCCGCCTACCTGCCGCTCATCCTGCGGGGTTTGGGCTTCTACGCCATCCCGTTCACGACCATCGCGCTCGACGGCTCCTACCCGCTGATGTACCTCTTTGGTCTCGTCACCACGGGTCTGGGGGAGGCGGTCGTGCTCTATGTCCTGGGGCTTCCCCTCTACCACGCTCTCGCCGACAGCCCACTGGCCAAGGCCCTGGAAGAGGACGACCTCGCCGCGCCCGACCCCGAAGGAGCCTAGCCAACGTGAATCCCGTAGTCGTCATCCCCTCCTACTGGGCCGAGAAGGACGAGTCGGCGGAGATCGGGAGGATTGGCGCGTACGACCATGCGACACCAATCGCGAAGCCCGTGCCCGAGCTCGAGACCTGCCTGGCCTCGCTGGACAAGG
This sequence comes from Olsenella uli DSM 7084, assembly GCF_000143845.1. Lineage (NCBI taxonomy): Bacteria > Bacillati > Actinomycetota > Coriobacteriia > Coriobacteriales > Atopobiaceae > Olsenella > Olsenella uli. The sequence continues at coordinate 1,997,944 of NC_014363.1, read as the reverse complement.
TGCGCGGCGTGCTGCGGGTCATAGTGCTCCTTGTCGCGCCGTCCTCGTGCGAGGCGGCGGCACGCGCTCGCGTCGATGGCATCTGCAGGATGCACCCCACGCTCAATGCCCTGGTCGTGGGACAGGAGGAGGCCTCCGTGGTCTCTGGCGTGGTGGAGGACGTCGCCCCCCGACTCGACCGCGAGTCCGTGTCGCTGCGTGGCTACGGGGCCATACGCAACATGGGCCTGGCCGTCGCCGCGATCCTCAACCATGATGTCGTGGTCTTCCTTGACGACGACGAGATCGCCCTCGACGAGAACTTCCTCGTGGATGCCGTGTACGGTCTGGGACTGGCTACGCGCCAGGGCCTGCCGATCGTCGCCAAGAGCGGCTGCTTCCTGAACGAGAAGGGCTCGCCCTATGCCCGCGTGGAGAGGCCGTCCCTGCGCGACCGATGGTGGTCCAAGCGCATGGAGTTCAACCAGTGGATGCACCGCGCCCTTTCGGGTACGCGCATCTCTCGCTCCAACCATGTGTGCGGAGGCTGCTTCGCGGTGTCGGCCAGGGCGTTCACGCGCGTGGGATTTGATCCCGCCATCACCCGTGGCGAGGACCTCGACTACCTTTTCAACCTGCGCATGCAGGGCATCGATGTGTGGTTTGACAGCGCCTGGCGCGTCCGCCACCTGCCGCCACCCATCCCGTCGAGGGCGGCCCGCTTCCTACAGGACGTCTATCGCTGGGAGTACGAGGTCGAGAAGATCGCTGCTGGGAACGCCCGCATCGGAAACCGCCAGATACGCGCCGAGGCGCTGCGTCCCTACCCCTCCGAGTGGATATCGCCCAGCGTGCGCCGCCGCATCGCCCTGACTTCGCTCGCGCGCGCCATCCTCGGCCCCGAGCGCAGTGCCTACCTCGGCATCTTCCTCCTCGGCCGCCTGCGGGCTCGTGCGTGGGCGCAGGCGCACGCTAGCAGCTACTTTGCCTTTCAGACGCATTGGCCCCAGATCATGGCGACCCTGTGGGACAACAGGCTGCTTGCGCGCAAGATCTTAGGCTTGGGTACGCCCGGCAGGCCCGAGGGGGATGGTCGCGCATGAGGAGGTGGCTTGTCTCCCACTACATGGGGATGGTCCACGTGGTGCTCAGCGTCACGACGGTGGCCCTCCTCGCCCTGCTCTCATGGGGCATCGCCCAGAGCAACATCATCGCCGCCATGCTTGCCGGTGCCGGCCTCGCCGTCGACATCGTGATGGGCGGCTCGACCCTGCTCGTCCCGGAGGACCTGCGCTCCCAGGCAACCGAACGCACCCTGCGCGTCGCATCGGGCACCCTCACCTACATGGCGGCCGGTCTCTCTCCCGAGAGCTGCACGGCCGTGTGCCAGCTCCTGCTTCCCGAGACCGCCGCGGCTGCCATCGCCATGACCGACGCCCGCGCGACGCTCGCCTTCGTGGGCGATGACATCAACGGCTTCCGTGCGGGGGAACGTCTGGCCGGCCCTACCAAGGAGGTCATGGAGAGCAAGCACATGCAGACCTTCACGGTCTTCGATCGCAACGAATGGATGGGCTCCGGGGGCGAGGACGAGCCCACCGAGCGGGAGCGGCTCTTCCCCGTCGGCATCATCGCTCCGCTTGTGGTGGCCGACCGCTCGGTGGGAACGCTGCGCCTCTACTATCGTCACGGCCGGGACGTCGATCGTACCCAGCTCGCCATCGCCCGTGGCCTGGCCGAGCTCCTCTCGACCCAGCTCTCTGCCTACGAGCTCGACCGTCAGGCGGAGCTCACCGCCCGTGCCGAGGTGAAGGCCCTCCAGGCGCAGATCAACCCTCACTTTCTGTTCAACACGCTCAACACCATCGCGTCGCTTACCCGCACCAACCCCGACAAGGCCCGCAACCTCCTGCGCGAGTTCTCCGTCTTCTACCGTCGCACGCTCGAGGGCTCCCAGTCGCTCATACCGCTCTGCGAGGAGCTCGAGCAGACCCGCCGCTACCTCAAGATCGAGAAGGCGCGCTTCGGTGAGGATCGTATCGTCGAGACCGAGGCCGTCGAGCCTGGCTGCGGATCTGTCAAGGTTCCGAGCTTCATCGTGCAGCCCATCGTGGAGAATGCCGTCCGCCATGCCATGCGCGACGAGGGACCGCTCCACATCGACGTCCAGGTCGCAACCGATGGCGACGACGTCCTTCTCGCCGTGGCGGACGACGGCCTGGGCATGGACGAGCCCATCGCGCGTCGCCTGCTCGAGGGTTCGTCTCAGGACATACCCAAGAGCAGCAATGGCTCGGGCATCGCGTTGCGCAACGTCGCCGAGCGCATCGAGCGCTTCTATGGCATCGGCTCGGGCGTCGAGATTATGAGCAAGTCTGGTGAGGGCACCTGCGTTACACTTCGTCTGGTCGGCGTCGCCCCGCGCAGCGCCATCACGCAGAGGTGATATGCTCGCCGTCCTGCGTGACGTTAGGTCTTTGACCGCCCCAGGGCGGAGAAAGTTGGGTGATGGACGTGTTGAACGCACTCATTGTCGATGACGAGGCACCCGCGCGCTCTGAGCTCAGGTACCTGCTCGAGGAGACGGGTCGCGTCGCCTCCATCGAGGAGGCCAGCAACGCTCGTGAGGCCGTGGAGGCTCTCGTCCGCGGCAAGGAGGGCTCGGAGCAGAAGGCGGACGTCATCTTCCTGGACATCTCCATGCCCAAGACCTCGGGCATGCAGCTCGCCGAGGCCTTCCACACGCTCAAGAACCCTCCTGCCGTCATCTTCGTGACCGCATACAGCGAGTATGCGCTCGAGGCCTTTGAGGTCGACGCCGTCGACTACCTCATGAAGCCCGTTGAGACGGACCGGCTGCTGCGAGCTCTCGACAAGGTCGAGGCCCGTCTCAAGCCTCCCGCGGCCCCACATGTCCCGACGGAGCGCATCCCCGTCGAAAAGGGCGGGCGCAAGGTGCTCGTTCCCGTTGCGGAGATTCGCTACATCGAGGCCAAGGACGACTACTCCTGCATCTACACCGACCTCGATCGCTACCTCTCGACGGTCTCCCTCGCCAAGCTCGAGCAGAAGCTCGTCCCACATGGGTTCTTCCGCGTTCACCGTGGCTACATCGTGAACTTGGACCACGTGGAGGACATCGAGGTCATCTCGAGTGGCATTCTCCAGCTCGGCCTCAAGGGCGTGGACGAGAAGAAGATACCCGTCTCCCGCCGCCGCGTCGTCTCGCTCAAGCGGGCCCTGGGCCTCTGACGGATGCCCGGGACAGGTGGGAACCCATGCGCTACGACATAGTCTCTGACACCCACGGCCATCTCTCCCCGGAGCTTCTCGAACGGCTTCGGGGAGCGGACGTGATAGTGCATGCCGGAGACATGTGCTCTCCTTCGGACCATCGTGCACTCGCTGCCATCGCACCTCTCAGGCAGTGCCTCGGCAACAATGACTACGCCCTTGAGTACGGACCCCTTGTCAAGCGCGTGACCAGGTTCTTCTCGGATGGGATGAGATGGGAGGTCTGCCATTATCGCGAGCGTCTCGATCTGGAGACCTGCGACATCGCGATCTGCGGGCATACGCACCGGCCCTTCGTGGGTCGGGACGAACGCACCGGCGCGCTCGTGATGAACCCCGGAAGCCCCAGCTTCCCGCGAGGATCGGCCCCGACGATGGGTCGCATCGTCTGCGATGGCGGCGTGGTCGTGAGCGCGGAGATCATCGCTCTGGACTAGCCCGCCCAGACCTGCGGCTGGCCCCAGGAGCATGGCGTCTTGACCGGGTCCTACCTTCCCGTCCCCGTCGTCGAGTGCGTCTCTGCCCCCTCGCGGCGTCCCCCGCCTTCGTCTGGCTCGGGCAGGAGCAGCGGCACGAAGACCTTGGTGTAGAAGGCCAGCCAGGCAAGCGACACGCAGAAGCCGGCGAGCACGTCGGACGCGTAGTGGACCCCCAGGTAGATGCGGCTGAGACCAACGGCCACGATGACTAGCGCGAACCCGGCCAGGCAGAGGTGCTTCACGAAGTGGTCGCGCTCGTAGTGCCAGACCATCCAGGCCAAAAGCCCGTAGAACGCCATCGCCACCATGGAGTGCCCCGAGGGGAAGCTGTAGCCTGTCTCGGCGATGAGGCGGAAGCCTTCGGGACGTGGGCGGTGGACGATCTCCTTCAGGGCAAGGTTGAGGAGAAGCGCCAATGCCAGGTTGAGCGCGGCACAAAGGCCTGGCCTGCGTCCGGGCGCGAACGCCTCCACGGCCAGCAGCATGACCACTAGGACGACGGGGAGGGCCAACTCGGAGATCGACTGCATGACAGGCGTCAGCCACTCTCGGCGCATGTGTACGACGACCAGCTGATAGGCGGCGGAGTCAAGCTGTGTCAGCTCCCCTTCCAGCACTTCCTGCATCAACCATAGGAACACCACCACTGCCATCAGGGCGACGATGGTACGCGGGTTGTTGCGGATGAGCGTCCGCAGGGAATGGGACAGCTGTCGGACGTGCGAGCTCATGGGCGTGCCTCCCTTGCTCCGGGTCTCGGGGTCGGTTGCGCCTGGGCCGTGCCCCAAAAGGGACAGGGCGCATGTCCCACGGACATGCGCCCTGCTGGTTGGGGACATGATATCCCGGCGTGCGCTGTCGCACGCGGTGCTTCCTAGAGGTTGGCCTGCAGCTCCTTGACGAGCTCCGCCTTTGGCATGTTGCCGACCATGGTATGGACGGGCTTGCCGCCCTTGAAGAGGATCATCGTGGGGATGGATACGATCTGGAAGCGCTGGGCGAGATCACCCTCGTCGTCCACGTTGCACTTGTAGAGGGCGAGCTGGTCGGACATCTCGTCTGCCACCTGTTCGACCACAGGCCCCAAGGCTCGGCAGGGGCCGCACCAGGACGCCCAGAAGTCCACGAGGACCGGCTTGTCTGCGTTGGCAAGAACGGAATCGAACTCAGCGGTAGTTATTGCATTGGCCATGTTGGTCTCCTTTGGGCCGCGCGCACGACGGCGCGCCGTCTGTTCCTAGTCCGCCTTATACCCCGTTCGTAACGTCCGTGGCTGTAGAATCGTGATTTATGTAGGTGGGATTCTGCGCCGCGCATCATGCCCGGCCCGACTCAGCGAGGAGGTCGTGTGCCCACGAGAAGAGACAGCGTCCGCCAGGCCTATGTGGACAAGGCCCGCTTCGAGCTGGGCTCGCTTGCCGCAAGGGGCGCTGTCATGGTGGGCAACGCCTTCTCGAGCGTCCTGCTCCTCAAAGGCGAGCCCTCGGCAGCGGAGAGGGACGGTGCGCCTCCGCTCTTGGGTCCGGATGGCACCGCGCTGCGCGCCTCCCTGCGTGCGCTGGGGTATGCCCCCGAGGACTGGGCCGCTCTGTCCACGTGTGCGGACGACGGGAGGCCGCTGCCCGCGGATCTCGTCGGCGAGGCCATCGCGGCCCTCGACCCGGCCACCCTCGTCGCCTGTGACGAGGGTGCCGCCCGGGCGCTGCGCGAGGCATATGCCGACGACCTCTCGGCCATCGATGACTTTGACCAGGCCATGCTTGTGCCTGGCACCATTGCGTGCCTTCGCGGCATGCGCGTGCTGAACCTGGGCGGCTTCGAGGCCGCCCTCTCCGACCCCGCACAAAAGCAGGTCATGTGGTCATACCTCAAGCGGCTTGCACCCCTGGGCGAGCCCTACTAGGTCGATTCCCCTTGCCGCGGCCTCGCCCTGGGCACTGGAACAGCATCCGTGTGGGGGAGTAAGATGGTGATGCACGTAGGTGCCGCTCGCGAAGGGCGGCCACATCGCCACTAAGGAGCAGACATGGCAGACTATCCCTCCTCCATCCCCGCACCGATTGACGCCACGCAGACCCCCGAGTGGCAGGCGCTGAGGGAGCACCTCGACAAGCTCCGCGCCAGTGGTTTCAGCCTCAAGCAGCAGTTCGCCAACGATCCCCAGCGCGTCAGGAAGCTCTCCTTCGACCTGCCTGACCTCCACTTCGACCTGTCCAAGAACCTCGTGACGGACGAGACCGTCCGTCTGCTTGCCGCCCTGGGCAGGGCGGTCCATCTGGAGGAGCGCCGCGACCTCATGTTCTCGGGCGCGCATATCAACACCACCGAGGACCGTGCCGTCCTGCACAGCGCCCTGCGTCGTCCTGCCGACGAGTGCGGTCAGCTCATCGTCGACGGGCAGGACTGCGTCGCGGACGTGCACGAGGTACTCGGCCGCATGTACGCCTTTGCCGACCGCGTCCGCTCGGGATCCTGGCGCGGGGTCTCCGGCAAGAGGATCGAGACCGTCCTCTCCATCGGCATCGGCGGCTCGGACCTGGGTCCAGTCATGGCGTACGAGGCCCTCAAGCCCTATGCCGACGCGGGCATCGCGGTGCGCTACGTCTCGAACATCGATCCCAACGACATGGCCGAGAAGACCCGCGACCTCGACCCCGAGACCACCCTCGTCATCATCGTCTCCAAGACCTTCACCACGCTCGAGACCATGACCAACGCCCGCGAGGCAAGGGCCTGGCTGTTGGGCGCGCTCAAGGAACGTGGCGCCATCGACGACACGGACGCCTCGGCGGCGGCGGCCATCAAGAGCCACTTCGTTGCCGTTTCGACCAATCTCGAGCTCGTCTCTGACTTCGGCATCGACCCCGAGAACGCCTTTGGATTCTGGAGTTGGGTGGGAGGGCGCTACTCCGTCGACGCGGCCGTAGGCCTGTCGCTCGTCATCGCTCTCGGCCCCCAGGTCTTCGAGGACTTTCTGTCCGGCTTCCACGACGTCGACACCTACTTTGCCACGACCCCGCTCGAACGGAACGTCGTCGCCCTCATGGGCCTCATCAACGTCTGGTATGTCAACTTCCTCAAGTCCCCGACCCATGCCGTGCTTCCGTACGACCAGCACCTGCACCGCTTCCCCGCCTACCTCCAGCAGCTGACCATGGAGTCCAACGGCAAGTCAACGCGCTGGGACGGCACGCCTGCCACCACCGAGACGGGCGAGGTCTTCTGGGGCGAGGCCGGCACCAACGGGCAGCATGCCTTCTACCAGCTCATCCATCAGGGTCGCATGGTGCCGGCGGACTTCATCGCCTTCGCCAACACCCCCAATCCCGCCAAGGACGGCGCGCAGGACGTGCACGAGCTCTTCCTAGGCAACTTCCTTGCCCAGACCAAGGCGCTTGCCTTTGGCAAGACGGCCGACGAGGTCCGCGCCGAGGGCACTGCCGAGTGGATGGTGCCGGCGCGCTGCTTCGGGGGCAACCGCCCGACGACCTCCATCTTTGGCGTCGGCCTCGATGCCCATGCGCTTGGCGAGCTCATCGCACTCTACGAGCACATCACCTTCGTCGAGGGGACGGTCTGGGGGCTCGACTCCTATGACCAGTGGGGCGTCGAGCTGGGCAAGCAGCTTGCCAAGCAGATCACCCCCGCCTTCCACGACGATGAGGCCCTCTCCGCCCAGGACGCCTCGACCCAGGCGCTCATTGCGTTCTACCGCAAGAACCGCAGGTAAGAGGATCGTAGGTAGGGACGGGTCACGGCGACCCGTCCCAGCTCAGGAGGTGGCCCCGAGCCCATCCGGGCTCGGGGCCACCGATCAAGCGAAGACACCTGTCTTTCGGGGGCTGTGCCTTTTTGGGGGTTGGCACCAGGCGTCCTCGAGTAAGGCCGGTCCCCTTCAGATAGGACCTACAGCGACCAGCGGCACCTCGTGACGACGCCTATGGTGCTCAGCACAAGGGCAATGCCCGCGAAGGCGATCGGTGGGAACGCCTCGTCTCCCGTCTGTGGGAGTGCAGGTGACTTGCGTACAGTCGCCCTGCTTGGCTTCGTCGTCGGCTTGGGTGGCTCTTCGGTCGTCGGGGGCGTCGGAGGCGTCGTGGTGACCGTGTTGGTTATGGCGAAGCCGGAACTCGCGTCGCCGGCGATGGTGGTCGTGTAGCCCTCGACCGGACGCTCCTTGACGGTGTAGACGTATTCGTGTCCGTCGGCATCGGCCTTGGGGAGGTTTGCGAACGTGGTGGACCAGTTGCCCCCGTCGTCTGCCCTGATGGTCTGGTAGCCCACATAGGTGCCATTGCGGTACAGTTCGACCCTGATCGAGTCGGGACGGATGCCGTTCTTGTCGTTTGCGTCGTCCCACGTCTTGGAGACGCTGATCTCGGTGGTGTCCACGGACTTGCCGATGAAGACGCTGCCGTTCGAGCCGATGCCACCTCCGCGCGTGGCGGACGTGTTGCCTGTGATATGCACGGTTGCCAGCCCCAGCGCCCTCTGGACGTCGGGGTTGTCGGCGACAAGATCGTTGCTGAGGGAGAGGGACTCGTTGTCCGCAGCGCTCAGAGCTCCCTTGAGACGATCGAGGGGGACTTCGGTGCCGTCGTCGTAGACCCACCTGTACGCGCCGCCGCCGAGCATGGAGGGCGAGATCTCGTAGACGGGGTCGCCACTGTGCGTGCCGTAGGCGAGCGACGCGAGGATATAGAGCTCGCGCGCGTTGCCGTCGGCGGTGACGTTGCCATAGAATGTCGCGCCGTTCGTCAGGCTGACCTCGGTCACGGACACGGGGCAGGCGGCGTAGCCGCCGCCCTCGGTCGCAGCGGAGTTTCCGGACACCTCTACGTTGGCGAGGTAGAGCTCGCCGTTGTGGAAGTCGGTGTATTCTCTGGAGTAACCGTTGACGTAGATGCCACCCCCGCCGAACGCGTTGTTCCCATCGCCTGTCGCGGTCAGGGAGTTGTCCGTGACCTCCCCGGCGGTGATGTGGGCGATGGCGTAGGTGGGCGTCCCAGCGTAGCCCGAGGCGCTGTATCCTGCCTGTACGTAGATGCCACCGCCTGCGCTGCCGGCGGTGTTGCCGGTGATGGTGCCGCCCGTCATGGTGAGCACGGGGCTGTCGGCCTCCGAAGCGTAAAAGGTGCCCATCGAGATGCCGCCGCCGAGCTCGAAGGCCGAGTTGCCCGAGATGGTACCGCCGGAGAGGTTGACGTCCGTGCCGTTGGCGGCGCATATGCCACCGCCGCTTCCCCCGTATCCTGCGGGAAGGCCAGGACTGTTTCCCCGGACCGCGCGGTTACCCGCTATGGTGCCGCTCGACATGTTGATGGTCGAGTCGTAGATGCCGTAGATGCCGCCGCCCAGCACCGCCGAGTTGTTGCGTATGCTGCCGCCCTCGACGTTCACGGTGCTCCTGTTGGCGAAGATGCCGCCACCGCCCTCGGGGTACCACTTGCCCTCGCTCTCGATGTCGTTGCCCTGCAAGACGGCGCCCTCCCCCACGGTCAGGGTGCTTCCGCCAAACACGCCGACGAGCGAGCCTCCGCTCCCGTCGCCTGTCGACCACCTGCCGGTGGCCCCGTCCGAACTGGCCCCGTCGATAACGATGTCTTGGAGCGTGAGCGTGGCCCCGTTGCCCACATGTACGAGCTCCCCGTGGTACGAGGCCGCCCGTCTCAGGGCCTTGCCGCCAAGGTCCCAGCCCTCGACGCCTCCGGAGACCTGGATCGCCCCCGTGACGTAGATGGTGTCTCCACCAGAGGCCAGTAGAAGCTCCTTTGCCTTGGCGAAGGTCTTGACGGGTGCCGCCTCGGTGCCCGGATCGATGTCAGACCCCGTCTGGCCGTTGACGTAGACGAAGCTGGGATCCGCCCACGCGGGCCTTGCCCCAAGGAAAAGGCAGACGCAGAGGGCAGGGACGATGCCCATGAGGGCGAGCCGGAGTCTCTTCATGGCGGGCCTTCCCGACGGCGTGGTCGTTGCTGTGGTTATGACGGGAAGCCGGCTTGTCGTGCGGGGGACGTCCACGCGGGAGCGAACGCCATCTTCTAACGGCATCCCATGTCAAGCTGAACATACACCAAATGTCGCCGCTCGACAGCAACTTCCATGTAATTTTTTCTGTTACGAGCCTTGTGGCGCCCCGCGCCCGCACCCGCCGCCGCGAGAGACGCCTAGTCGCAGTCCCCGACGACGAGTGGCTCCATCTGGAACGTGAGACAGTTGACATAGCCACGGTTGGTGAGGCGTAGGACGGGTATGCATGCCAGCGACATGACGCCCATGGTCATGAACGGCGAGGGGAGGCTGCAGCCCATCTGGGCCCACGCAGCCTCGATCCCTGCGACCTTCTCGGCGACCTCTTCTATGCGCCGATCGCTCATGAGACCGCACACGGGCAGCTCGACCAGGGCCAGGACCTTGCCGTCGGCAACGGCGACCTCTCCGCCTCCGCACTCCGCCAGGGTCCTCGCGGCCAATGCCATGTCGGCGTCGTTGTCACCCATGACCAGCAGGTTGTGAGCGTCGTGGCTCACGGTCTGCGCGAGGGCGCCATGGATGCCGAAGCCCGTGACGAAGCCAAAGGAGTGGGTGCCGTCCGTGCCGTGGTGACGGTCGAAGACGCAGGCCTTGAGCACGTCGTGGGTGGGATCGGCCTGGATCTTGCCGTCCCTCACGATGGTTTTGACGGTGCTGTCCCGTGTCAGGGTGTCGCCAGCGTTGATGCCGATGGCACGGACCCATATGCTGCCATCCTTGTGGTTGACGGGAATCTCGAAGGCTCTCGGCGTGATGTCGACGCCCAGGTTCATGGTATGGGTCATGAAGGCGGGCCAGGTGAAGGGCTTCGTCGCAAAGGTCGCCTTGCCGTCCTCGGCCGCAAGCGTCCCGTCGATGTAGACCGCCTTGGCCTCGAATCGCTCGAGGTCTCGGAGCAACACGATGTCGGCACACTTGCCAGGGGTGATCGATCCCATGTCACGCCCGACGCCAAAGTACTGCGCCGCATTGATCGTGGCCATCTGCAGGGCGGTGACGGGATCGAGGCCCAGTCGCACCGCCTCGCGCAGCACGCGGTCCATGTGGCCGTCATCCACGAGGGTATGCGGGTGAGAGTCATCGGTGCAGAGCAGGCAATGGCTGGTGTCCACGCCGGATGCGACGAGCTCGGGTAGGTAGCCAGGGAGGTTGAGCCAGGCGGATCCCTGACGTAGCTGCACGTACATGCCCATGCGCAGCTTGGAGATGACGTCGGTGAAGCTGCCGGACTCATGGCACGAGGTAACGCCTGCGGCGATGTAGGCACTCAGCCCGCGGTCGTCATCGGCGGCGACGTAGTGGCCGGTGACGACACGGTCGGCCTTGAGGGTCTCCCTCACCTCGTCCAGCGCGTTCTGCTCGCAGGAGAGGATGCCGGGGAAGTTCATCATCTCGCCCAGGGCCACGACGCTGTCCCAGCGCATGCTCTCGGCCACCTGGCTGGCGTTTATGGACGAGCCGGTGTCCTCGACCCCCAGCACGGCCGGTACGCAGGACGGGGTGGTGAGCATGGTCTTGAGCGGGGCGCCTGCGGCGTCCTCCCACATGGCCCTCACGCCTTCGAGTCCGCAGACGTTGGCGACCTCATGTGGGTCCGCGTAGATGCCCACGGTGCCGTGGGGGACGACGGCGCGGGCGTACTCGGCCGGACCGACCATCGAGGACTCGATGTGTACGTGCGTGTCAAAGAGGCCGGGGGCCGCGTAGAGTCCCGTGGCATCCACCACGGTGGTCTCGGGTCCGATGCAATGCTCGGCCGTGTGTCCGCAGATGCCGATGTAGGCAACACGCCCGCGGGCGATGGCTATGTCCGTGTCCTCGAGGACCTCGCGTGTGGTGACGCTGACGAGCCTGGCGTGGCGGATGACCGTCTCCGCGGCCTGCTGGCCCTGGGCGACCTTGGCTAGGGTGTCGTTTACCTCCCACAGGGGGTGTGCGCAGAACCTGTTGAGCATGGCAGCCTCCCGTCCTCCGACGAACCTGTCGAAACCGGTGAACCCGTTGCAAACAGGGTAGCGCAAGCACGTGCTCACACTTGCCAGCGATGGGGACCTGCCCTGGCGCGCCGCCTGTGGAGCCCATGGCTTTTTCATGGGATTGGCTTTGGATGTCGCAAGTGGCAATGGGGGTCGTTACAGTGAGTGACTGCAGGTGTGTTGGGCGGGTGCGGGCGACGTCATGTCCCGAACCTGGTCAGGGCCGGGAGGCAGCAGCCATAAGGGGCCTCTGGCGGGCGCCCGTTCCCACCGAGCACGCCTGGTGCGCCCCTGCCGGCTGTGCCCTGCACGGCCGAGGGGCTTTTTTGTAAGCCCGAGGGCGGCGTTCCCCTCGGTCGTCTCATCGTGCGAATGGATGCCCCCATGGCCTTCGTCAACTTCATCGTCGAGCTGCTCCGTGACCCGCGCGCCGCCATCGCAAGCATGATCGCGGCTGGTCCCCTTGCGGCGTACGGCTTCGTCTTCCTGGTCATCTTCATCGAGACCGGTGTGGTGTTCTTCCCGTTCCTGCCGGGGGACTCCCTCCTGTTCGCCTCGGGCTTCTTCGCACGGGGGGGTGGCTTCAACATCTTCGTGCTCCTGGGCGTCATCTGGGCCGCCGCCATCCTGGGAGACCAGTGCAACTTCATGATCGGGCACTTCTTCGGGCGCAAGATCGTCGCCTCGGGCAAGGTCAAGGCGATGACGCCGGAGAGGGTCGAGAAGACCGAGGCGTTCCTGGATAAGTGGGGGCATCTCGCCATCTTTCTAGGTCGCTTCTTCCCGTTCATCCGCACCTTCGTGCCGTTTCTGGCGGGTATGGGTGGCATGAGGTGGCACAGCTTCGTGGTCTTCAACGTCCTGGGTGGTGTCACCTGGTCGACCCTGTTCGCGCTCCTGGGCTACTTCTTCGGTGGCATCCCTGCCGTGCAGACGCACTTCGAGCTGGTGATCGTGGGCATCGTTCTGGTCTCCGCCATTCCGGCGGTCATCGGTGCCGTCAGGGCCAAGCTTGGTGGAAGGCCCACGACCGAAGGGGGGCATCATGCCTAGTCCCGAAGACATCCGCCGTCTGGAGCGCTACGACGCATTTGCGGCCAGCGTTCGCGCCGACCTGGCGGACGTCAAGTCCCGCATGGTGGGACTGCGTGCGCAGGGCAGGGCCAAGACCGCCACCTACCAGCAGCTGATGGCAAACAAGCTGGTGCTCGAGGGCATTATCGAGCGCCTGGAGGACTGCGGGCTGTAGGGCGCAGGGACCTTCTCAGGCGCCCGGCCATGCCCGTGCGACCAGACGCCGTTGCGGCGAGAAGACCGAAGCATGGGCGACCAGGCGATGACCTAGGCGCGCGGGATGGGGATCAGGATGTTGAGATAGAACGTCTCATCGTCGGTGCCCATGGTCATGGTGCCTCCGTAGCGCCCCACTATGATGCGCATGGACTTGGTGCCAAACCCGTGGTTGAGCCTGTCTTTCTTGGTGGTCTGCGGCATGCCTTCCTCAAAGATGACCGTCCCCGCGTAGTAGTTCTCCATGTGTATGGACACCATGCCTGCAGTCACGCGTACCAAAAGCGAGATGTTGCGGAGCTCCGGGTCGTCTATCTGCCGCACGGCCTCGAACGCGTTGTCCAAGGCGTTGCCGAAAAGCGCGTACAGGTCGGTGGGGGACATGAAGCCCAGAGACTTGCCGTCGACGATGCAGCTCAGGGTAATCTGCTCCTGCTCGCCCACGAGGCTCTTCTCGGTGAGAATCGTGTCAAGCGCCTCGTTGCCGGTCTTGACGGTGGAGTCGTAGATATTGACCTGTCGTGCGATGTCGGCCAATGCCTCCCTGCCCACGGCAATGCCGTCCTTTCCGTCATGCAGGTGGCGAATCTGATGGCGGATGTCATGTGCCTTGATGTTGATTGCCTCGATGTTCTCCTTAGATAGCTGGTACTGTCGTTCGCGGTCGCGCATCATGCGTTCCGTTGTCGCTGCATCCAGCAATAGCTGTCTGTTGTATAGGATCTCGAACTCCATCACGATCACGTAGACACATATGGCAAGCTCCACGATGCGGAACAGCATGGAGAAGCCCTGGGGTAGGTTGAAGGCGCGTGCATACTTGATGGCGAGGTCGAAGACGATGTTTATCAACACGGCCCCAAAGACCAGCAGGACGTTCATCTTGCTGGGGTTGAGGCTCAGCGACTGCAGGTGCACGCCCCTGCGTACGACGATTGCGAAGACGGCTACCACTAACGTGCAGCAGACCACGGTCCGTGCGTACTCGTGTCCCAGGAGTGGTATGACGTGCAGGTGGCGGATCAGGATGCCCACGAGTTCGGCGGTCCCCGCCCCCAGGTTCTCTACGGTGTAGCCTACCACGGCGCAAAACGATGCCGCCCAGATGCTGGTCTCGTTACAGAAGAGCACTGTCAGGACGAGGATGACGATGACCAGTGTGAAGTAGAGTGACATCGCGGCCATGGAACTGAGCGTGGAGTGGAACCACGCGTCGGGGAACTGCAACGAGAGTTCCACAAACAGTACGAGAAATGCCAACGTCACACGCAGCCAGTAGTGCGTGCGTCGGGGAAGCTGCAGGGACAGTATAACGACGGGGGCTATGAACAACACTGCGTTGACCATGTAGATGACGGGGTAGGGCAAACTCATCAGTTGCCCCCAAAGTAGTTCGCCAATGCCTCCAATGCCGCCTTGCGCCTTGTCCTGCTCATGGCGAGCACCTCGCCATTCGACATGCGTACGTCCGAGCCATCGACTGACCGTATGTGGCCGGCGTTGATGATGCAGCTGTTGGATATGCGTACGAACTGAGCCTGGTCGAGGTCCCCCTCTATCTTGGCAAGCGTTCCACGGACCTCTACGGGGTCTCCCTCCTCGAGGTGGTAGCTCAGGTTGTGACCCCGTATCTCGACATAGAGCAGGGAGGAAAGGGGGAATGCGTGCATCCCGTACTTGGTGGGGACGTAGAGGCTCTTCCCGGTGTTGCGTCTCAGGATGCGCATGGCACGGTCGAGGCGCATCCTGAGGTTTGAGTAGCTAACCGGTTTCACCACGAAGTCGAGCGCGCCGACCTCATAGCCCTTGACCGCGTACTGGGCCAGGTTCGTGACGAAGATGATAAGTGTCTCGTCATCGTAGGTGCGCAGCATCCCCGAGGCCTCCATGCCGTTGATACCAGGGAGCTCTATGTCCATGAACACCAGGTCAAATCTCTTCTTGCAGTCCATGAACTCGAACGCGCTCTTCATCCACTGGATGTCGACTTCAAGCTGGTGCGAGCGCGTGTAGCGCTCCACGAGCCTGCGTAGGCTTGCGGCTGCCTCGGCCTCGTCATCGACGATCAGAAAATGGTACACGTGCTTCCTTTCGGCTCCATTGGTCCTAGGCTTCTATGGATGCTCTGGGTGGCCTCGGCGTCAAAGGTCACCGTTTGCCATATGCCACTCGCCGCTTACCCATCTTGTATCACACCGCTTGCCGTTTGGTGAGTGCAACTCAGGCCGCTTTCTCGACAGGTCATGTTCAGGAATGCATATTTCTACGCCTCTGTCGCACTATGTGAGCCGTGGAGGACGTCGCTTATGTGGCGGCAGGGCTTAACGCATCTTGGCAAAAGATGCAAAGGGGGAGAGACATGGACATGAAGAGAAGCGTCATCATCGCCGGTGCGCTGGCGCTGGCACTCGCGACACCACTTGCCGCCTGTGGCAACGGCGGTGACGGCTCTGCCACGATGAGTTCGGACACGTCTGCCGCAAGCACGCAGGGCTCCGACTTCGACGCCAACAAGACCTATGTCGGACAGTGGCGCGGCTCCGTTGAAATCACTGGTCAGACCGTCTACGGCACCGCCGGTGGCAACGAGCAGATGCTCGACGTCATCGTCAAGGACGACGGCAGTTGTGAGGTCAAGCCCCTCGAGAAGCACGCCGACCTGTTGAGCGACAAGGGTACCTGGGAGGGCACCAAGTCCGAGCTGACCCTGCACCTCTCCAAGGGCGACATCAAGCTCGAGGTCGTCGACAACGCCACCCTCAAGGGTACCGCCTCCGACTTCGGCATCGCTGACTTTGACAACATCGACTTCGATTTCTACGGCTAGACCAAGGCACAGTCGTCGGACCGGATTTCGCTATGGATCCGATCTGTGCAACCGTGCATGCACCCACCTGGATAAGGGAGAGTCTAAGATGAGCAAAAAACTTACGCGCAGGAGCTTCCTCGTCGGCTCGGCGGCGGCAGCCGTCGTTGCCGGGCTTTCTGCATGCTCGGGCTCTGGTAACAGTGCCCCCTATCCCAGGGGCAACGGCTACACCGAAACGACGACCGAGGACGGCTACAACGTAGTCGACAACGGCAGGGGAAAGCAGCTTTCCTACTCGCCCGAATCGGGGCTCAGGCTCATTGAGAAGGACGGATATGCCTTTAAGGACTTCGAGGGTACTGGCGAGCTTGTCCCCTACGAGGATTGGCGTCTCTCTGCGTCAGAGCGTGCGGATGATCTGGCCGGCCGTCTTAGCATCGAGCAGATTGCCGGCCTTATGTGCTTCTCGGCTCATCAGCGCGAGCTTAAGGAGGACGAGCTCGTGAACGACGAGCGCAAGAAGTTCCTCGACGGCAATGTACGCGCGGTCCTCAATGCCATGAGTACCTATCCCGCATTCAAACAGGCTGAGTTCTCGAATGCGATGCAGGCCTATGCCGAGTCATCTGACAACAAGATTCCCGTGCTCTTCTCGTCCGATCCTCGCGCTGGCAAGAACTGCACCGACTGGCCCGGCAACCTTGCGCTCGCGGCTGCCTTTGATCCCCAGGTCGCCAAGGAGGCCGGTCAGGGTATCGCTCGTGACATGGGCGTAACCATGTTCCTTGGTCCTCAGACCGACATTGCGTCAGATCCGCGTTGGGCTCGCTTCAATGGTACCTTTGGTGAGGATCCCGCGCTCTCGCGCGATACCGTCAAGTCCTTCATCGATGGCCTGCAGTCCACGGTCGACGATAAGGGCGAGGATCAAGGGTGGGGAACAAAATCCCTCGTCTCCATGGTCAAACACTGGCCCGCTGAGGGTCCAGGCGAGGGCGGTCGTGAGGGCTACACTGATAGCGGAAAGTTTGCCGTCTATCCCGGTAAGAACTTCGAGGCCCTGACCATTCCCTTTGTCGACGGGGCCTTCAAACTTGATGGCAAGACCGGTAGTGCTGCTACCGTCATGACCTCGTACACAATCGCCTTCGACGAGAACAACGAGTATGGTGAACTGGTAGGGTCTGGTTTCTCAGAACGCAAGATCACGGAGCTTCTTCGTGGCAAGTATAACTTCGTCGGCGGTGCCTGCACGGACTGGGCGGTCCTCAACGATCCCGGCAATGGAATCTGGACGTGCTGGGGCCTTGAGGACACCTCAAGGTGGAATCCCGCGAAGCGTGCCGCCAAGGCGGTCTCTGTGGGTGTCGATCAGATGGGCGGCTGCAACGACCCGACCCTGCTTGTCTCTGCCTATGAATCTATGAAGGCGGAGGTCGGCGAGGAAAAAGCGAAGGACAACTTCACCAACGTCGCCAAGAGTCTACTCCTAGCCTACTTCAATGCGGGCCTCTTCGAAGATCCCTATGTTTCTGTCAGCAAGGCCAAGAAGGACATCGATAAGGTTGACGAGAACGACGAGACGGTGCAGGCTGCACTTGAAGCCCAGGTAAAGGGTATCGTCATGCTCAAGAACCACGGTAACGTGATTAGGAAGTCCGAGGACTCCGTAAAGCCGAAGGCCTACGTTCCCATGCGCTTCACGCCCGAGGCCACCACGGCGTCAGGCATGGGTGCCGTCAAGTGGACCACCTCTTCTGCAAAGTGCGAGCTTCCGCTTACCCAGGGCACGCTTCAAAAGTACTTCGATATCGTGACTGATGGCCTGTCCGAGAACCTCAGTGGCCCCGTTGACGAGAAGACTGGCAAGGCCACGCCTACTGAGGCCGACCTCATCCGTCTTACTGCCGCCGACATCGGCGACGTCGACTTCGTCCTCGTGTGCGCGCAAGCGCCGAACAACGCCTCGTCTCGCCGAGGCGTCGACCAGGACGGTAACTACATTCCACTGTCCCTGCAGTACCGCCCCTACACTGCTGACGGTGCCAACGTGCGTCAGACTTCCATCGCGGGCGACCCTGCCGATGGATCCAAGTGGGCCGAGCATGAAAGCGCGGAGGGCATCGAGATGGAGAACCGCTCCTACTATGGCCGCACCTCGATGATCACTAACGAGAGCCAGCTCGATCAGATTCTCGATGCTGCCAAATTGGCAAAGGAGGTCGGTAAGCCCTGCATCGTGATCCTGGACATCACCCAGCCCATGTGCGTCTATGAGTTCGAGACCGAGGTCGACGCGATTCTGGTCTCCATGTCCGGTTCCACAGAGGCCGCCTGTAAGATCGTTGCCGGTCAGTCCGAGCCCTCCGGTCTCCTGCCCATGCAGATGCCCAAGGACATGGATACCGTCGAGAAGCAGCTCGAGGACGTCCCACGCGACATGGACTGCTACGTCGACGCGGACGGTAACGAATACGACTTCGCCTTTGGCCTCAACTACTCCGGCAAGATCTCCGACGAGCGCACTAAGAAGTATGCGGTCGACCCCCTGACGCACCCCGAGGCATAGCCGCCGTATCGCCCGGCGCCTCTTGCTGGCTGCTGGACGTATTTCGGGTCGGTATAGCTTATCTACATGCAAGGAGAGAGCGCGGGATGACTCCACGCGTCAAATACCAGAAGGGAGATGGGAGAGCAGATGGCCAAGCAAGCCAAGGTGAAAGGCAGGAAGAGGCCGGTCGCCAAGATCGTGTTCGCGGTCGCGCTTGTCGCGCTTGCGATCGCCCTGAACGTGGGTACGAGCATGTTCAGCTCGCTACTCGACCACTACTTGGGTGGACGCCCGTCCCAGACTGTCGTGGCCGAGGGCTCCGAGAACTGGGACGCCAACTACTATGACGCCAAGTATCGTGGCCGCAATCAGGCCAACCGCGCCGCCCAGGACGTCGTCGCCGAGGTCGAGGGCGAGGGTGCCGTCTTGCTGAAGAACGACAACAATGCCCTGCCGCTGGACACGAGCAAGACGGTCAGCCTCCTTGGCCGCTACGCGGCCGACGCCGTCTATGGTGGGGCTGGCTCGGGCACCGTTGACCCCAGCGACTGCGTGACCCTCTGCCAGGGGCTGCAGAACGCCGGCTTCACCATCAACGACACCGCCTACGGCTGGATCAGCCAGAACTACCCCAACTACGCCAAGGCAGACATCACCATGGACTCGCCCTCCACGGCGAGCTACTACATCGGTGAGATACCCTGGTCTGACTATCCCGCCGATGTCCAGTACTCCGTCACGGGCACCACGGGCGTCATCGTGATCGGCCGCGGCGGCGGTGAGGGCGGCGACCTCTCTACCAACCTCAAGGAGAGCCTCGATTCGGGCGTCTCCAAGAACTTCACAGACAACAACGAGACCGCAAACTACGAGGAGGGCCAGCACGAACTCGAACTGACCCGCGAGGAGAAGGAACTCATCACTGCGGCCAAGCAGAGCTGCGACAAGGTCGTCGTTCTTCTCAACTGCTCCACCACCATGGAGGTTGGTTCCCTGATGAGCGGCGAGTACTCCGTCGACGCAATCTTGAACATAGGCTCGCTGGGAGCCTCGGGTGCCAACGGCGTGGGCAACATCCTCTCCGGTGCGGTGAACCCTTCCGGCAAGACCTGCGACCTGTGGTCCGCAGACTTCACCAAGGACCCCACCTTCCAGAACTTCGGGGGCAAGCGCTACACCGACGTCTCGGACTATTACGGCACGAACCACAACAACACACCCTCTGACGGCACCGCCTACTTCACCGAGTACAGGGAGGGTATCTACGTTGGCTACCGCTACTACGAGACCGCTGCCGCTGAGGTCGCAGCAGGCAACTACACCGGCTTCGATTACGATCAGGCCGTCGTGTTTCCGTTTGGCTACGGTCTGAGCTACACGACCTTCTCCGAGACCCTTGACTCGGTCGAGAATGACGGCAAGACCGTCACCGCAAGCGTGACCGTCACCAATACTGGCCCGGTTGCGGGCAAGCAGGTCGCCGAGATCTACTACAGTGCCCCCTACACTAAGGGAGGCGTCGAGAAGAGTGCCGTCGTGCTTGGTGCCTTCGAGAAGACCAAGCTCCTCGAGCCCGGGGAGAGCCAGACCCTGAAGCTCGCCTATGACATCGACGATATGGCGTCCTGGGACTCCAGCGCCAACGGAGGCAAGGGCGCCTACGTGCTTGATGCCGGTGACTACGTGGTCAGCCTGCGGACCGATTCGCATACCGTTGTCGACAGCAAGGCTCTCGCCCTAGATTCCAGGACCATCACCAAGGACTCCGCGACAGGTAATGACATTCAGAACGAGTTTGCTGACACCACCAAGTACATGAGGAACAACGGTGGCGTCATGTCCCGTGCCGACTTCGCGGGTACCTTCCCCAAGCCCGCCGAGGACAAGGCAAGCTCTGATGTAGGCGTAAGCATCACGGAGTACCAGGCACAAGGGGACCCCGGCGTCCAGATGCCGACCACGGGCGCCAGCAACGGCGTCTCCCTGATCGACCTGCGCGGCAAGGACTACGACGATCCCCTGTGGGATAAGCTGCTCGACCAGCTGACCGTCGACGAGATGACCTCCGTCATAAACGACGGTGCCTACAACACCGCCGAGGTTCCCTCCATCTCCAAGCCCGCGACGAGCGACCCCGATGGTCCCGCTGGCTTCACCTCGCTCACCGGCTCCACGGGCAACTGCGCCTACTGCTCCGAGTACGTCATGGCCCAGACCTGGAACAAGGAACTGATCTATGCCGTTGGCCAGGCAGTTGGCCAGGAGGCCCTTTCCTCGGGCTATAGCGGTTGGTACGCCCCTGCGGCCAACACGCACCGCAGTCCCTTCGCCGGCCGCAACTTCGAGTACTTTTCCGAGGATCCCGTCCTTGCGGGCAACATCTGTGCCGCCGAGGTCTCTGGTGCTGCCTCCAACGGCGTCTACGCCTACGTCAAGCACTTCGCCCTGAACGACCAGGAGGGCTATCGCATCCAGCATCTCATGACCTGGGCTGACGAGCAGACCATTCGCGAGGTCTACCTCAGGCCGTTCGAGATCACGGTCAAGGACGCCACCTACGAGGAGAGGTTTCTTGATGGGAGGGGCGAGGTCCAGACCAGGACCGCCAAGGCCTGTACGGGGATCATGAGCTCGTTCAACTACATCGGCACCGAGTGGACCGGCGGTCGCAGGAGCCTGCTCACGAACGTCCTGCGTGACGAGTGGGGCTTCCGCGGCATGGTCATCACGGACTTCAACCTGTACGGCTACATGGACAAGTCTGCCGCACTTGCCGCAGGCAACGACCTGCAGCTGACCTACTCCGCGATGTCCGGCTCCATCCCCAACGCGAACGGCGCAACTACCGTCTCGCAGATGCGCCAGGCCATGCACAACATTCTCTACACCGTCGTGAACTCCAACGCGGTGAATGGCATAGCCCCGGGTACCATCATCAAGTATGGCATCGCGCCGTGGCAGTATGGCGTTTACGCCGCAACCGTCGTCCTGGTACTGCTCGCCACCCTCCTGGGCTTCCTGAGCTACCGCCAGGTCAAGTGCAACGCGGTGCGGGATGCATAGTTCCCGCGTCAGGGAATGCGTCGCGGACGCGAGCCCCTTCCCCCGCCACGTCTCTCTCCAAGGTGACTCGTGACCTGCGGCGGGACCGGCCTGCCCATCAGGCCGGTCCCGTTTTTGCCGCTTCTTTGGTGACGAGTGCGACCAGATGCGCCCCAAAAGCGACCAATTGCGTTGTCTTGCGCCGATGCGGTTTGCGTATGCATATCGTTAGATGCGAAGACTGATGAGAAGGAGGAACGCCCTTGAATGATGAGAGAGCGGACGCATGCTGCGAGCTGGACGCCAGGGTGGGGTCCGTCCTTGGCAAGATGAGCCTCGAGCAGAAGTGCGCGCTGCTGTCCGGCGCCACCGCCTTCGGCACCCGCGCCTTCCCGGGGCTTGGCGTGCCCGAGCTCCAGTTCTCCGATGGCCCCCACGGCCTGCGTCATCAGGCGGAGGGTGCCAACCACCTGGGCATCGGCGGCAGCCTGCCTGCCACCTGCTTTCCCACGGCGGTGACCGTCGCCAACACTTGGAACCCCGAGCTGGGTCAGGAGATGGGCGCCGCCCTGGGCATGGAGGCCAAGGTCCAGGGTGTGAACGTCCTTTTGGGGCCAGGGCTCTGTCTCAAGCGGAGCCCACTCTGCGGTCGCAACTTCGAGTACTTCAGCGAGGACCCCTACCTTGCCGGCAAGATGGCGGCTGGCTTCGTGCGCGGCATCCAGGGGCAGGGCGTCGCCGCGTGTCCCAAGCACTTTGCCGTCAACAGCCAGGAGACGCGCCGCCAGGCATCCGACTCCGTGCTGGACGAGCGCACGCTGCGGGAGCTCTATCTCTCCGCATTCGAGACCGTGGTGCGCGAGAGCCACCCCATGGCCATCATGAGCAGCTACAACCTGGTCAATGGCACGTACGCCAACGAGAACGCCCACCTGCTGCAGGAGGTCCTGCGCGACGAATGGGGCTTTGGCGGCGCGGTCGTCACCGACTGGGGCGCCTCGGTCGACCACGTCGCGGGCGTCGCCGCGGGCTCCACCCTCGAGATGCCCGATCCCGGCCTGGACTCCGTGCGCGAGCTGGTGGATGCCGTGCGAGGAGGGCTGATCGAGGGGTCCGTGGTCGACGTGCGTGTACGTGAGGCGCTTGCGCTCGTCTTCCATACCGACGAGGCGGTTAAGTCCGCGCCGGCCACGTTCGACGTCGACGCCCACCACGAGCTTGCCCGCAGGGTTGCCGCACAGGGCATCGTGCTGATGAAGAACGACGTCCCTGCGGGCAAGGAGCGTGCCGCCCTGCCGCTCGCAATCGGCACGCGCGTGGCGCTCATCGGCGACTTTGCGCGCGCTCCCCGCTACCAGGGGGCAGGATCCTCTCTGGTGAATTGCACCAGGCTGGACTCGCTGCTTGACGTCATAGGGGACAGCGACGAGCTTTCGCTCGTGGGCTTCGAGCCCGGCTTCGACCGCGATGGCCAGGCCGACGCCGGCAAGCTCGCCGCAGCCGAGGAGCTTGCGCGCAAGGCCGAGGTCGCCCTCGTGTGCCTCGGGCTGGGCGAGTCCGACGAGACCGAGGGTGCCGACCGCACCCGCATGCGCCTGAACCAGAACCAGATCGACCTGCTGGAACGCATCCGCTCCACCTGCGGGCAGGTCGTGGTGCTGCTGTCTGCAGGCAGCGTGGTCGAGACGTCGTGGGCCAAGGACTGCGACGCCCTGCTATACCTGGCCCTAGGCGGCCAGGCGGGTGCCGATGCCGCCGTGGACGTGCTGACGGGCAAGGTGAACCCCTCCGGCCATCTGGCCGAGACCTGGCCGCTCTCCCTTGCCGACACGCCCACAGCAGGGACCTTCCCCAGCGAAGGGGCCACGGCGGAGTACCGCGAGGGGCTCTACGTGGGCTACCGCTACTACCAGAGCGCCTCCGTCCCCGTCGCGTTCCCGTTTGGCTTCGGGCTGAGCTACACGACCTTCTCCTACGCAGACGAGAGGGTCGTCACCAATGCCGAGGGCGTCCCCCAGGCGGTGACCTTCGTGGTCTCCAACACCGGTGACGTGGCGGGTGCCGAGGTCGCCCAGCTCTACGTTGCGCTGCCCAGCCGCAAGGTGTTCCGTCCCACCCAGGAGCTCAAGGGCTTCGCGCGCGTGGAGCTTGCGGTAGGCGAGTCCCGCGAGGTCACGATCCCCTTGGATGACAAGGCGTTTCGCTACTTCAACCCAAGGACGGGCTCTTGGGAGGTCGAGGGTGGCAGCTATGAGCTGCGCGTCGGCGCGTCGTGCGAGGACGTTCGCTTGACCGCGACGGCCGAGGTCGCAGGCACTGGCGCGCCCGACCCCTACGAAGGCGTGGGGCTTCCCTCCTACCAGAGCGGCTGTGTGGCCAACGTGCCTGACGCCGAGTTCGAGGCGCTGCTCGGCCGTGCCGCCCCCAGCCCAGGGGTCAAGATAGGCCGCGACATGTGCTTCCGCGACCTCGGTCATACGCGCAGCCCGCTTCTCTGGCTGGTTGGTGGCATCCTGGGGCACCTGCACCGTAGGAACTTCGCCAAGGGCGCACCCGACCTCAACGTCGAGTTCGTCTACAACATGCCGCTGCACGCCATAGCAAAGATGGCCCCGCCCGTCTGCATGGGCGTCGTCGACGCGTTGGTGCGCGAGGCAAAGGGCTGGGGCGTCCTGGGCATCGTCCCCGCCGTGGCCGTCTGGCTGCTTTCCGGCGGCTTGGGCTGGGGCGTGTTGGCGTGGGCGCTTTGGGTCCTGCTGCCGATCCTGGCGGCGTTCGCGAGCGGCCGGATGAAGGACGCATCGTTTGCCAAGAGACTCTAGGGAGCGGCGCTCCGCGCACGTCTAGGAGGGGAAGGCGCATGGCACTCAAGGAATGGGCCGAGCACCATCAGCCGCTGTGGGAGTTCATCAAGTTCAACATTCTCAGCAACGTCAGCACCATAACGCGCTTCGTCTGCACTTGGCTGGGCACGGCGGTCTTCATCGACGCCCTGGGCCTTGCAACTCCGTTCGGCTTTCTGATCTTCAATTACACGGCGCCAGGATCCAATGGCGTCGGCGGCTTCGTGACCTTCCTGATAGCCGAGGTCCTGGCGCAGGTAGTAAACTTCTTCGTGCAGATGAAGCTCGTCTTCAAGTCCGACGCCTCCTTCGGTGACGCCGCTTGGAAGTATGCCCTCCTGGCGGTCCTCATCGTCGTCGTGAACTTGATCCTGCCTGGCTACGTCACGGGCTTCTGCCAGCAGGCGTTTGGCATGGGCGCCGGTCTGGCCGGTACCGTGGCGTCGGTGGTCAACACGCTGCTCGCCGTGGTGGTGAGCTTCCCTCTGCTGAAGTTCTGGATCATGCCATCGAAGGGTGCCGCCTGAGGGAGGGCGCGCCGAGGGGGACGCGCGGTCTTGGCCGCAGCCGGGGGGTCATATGAAGCAGGGTGTGAAGCGGGTCGACTTCCTCTACGTCCGCCATGGCCGCACGGAGTTCAACCGCGACCGCATCATCCAGGGTGCCGATGTCGACTCGCCTTTGGCGCCGGAGTCCCTGGGCGCGGTGCGCGACAGCGCACGCGCCCTTGGGGACGTTGATTTTGCCCGCTGCTACGTGTCGCCTCTGGGGCGGGCCCGCCAGACTGCGTCGATCCTCCTCGAGGGCAGGGGCCTTGTGCCCACAAGCCTTCCTGACCTGAGGGAGTTTGACTTTGGCACACTGGACGGGAAGCCGTACGAGCGCTACCGTCTGCGCTTCTCCGCCTGCTTCATGGCGCAGGACTTCTCGCGCTATGGCGGTGAGGCGGGTGCCCAGGTGCGTGCTCGCGTGAGGTCGGCGTTCGCGCGCATGTATGAGGAGGCTCAGGACGGCGATAACGTGCTGGTGGTGGCCCATGGGGCGCTCTTCAGGTACGTGCTCCTCGAGTTTGGCGAG
The DNA here is from genome assembly GCF_000143845.1 of Olsenella uli DSM 7084. Taxonomy (NCBI): domain Bacteria; kingdom Bacillati; phylum Actinomycetota; class Coriobacteriia; order Coriobacteriales; family Atopobiaceae; genus Olsenella; species Olsenella uli. The sequence goes on along the minus strand of NC_014363.1, from coordinate 1,972,571 downwards.
GGACCGGCCCTGGTGCGCAAGGTCAGGAGCGAGACCATCCGCGTCCCCAATGCGGGAATCGCGCTCGTCACGGGTGACGAAAGCGGATTTTTCCTGCGAGTCCGTGTGCTGCGGCCCCGGGAGTTCCGTGCGCGGGCCCGCGGTCTGGGCCTGCTGCCCTAAGCTCCCCTCGGCAAGCGTCCCTGGGTTCGTCCCGTTCGCCGCCGGCACTCCCGACGGCGCCGAACCTTCCGTGGAGCCACGGGCGCCGGCTGTGTCCGCGGGTATACTTGACGCCTAGCAGACACCGCCCCGCAGGGGCCATCGGAGGCGCCATGGAATCGCTCTACACCAAGTACCGACCGCAGACCTTTGCGGACGTCGTCGGCCAACAGCACGTCGTCTCGACCCTCGAGCATGCGGTGCTTGAGGGTCGCACCAGCCACGCATACCTGTTCTGCGGCCCGCGCGGCACGGGCAAGACCACCATGGCGCGCCTGCTAGCCAAGGCGCTCATGTGCGAGCGGGGTGCCGGCCACCTGCCTGACGGCAGCTGCGAGCAGTGCAGGCTCATCGCCAGCGGCGACCATCCCGACGTGTACGAGCTCGATGCCGCCTCGCGCACCGGCGTCGACAACGTACGCGAGGAGATCATCAGCCGCGTCAGCTATGCGCCCGTCCGCGGCGGCTACAAGGTCTACATCATCGACGAGGTCCACATGCTCACCACGGCAGCGTTCAACGCGCTGCTCAAGACCCTCGAGGAGCCGCCCGAGCACACGCTCTTCGTCCTGTGCACCACAGACCCGCAGAAGATTCCCGAGACCATCCTCAGCCGCGTCCAGCGATTCGACTTCCATGCCATCGGCAACGATGACATCAAGGCGCACCTGACACGGGTCTGTGACGAGGAGGGCTTCTCCTACGATGTGGCAGCCATCGAACTCGTCGTCCGCCACGCCCGTGGTGGCATGCGTGACGCCCTCTCCACCCTGGAGCAGCTCTCCGTCTTCGGGAGCGGCAAGATTTCGGTCGAGGCAGCCCGTGACCTTCTCGGCGAGGTGTCAGGCTCCCAGCTGGCAAGCGTTGCCTGCGCCATGGCCGAGCGGAACGTCCCCTCGCTCTTTGGGACGGTCGCGGACCTGGTGGATGCCGGTCGCGACCTTCTGCAGTTCTCCCGCGAGCTTGCCGCGCACCTGCGCGACGTCTACGTCGTCAGCGCCGTGGGCGCGACGCCAGGCGTCGTCGATGCGGACGAGGAGGGGCTGCGCCAGCTCAAGGACGAGGCGCTCGCCTTTGGCTCTGTGGACCGCGTCGCCCATGCCCTTGACTGCGTCAGTGCCGCCTCGAGCGAGATGCGCACTGCGACCAACCAGCGACTGGTGCTGGAGGTCGCCCTCACCAGGATCGCCCGTCCCAAGAGCGATCTGACGCTCGAGTCTTTGGCCGACCGCATCTCCCGCCTCGAGCATCAGCTGGCCTCGCTCAGGGCATCCGGCGTCCCGACACCGCGGGAGTCCGTCCGGCCTGCCACCGCATCGTCGCGGCCTGGGATCGAGCCCGCGCCCCTCCCCAAGCCACATCCCGTTCCCGCGACCCAGCCGAAGCCCGTCGCGTCTCCTGGTCCCGCTCCGGAGACGCCCGCCGTGCCCCCTGCCCCCGCGGCGGCATCGCCTGCCGCAACGGATTCCGCCCCTGCCCCCGCGGCCCCCGGCGTGCGCGGCGCCATCACGGACGCGGGTGAGCTGCAGCGTAAGTGGAGGCAGGTCGTCGACGGGCTGGTCCGGACCAACCCGCCGCGCGGCTCGTTGCTCATGGCGTCCACACCCGTCTCGGATGACGGCTCTCATCTGCTCATCAACCTGCCGAAGGGCTCCGCCTTCGCCTGCAAGATGCTCGAGCGCCCCGACGTCCGTGACGTGGTGGAGCGCGCCGTCTCCGCGGTCTTCGGGGAGCGCTCGCTGACCTATGCCGAGTCGAGCCTCAGGGGGGCGGACATCGCCCGCAGCAAGCGCGAGGTCGTCTCGGCTCCCGTGTCCGCGCCTCGCGCAGAGCCCACACCCGCGCCTCGCGCAGAGCCCGCGCCTGCGCCGACGCCACCCCCGTCCGCTCCCGCGCCACGTTGCGCCCCCGCTGCCGGGGAAGCGGGGGCCCCTGTCCAGGAGGCCCCCCCATATCCGGCCCCGTGGGATGACGCGCCTCCGTACGAGGAGGTCCCCTACGACGACGTGCCGGCCGAGCCCGCACCGGCTCCCGCACCCAAGCCGACGGCCGCGCCGGCTCCCGCACCCAAGTCGACGGCCGCGCCGGCTCCCGCCTCCGAGCCCAGCCCGACAACCCAACCCGATGTCCTGCCCGACGAGGCGCGAAGCATCATGTCGATGCTGACCGACGTCTTTGGCACGGGCGTCAACATGAGCGTCGAGTCCCCGTCCGACGTCGCAGAAGACCCCGTGGGCCTGGATGACGATGACTACGACGCCCAGGACGAGTTCGTGCCCGACCCCGAGGAAGACGACGACCTCGACGACTAACCACCCCAACCGCCCAAGGCCCCACGAAGAGGAGAGATGTGCATGAACATGCAGCAGATGATGAAGCAGGCCCAGAAGATGCAGAGGCAGCTGGCCGACGCCCAGGACCGTCTCGCGGACATCCCCGTCTCGGCCTCTGCCGGCGGCGGCATGGTCAAGGTCGAGGGGACGGCAGACATGAGGATCACCTCCATCACCATCGATCCCGACGCCTGCGACCCCGCTGACGTCGAGCTTCTCCAGGACTCCCTCCTGGCGGCCGTCAACGAGTGCCTCTCCAGCGCCCAGGACGCAGCCAACCAGCAGCTGGGCTCCGTGACCGGTGGCATGAACATCCCGGGGCTGTTCTAGGGTGGACGCCCGCACGCCGGATGGCACGACAAGCGACGGCAGGGCTCTGCAGCGCCTGCTCGACGAGCTGGGCAGGTTGCCGGGCATCGGCCCCAAGTCGGCACAGCGCATAGCCTATTGGCTGCTCGAGGCGGACGTCGAGGCGGCCCGTAGGCTGAGTGGGGCCATCATGCAGGTCAAGCAGCAGGTCCACTTCTGCCCGGTGTGCTTCTCGTATGCCACGCGCGACACCTGTGACGTCTGTGCGGACCTCTCGCGCGACCGGGGGACCATCTGCGTGGTGTCGGAGCCCCGTGACGTTTCCGCAATCGAGCGTACGGGCGCCTACCACGGGCTCTATCATGTGCTTGGGGGAGTGATCTCGCCCATGGACAAGATCGGGCCCGACCAGCTGCATGTCAAGGAGCTGCTCCAGCGCCTTGCCGACGAATCGGTCAAGGAGGTCATCCTGGCCACCAACCCCGACGTCGAGGGCGAGACCACGGCGACCTACCTCTCCCGCGTCATCCGTCCGTTGGGCGTTGCGGTGTCGCGTCTTGCGAGTGGCCTGCCCGTGGGGGGGGACCTCGAGTACGCGGACGAGGTGACCCTGGGGAGGGCCATCGAGGCACGTAGGACAATCTAGGCGAGAAGAACCCACGTTCAGGAGGTCTGACATGTCCCAGCACGCAAGCGGCAGCTCGTCCGCGCCGCGCCACGGCAGGCACGCCGCGGGCTCGGGCGGCGCACGCCCGTCGCGCGCATCCACGCGGCAGCAGGCTGCCCCTGCGGCCCAGCGCTTCCCGGGAGCCGACGAGCGCCGCGCGAACCTGCGCGAGGCCCTTCCCGTCATAGGCAGCGACTCGACCGAGCAGGACGCGCCGCGTCCCGTGCTGGATCCCGCCGCGACGGGTTCGTTCCGTCGCATCGAGGTGGGGGAAGGCGCCACCGTCGAGAACAGGGAAAATGTCTCGCGCACCTCCCCGAACTCGGCGAACTTGCGGGGCCGGGCCGGCCTGGGCGGCGACATGCGCCTGCATGGCGCACACGCGCCGCAGTTCGAGCGCCATGAGACCAAGGTCAGGGGGGACAGGCGCATCATCATCCCCATCGCGCTGCTCGTCGTCGCCCTCCTCTGCGGCGGGGCCTTCCTGTTCCAGCGCATCATGACCTTCAAGCCCGCCGAGACGCCCCAGCAGGAGGTCGAGCAGACCCAGACGGCCATCGAGGGTGCCATCGAGTACCGCGGCACCCGGTACTACCTCAAGCAGAACGATACGGGCGGCTATGACCTCGTTTCGCAGTCGGCCTCATCGACCAGCGGCTCCAGTACCACGCTCTTCACGCTGAGCGGAACTCCGGTCCAGCTCGTCCTGTACAACGGCGCCCTCGTCATCCCCGAGAACCTCTCTGACGGGAGCTGGGACGTCATCGCGTACACGATGGGTGCCGGTGGCCTGCCCACGCAGGTGGTCGATGCCGACGGCAACGCAGTCGGTGGCCAGGGGGAGCTCGTCTCGGTCTCGCTCGAGGACCCCAACCTCGTCGTCACGGACTCGAGTGGCAGCACGACGACGGTCGCGCTGGCGTAGCGCGGCTGCGCCGGCGGGTGCGGCCGCAGCGACGTCGCCCTGCCGCGAGGCGGCGGGACTGGGGCGTTGTGCAGAGGGTATGTAGGGCGCCGCATGCAAAAAAGGGGTGGACAAGACGCGGCCCTCCTGTGTATTATTACTCCCGCACTGATGAACGGGGTATTAGCTCAGCTGGTTAGAGCGCCGGCCTGTCACGTCGGAGGTCGCGGGTTCAAGTCCCGCATATCCCGCCATTCGTAGCCTTCGAGAGCCTCGGGCGACCGGGGCTCTCTTGTTCGGGGTATTAGCTCAGCTGGTTAGAGCGCCGGCCTGTCACGTCGGAGGTCGCGGGTTCAAGTCCCGCATATCCCGCCATTCGCCTGTCTGGGGACCTCGGTGCATCCGGGGTCCCTTTTTCTGCCTGCGGAATTGTCTGCCAAAGGCAGGATTTGCGTCCCATATATGCCACCGCTGGCATACACTTTACCCTGCGCATGCCACGGCTGGCTTGCGCAAGAGCCCGTCAGAGAGGAACCGCGTGCCCCAGCAGAGGACTTACAGCCCACAGAACCCGGCCCGCCTCGCCGTCTTCGACTTCGACGGCACCACGATCAGCGGCCAGTCGGGCTCGCTCTTCTCGCGCTACCTCTTCGCTCGCGGCTACCTCTCGCTTTCAAGTGCGTTGCGACTGGGTTGGTGGGGCGCCCGCTACGTCCTGCACCTGCCGTATCGCCAGAACGAGTCCCGCGAGATCATCTTCTCGGCGCTGTCCGAACGCACTCCCGGCGAGGTCCGTGCCCTCATGCGCGGCTTCCATGATGCGGTGCTGCTCAGGCGCTATCGCCCTGCGGCGATGGACGAGGTGCGGCACTGTAGGGACGAGGGCTGCGTGACGCTGCTCGTCTCGGCGACGTTTCGAGACATCGCCCAGGCTGCTGCCCAATACCTGGGCGTTGACGGCCTGGTGGCAACCGACATGGAGCGAAGCGCGGACGGAGGCTACACCGGCGAGGTGGAGGGCGAAGTCGTGGCGGGCCCCGCCAAGACGCGCGCCGTGGTGCGCTGGGCGGATGAGCATCTGGGCAAGGGGAACTGGGTGATCGCCTATGCGTATGGCGACCACCATTCGGACAAGGACCTGCTCGGTGCCGCAGACAAGCCGTTCGCGGTGAGTCCCGGCGCATCGCTCAAGCATACGTCCAAGAAACGCAACTGGGAGATCCTAGACTGGAAGTAGGCGATGGACGGCAGGTGGTCGGACCGGAAGTGACCAGGGGCTGCGGTCGGGTGCCGCGCCTCTCGAAGGAAGGGTGCCAACGTGGACATCTCCAGGAAGACGGACTATGCGCTGCGCATGCTCTCCGAGCTCGTGCGCAGCGAAGGCGGCATCATCTCCGTGCGCGCTGCATCGGAGAAGGACAACATACCCTACTCGTTCGCCCGCTCCATCCAGCATGATCTCGTGCGCGCCGGGATCATCGAGAGCACGCGCGGCTCGCGGGGAGGCATGAGGCTTGCCGTCGACCCGCGACGGACCACGGTCCGTCAGGTCGTCGAGGCTATCCAGGGACCCATCTACATCTCCTCCTGCGACACTGTGGGCGGCCACGAGGGCCCCTGCCCCTTCCGCTCCGAGTGCCACTACAACCCCATCTGGTGCGAGGCCGAGCGCATCCTGCGTGACTACTTCGACTCCGTTACCCTCTACCAGGTTGTCTGTGAGCACAAGCATCCCATGCTGGACGAGGGCAGCCACTTCCGCCTGGCCGACGCCTCCGAGGCGCCACGCGACGTGCCCAGCGCCCGGTAGGCCCGCATGGGAGAGGACCCGACGCTCGAGTCGTTCAGGCGTCTTGTGCTCGCACGCGGCGCCGAGCTCTACCGCGACCTCCCGTGGCGCAGGACCCGTGACCCATACCAGGTCTGGATCTCCGAGGTCATGCTCCAGCAGACCCAGGTCACGCGTGTGGATGGCCGCTGGCAGCGCTGGGTGGAGCTCTTCCCCACCCCGGATGCACTTGCCGCGGCGGACTCGGCCGACGTGCTGGAGGAGTGGCAGGGCATGGGCTACAACCGGCGTGCGCTCTCGCTCTGGAAGGCGGCGGGCATGGTCTCCGCGCGGGGAGGCCAGATGCCGCGCGCGTATGCGGACCTCCTCGCCCTGCCTGGCATCGGTCCTGCGACGGCGGCGGGCATCCGAGCCTTCTCCTATAACCTTCCCGGCGTCTACCTCGAGACCAACGTGCGCTCCGTCTTCATCCACGAGCTTTACCCGGATGCCGTCGACGTGACGGATCGCGAGTTGCTGCCGCTGGTGGAGCGTAGCTGCCCCATGGACGACAGCGATCCCAACGACGACCCGCGCACCTGGTACTACGCGCTTCTCGACTACGGTGCGTACCTCAAGCGAACGCTGCCCAACCCCTCGCGCCGCTCCGCCTCCCATGTGCGCCAGTCCAAGTTCGAGGGGAGCCATCGCCAGAAGCGCGCGGAGGTCGTTCGCATCCTGCTGGCCCATCGCACGGACACCCGAGGTGGTGCGAGCGCTGCCGCCATCGCCGACGAGCTGGGCGAGCGGGAGGAGAGAAGGGGGAGGACGTGCCTTTCGGTCGCGGACGTGGAGTCGATCCTCGGGGAGCTGGCCAAAGAGGGTTTTTGCCGTCTGCGCGACGGTATCTGGCTTGCATAGGCAATGGCGGGTGTTACGCTAGCGACAGGCACGCGTCACGGGGGAGTGATGCTGCAAACCAACGAGAGAGGAGCTTGCGCATGGCAGTCGATTTCGAGAGCTCGCAGACCAAGAGGAACCTCGAGGCGGCCTTTGCCGGCGAGTCCATGGCAACTAACAAGTACGCCTACTATGCCAGCAGGGCCAAGAAGGACGGCTACGTCCAGATCTCCAACATCTTCGCCGAGACCTCAGGCAACGAGCGCGAGCATGCCAAGATGTGGTTCAAGTACCTGCATGGCGGGACCGTGCCCGAGACCCTGACCAACCTCAAGGATGCCGCTGCGGGCGAAAACGACGAGTGGACCAGCATGTATCCCGGCTTCGCTGCCACCGCCGAGCAGGAGGGCTTCGCAGAGATCGCCGCCAAGTTCCGTCTGGTTGGCGAAGTCGAGAAGCACCACGAGGAGCGTTACAACAAGCTGGTCGAGCGCGTCGAGAAGGGTGAGGTCTTCGACCGCGAGGGCGTCAAGGTGTGGAAGTGCCTCAATTGTGGCCACCTGCACATTGGCCCCGTCGCTCCGAGCGTCTGCCCGGTCTGCAATCACCCGCAGTCTTATTTCGAGGAGCAGTCCATCAACTACTAGCCTCGCCATCGGACCAGCTGGTCGCCAGACCAGCTGACTGTCAGGTTGACTGGTGGCCGGGTGAAACTGTCGATGGGGCTATTAGGTTGCGCTTTGTGCGGCGTGGGCGAGATCTCGTAGCAAAAGCCAGATGTAACAAAATTGGCAGTTATGTGTGGCTACAACTAATACTTCTTTATCGGACATACTGTTTTGGTCCCCATTTGGTCGTTTTTCAGACGAATGGGGGCCGATTTTTACCGATTGAGTCCGGATTGGGGCCGTCGGCATCACATGTGCCCCTTTGGGAATACACATAACCGCCAGTTTTGTCGCATCCGATTTCTCATGGCGTCCAACCCCCTGCGCTCGCTTCCTCGGTCGAGACTTGGTAATCCAATTTGCTATCTATATAAACGATAACATTCGATCATAAGCAACTAATAGTGTTCTAACTGCGTAAACAATAGTTTGTGGGAAAGATGGGCCACTGGATATAGCTGGGATTTTCCAACGGGATATCATTTGATGATAGCGATTGACGATAGATACTCGGCATAGCCGACCACCGAAGGGAAGTACGCCATGGCATTCGAGCTTGATCCCAGCTTCGCCCAAGACCCCGCCCAGCACTTCGATACCCTACAGGTACATGCCGGTCTGGCGCCGGATCCCGCCACCGGCTCTGCGGCGTTGCCCATCTACGCCTCCGCCGCGTTCCAGTTTGATGACGCTGCGGACGGTGCCGCCAAGTTCGCGCTCGCCAAGTCCGGCAACGTCTACGGTCGCCTGACCAACACCACCACCGATGCCGTCGCCGCGCGCATCGCCGCAATCGAGGGGGCCGCGGGTGCGGTTGCCGTCGCCTCCGGCCATGCAGCGGAGATCCTTGCCATCACCAACCTGGCGGGTGCGGGCGACCACATCGTCGCCTCCGACTCGCTCTATGGCGGCACCTGGAACATCTTTCTGCACACCTTGGGCGACCTGGGTATCGAGACGACTTTCGTCGAGAACAACGACCTCGACGCCTTCACCGCCGCCACCAGGGAGAACACTAAGCTCTGGTTCGTGGAGACCATCGGCAACCCCCTGGTCGACGTGACGGACGTCCCCGCCCTCGTCGAGGCGGCCGCCTCGCTTCCCTCGCCCGTACCCGTGTTCGTGGACAACACCTTTGCGACCCCGTACCTCTATCGCCCCTCCGACGATGGGGCGGCCGTCGTCATAGAGTCGCTGACCAAGTGGATCGGCGGCCATGGTGCCACCTTGGGGGGCGCCGTTGTCGATAGCGGCAAGTTCGACTGGAGGCGCGACCCCGACCGGTTCGCTACCATCGCCCGGCCTGACCCCTCCTACCATGGCGTGGTCTTTGCCGACTCCGCTCCCGTCGCGCCCTTCTCGACCCGCGTCCTGGCCAACAAGCTGCGGGACTTCGGACCCACCCTCTCTCCCTATGCCGCCCAGCTCATCGGGATCGGCATTGAGACGCTGAGCCTACGCGTCCAGCGCCACTCCGACAACGCCCTGGATGTCGCCCGCTTCCTCGAGAGCCACCCCAAGGTTGCCTGGGTGCGCTATCCGGGCCTCGAAGGCGATCCCAGCCACGAGGTGGCATCGCGCATGCTGCACAATGGCTTTGGCGGCGTCGTGGTCTTTGGCGTCAAGGGCGGGCGACGGGGCGGCCTGAACGTAGTCGACAACGCGAGGCTCTTTACGCACCTCGCCAACGTGGGCGATGCCAAGTCCCTCATCATCCATCCGGCGTCCACCACGCACTCCCAGCTGACTGCCGAGCAGCTCCGGGCCGCCCACCTCTCCGAGGACCTCGTCCGGCTCTCCGTGGGCATAGAGAACGTGGACGACATCATCGCCGACCTCGACCAGGCGCTCGCCCGCGCGTAGGGGCGAACGGGTGCCCCGCGCGGGCGGCGTGGCCGTGCGGGGTGCCGCGCGTCGTCCTCGGGGCCGCGTCTCATACGGGCGTGCGGTCCATCCCGCCGCCCTCACCGACGCCTCGCCCGCGCGGTCTTGCCCTTGAACCAGCGGTTGGGCTGGAAGGCCGAAGGGCAGATATCGGCGGCGACGCAGGCCTCGCACTTGGCATGTTGGGCCGTGCAGGTCTCACGGCCGAAGTGGATCCACTGCTCGTTGACCGGCCCCCACAGCTCGCGGGGAATGGTCTCGAGAAGGTCCCGCTCCGCCTGGAGCGGCGTGGGCGCGCTGGTCAGGCGCAGGCGCGTGGCGATGCGATAGACGTGCGTGTCCACGGCAATGCCCTCGACGCTATGGAACGCCTTGTTGAGCACGATGTTCGCCGTCTTGCGTCCCACGCCGGGAAGGCGTGTGAGCTCCTCCATGGAGCCGGGCACCTCCCCGCCATAGTCGGCAACGATCATCTGGGAAGCCCCGACGCAGTGCGCCGCCTTCGAGCGCCAGAAGCCGATGGTGCGGATGACCTCGCCGAGCTCTGCGGGATCGGCCTGGGACATGGCTTCGGGCGTGGGCCAGCGGCGGAACAGCTCGGGCGTGACCTTGTTCACGGCCACGTCGGTGGTCTGCGCCGAGAGCAGCACGCAAATCACGAGCGAGAACGCGTCATGGAACTCCAGCGCGCTTTCGACGTGGGGATACAGCCTGCCCATCCTCCGGCAGAACTCGATGGCGCGCTCGCGCCTGAGCTTCTTCGACTCGCGTGGCATGTCCCCTCCTCCATCTGCCTCCGGAGGCCTCTCTGTCCATGCCTCTGGAAATCACCTTTCCCTTGCAAATCATAGCCATACGCCCGCACGAGCAGGATGCACGTCTGCGCAAGCGTGGGGCGACGAGCGATCAGGGCACATTTAGAAAAGAGAGCCGCCCCCATTGGGCACATATGAAATAGAATGGAGGGACAGGCTGTTGTAGTTTTTGTGTGCCTTCCGTCTTGACCGGACTTAATGCGACCTTGGGAGATGGCTCATGGACATCCGTTCCTCTGCGGATCTGGCCCTTACCAGCGACGACCTCTTCTTGCTTGCGAAGGGCGAGTGGTATCGCAGCTACGAGAAGCTGGGCGCGCACCCGGCCACGTCGGATGGCGTCGCAGGCTACCAGTTTGCCGTGTGGGCGCCGGACGTCAGGAGCGTGCGTGTCATCGGCGACTTCAACGACTGGGACATCGAGAAGAATTACCTTTCCTGCTCCGAGAACGGTGGCGTCTGGTCGGGCTTCGTCGCGGGCGTGAGCGCGGGTGACCTGTACAAGTACGTGGTGGAGACCAGGTATGGTGACCTCCTGTACAAGGCCGACCCCTACGCGTTCTACGCGGAGTGCCCCCCGGGGACGGCATCGCGCACGACCGACCTCTCGGGCTACGCGTGGAAAGACGCGGGCTACCTGGCCAAGCGTGCCAAGCGCGACATGATGAAGTCCCCGCTCAACATCTTCGAGGTGCATCTGGGCAGCTGGAGGCGTCACGATGACGGCCTGGCCGGCAACGGTGACCCAGACAGCGATGACCACGCCGGCAGCTACCTGACTTACGACGAGCTCTCGGACGAGCTGGTGGGCTACGTCAGGCGCATGGGCTACTCGCACATAGAGGTCCTGCCCGTGATGGAGCACCCCTTCGACGGCTCTTGGGGCTACCAGGTCACGGGCTACTTTGCCCCCACCTCCCGCTATGGCGAGGCCAAGCAGTTCAAGCACTTCGTCGACGCCTGCCACCAGGCGGGTATCGGGGTCATCCTGGACTGGGTCCCGGGCGGCTTCTGCCGCGACGAGCACGGCCTGGTCCACTTCAACGGTGACAAGCTGTACGAGAAGGAGGAGCATCCCAACTGGGGCACCTTCAAGTTCGACTTGGACCGCGGGGAGGTGCGCAGCTTCCTCATCTCGAACCTGCTCTACTGGGTGGGCGAGTACCATGCCGATGGCATCCGCATGGACGGCGTCACCAGCATGCTGTACCTGAACTTCGGGGTGGACGACCCACGGCAGAAGAAGTTCAACGACAAGGGCACCGAGGAGGACTTCGCCTCCATCCGCTTCATCCAACAGTGCAACGACACGATCGGCAAGTACTATCCGGACGTGATGATGATCGCCGAGGAGTCCACGGCCTGGCCGCTCGTCACCTATCCTCCCCAGGATGGCGGCCTCGGCTTCCACCTCAAGTGGGACATGGGCTGGATGAACGACACCCTGCACTACATGCAGACCGACTTCCCCTGGCGTCCGGGCAACCACAAGCTGCTGACCTTCTCGGCCATGTACCAGTTCAACGAGAACTTCGTGCTGCCGCTCAGCCATGACGAGGTGGTGCACGGCAAGTGCTCGCTCATCACCCGCCAGCCGGGCGACAACTGGCGCCAGTTCGCGGGCATGAGGACGCTGGCCCTCTACCAGATGTCGCACGCGGGCGCCAAGCTTAACTTCATGGGCAACGAGATCGCCCAGTTCATCGAATGGCGCTACTACGAGGGCATCCAGTATTTCCTCGCGGACCAGTACGAGACCCACGCCCACCAGCAGACGTTCGTCGCTGCGCTCAACCACTTCTACAACGAGCACCCCGCCCTTTGGCAGCGGGCCTACACGCCCGATGGCTTCGAGTGGATAGATGCGGACAACAGCGAGCAGTCGGTCATATCGTTCGTGCGTCACGGCGACGATCCCGCGGACGACGTGGTCATCCTCATCAACTTCGACGTCAACCCGCGCGAGCAGTTCCGCGTCGGCCTGCCCAAGCCGGGATATTGGGTCGAGAGCCTCAACTCGGACGACCTCAGGTACGGCGGCTCGGGCGTCACCAACGAGGGCGTCAGGTTCAAGAGCGAGGAGGAGCCCTGGAACCTGCGCGACCAGTCCATCGAGCTGCGTCTGCCGCCTCTGGCAGGCCTGATCCTGACCTATGCGGGCCCCCTTCCCAAGAAGAAGGCCCCTGCCAGGAAGGGGAGCACGAAGAGGGGCTCGGTGGCGAAGGGCGCTGCCCCGGCGAAGGCCCCCGCCAAGACGCCCCACAAGAAGGCCCCCGCCAAGGCGCGGGGCCGCAAGGCACCCAGCAAGGCATCCAGGTAGCAGACGACCGCCTCGGCGCACACGGCACGCGCCGAGACCGAGTGAGGGAGAGACATGGGTTCAGCCAACGGCGACAGGGAGCTCTTCAAGGACAAGGACGACTTCGTCGCCCAGTATCGCGAGGCATGCGAGACGTTCTTCGCGAAGAAGTACGACGAGTTGAGCCAGCAGGAGCGCTTCTGCGTCCTCGCCGGGCTCATCGCGAACAAGTCCCGCAACCTCAAGGTGGACTCTCACAAGGACGATAAGGAGGTCTACTACTTCTCGCTCGAGTTCCTCCTGGGGCCCCTGCTCGACAACTACCTGCTGAACTTCGGCATTCGTGCTATCGTCAAGGCCGGGTGCGCCGAGCTGGGTACCACGCTCGAGGACCTCGTAGCGCAAGAGGTGGACCCGGGCCTTGGCAACGGTGGCCTCGGGCGTCTCGCCGCCTGCTTCCTGGACTCCATGGCCGCCCTGGGCATAAACGGCAACGGCAACGGCATGCGCTACCGCTACGGCCTCTTCAGGCAGGAGATCGAGGGTGGGCGCCAGGTCGAGAAGATGGACAACTGGCTCGAGCACGGCTTCCCCTGGGAGACGCGCAAGAGCGAGGCTGCGGTCCTCGTCCAGTTTGGCGGCCATGTCGTGCGCCACGAGGAGGGGGGGCGCTTCTGGTTCACCCAGGAGGGCGGAGACCTCATCAAGGCCGTGCCCTACGACGTGCCCATCGTCGGCTACGGTGCCAAGACCGTCAACAACCTGCGCCTCTGGAGCGCCGAGCCTGCGGCCGAGGACTTCGACCTCGATGCGTTCAATGCGGGCAATTACGCCAAGGCCGTGAAGTTCCGCTCCGACGCGGAGGCCATCTCACAGATCCTCTATCCCAACGACTCCGGCGAGCATGGACGCCTGTTGCGCCTCAAGCAGGAATACCTGTTCGTCTCGGCCGGGCTGCAGACCATCCTTCGCTCCTTCGAGAACAAGTACGGCCCCGACAAATGGGCCGACTTCGGCAAGCATGTCTCCATCCACACCAACGACACCCACCCCGCCATGTGTGGGCCGGAGCTCATGCGCATCCTGGTCGACGACAAGCGGGTCGACTTCGACCTCGCGTTCAAGATCGCCCACGAGACCATCAGCTACACCAACCACACGGTCATGCCCGAGGCGCTGGAGAAGTGGCCGATCGGCATCTTCCGCGAGCTGCTCCCGCGCACGTACATGTTCATCGAGGAGATCGACCGCCGCTACCGCGAGGGCTTCCCCCATGATGTCGAGGGCTGGCAGGAGAAGCTCGCCAACACGGCCATCCTATGGGACGGTCAGGTGCGCATGGCAAACCTCTCCGTGATCTTCTCTCATTCCGTCAACGGCGTGAGCGCCTTGCACACGGGAATCCTCGAGGCCCAGACCCTTCACGACTTCTACGCCCTCGAACCCGAGAAGTTCAACAACAAGACCAACGGCATCTCGCACCGTCGCTTCCTGGGCAACGCCAACCCCTCGTACAGTCGCCTCATCTGCGACGTCATCGGCGAGGGCTGGCTGCGTGACGCCAACGAGCTGGCGCAACTCGGGCGCTACGAGGACGACCCCTCGTTCTTGGAGGAGTTCGAGAAGGCCAAGGCCTGGGACAAGCGGCGCCTGGCGGACTACATCCGGCGCACCAGCGGCGTCGAGCTCGACTGCGCCATGGTCTTCGACGTACAGGTGAAGCGCTTCCATGCCTACAAGCGCCAGCTGCTCAACGTGTTCAAGATCCTGGACGTCTACAACCGCATCCTGAGCGACCCCTCGTTCGACCCGCGTCCGACGGCCTTCATCTTCTCGGGCAAGGCAGCTCAGAGCTACTCCTTTGCCAAGGAGGTCATCCGCCTGATCAACTCGGTTGCCGAGGCCGTCAACGGCGACGCGCGCGTGAACGACAAGATCCGCGTCGCGTTCGTCCCCAACTTCGCGGTATCAAGTGCCCAGCTCATCTATCCGGCCGCAGAGATCTCCGAGCAGATCTCGTGGGCCGGCTCCGAGGCCTCGGGCACCTCGAACATGAAGCTCATGATGAACGGTGCCATCACCTTGGGCACCTACGACGGCGCCAACGTCGAGATCTGCGACCTCGTGGGCGAGGAGAACATCAAGATCTTCGGTCTGCGCACCGAGGAGGTCGACGCCCTCAGGGCCGGTGGGACCTACTGGGCCTGGGACCTCTACAACCGCGATCGCGAGCGTCTGGGCCGCGTGATCGACGAGCTGACCGACGGGACGCTCGCGCACCTCTCGGGCAACTTCGAGAGCATACGCGACGAGCTCATGGTCAACAACGACCACGACCTCGTCCTGGCAGACTTCTACACCTACGTGAGCGCCTGGGAGGAGCTGGTCGGCGCCTATGGCGACCGCCGGGGATGGAACCGCGCGGCCGTGCACAACACTGCTCGCTCCGGCTACTTCTCCAGTGACCGAACCATCCGTGAGTATGCTGCCGATATTTGGCATATTGAGTCGTAGTAGTTATTGCTTTCGTGTATGAAAGGGGAGAGCTTATGAGCAAGAAGGAATGCATCGCGATGCTTCTTGCCGGCGGGCAGGGCAGCAGGCTCGGCGTCCTCACCAAGGACATCGCCAAGCCGGCCGTCTCGTTCGGTGGCAAGTATCGCATCATCGACTTCGCGTTGTCGAACTGCGCCAACTCGGGCATCGACACGGTCGGCGTGCTGACCCAGTACAGGCCGTACCTGCTCCACTCCTATCTGGGTTCCGGCGCCGCCTGGAACCTGGACGAGAGCGACGGTGGAATCTCGATCCTCCCCCCGTACGCGACGCAGACCGGCGGTGCGTGGTACGCCGGCACCGCCGATGCGGTCACGCAGAACATCGGCTTCATCGAGCAGAACGATCCGGACTTCGTCCTGATCCTCTCGGGTGACCAGCTCTACAACATGGACTACCAGAAGATGCTCGAGAACCACAAGCGTCACGAGGCGGACCTGACCATCGCCGTCATGCCCGTGCCCTGGGAGGAGGCATCCCGCTTCGGCATCATCACCCAGGACGAGGACGAGCGCATCCAGAAGTTCACCGAGAAGCCCAACAAGCCGGACTCCAACCTGGCCTCCATGGGCATCTACATCTTCAATGCCCAGCTTCTGGTCGAGGCCCTCAGCGAGGATGCCATCGACCAGCAGTCTGAGCACGACTTCGGCAAGGACATCATCCCGAAGCTCCTTGCGGCCGGCAAGCGCCTCTACACCTATGAGTACAACGGCTTCTGGCGCGACGTGGGGACCATCTCGTCCTATCACGAGACGAGCATGGACCTCCTGGGCTCCCGGCCCGAGTTCGACCTGTTCGACACCGGCGCCCCCATCATGAGCAACGCCTCGACGCGCCCGCCCGCCTACATCGGGCCCCACGGCTCCGTCGAAGACTGCCTCGTCGGCAACGGCAGCAACATCCATGGCAAGGTACAGCACTCCATCGTGTCGACCGACTGCTTCGTGGGCGAGCGTGCCGTCGTCGAGGACTCGGTGCTGCTCCCCGGCGCCACCGTCAAGGCCGGCGCCCACATCGCCCGCGCCATCCTGGGGGAGCACGCCGTCGTCGAGGAGGACGTCGTGCTTGGGAGCGTCGACCAGACAAGGGACACCGCCGTCATCGGCAACGACGTCGTCGTTGGAAAGGGGGAGGAGTAGCAATGGAGAAGCTCATCGGCCTCATCACGGCAAACTACTCCACGAAGTTCCCGAGCGCGCTCTCCGAGACGCGCCCGGTCGCATCCATGCCCTATCTCGGGCGCTATCGCGTCGTCGACTTCGCCCTCTCCAACATGGTGAACAGCGGCATCCGCACCGTGGGCATGGTCATGCCGTACAACTACCGATCGCTCATCGATCACGTGGGCTCCGGTCGCGACTGGGACCTCAACCGCAAGAAGGGCGGCCTCTTCACCCTGCCGGGCTCTGCGTTCGGCACCTCGCGCACGGGGTCGCGCTTCCTGCTGCGCGACCTCGAGCACAACAAGGTCTACCTCAGGCGAGACACCTCCGAGCTCATAGTCCTGTCCTCGGCGAGCTTCGTCTACAACGCCGATTACAACTGGCTTGCCGCCACGCATCGCGCCTCGGGCGCCGACATCACCGTCCTCACCAAGAAGGCAACGGCCAAGGACGTCGACATCACGGGGTTTGCCGTCGACGGCACGCGTGTCAAGGGCGTCAAGCACGGCGTCGAGTTTGGTGACACCGCCTTCCTCGACTGCTTCGTCATGAGCCGCGCCCTCCTGCTCCAGATGCTCGAGTGGTACGCCCAGACCGACTACCTCGACCTCTTCGAG
This sequence comes from Olsenella uli DSM 7084, assembly GCF_000143845.1. Classification (NCBI taxonomy): domain Bacteria; kingdom Bacillati; phylum Actinomycetota; class Coriobacteriia; order Coriobacteriales; family Atopobiaceae; genus Olsenella; species Olsenella uli. Next base: position 1,955,484 of record NC_014363.1, on the reverse strand, counting down.
GCCATGGTCGGTGACTACGAGCGCGTCAACGTTCAGACCTGCGAGTTCGACGGCTACGCTGCGGCCATCTTTAACAAGGACCGCTACTACCGCGCCAACATGGATCTGCTCGACCCCAAGATCTCCGCCGAGCTGTTCCCCGCCGAGCGTCCCATCAGGACCAAGGCGCACGACAACGCCCCGGCGAAGTTCGAGGGCGGCTCGCGCGTCACCAACTCGCGCATCGCAGGCAGCTGCCGCATCTACGGCACCGTCTCGAACTCCATCCTCGGCCGCGGCATCGTCGTCGAGAGCGGAGCGGTCGTGAACAACGCCATCATCATGCAGGGCTGCACGATCGAGAGCGGTGCGCGCGTCGAGAACGCGATCGTCGACCGCAACAACGTCGTTCCTGCTGGTACCGAGCTGAGGGGTACCCCCGAGGCTCTGCTCATCAAGGAAAAGGCCTCGGAGTAGGGATTGAGCCATATGTCTGACAGGATCAGAAGGAAAATCAGGATCCTCCTCGCGGCCTCCGAGGCCGTCCCGTTCGTGAAGACGGGCGGCCTGGGTGATGTCGCGGGGTCGCTCCCGAGGGCGCTCAAGGAGGCCGGTGCCAAGGTCGCCGTCATCCTCCCCAAGTACGGCGCCATCCCGGAGAAGTACCAGGAGCAGATGAGGCACGTCGCGGACTTCTACGTCCCCCTCTCCTGGCGCAACGTCTACTGCGGCATCGAGAAGCTCACGTTCCAGGGCATCGACTTCTACTTCGTGGACAACGAGGCCTACTTCAAGCGTGACGGAATCTACGGCTACTTCGACGACGGCGAGCGCTTCGCGTTCTTCTCGAAGGCCATCTGCGAGGCCATCCAGTTCTTGCCCGAGCTGCAGTGCGACGTGCTCCACTGCAACGACTGGCAGACGGCGCTCGCCCCCGTCTTCCTGCGCGAGTTCTACATGTCCTCCGATGCCTGCCGCAACGTCAAGACCGTCTTCACGGTGCACAACGTGAAGTTCCAGGGGCAGTATGGCGACAAGGTCCTAGGCGACATCCTGGGCCTGGCCGACAACCCCACCGCGGCGGGCCAGCTCTATTGTGACCGCGACTCCGTCAACTTCATGAAGGGCGCGCTCTGCTATTCGGACCTCATCACCACGGTGAGCCCGAGCTACGCCAACGAGCTCCAGATGCCGTTCTACGGCGAGGGCATGGACGCCATCTTCCGTCGGCGCTCTGCGGCGCTCTGCGGCATCCTCAACGGCATCGACGTCGACACCTGGAATCCCGCGACGGATGGCTACATCGCCCATACCTACACGGTTGAGGACCTTGGCGGCAAGGGTCAGGACAAGGCGGAGCTCCAGCGCGAGCTCGGCCTGGCGGAGGACCCGTCGCGCCCGCTGGTGGTCATGATCGGACGCCTTACCAACCAGAAGGGCCTGGGCCTGGTGCGCTATGCCATGAACCGCCTGATGGAGCGCGGCGTGCAGGTGGCAATCCTGGGCACGGGCGACAAGGACCAGGAGGACGCGTTCAGGTACTTCGACTGGACCTATGGCGACCGGATGTGCGCGCGCATCGCGTTCGACAACGCGCTGTCGCACCGCATGTACGCGGGTGGTGACATCCTGCTCATGCCGTCCGAGTTCGAGCCGTGCGGCCTCTCCCAGATGATCGCCATGCGTTACGGCACGCTTCCCGTCGTGCGCGAGACCGGGGGACTCCAGGACAGCGTCCAGCCCTACAACCGCTTCACCGGCGAGGGGACGGGCTTCCGCTTCGCGAACATGAACGCCGACGAGATGGCCGACACCCTGCTGGCCGCCTGCGAGGTGTTCTGGACGGACCGCGAGGCATGGGCTAAGCTACAGGCGCAGGCCATGGGGAGCGACTTCAGCTGGAGGCGTGCGGCGGTCGAGTACCTTGACATCTACCATGGCCTCCATCCCGAGATAGCTCGCTACAGATAGAAGAGGCAGATTTGAGGGCAAAGCACAACACCTCGGACATCTCGTACAGAAGACCCTTCGGCGCCGTTCAAGTGGGCGGCGCCGTCTCTCTGTCAATTGATGTCTGGGACGAGCCGGCCGCAACCGCCCGGCTGAGGCTGTGGGTGGACGAGCAGGGGGAGCTCCTTCTCGACATGGACGGCGAGGAGGTCGGCGACCACCTGCGCTTCACGCGCACGTTCGAGCCCAGCACCCCGGAGGTCATCTGGTACAGCTTCAACATCACCGCTGCGGACGGCGCCGTGTGGCGCTATGGGGCGGCGCGCGAGTACGGTTGCGGCGAGGGCGCCTTTGCCTATGGCGAGCCCCCCTCGTTCCAGATCACCGTCTTCGAGCGGCTGCGCCCCGAGCTGCCCGAGTGGTACAAGGGTGGCATCGCCTACCAGATCTTCCCGGATCGCTTTGCCCGTGGGAAGGGGTGGGAGGAGAGGGTCGCGGCCTCGCTCGGAACGCCGCGCCGGGGTCCCGAGCGCCGGCTGGTCGAGGACTGGGGCACCTATCCCCGCTATGACCGCACACCCGATGGACGCATCGCCGTCTGGGACTTCTACGGGGGAACCCTGGATGGCGTACGCGAGAAGCTGCCCTACCTCGAGTCCATGGGCATCACGGTCATCTACTTTAACCCCATCTTCGAGGCAGCCTCCAGCCATCGCTACGACACGGCCAACTACCTGAGGATCGATCCCATGCTGGGCGACGAGGAGACCTTCTCGCGCCTCTGCGCGGAGGCCGGCTCCCGTGGCATATCCATCATCCTCGACGGGGTCTTCAACCATGTGGGGGCAGACTCCCTCTACTTCAACAAGTACGGAAACTACCCCGACGGCGCCTTCGTGAGCGAGCACTCGCGCTACCGGGACTGGTTCACCTTCAACGACGATGGCAGCTATGAGAGCTGGTGGGGCATCGACGACCTGCCCGACGTGAACGAGGACAGCGCCGAGTTCCGCGAGCTCATCTGCGGGCGTGACGGCGTCGTGCGCAAGTGGCTGCGCCTGGGTGCCCGCGGCTGGCGCCTGGACGTCGCCGACGAGCTGACCGACGAGTTCATAGCCGACATCAAGGCGGCGGCCCTGGCCGAGAAGCCTGATGCCCTGCTCATCGGCGAGGTGTGGGAGGACGCGACCCACAAGGTCGCCTATGGTCGCCTGCGCCACTACTTTCAGGGGCGCGAGCTCGACGGCACCATGAACTACCCCCTGCGCCATGCGCTCAAGGGCTACCTCACCAACCATATGGGCGCCCGCGAGCTGGCGGATACCCTGGAGTCGCTCTACGAGAACTACCCACACGACGCGACCTACAGCGCCCTCAACCTGCTGGGGAGCCACGACAGGATCCGCCTGCTCACGGTCCTGGGGGATGCCCCGTCGCCCGAGAGCCTCGATGACGACGGGCGCTACCGCTTCCGCCTGGACGAGGACCACCGCAGGATGGCCGTGAGCCGTCTCTGGCTCGCCGCGCTCCTGCAGATGACGTTGCCGGGCGTGCCCTGCGTCTACTACGGGGACGAGGCGGGCCTCGAGGGCTACTCGGACCCCTACGACCGAGCGTCCTACCCTTGGGGTCACGAGGACGAGGACTGCCGCGCCATCTACCGCAACGCCATCGCCGTCCGCAAGACGCTGCCCGCCCTGACCACCGGCGACTTCGAGCCGTTCGGCCTCGGCGATGACGTCTTTGGCTTCTGGAGGCGCGATGTCGACATGCAGGTGTGCGTGCTCGTGAACGCCAGCCTGCACGAGTCGCGGACCGTCCGCGTGCCCGCCCCACTCGAGGTGGTCGATGACGTCGTGAGCGGACGTACGCCCAAGGTCGAGGGGGGAGAGGCGGAGGTCTTCCTCTGGCCCCTCGGCAGTTCGGTGCTCTGCTTCCAGCGCCAGCGCCGCCTGCAGGCCCCCATGCCGCGCGGCATGGGGGTGCTCTGCCACATCACGTCCATCCCCAACGTCGATCAGCCGGGGCGCCCCGGGACCCTTGGCGAGCCCGCGTACCGCTTCATCGACTACCTCGCCGTATCCGGCCAGCGCTACTGGCAGGTCCTGCCGGTCAACCCCACGGACCGCCATGGCTCTCCCTATGCGGGTCCCTCGGCGTTTGCGGGCAACCCTGCGCTCATGTGGGGCACGCCGGCCAAGGGGGAGGGCCCCACGGCGTTTCACACGGACTTCGAGGGGACGCCGGAATACCGTCGCTTCCTCGAGGAGAACGAGCGCTGGCTCCTGCCCTACGCCACCTTCCGCACGATCAAGGGGCTGTTGGGCGACAAGCGCTGGCAGACGTGGCCCAAGCGCTACCGCAGCTGGTCGCCCCGTCTCGCCCGCTCGAAGGAGCTCGTCGTCGGCGTCCAGCGCGAGTGCGCGGTGCAGTACGAGTTCATGCGCCAGTGGGACGAGGTGCGCCGCCATGCGCATAGGCTGGGCATCAAGATCATCGGCGACATGCCCATGTACGTCTCGGCTGACTCCGCGGACGTCTGGGCGGAGCGCCCTCTGTTCTGCCTCGACGAGGACGGTAACCCCTCGTGTCAGGCGGGCTGTCCGCCCGATGCCTTCGCGAAGGACGGTCAGCTCTGGGGAAACCCCACCTACGACTGGCGCGCCATGCGTGCGACGGGCTACGACTGGTGGCTGCGCCGCTTCGAGCGCGCCTTCCGGCTCTATGACTACGTCCGTCTCGACCACTTCCTGGGCTTCTCGTCCTACTATGCCATCCCGGATGGGAAGGGGGCGCTTGAGGGTGCCTGGAACTTCGGGCCTGGCCTGGAGCTGTTCCGCCGCGCTGCCGAGCGCTTTGGTCAGCTGCCGGTCGTGGTCGAGGACCTGGGGACCGTGACCCCGGCGGTCCGCGCGCTTGTGGCCGCGACGGGATTCCCCGGCATGGACGTGGTCCAGTTCTATGACGGCGACCCGTGCGACTCCTATGTGCCCCAGCCCCACAAGATGGTCTACAGCGGCACGCACGACACCCAGACGCTCGTGGGCTGGTGCGCCGAGCGCTATGGATCTGGTCCTGATGCGGATGGTGCCGCCTCCGCCGCCGACGTGGAGCGTGCGCGCCGTCTGCTCGACGTGACGCTGGCGACTTCGGCCGATGTCGCGATCGTCCCTTTGCAGGACGTGCTTTTGCTGGATGACCGCGCGCGCATGAATGTGCCGGGCGTGGCGGAGGGCAACTGGAGCTGGCAGGCGGATGCCGAGGCGCTTGCGGCCTCCTCCGAGTTCCTGACGTCTCTGGCCGAGGGGAGCGGGAGGGCGTAGGGGCCGTATGGCGTGCGCGGGCGTCGTCGCCCGGCGTTTCGTACACGTCCGTGTGTCGTGGGGCGTATGCGCGGGTCTGTGCGGCGTACGCCCCATCCATGTCGTGGCGCGTGCACGCGTTTTGAAATCGTGTGCACACGGATAGCAAAAGCCCAGCTCAGAAAAAGCCCCGTGCACGCGTTTTGAAATCGTGTGCACGGGCGTTGTGGCATGATGTGGCCGTGCTGCGGTGCGATGGAGTCGTACCATGGCATGATGTGATCGTACCGAGATTGGCCCTGTGCTCGTGCAATTGGCTTGGCCTCGGAAGCCCAAGGTTGCTGACCTTGGGCTTCCTGTTGCCTGCCTCCGACGTCTGATTGTTGCCCCGTTGTCTGATTGGGATGCGATGTTCATCAACCGCGTGTCGCAGAAGCTCCTCTCTGCCCCAGAGCTCGCGCCCCTGCTCGCAGACCTGCGTGCGGGCGACGATGCCACCCTCGGCATAGCCCAGAGCGCGCGACCCCTCCTGCTTGCGGCCCTTTGGGCCGACCACCCCCGTCCCTGCCTGCTCGTGGTCTCGGGCGAGGAGGCTGCGGACCGTGCGGCTCGCACACTTGCCGCCTGGCTGGGAGCCGGCGTCGTCTGCCGCTATCCCGAGCGTCGCGACTGGCCATGGGCCGACAAGGCGCCTGACGATGCGGTGGTCGGCACACGCTGCAACGCCATCGCGCGCCTCTCGGCGGGGGAGGACTGCCTGGTGGTGGCGAGTGCCCGCTCGCTGCTGCGCCGCGTGCCCCCCGTGGGCTCTGGCTACTTTGCCTCGAGCGCGTTCGCGGTGGGAGACGAGGTCGCCTTCGAGGAAGCGGCAAGCCTGCTCGTGGGCATGGGTTACGTCGACGCCGGCGATGCGGGCGGGGTTAGCGTGCCGGGCACCTTCCACGTGCATGGCGATGCCGTCGACGTCTATCCCGCCCAGGCCAGCGCACCGGTGCGTGTCGAGTTCTTTGGCGACGAGGTCGACCGCGTGCGTCGGATGCTGCCCTCGACGGGGCAGACCATTGGCGAACTCGCCGAGGTCGTGGTCACGCCATGCCGCGAGATTGCCCTGAGCGACCATACGGTTGCCCTCGCCAGGCGCGCCCTCTACTCAAGGGCCCAGGAGAGCGCCAAGGTCGCGGCTGAGCTCGAGCTCATCGAGCGTCGCGCCGCAGACCCCACGCTCGACAAGTACCTGGTCGAGCTCTACGGTTCCTCTGCGAGCCCCATCGACCACATCGCGGGCGATACGCTCGTGGTCCTTGCCGAGCCACGCGCCCTCTTTGACGACTGCATGCGCGCCGATGACGAGATCGCGGCCGCCACCCGCGCGGCGCATCTCTCGCCTGCGGGGCTGTTCACACCTCCGCGCGAGCTTGACTTTGGCAGGCAGCAGCGCCTGTCCCTCTCGTCCATCCTGCGGGCGGGTGCCGGTGCGGGCGTCATCGCGGGTGCCGCCGCAGGTGCCAAGTCGGGTGGTGCCGGTACCGTCGGCATCCAGGTGAGGCAGCCGGGCATCGCGGGGTCGGACGCCAAGCTCCTGGGCCGCGTGCGCCAGATGGTGGCCGACGGCATGTCCGTGGCCTTCGCGGTGCCCGATCGCGCCGCTCGAGAGGCCCTCGAACTCAGCTTCACCGACGAGGGCATTCCCCTCGTGGAGTCGCTTGCCACGGCATCCGAGAACAGCGTCCCCGTGACCTCGCCGGACGCCGCCACGTCGCCCGCGCCCCTCGCCCGCGCCATGGTGACCTTCTTCGACGCCCCGATTCCCGCAGGCATCGTGGTGCCCTCCGCACGGCTGGCCGTGCTCTCGGTCTCGGACCTCACGGTCCGCATGGCCAAGCGTCGCCGCGCACGCAGGGCGGACCCGACAAGCGTCACCTTTCCGTTCAAGCCGGGCGACTACGTCGTCCACGCGACCCACGGCATCGCGCTCTTCTCGGACATCGTCCGCCAGGAGGTCGCGGGGCGGGAGAGGGACTACTTCCTCCTGGAGTACGCCGGCGGAGACAAGCTCTTCGTCCCGCTCGAGCAGGTGGACCGCATCACACGCTACGTGGGGCCTGACGGCAGCTCCCCCAGGCTCACGCGCCTGAACACTGCGGACTGGTCGCGCGCCACCGGCAAGGCCCGCGCCTCGGCCAAGCGGTTGGCCTTCGACCTGGTGGACCTCTACACGCGGCGCTCGGCCGTGAGCGGGCACGCCTTTGCCCCGGACACGCCCGCCCAACAGGAGATGGAGTCCAGCTTTCCCTACGAGGTCACGATCGACCAGGCCCGCGCCATAGCGGACATCAAGGCCGACATGGAGGCTTCCAAGCCCATGGACCGCCTGCTCTGTGGGGACGTGGGCTTCGGCAAGACCGAGGTCGCCCTGCGCGCCGCCTTCAAGTGCTGCCAGGACGCACGCCAGGTCATGGTGCTCTGTCCCACGACGATCCTGGCCCAGCAGCACTTCGAGACCTTCTTCTCGCGCTTCGTGCCCTTCGACCTCTCGGTCAAGGTGCTCTCGCGTTTCGTGACCCCCGCCCAGCAGCGCCGCGCACTCGAGGGCTTCGCGAAGGGGACGGTCGACGTCCTCATCGGCACGCACCGCCTGCTCTCGTCCGATGTCAACCCGCACGACCTGGGACTCGTGATCATCGACGAGGAGCAGCGTTTCGGCGTGCAGCACAAGGAGCAGCTCAAGAACATGCGCGAGCAGGTGGACGTGCTGACCCTCTCGGCCACGCCCATCCCCCGCACCATGCAGATGGCCATGAGCGGCGTGCGCGACATGAGCCTCATCCTCACCCCCCCGCCCGGGCGGCTGCCGGTCAGGGTGACGGTGGGCGAGTGGGATCCCGACCTGGTGTCCGAGGCCATCCGTGCGGAGCTTGGGCGCGAGGGACAGGTCTACTACGTCAGCAACCGCGTCACCACGATCGAGGATGCGGTGGAGCGCGTCCGCGAGGCCGCTCCCGAGGCGCGTGTGGGCGTGGCGCATGGCAAGATGAGCGCGACCCAGGCCGAGGACATCATGCTGGCGTTTTCCGAGCACGAGATCGACGTGCTCGTGGCAACGACCATCATCGAGAGCGGCATCGACAACCCGCATACCAACACCCTCATCATCGAGGACTCGCAGCGCCTGGGCCTTGCCCAGCTCTACCAGCTGAAAGGACGTGTGGGGCGCGGCCGCACCCAGGCGTACGCCTACTTCATGTTCCCCGGCGAGCTCCCCCTCACGCCCGAGGCCACCGATCGCCTGACGGCCATCAACGAGTACCAGGACCTGGGCAGCGGCATGCGCATCGCCATGCGCGACCTCGAGATTCGCGGTGCAGGCTCGCTCATGGGAGCCGAGCAGCACGGCAACCTCTCGAGCGTGGGCTTCGACCTCTTCACCCAGATGCTGGGCGAGGCCGTGAGCGAGGCACGTGGCGAGACGGACGAGGTCGTCCGGTCCGAGGTTACCATCAACCTGCCGGCAGACTTCTACCTGGCGGACGAGTACCTGCCTGACGTGGACCGTCGGGTCCTGGCCTACCGTAGGCTCGCTGCTGCGTCCGAGCTGGCCGAGGTCGACGCGCTCCAGCGTGAGCTCGAGGATGACTGCGGTGCGTTGCCGCTTGCGGGCAGGAATCTCTTCGATCGCGCCCGCGTCCGCATCCGTGCGGGGCGCCTGGGTGCGACGAGCGTCTCGCTTGCAGGAGGCAGGCTCACGTACCAGGGCGTCGAGGTGCCACGGGCGGCGGCGCAGAGGCTCAGGGCGCACCGCGCGGTCGTCTACCCCAAGACCAAAAAGCTCAGCTACCCGTTCCGCACGGGCAAGGAGGAGCTGCTTCCCGTCGCACTGGGCGTGCTGGAAGAGATCGGCGGGGACGACGAGGGGGAAGAGGGGTAGGCCGCACCGTGGCGACGGGCGCTGTCGCCCGCTGTTCCCGCCCGTTCCGTCCCTCCCGAGCCGTCCCGCCCGAGCAGCCGGCGCTCATGGAGTTTCTGGCGCGCATGCCTCGGATCCCTGAGCGCTATTCCTGTCTGGTGGTATCTGGTGGTCGAACGTGTGGATGCCGGGGAACGTCCGCGCATCGCAGGCCACGCGTACGCAAATCCTTTCAGGAACCATTCCGCTCACGACTGGGCGACCGAGGCTTACGTGAGGCTTCCGTCCATGTCGACCGCAGAGCGACTGCTGGTCCTCTGGCGTCAGGCACAAAACGGTCATGCGTTGCGATTATCGGCGCTGTGGCACAAATGAACTGCCACAGCGCCACTTTTTGCAACAAACGGCTTCGTTGGCCGCCATAGCGCCGTTTTCTGTAACGCGTGCGGCACTACGTCGTGGAGTCAGCAACGCGTGTGGCACTACGTCGTGGAGTCAGCAACGCGTGCGGCACTACGTCGTGGCGTCGGCAACGCGTGCGGCACTACGTCGTGGAGTCAGCAACGCGTGCGGCACTACGTCGTGGAGTCAGCAACGCGTGCGGCACTACGTCGTGGCGTCGGCAACGCGCGCGGCACTACGTCGCGGAGAAGTACTGGCAGCAGCCGCTGGGGGACTCTCCTCGGTACGAGACGAACAGGCGATGGAGCACGTCGGCGTGGGCACCGTCTTCACGGCGTACACCGAGAACGGGAGCGATGGTGCCGTAGGCAAGGCGACTTCGCCAGAGGCCTGGCCATCACCACCATCATCCCCGCGCTCTACGTCGCCTACACCACTGCCCCGCGCTTCTTCGAGGTCGATAGCTTCCAAAACCTGCTTCCGCAGGCGTTCTTCATGCTCGTTGCCGCAGGTGGCATTCTCATGACCGCGACTGACATGAACCATGGGCCCCATCGTGGAACACCATCGCTGAGCGAAGCGACCTCGTGAGGCCGCAGCATCAGCCAGCTTTCTCGTAGCATTCCTTGCGGCGGTGTCTGGTGTACACTACGGCATCATAAACGGTATCACCATCGGCATCGTAGAGCTCTTAGGGGTGGCTTCTTTTGAAGATCGGCACTTTCGCTAAGACGAGGTCGTGCGCCCGGGGTGTGCGCGGGGGGCACTCGGACGACGTCGACGCTCAGACCCGCACCCGCGCGGGCGCGCCCGGTACGCATCCCGAGTTCGACCGTCTCGTGCGCACCATCTGGCGCCTGCGCCAGCCGGACGGCTGCCCCTGGGACAAGGAGCAGACGCACGGCTCGCTCACGCGCAACCTGATAGAGGAGGCCTACGAGGCCGTCGACGCCATCGAGCAGGACGATGCCCCTCACATGCGAGAGGAGCTCGGTGACGTGCTCGAGCAGGTCCTTCTCCACGCCCAGATCGCCGCGGACGCTGGTGAGTTCACGCTCGACGACGTCTGCCGCGAGCTGAACGAGAAGCTCGTGCGCCGTCACCCCCACGTCTTCGGTGACCTTTCCAGAGAGGATTCGCCCGACAGCGCGGCGGAGGTCATGGACGTCTGGGACGGCGTGAAGCGAGCCGAGCGTGCGGCCAGGGGGCTGGCATCGGATGAGGTGGAGCCAGGCCTTCTCGACAGCGTCCCCCACTCCCTGCCTGCGCTCATGCAGGCGCAGAAGATCTCGAAGCGCGCGGCGAAGGCGGGCTTCGAGTGGGAGGACGTCGCGTCCGTGTGGGCGCAGGCAGAAAGTGAGCGGCGCGAGTTCGAGCGTGAGGAGCGGGGCAGCGATGCCGCTACGGAGGAGTTTGGCGACATCCTGTTCTCGCTCGTGAACGTGGCCCGCTTCGAGGGCGTCGATGCCGAGGAGGCCCTCGAGGCAAGCAACCGCAAGTTCCGTCGGCGCTGGGGACGCATGGAGGCCATTGCGCGTGAGGAGGGACTCGACCTGGACGCTCTGGGTGCCGAGCGGCTCAACGACCTTTGGGACCGTGTGAAGCACGAGGAGCGCGCCCGGTAGGGAGGCCGCTCGCACGGGGCTCTGCTATAACTGAGTCCAAGGCGCATGGCGCCCTGCCTTGCAAACACAGCTGAGACGAAGCGACGGCATGACCCATCAGAGTGACATATCGAACGAGGCACGTCCATCTCGCCCGACTGCCCATCGGCGTACGGACGTGCGCGGTGGTCAGGCCGTCTGCAAGGGTCACCCCTCCCGCATCGATGCCGCCGCCCGCGATGCCCGTCCCGCCCGTGATGTCACCGCCTTCGACGCCCGTCCCGCCCGCGACGCCCGTCCCGCCCGCGACCGCGTCTCCCGGGATGCGCAGGACACACGCGCCCAGGCACCCAGACGCACGATGCGAGGACGTCTGCAGCGCGTCATCGGCCTCCTCGGTGCCCACCAGCGCGCCCTCGTCGTCGTGCTGGCGATCGCCGCCGCCCTGGGGATGGTGTACGTGCCGCTGCGCGACTACTACGATGCCCGCCGCACGGGCGAGGACCTGCAGGCGCGCTTTGACGCGCTCAACGCGGCAAACGACGAGCTCGCGGCGGAGCGCGACCGCCTGATGACGCCCGAGGGCATCCAGGACGAGGCGCGCGAGCGTGGGTATGTGAGCGAGGGGGAGACGAGCGTCGTCGTGAGCGGCCTGCCCGCCGGCGAGCAGGCCGATCCCTCTGCGAGGAAGGCCTACGAGGACAAGCGCCCCGCCCTGACAAAGGTCCTTGACCTCCTGTTTGCGTACGACCCGGAGGCGACATGGAACGAGTAGCCGTCATCGACATCGGCACCGTCACCGCCCGCCTGGCGATCGCCGACGTGGATGGCGAGCACGTCGCCCGTCTGCTCAAGCAGTCGACCATCTGCAACCTGGGCGAGGGTCTGACGCAGACGGGCCGCATCTCGGACGTCGCGGCCGAGCGCGTCCTCTCCTGCGTCGACGCCTACCTCGCCTGTGCGCGCGAGGCCGGCGCCCCCGTCGCCTGCTGCACGCTCACCTCGGCGGCCCGCGATGCGGGCAACTCCGACGCCTTGCTGGCGCGGCTCGTGCAGCGTGGCCTGGACGCGCAGGTGATTGCGGGGTCCCTTGAGGGCTCGCTCACCTTCCTGGGCGTGGCCCGGGACTTCATCGGGCGACGCATCCTGGTCGCGGACAGTGGCGGTGGCTCCACCGAGCTGGCTGCGGGGACGCTCTCAGGTGCCGGCCTCGCCCTTGATGCGGTCTGCTCGGTCGATGTCGGCTGCCGCAGGGTGACGGAGCGCTTCCTCTCCCGTAACGACCCACCTCTCCCGCAGGACGTGGACGCCGCCCGCAGCTTTGTGGCAGAGCTCTTCTCGGATGCCCTGGCAAAGGGGAGCGTCCTTACTTCCGCTCCGGAGCGCCTTGTGGTCACGGGCGGCACCGTGACCAGCCTCGTTGCGATCGACGAGGAGCTCGAGCCTTACGACTCCCGCCGCGTGCACCTGAGCGACCTCTCTCGGGCGACGGTCGAGGGCATGGCCCATCGACTGGCAACCCTAACGGTGGCCGAGAGGAGCCGGCTTGCGGGGCTGCAACCCCAGCGCGCCAGCGTGATACTGGGCGGGGCCGTGGTGGTGGCCGAGCTGATGGCGCAGGCCAGCTTCGACGTCCTCACGGTAAGCGAGAGCGACCTGCTGTTCGGCCTCTCCCTCTGCGTCGCGGCAGCGGTGCGGGGAGGAGGGTGTCCCCTTCCGTGGCGGCCGCGCCTGTCGTCGCTGAGATAGCGCGGCCTGTATGGGGGCCATGTGGTACCGTGGTGTGACGCTGTGGTGGCCTTTGGGCGCTCCGAGGTGCTACAGCGCCCTTGCCTGCGCTGGGGGCGTGGCGGAATTGGCATACGCAGGGGACTTAAAATCCCTCGCCGCAAGGCTTGTGGGTTCGAACCCCACCGCCCCTACCAGCGTCCCCCGGCCGCCGGGGCCTCAAGCCTCGAGGGACATGTCGAGGTAGAACTGGTCGGAGCGGTAGAGCGAGGTCATGTACTCGCGGGCGATGTCGTCGTGGTCGAAGGACGTCCTGTCGACCGAGAGGATCGCACTCCCCTCGGCGATCCCCAGAAGCCCCGCGCAGCGTGCGTCGGCCGCCCGCGCGCTGACGCGCTGGCGGGCATGGGTCCATCTGACGTGCAGGATGTTGGCGTAGTACGCGCGGAGCGACTCGCCCGAGAAGTCATGGTCCAGGGCGTTGGGCGCGAAGTCGCGCGTGAGGTAGATGGTCTCCAGATAGTAGGGGACGCCAGCCGAGCAGCGGATGCGCTCGAGGCGGTAGAGCTCGCGCCCCTCCTCGACGCCCAGCTCGCGGGCTGCCGTGCCCTCGGCACCCACGATCTGGGCGGACACGACCCTCTTGACGGGCACGACCCGATCGGGGTGGGTGCGCTTGATGCACGAACCCACGCTCTTGAGCGCGGTTGCCGGCTTGCTCGAGACGACCTGCGAGCCCCGGCCGCGCCTGCGCACGATGAGCCCGTTGTTCACCAGGATCTCCATGGACCTGCGCACGGTCGCACGACTCACAGAGTAGCGCTCCATGAGCTCGGTCTCTGACGGGATCTGCTCTCCGACGGGGTACGTGCCGTTGACGATGTCCTCGAAGAGGATGCTGTACAGCTGATAGTACAGCTGCTCGTGCAGGCTGGCGTCGAGCGACCTTGCCTTGGCGTCCCTGTCGTCACCTGTCTGGGCCATGTGCGCCCTCTCATGCTACGAAGGATGACGGTGGCAGCGAAGGGGCCGTGGGCGAGAAGCCCACGGCCCGACGCATGCGTTGGTGCCCCCAACGAGACTCGAACTCGTGTCGTCGCCTTGAAAGGGCGATGTCCTGACCGCTAGACGATGGGGACGCAACTCCCAAGTATAGCAAAAGGTCCCATCCGGCCCTGAGAATCGGGTGTATGTTTGTGGGGCCAAACCCGTTCCCCACACAATCGATCTGGGAGCCTGACATGCCAAACCCCCGCCTGGACATCCTTGGGAGACCGTCGGACGTACAGCCACACAAGCGGCAGGACCGCATGCGCGAGGGGCAACGTCGGTCAAACAGCGACGACCTTGTGGGCGCGGAGCTGCCGCAGGATGTCGCAGGACCGCTCTACGAGGCCCTTGCAGACTTCATCCGCGGAAAGGTCTACGCGCACCAGTGGTCCACCAACTCTCGCATCCCCTCGGAGCACGAGCTCATGGATGCCTTCGGACTCAGTCGAGGTACGGTGCGGCGTGCCATCAAGGTGCTGGTGGATGAGGGCCTCGTCATACAGGAGCACGGCAGGGGCACGTTCGTCTCGGAGGGGGGGCTGTCCCACCCCTCGGGGGTGAGGCCCCTCTCGTTTGCCGCGTCCCTGCGTGAGCAGGGGAAGGACTTCAAGACCTACGTCCTGTGCAACCAGGTCATGCCTGCGCCGTTGGACATCACGAACTGCCTGCAGCTGCCCCAGGGCACGCCACTTCTGTTCCTGAGGCGCGTGCGCACCGTCGAGGGGGCACCGGTGCTCTGCCAGGAGTCGTGGATGAACATAGTCGCTTGTCCCGGCCTGGACGAGGCCGACTACACGCGCGAGTCCGCGTTCGACGCGGTCGAACGCTGCTCCGGCCTCAGGATCGTGCGCAGCACCATGAGCTACTCGGCACGCATCGCGGGTTCGGAGCACGGCGCCTACCTGCGCTGTGACAAGAACGCCCCCGTCATGACCGTGAACCAGCTCATTCGCGTCGAGGACGGCACCCCCATCGAGCGCAGCGTGACCTGGTTGCCTGCCGGTCAGGCGATTGTGGGGGATGCCGTCCAGTCCCGTTAGCGGACCCGCCCGTCGCAGAAGTCGCCCGTCGCCTCAAGTCCGTCCATGGCTGTTGTCGGCGAGACTTGTCCCTTAAAATCTATATAAGTTGTCCCCGTGCTTGCTATGCTCACCCATGACGAGTTCTTCACAGACGTCACGAAAAGAGGAGAGCATGGAGAAAGCCAGGCTCCGCAGCCCGTTCTTCGTCGTCAACCCCAAGTCCTATCTCTATGGCGAGGACGTCCGCAGGCTGGCCAGGAAGGCCGACGGGCTCTGTGAGCGGTATGACTTCGAGTGTCTGTTCACCGCACAGCTCATCGACTTGCCCTGGGTCGTCGAGAACTGCCCGCACCTCATCCCCTGCGCACAATCCATGGAGAGCCTGAGGCCTGGCCGCGGCTGGCGTCAGGGCCACCTTCCTGAACCACGCCGAGAATCCCCTGGGCGTTCACGAACTTGCGGCGACCATCGCCCGTGCCGACGAGGTCGGCATCCTCACCCGCAGGCGCGCCCGCAAGGTTCGCGTCATCGTGATGGGGGAGTAGCCCTCCCGCAGGTCGTGTACACTCTGTGATGCCCCCTGGCAAGAGCGCAGAGGGGTCTTGGGTCTCCGTCGAAAGGAAGAGTCATGAAGGACATCATCATCGCCTGCGGTTCTGGCGTCGCTACCTCTACGGCCGTCGTCGCCAAGATCTCCGACCTCCTCGACTCCAACGGCTTTGCCGGCGAGTACCGCATCCAGCAGTGCTCCATCGCAGAGGCCGTCGGCAAGTCCAAGGGTGCGGATCTCATGATCGCCACCACCGCCAAGCCCGACGGCATCGAGTGCCCCTTCATCTCGGGTATCCCCTTCCTGACCGGTATCGGCAAGGCCGCCATCGAGCAGCAGATCGTCGATTTCATGAGGCAGTAGGGGACGCCTCATGGGGCGCGCCCCGGCGTCCCGCATACGTATCGCCTGCGTGTAGTGAGGAGTACATCAATGGACGTTATCGTTGGCTTCTTCAACGGGCTGTCCAGCCTGGGCGTCTCCGTGGTCATGCCCGTCGTGCTGACCATCATCGGGGTCTGCTTTGGCGCGGGCCTTGGCAAGAGCCTCAAGGCCGGCCTCACCGTCGGCATCGGCTTCATTGGCCTGAATCTGGTCATCAACCAGCTCATGGGCACCGACCTTGCCTCCGCCGTCTCGGCTATGGTCGAGCGCTTCGGTCTGGCGCTGTCCGTGATGGACGTGGGATGGCCCGCAGCCTCGGCCATCGCCATGGGCTCCGTCGTCGGGACGATCATCATCCCGTTGGGGCTTTTGGTGAACGTGCTCATGCTGCTCACCAACACCACGCAGACCGCCGACGTCGACATCTGGAACTACTGGCACTTCGCCTTCACGGGCGCCCTCGTCGCCGTCGTGACCAACAACGTGGGCCTGGGCATCGCCGCCGCCATCGTCAACGAGGTCATCGTTCTCGTCATCGGGGACCTCACCGCCCCGCTCGTCGAGGAGTCCCTCGGCCTTCCCGGCGTCTCGATCCCCCACGGCTTCGCGGGTGCCTACGCGCCCATCGCCTTCGCCGTCGACTGGGTCCTCGACCGCGTCCCTGTCATCAAGGACATCAACATAGACGTGCGCGGGCTCCAGAAGCAGTTTGGCGTTTTTGGCGACCCCGTCATGCTGGGGTCCATCATCGGCCTGATCATCGGAGTCCTCGCAGGCTACGGCTTTCTGCCCACCACCAACGCCGATGGCACCACCACCCAGTCCTTCCTCTACATCGCGGTCGCGATGGGTGCCGTCATGGTCCTCATCCCCCGCATGGCCGCCCTGCTGATGGAGGGCCTGCTTCCCATCTCCGACGCCGCCTCCGCGTTCATCCAGAAGCATTTCGCCTCGCGCGGCAAGATCTACATCGGCCTCGACTCCGCCGTCGGCACCGGTCACCCCGTGACCCTGACGCTGGCCCTGATTCTGGTTCCCGTCGCCGTCTTCCTGGCCTTCGTCCTGCCGGGCAACAAGGTCGTCCCCTTGGCCGACCTTGCCTGCATCCCCTACATGTTCGTCCTGATCACCCCGATCGTGCATGAGAACGGCTTCCGTGGCCTGATCGTCGGCATCATCGTGCTGGCCGTCGGCTTCTACATCGCCACCGACCTCTCGCCGCTCATCACCACCGCTGCGGCCAACGTCAACTTCGACATGGGCGGCGCTGCGGCCATCTCGTCGATCTGCGACGGTGCCAACCCCCTGAGCTGGCTCATCGTTCGTGTTGGCACGCTGGGGACCTTCGCGGGCCTGATCGTCCTGGGCGCGGCGGTCATCGCTCTGGCCGTATGGAACCGGGCGCGCATCTTGAGGGAGGCCTCCGAGCTTCACGAGTCTGCGGCCAAGGCCAGGAGCAACGCCTAGGCTGGGATCAAGGCTGGGATCGGGCGGCGCCTCTCGCGCGCTCGACCCATAAGGCGCCACGCTGGGTCCTGCGGATTCGTCCGCGGGACCTTCCGCGTTGCATTCTGCATTGCGTCTGGCCGGTTGGAGAGAGATGGAAGAGAAGACCTACACATACGCACGAGGACGTTTCATGTGGGAGGTCGTGGGCCAGGGCGTCATCTGTATTGCGATTGCCGTGGTCTGTGCCGCCTTCGCCGTCCGTGGCGTCGTGCCCGGTCTGATGGCGGTCCTGGTCGTCGTCGCGACCTACGGTGCCTTCAAGACCTTCGTGTCAAAGGCGTATCCGCGTACCATCACCATCTCAGAGGAGTGCATATCCTTCGAGTCCCTGGGGCGCACCGACAGCTATCGCCTCAAGGACGTCCATGACATCAGGGTGCGCGAGTATCCCTCTGAGCTGCGCATGTACGTACGCATGGACAATGATGGCTTCCTACGTGGAAGATACTGGGTCCACGCCCAGTGGTTCAGTGACGGCGAGGAGCTCTTCTCGCGCGTCTGCGAGCTTGAGGACAGGCTCAACCCCAACACCCTCAAGGCACGCGCACGCCGGGGGGCTAGCTCTCAGGGCGCATCGGGAAGGGGTAAGAAGCCCTAGCCAAAGCCGGGTCGAGGTCAGGGCATCCTCGCGAGCGCGTGTCCGTTGTCGCCCATGCGCGTCGCGTCGGAGAAGGCCGGCTGTACCACCCAGCCGACGTCCCAGCCGACGTAGCCCCAGAGTCCCGTCTCGGGGTCCTTCGCCGCAAGCGGGTCGGCGTCGAAGGCGACGACCAGGTCGGCGTAGGCGGGCCCGACGACCCAAGCGCCGCCCGCGTCGACGACGCCGCAGAGCCCCGAGCCCTGCGGCCGGGCGAGGAGGTAGTCGGAGTGGCGGTCGGTCTGCAGGTAGGAGAAGGCAGGCTCGCACAGCCAGTCCCCGCCGGCCGCCGCGATGCCGTACAACCCTGTCCCGTCGTCCTTCCTGGCCCACGGGCGCACGGCGGTTGCGCCCTCGACGACCTTGCCCTCCTCGTCCAGCCAGACGATGTCGAGGCTCGACTCGTCCTGTACCTGCGTCGTGCCGTTGTCGTAGAACGACCAGGCGTCCGCGTATCGGGGCTCTATGGCCCAGGATCCCGTCTCGTCGACGAAGCCCCATCTGCCGGTCTCTGCGTCCTGTGCCGCCGCCAGTCCGTTGGGTGCGAACTTGCGGGCTCTGAGGAACGCCGGCTCGACGGCCCAGGATCCCGTCTCGTCGACGAAGCCCCACAGGCCAGTCTCCTCATCCTCCACGGCTGCGAGCCCGTTGGCCGCGAAGCCGTACCCGTCGGCGTCGGAGAAGCGGGCCGTGCCGACGGGCTCGCCCTGGCTTCCTATGACGAACCACTCCCCACTATGGTCCTCCGGTGAGCCCGCATCGCAGCCGCAGAGGAGGGCGGCGACGAGCATGACAGTAATCGCTGCGAGAGCAAATATCGCTTGGCGTGCGGCATCCCCTAGTTTCCTCACAATCCGCCTCCCCGTCACTTAGCACTCGAATCACCCCAGACAAAGGAATCTGGGTTATTTGCAATCTCATAGTTGTTCGGAGGTTCCATACCAATCCAAGTTTCTGAGGAAGTCATCGAGTATCTACCCTCGGGCTTCGATCGCGCCCAGTCGAGGTAGCTGTCATAGGTGGTACCACCATTGGTGTTGTCGTAGCGATATTGGCTGTATGCATTGGTGAATTTCTGGCGATCCCCGTCGTTGGCAAACCCGGGGGCCACGACGTATGCGCCGTCCCCGCTTGCGTCCGAGACGAGCGTGCCGTACTCGTAGAAGCTGTAATGGGCTTCCGTGTCCGCCCGGTCGAGCTCGAAGACGGTGTCTATCGAATGGTTGGCGGCACTTTGCTCTCTGTAGCTTTCGACGGTGCTGGTGACCAGGCTCCTCGCGGTGCCGAGGACGGGAACGCCGTCGAGGACCTTGCCAGTGACCGCGTCGCCGGCGGCACCCCAGAAGCCCTCCCCGGCGGCTTGGTACTCGTTCTTGTAGTTCCTGCCCGCGACGATGTCGCGCATCTCGGAGAACGCGGCGTTGACGTCTGTCGTCGCGGTCATTGCGACGAAGCCGCCGTGGGAGTAGAGACTGCCCCCTCCGTCGGCCGAGACGTCCACTTGCCCTCCGTATGTGACCTCCGTGTAGGTGTATGTGTGCTCCTCGCCCTTGCCGTCTTGGACGGTCTCGGATCTGTTGTAGCTCACGCTCAGGTTGGGGCCCAGCTCCTTGAGGGCGGCTGCCGCAGTGGTGTACGAGTCGAAGCCCTTGGTGCGCGTGTAGGTTCTCCCGCTGGCAAGGAGGCCCGCCGCGGTGCTCGCGAGGAGCCTCTCTGTGTCGCCCAGCGGGGAGTTGGCCTGAAAGGCGGCTGATGTCGTTGCGACGGCATAGGCGGAGAGGAACCCCGCGAGGCCGTCCCGCATGGAGTATCGGACCATATAGATCTCGTTGGGGCTCTGGTAGTTCGAATAGCCGATATGGCGCATCCCCTCGCATGACCAATAGCCGTCGTTGAGGAACCGCTCGAGCAGCGTGGAGTCGCCTCCGACGGCTTGGCTGCCCGCCCTCCGGTAGAGCTGCGCGACGGCGGTCGCCTCCCCGTCGGTCCACAGCTCGACGGGCCTGTCGAAGATCCCCTCGAGCGTCCCGTCATCGAGCTCGCCGTTGCTGTACAGGTCCTCGAGGGACTTGACGTTGCTCCCAAGCATGTCCTTGAGCTCGCCGATCCAGCTCGCGTCCGCCGCGCTGGGCCAACCGACGCCGCTCTTGCTGAACTCGGATCCTGATAGGGAGGCCGTGCCCCTGGCCAGCGTGGCGAGCATGTCGGAGCAGGAGCCGGCGCCCTCGTAGATCCCGTTGGTGGTGCCCAGGTAGTCCGCGATCCTGTCGAGCATGTCTTGGGCGGCGATGCGAGCTCGGTCGCACCAGTAGCGCATGAGCGAGAGCCCGGCGCTGAAGCCAGGGTCGTTGCCGTAGGGCGTGCATTCCAGCTCTGCGATCCTGTCGAGCATGTTCTGGGCTTCGTCCCTCTTCCGTACGTACTCGTCCTCGTTGACCTCGGCGACGGCTCCAAAGTTGGACGAGAGCGCGCCCCTGACCGTGTCGTCTGCCGACCTGACCCTCTCGAGGGCCTCTGTGATGCCCGCGTAGAGCACGCTGTAGTTGCTGAGCCGACTGCGTGCTGCGTCCCACGCCTCGGCCGTGAGGTAGGTGTCGTTGCAAAACTCGCTCACCGCTTGTCG
The DNA here is from genome assembly GCF_000143845.1 of Olsenella uli DSM 7084. NCBI lineage: Bacteria > Bacillati > Actinomycetota > Coriobacteriia > Coriobacteriales > Atopobiaceae > Olsenella > Olsenella uli. The sequence goes on along the minus strand of NC_014363.1, from coordinate 1,934,840 downwards.
ACGCTCCGAGCACTCTTCGCCGGCCCTGTCCATCATGGCCGACTTCCTGTCGAGCATCGAGATGAGTTCGGCTGGTCTGATGATCGCCCCCATGCGCCCCTCCTTCTCAGCGGGACATGAGCTCGTCCCAGGCGGCAAAGTCGCCAGCGACGCCGCTGATTGCCGCTGCGTCCAGGTTCACCTCGGTTGCCGCGCCTGCCATGAGCGAGCGTATGGCGTCTGCCATGCTCTTGGCACCCGCGGCGGCGCTCGTGTTGTCGCCGTCGACGCCTCCGACCTCTTCGGCCTCGAAGTCGGTGGTGATGCTGTCCGTATACGACCTGGCGAGGTCCTCGTTCGAGAGCCTCTCGCCGTCACCTGTCATAGCGGCCACCTCCCCATCCTGGGTTGCCTCCCCATCCTGCATCGGGCGCACCAGGGGTGCCGCCCGCCTCCCGCTCGTCGCGCGCCCAGCGGGCAAACTCGCCGTCGAGCGACTCCATGTGGTCCTCGATGGAACGCCTCTCGGCATCGAGCTCCTGCAGCCGCTCGTCACAGCCGTAGGCTATGTCGAGCATGGACCGGTTCACGCCATCCTGCAGCTCAGCCACATTGGCGTCCATGTCGGGGATCCCGCGCGTCAGGTAGGCGAACTCGTCTGACCACGCGCGCATGTCGCGGCCGATCATCTCCAGGATCTCGTTTCCCTGCTCGGCACGCTCGCGGCTCTCTCGATTCCCCCAGAGGCGGTCTTCGAGTGCGAGGCGCATCCGTCTGTAATCGTCGACGTTCATCGGGCTTCCCCCTCCCCGGACGCGGCGCCTCCCATGTCTCGGACGCGTTGTTGCCCATGTCCACGCCGTCCTGCGGGTAGGCTCGCTCGGAGCTGGGGCAAGGCCTGTGCGGCGTAGTTCGCCTGCGTGGCCCTCGATGGAGCGGGGCGGCGACGAAGGGACGGCGGCCCGTGGATCTGCCGGACAGGTATGACAAGCCCCGCCCCTCGAGGAAGGCGTGTCCAAGAGACGGAAGGCAGTGCCGACCTTGCCATTCATCATACTAAGAATTGCCACCCCAGTTATTTAAAGCTAGGTTAAAGCTATACTCCCCTAGGCAAGCGCCTCGCGGGGGTTGGCAGCTTGCACATGCGGGCTCCAGTGGTCCGCGCATGTGGAGTCTTGGCGGCTCACATGCGCGGAATCTGACTACTTATAGAGTCTGACTACTTATACATACTAGTATGTACAAGCTCTAGAGCGGAAGGAACGCTGGAGCGTCGCGTGCGGCGCTCTGCGCGAAGGGAGACGTGCATGCTGCTTAAGGAAGAGCTCGTTCGGGTTGGTCTCGATGCGCACGATGGCGAGGAAGCTCTCAGGAAAGTGGCCCAGGGCTTCGTCGACGCCGGATATGCCAAGGACAGCTACCCCCAGGCCATTGTCGATCGGGAGGCGGTCTTTCCCACGGCGCTGCCCGCCGTTGCCTTTGACATCGCCATCCCGCATTGCGATCCGGCTCACATCAACGAGCCCGCCGTCTCGATCGTGACGCTCAGAGAGCCCGTCGAGCTCAAGATGATGGGCGACCCCGACACCACGCTGCGTCCCCGCGTGCTCTTCATGCTGGCGCTCGAGGCCCATGGTCAGGTCGAGATGCTCCGGCGCCTCATGGAGGTCATCCAGGACCAGCGGCTCCTCGAGGCGATTGGCGCCTGTGCGAACGCCCACGAGCTCTATGTCCTCATGGCGGAGAAGATTGGCTGATCTAAGCGGGGGCTGCGTGCTCACATGACGTCAGGGTCGGAGCCGGCGTGACGCCAGAGGGTGACGGGCTCTGGAGTGATGGGGGCATGTTGATGCTTCCGAGACCCCTGTGGACGGCACACGAGTTATTGTGAGTCTCGGCGGACAGCAGACTCACAGAGCTTTCTCTGTCGTCCGTTTTTTCACCGTCACTGGATGGCAGGGGAGCTAGTGTGAGCGGAAGGTCTGGGGCGACTCACGCTACTTCGCCTGTCGTCCGAGAGGCCTTCCAAAATGGATGTGTGGTAAGGTATTGTGAAAATAGTTTCATTATTTTTCACAAAAGTTCTCCTGCCGTCCACGCGATCATGAGAAGCGGACGACACACGAGTTATTGTGAATTGCCCATTCGTGCAAAGCGTCCATGATAAGACACCACGGGAACCTCCCGCACGAACCCCTCCGCGCGAGGCGTCCACACGAATTGTTTGTCGGGTACGATGTCCGCCTGGTCATCCGGTTGTACGCCAAACCCAGTTCCGACTGCCTTCCGACTGTCTGGCGGAACGTCGACCTTCGGCTACCAGTCGAGCCCCGACCGACGTGCGAACGACATCGCGGACTCCAGCATGCCAGGCTGCTCCTGCACCCAGATGGGGAGGTCGGGCACATCGACGATGATGGGATCGGCCTCATGCACGGCCAGGGTGGCCTCCTCGAAGCCGTAGGGTTCGGCGAGGGGGCGGTCGGGCAGGTAGGTGTCGATGAGAATGGGGCGCAGCAGCGCGTAGACGCCGCCCTCGCAGAGGCTGTCGAATCCACGCAGCGCGCGCCGTGCGGCTCCCATGCGTCCCAGCTTGTAAGGGAGGATTACGCGACTGAGCTGCATCCAGGCGTCGCCTCGCCGACCGAAGCGCTCGTCGAGTTCGTCGAGCGCGTCCTCGTCCTCAAGGCGTGCGTAGGCCAGGGCACAGCCGTGCCGTGCCCCCAGGACGTCGCTCGGCACTGCGTCCATCAGCCGCCAGGCGACCTGTGCGGACATGCGGTAGCGGGCCGAGTCGAGGCAGGCGCGCGAGAGAGTGGCCGCCAAGCGCAGGTACGGGTGGGCGAAGACGTCCTCCCAGGCGTCTTGAGGGTCTCCGCCACGAGACGCGGGCCTCCTCTCGGCGAAGCGGCGCTCGATGTCCATGAGTGCGCCAACGAGCGCATCGGAGCCGGCATCCGTGGCGATGGCGTCCATCAGCAGGGCATCGACGCAACCCGGGTCATGTGAGAGTGCCTCGGCACAGTCGCTCCTCATACGGGCCATGCGTCTGCCGCGCGCTGCTGCAAACGCGTCATCATCCAGCAGATCGTCGCCCTCGCGGTCATTCTCGTAGCGGTCGAGGGCCGACGCGACCAGCGAGAACGCCTCCTCCTCGCCATCGTCCACGAAGCCTTGGGGATCCTTGCGCACGGCCTCCACGAGCTCGGCGTAGGCGGCGTCGCTCAGGCCCAGCCTTGCACGACGCTTGGTGGCAAGGCGCAAGACCAGCTCCTCGTGGGCGTTCACGGGCGCTGCCCGTCTTCGCGCTGCCTGCCCTCGCGCGTGCCGCCTCGGGGCATGGGCATCTCGCGCGCTCCCATGCGCCGCGCCTCCGTGGCGAGCCAGCAGCCCAGCGAGCCGCGCCCGTCTCGGTCGCGTCCCTCTTGCAGAAGGACGGTGCCCTCCGAGAGGGCCAAGATGAGCTCGTCTTCGCTGAAGGGCGGGACGGCGAGACGGGCGAACACGCCGTCGGGCAGCTCCTTCTGGGCGAGGAGGGCGTCGGCGGCGTAGGGGTAGGTCTGTGCCAGGCGCCTGAGTCGCATGCGGGCACCCATGAGGTCGTGCTGGCGGTGGGCGAGCGTGATGCGTGCGAGCTGCATCCAGGCGTCATCCCCGTCCCGTCGCACCCCCCTGGACGCCTCGTGTCGGGCGAGCGCGTCCAGGCCAGCCTCGTCCTCGAGCTTGGCGTAGGCGATGGCGGCGGTGAAGCGGGCGTCGGACGTGTCCTGCGGGTCCAGCTCGAGCGAGGACTCGACCAGGCGGACGGCCTCGCGGTTATGGCCGCAGATGACGGCCTTCGCGGCCTGGGTCGCAAGCCAGCGCAGGTAGGGGCGCATGGCGATGTCTGCCTCGAGCGCGGCGCGCTCGTCGTCGAACCCTGCGGCCGCCTTCCTGCGGGCCTCCTCGCAGTGGGCGCGCACCTCGTCCGCCCCCTCGCGCAGGAAGTCGTAGTAGCCCTCGAAGGAGCCGATGGCGGCCGCCTCGCGCATGCGGATGGCGTCATGGCAGTCGGGATCGAGCTCCAGCGCCTCGTCCAGGAGCCGATGGCCGCGCTCGATGATCTGCCCCGCCCGCTCGTCGCTCGCGAAGGGGAGTTCGTAGTCTATCGACGTCGCGGCGACGGCAACCAGGTGGAAGGCACGGTCCGCATCCGTCTGTGGGAGCGAGTCGCGGTTCTGGGCGAAGCGTCGCCCGAACGTCGCGAACGCCCGAGTCACGCCCTGTGCGTCGCTGCCGTCGAGCGAACGGGCGAAGCGCAGGCCCAGGCGCTGGTAGTCCTCGCGGTTGGCGTCATATGCCATGCGTCGTGCCCCCTCCCCCTGGGCAGTGCGCTGCGAGCGTGGCGCAGCGGATGTGTGCTGCGGCGTCCGCGCGCGTCCTGTGCCGGCGTCCGTGGATGCCCTACGTCGCACAATCGTACCCGACTGCGGACGGTCGTGGCCTCGGGACCACCTGGTCGTGGGATGGCGGACGGCGTTCCGAGGCCGGCCTTGTCGATGGACCCAAACGTACACAAGAGCGTGTTCATTTGGAAAAGTAAAGAATTGAACTGTGCGCAATATGCCAGATAATGGATGGAGGCCAGGGGCGCGGCAGGGAGCCGACGTATGCCGCACCGGGGGAATCCAGGCCAGTTTCACTGCGGTACTTCGGTAGTGTCAGGTGGCACCAGGTCGCCTGTATGGCTTGACCGCGCAAGGCTCGCGGTCCAGAGGAGGATAGTATGGGACGTTTTACCAATCCGCGTGACCTCTACTTTGGAGAGGGTGCCCGCCACGAGGTAAAGAACCTGGGCGGGAAGAGGGCCATCATCGTCACGGGTGGCGGCAGCATGCGTCGTGGTGGCTTCCTGCAGGACGTTCAGGCCGACCTCGAGTCCGCCGGCATGGAGGTCAAGCTGTTCGAGGGCGTCGAGAGCGACCCCTCCGTCGAGACCGTCATGAGGGGTGCCCAGGCCATGAGCGAGTTCCAGCCCGACTGGATCGTCGCCATCGGCGGCGGCTCGCCCATTGATGCGGCCAAGGCCATGTGGATCAAGTACGAGTACCCCGAGACCACCTTCGAGGACATGTGCAAGGTCTTCGGTCTGCCCGAGCTGCGCACCAAGGCGCACTTCTGCGCGATCTCATCGACCTCTGGCACCGCGACGGAGGTCACGGCGTTCTCGATCATCACCGACTACTCGAAGGGCATCAAGTACCCCATCGCCGACTTCGAGATCACGCCGGATGTCGCCATCGTCGACCCCGAGCTCACCTACACCATGCCTGCCAAGCTCTGCGCCCATACCGGCATGGATGCCCTCACGCACTCCATCGAGGCCTATGTCTCCACTGCGGCCTCCATGTACACTGATGCCATGGCGCTCCACGCCATGAGGGAGATCGTCGAGTGGCTGCCCAAGTCCTACAAGGGCGATAAGGACGCACGCCAGCACATGCATGACGCCCAGTGCCTTGCGGGCATCGCCTTCTCCTCGGGCCTGCTGGGCATCGTGCACTCCATGGCCCACAAGACGGGGGCCGCGTTCTCGGGCGGCCACATCATCCATGGCTGCGCCAACGCCATGTATCTGGGTAAGGTCATCCAGTTCAACGCCAAGGACGCGCGCGCCAAGGAGCGCTACGCCTACCTGGCAAAGGAGGTCTTCCACCTGGATGGTGCGACCGACGACGAGCTCGTTGCGTCTCTCGTCCAGATGATCCGTGGTCTCAACGACGTGCTCGACATTCCGCAGGGCATCAAGAACTACGGCGAGGGCGGCGTGAAGAGCGAGGCCTCCTGCATCGACTACGAGGAGTTCGAGGCGAAGAGGCACGACGTCGCCGCAAACGCCATCCTCGACGCCTGCACGGGATCCAACCCGCGCCAGCCGACGCAGGAGGAGATGGAGCACCTCCTCGAGTGCGTCTACAACGACGTGGACGTGGACTTCTAGTCTCGCACGGCCATTTCAGGCCCGCTCGCGCGCAGATGGGCACTTTGTTCGGGGGGGGCCGAGACAGCGCGTCTCGGCCCCCCTGTGAGCTGACGCCATCGCCTGGCAGTGGTCTTTCGGGTGGAGGCGTCGCCTCGTCCCGGGCGCTCGCGAGCCGCCTACCCCAGACGCTCCCCCACCGCGCGCTCGAAGAGGGTGCCGTCGGTCTCGCAGGGGACGAAGGAGTTCCCCACGTGCTGAAGCGTCTCGTCGCCCTTTGCCAGCAGGCATACGAGGGCGCCCTGAGGGTAGCCAAAGGCCAGTTCGACGGCACGCCTGATGGCTGCCGGGCGGTCGACGATGACCTCGAAGTCCTGTCCTGCGGGCGTTGCTGCGGCCAGCTGGGAGCAAATCTCCTCCACGGGGTCGCCCGCGGGGTCCTCCTCGGTGTAGATGAGGTAGTCGGCCCACTTGGACGCCTCCTGTGGCAGCTCCCGGCGGCGTTCGTAGGCCTTTCCGCCGGGGGCGCCTAGGACCGCGATGATGGCCCGTCCGGCAAACTCCTGCGCCATGGACGAGAAGAAGCGCTGGTATGACAGCTTGTTGTGCGCGTAGTCAACGATTCCCGTGACCTTTGGGTCGGCGGTGGGCAGAAGCTCCATGCGGCCGGGAACCCGCACGCGCGCAAGCCCGGCCACGACCCGTTCGCGTCCGATGCCGCAGGCCTCGCAGATGGCGATGGCGGCAAGCGCGTTGTCGGCGTTGAACAGGCCGGGCATCGACACCGTGACGGGCTCGGACCAGCTGGGGGTGCGCACCATCATCTGGATGCGCCCCTCGCGGGAGCTGATGCCCTCGGCCCAGACGTCCGCGCCTCCCGCCCCCGCAGGGGCGCCGCCCGCGCCCTGTCCCGTTGCCGAGAAGGTCACTGTGCGCCCGCAGCGCGCCGCACGCTCGAGGATGACGTCGGCCTTGTCGGAGTCCAGGTTCACGACGGCGACGCATGCCTGGTCGAAGATGCGCAGCTTGCTCTCGAAGTAGTCCTCGAAGCTGGGGTGCTCCACGGGTGAGATGTGGTCGCAACCGATGTTGAGGAAGCAGGCCACGTCCAGGCCCAGCCCCACCACCCGATCGTACTTGAGGGCCTGGCTGGAGACCTCCATGACCATGTGGCTCAGTCCTGACGTGGCGGCGTTGTGGAGGTGGCGCCAGAGGTCTGGCGCCTCGGGCGTGGTGTTCACGCTCTCCTCCCGCTCGATGCCGTCGAAGGTCTCTATGGAGCCAAGGATGCCGGTGTGCGGCGCGCCACGTGTGCCGTCTGCGTCGCTATCCAGAATCGAGCGCAGCATGTAGGCTACCGTGGACTTGCCTTTGGTCCCCGTGATGCCCAGCACGCCGAGGTTGCGATCGGGATGGCCCCAGGCCTCGGCCGAGACGAGCGCCATCGCGCGGCGCAGGTCATGGGACACCAGTCGTGGTACCTGTGGGCAGTGGGCCGCCAGCTCGCCCGCCCGCGCCTCGTCGCAGAGGTAGCCCACACAACCCGCCGCGAGCGCCTGTGCGAGGTAGCTGGCCCTGAAGGCGTTGCCCTTGCAGACGAAGAGGTGGCCGGGGGCTGCGTGGCGTGAGTCGCAGTCCACACCGCAGACGTCGGCGGAGACGCCCCCCTCGGCGCCGCCGGACCCATTGGCGCCGGCCTCGTCGAAGACGTTGGCGCTATCTGCAAGCAGACCCTCGCGTGCGAGGAGCCGTGTGATGGATGTGAGTGTCGTGTTCATGGGACCAGTATAGGCGCTGCGGTCGCCCTGCGGGGGGCTGGGGGCGCTATGGTACACTCTGCCTGCAACGGGCGATTGGCGCAGCGGCTAGCGCAGGTGCCTTACACGCACAAGGTCGGCGGTTCGAACCCGTCATCGCCCACCAGAGGGACCGTCCGGGCTCCGCAGGCAGCGGGGCCCGGCTTCGTATGGGAGGCAAGATGTCTGCGTCCGAAGCGCCTACACCCGCAAGCCCTGCACCAGGGGGCACCATCCCAGCGCCCGCGACCGTCCAGGTCCCCTCCCTCACCCGTTCGTACGGCCGTGCCGCCGACCAGATGCGCCCCGCCAAGCTCACGCGCGACATCATGAAGAATGCCGACGGCTCGTGCCTGGCGGAGTTCGGCGACACGCGTGTCATCTGCACGGCCACGGTGGAGGAGGGCGTGCCTGCCTGGCGCAAGGGCTCGCGCGCGGGCTGGGTCAGCGCCGAGTATGCCATGCTGCCCGCGTCCACCAGCACGCGCAGCCGCCGCGAGTACAAGGGCCGCAAGGGTCGCTCGATGGAGATCGAGCGCCTGATCGGCCGCAGCCTGCGTGCCGTGGTCGACCTGCATCGCCTGGGCGAGCTCACGGTCATTTGCGACTGCGACGTGATCCAGGCCGACGGGGGCACGCGCACGGCATCCATCACGGGTGCGTGGGTGGCCCTGCACGACGCGCTCATGGCTTCCGTCGATGCCGGGCGCCTCGCACGTCTGCCGCTGACCGGCCAGGTTGCTGCCATCTCCATGGGCATGGTGGATGGAAGCCTGCTGCTTGACCTCGACTATCCCGAGGACTCCCACGCTCAGGTTGACATGAACCTCGTTGGCACGGACGCTGGTGGCATCGTCGAGGTCCAGGGCACCGGCGAGCGCTCGACCATCGACCGCGCCCAGCTGAACGCCCTGCTCGACCTGGGTCAGGTGGGCATCGGGCGTCTCGTGGCGCTTCAGAACCAGGTCACCGGATTTCAGGAATGACGCAGTCCGCGGCATCCAGCGGCACCCGGCGGTATCTGGCGGCACCCCGGCACCCGACTCGCCGGCGCCCAGCGCTCCGGCATCCGACTCGCCGGCGCCCAGCGCTCCGGCATCCAGCGCCCCAGTCCGCAGCTACAGCATTCGGAGGAGAAGAACATGACAACCATCGACATCGGCTCCCTCGACCCCGCGAGGACCGTCGTCGTCGCGACGGGCAACCCCCACAAGGTCATCGAGATAGAGGCCATCCTCTCGACCGTGATGCGGGACGTGCGCTTCGTAGCCCTCGGTGAGCTGGGAGACTTCCCCGATCCCGTGGAGGACGGCGAGACCTTCTCCGACAACGCCCACATCAAGGCCGTCGCCGCCCTGGACGAGACGGGCCTGTCCATGGCGGTTGCCGACGATTCCGGCCTCTGCGTGGACGCCCTCGACGGAGCGCCCGGGATCCTCTCGGCCCGCTACGCGGGGACCCATGGCGACGATGCCGCAAACAACGCCAAGCTGCTCCGCGAGCTCGCCGACGTGCCCGAAGGCAGGCGAGGGGCTCACTTCCACTCGAGCGTGGTGCTGGTCGAGCGCGACGGGGACGGCGAGGGCGCGACCGCAGGCAATGGCGACTGCAACGGTCGCATCGCCTTCCAGGCACGTGGGGACGGTGGCTTTGGCTATGACCCGCTGTTCCTTCCCGACGATGCGCCGGGACGGACGATGGCGGAGCTCTCGCCGGCCGAGAAGAACGCCATCTCCCATCGCTTCCATGCCCTCCAAGACCTGGCGCGCCTCCTCTAGCTCCCGCCGTCCTACGCCGCTGGCCCCCGTGCTCGACGTGTCGGGCCTCACGCCATATAATGTGGGCACCCGCTCGGATCATGCTAGGACGTTATGGGGGATGTAATGAGAATTGTCCGCACTACAGACTATAAGGACATGAGTCGCAAGGCAGCAAACGTTATATCAGCTCAAGTCATCATGAAGCCAGACTGTGTCCTGGGTCTTGCCACGGGCACCACCCCGCTTGGCGCATACCAGCAGCTGGCGGAGTGGTACCGCAAGGGCGACGTGGACTTCAGCCGCGTCTCCACCTACAACCTGGACGAATATCGTGGCCTCAGGCACTCTGACCCTCAGAGCTACCACTACTTCATGCACGAGAACCTCTTTGCCCACATCAACATCGACGAGGCCAACACACACGTGCCGGACGGCGCCAACCCCGACGCCGACGTCGCCTGTCGGGAATACGACCGCATGGTCGCCGAGGCCGGTTACCCGGACCTGCAGCTGCTGGGCGTAGGGCATAACGGGCACATAGGCTTCAACGAGCCCGATGACTTCTTCTCCAAGGGGACGCACTGCGTCGACCTCACCGAGAGCACCATCAAGGCCAACGCGCGCCTGTTCGAGCGCGAGGGGGACGTCCCGCGTCAGGCGTACACCATGGGCGTCCAGACCATCATGTACGCCCGCATGATCTTGGTTATCGCCAACGGCGAGGCCAAGGCCGATGCGGTCCAGCGGATGTGCTACGGCCCGGTGGACCCCGGCTGCCCCGCTTCAATTCTGCAGCTGCATACCAACTGCGTGGTCATTGCCGACGAGGCCGCGCTCTCCAAGTGCCCCCAGCTGTGATGCCGTGGAAGCGCGCGGGTGTGCGAGCGGGGGCAGGTCTTCTAGACCCACTGCCCCCGTCCTTCCGCGCTTCCTTCGCGTCGGGCACCGCACCAGGCACCGCGCTGGGTACCACGCCAGGCACCGCGCCAGGCACCGCGCCAGGCACCGCGCTGGGTATTTCGAGGTGAACATTGGCGCCGTCGGAACCGCCGGGAGCGGGCGCCGAGACTACCAGAAGTGAGTGCTTCTCCGGAGAAGTGAGTACCGGCGTCTCGGAAGTGAGTACTTTTTTCCTGAGGTGAGTGCCGGCACCCACCTCCGACGAAATACGACAACGCGTGTACCTGCGGATACTTGGGAGGATGCGCACTTTCCAGATGATTCGTCCCCGTCGGGTGCCGAAAAAAGCACTCACTTCTCCGGAGAAGTACTCACTTCCGGCGACCGGAGGCCACTAGTGACCGGAGCCTGCCAGAGACCGGAGGCCACGTCGGCAACCGGAGGCTGCGCCCGCGACCGGCGTGCGCCAGCAACCGAAATCCACGTCGCAAACCCACTCGCACCTCGTATCCTGCGACCGCTCTCGCCCGCATCGTGCGGTTCGCATCGTGTGGCCTGTGCTGTGCTGTGCGGTCCGTGCCGTGTGGCCTGTGCTGTGCGGTCCGTGCCGTGTAGCCTGTGCCGTGTGGCCTGTGCCGATCGCTGTGCGAGGCGTGCGCTAGACCGAGAGGACCGTGGGCCCCTTGGGATAGGAGTTCAGCACCTCACAACCGTCTTCACCCACGATGACCAGGTCCTCTATGCGAACGCCCATCTCTCCTGGCAGATAGATGCCCGGCTCTATGGAGAAGCACTGGCCCGGGCGGACCGCCTCGTCGTGCGTTGAGCTGACGTCCCCAGGCTCGTGGTCCGTGAGGCCGATCTGGTGCCCCAGGCGGTGCGTGAAATAGGGGCCGAAGCCAGCCTCCTCGATAACGCGTCGAGCCGTCAGGTCTATCTGGGCAAAGGTGACGCCGGGCCTGACGATGGCCTCGGCCGCTTCGTTGGCGCGACGCACCGCCTCGTACACCTCGAGCTGGCGGGCGGTGGGCTCGGCCGAGAAGAACGTGCGCGTCATGTCCGAGCAGTAGGCCCGACGCTTGCAACCGACGTCGAAGAGGACCATGTCACCCTTGTGGAAGACGGTGCCGTCTGGCTCATGGTGCGGGTCGGCGGCGTTGGGACCAAAGCTGACGATCGGCGTGAAGGCGTGGCCCTCCGCCCCCAGGCGGCGATACTCCCCCAGAAGGCCTGCGGCTATCTCCCGCTCCGTCACGCCTTCGCGCACCTGTGCGACCAGCCAGCCCATGGCCTCGTCGTTCACGCGACTTGCCGCCCGCATGAACTCCTGCTCCTCGCCGTCCTTCACGGAGCGTGCGGCGTCTACGGCGGTGGATGCCAGGGCAAAGCTTGTGGCGACGCCGGCGTCCATCAGCGGAAGCAGCCAGCGGGCAGAGAGCTCCTTGTCGATGCCGAGGGGCATGTCCCTCTCGGCTACGTCCGAGACCAGCGCGATGGGGTCCTCGGTGTCATCGAAGGCCACGATCTGGTCGGCGAAGCCCGATGCGTCCGGGAAGAGGCGGTTGCAGAACAGCGTCGTGCGGAAGCCCGCTGCGGCGGAGCTGTCCTGTGCCAGGTAGAGTGCGAGGAAGCGCTCGTAGGGCTCGGTGTAGTAGCCCGTCAGGTACCAGATGGACAACGGGTCCGTGATCAGGGCCTGCGACAGGCCGTCTGCGGAGAGGTTCTCGAGCACCCGCTGTATGCGTGTCGTATTCATGCGCCGCTCCTTCGTCGGTGTTTAGTGAACGCAAGTTATGTGCCATACAATCAAAGGCCGCATGGTATCAGAGGTCGCGGGGCCTCATGCGCCCGGCGGCCACTGCTTGGAGGTTTTGATGGAAGCAGAAGTCCCACCCGTCAACAGAGTAGACCAGATCCGCGAGGAACTTGCCACCCTGCAGGGAAAGCGCATCAGGGTGCGCGCCAACATGGGTCGCTCCCGCATCGTGGAGCGCACCGGCACCCTTGTGGGGGCCCATCCCTCGCTGTTCGTCGTGGAGGTCGAGGAGAGACGTGGCCGTACGGCACGTCAGTCCTACCAGTATGTAGACGTCCTGACCAGCACCGTCGAGCTCTACGACCCCGACACGGGCGAGCGCGTGCTTGACTTCGGCGCCCTCGTCGAGGACGCGTAGGCCCCGCGCCGTCCTGCCATGGCTCGATCGGTCACGCTCGCCGCACCGGCAAAGCTCAATCTGCACCTAGGCATCCACCCCGGCCGTGACGACCGGGGTTATCATCGTGCGGACTCCATCATGGTCGCCGTCGCCTTGGCGGATCGCGTGGCCGTCACGGAGTTCGACCGTCGGTCGTCGGAGGATGCTGCGCGCCGCGTCGCTCCGGGCTCCGCACCAGGCGCGGCATCGGGCCCATCGTCTCGCGTCTGTCTCGCGATGAGCGAGGACGTGGGCGTCGCGACGCGGGACAACACCGCCTGGATCGCCGCCATGCGCATGTGTCGGGAGTTCGGTGTGTCCCGTGACTACCAGATCGAGATCGAGAAGAACATACCCCCTCAGTCCGGGCTGGGTGGCTCCTCGTCCGACGCCGCGTCCGTGATACTCGCCCTCTGCAGCCTGTGGGAGGTTGGCGCGAGCGACGAGCGTGTCGTGTCCGTCGCCCGTTCGGTTGGGGCCGACGTGGCGTTCTTCCTGGACCCAAGGCCGTCCTATCTCGTGGGCGCCGGCGACGTGCTCGTGGAGTCGTACCCGGAGCTGGGCGATGTCCCCATCCTTCTCGTGCGCCCGCGTGCGGGCGTCCCGACGGCCGACGCATTTGGGGCCTTTGACGAGCGGCCTGCGAGCCCGCGTGACGCTCGGGCCATGCGCGATGCCCTGAGCCGCGGTGACCTGGAGGCCGTCTGCGATGGGCTCTACAACAACCTCGGGCCCGCCGCGTTGCGGATCGTACCCGAAGACGCGGTGGTCTGTGAATGGCTGGGCAGGCAAGAAGGCGTCCGGGGCCTTTGCGTGACGGGCTCGGGCAGCTGCGTCTTTGCCGTCTGCGACACGCACGAACGCGCTTGTGACCTTGCTGGACATGCGCTGGATACACAGGGTTGGTGGTCGTGCGCGACAATGACGGTTGGCTCGGGCGCCCAATTCTGCTAGAGTGGTTCCTCGCTGAACGGGACGTGGCGCAGTTTGGTAGCGCGCTCGGTTCGGGACCGAGAGGTCGCTGGTTCGAATCCAGTCGTCCCGACCAGAAAACGCAGGTCAGAGGGCTAAGACCTCTGGCCTTTTTCTTATTTTGGCCACAAGAAGGCCACAGGTGGCCACAGGATCTGCTTCCGAACTGCGCGGACGATACCAATTTCGAGAGTCAATTCATGTCCTGCGCACCCCGCGCCTGAAGTAACCGTAGGCCCCCTCGGGCGGGTCGTCGCGGCACTTCACGAGCATCGGCACGAGTATCTCGATGCCGCGCTCGCCCTCGCCGAGGCGGTCGAGCGCCGCCTGCGCCTTGGCCTCGGCCTCGCGTGCCTGCTGGCGCCCTGCCTTGCTCCTGTGGTTCTTGGTGCTTTTGTTCGCTGCCAGGTCCTTGTTCCCCTCTCGGGTTGTGGGCCACGTACGCTCCGTGCGCGCTTGCCACCCTTGGGAGGCAAAGTACCTCCGTCCCGTGGTAGGCGGAGGGCACAGGCGCTCCTCGGCAACCTCCACCAATCGCCCTCCGATTTGCGCGAGGTTCCGTGGGGCCTGTGTTTTGTCAACACGATCTGAGCAGAATGGTCAACAACTTTTGCGCGGTTTGGTCACCCTTCCTGGGTACGCTTTCTGAGCAGGGCTACTGTATGAGCGCGTGCCTCACGCGGCAGGACTCGCCCCTGAACTGCAGGAGCCTGCCGTGGTGGACGACGCGGTCTATCACGGCGGCGGCCATCTGGTCGTCGCCGAAGACGGACCCCCACCTCGAGAGCTCGAGGCTGGTCGTGAAGACGACGGACTGGGTCCCGCAGGCCTGGGAGACCACCTGGAAGAGCGGCCTCGCGCCGTCGGCGTCGAGCGGGAGGAACCCCAGCTCGTCGACGAGCGAGGAGGCGGTGAAGAAGCGCGCGGGGCGCGCCGACTGGCACGCCAGCACGCAGAGCGCCTCGGCCATGTGCGTCTTGCCGGTCCCGACGTCGCCCATGAGCACGAGGTCCTCCCGACCGCCTCGCACGCGGCGGCGAAGCCGGAGCCCTCGGCCGCCCTCGCCATCGCCCTGGGGGCCCTCCTCCTGCCGGCCCTGAGCCTCTCGTTGAGCTCCCCCGGCGAGGCGGCCTCGGGCACGGGGGCGAGGGGGTTGCGGCGCAGGAGCCCCACGTCGTTCTCCACGGACCCCTTCTCGTTGCCGGGGCAGGGGTTGCAGCAGCGGCTCTCGCAGCGGTAGTGCGCGCGGAACTGCGAGAAGAGGACCGACTCCGTGACCCTGCCGGACAGCATCCTGCCGGCCTCGGTGGCGTTGTCGGGCACCAGGACGCGCGGCTCCCGCCCCATCCACTCGAGGACGCGGCGCAGGCCCCAGCGGAGGACCTCCGCCCTCTCGCGCGGCATCGCCACGCAGAAGCGGGCGTTGGGGTGCGGCAGCGTCACGACGAGGAGCTTGAGGGCGCGCGGGACGCCCGCGACCCTCGCCCGGAAGTTCCCGAAGTCGACCTGGGCCGTCCCCGGCCCCCACTCGAGCCCGAGGTAGCCCTCCCTCGGTGCCGGGACGTGCCCCTCCCTCCAGGCCCCACGTACCTCCTGATCGACGAGCACGAGCCCTCGTAGCCCATCTCGGCCATCGCCCTGTCGTAGACCCTCTTGGCCGTGTGGCGCCGCTTGCGAGGGGCGCCCAGGTCGGCCTCCGGCACCGAGTCGATCCACGCGGACAGGCCGTCCGTGGCCGGGCGGGCCCTCCTGCGGGCCAGCGGGGCCTCGGGCGACATGTCCTCCATGTTCGCGTACTTGGCGACGGTGTTCCTGCTGACGCCGAGCTCGCGGGCAATCCGCGACCTCGGCACCCCGTCCCTGTCCATCCGCCTGATATCCTCTTGTTCGTCTAAGGACACGGTCATTTCCCCTTTTTTCCCGGGGTGGCACTCGCCAAGGTCGGCACCTCGGGAGAGCATAGTTCTGGCCGTGTCCCTGACGCCCCGGGGCACGGCCAGTTCCTGACCAAACTGCTCAATTCTTCATGACCACGGTGCTCGGTTCCCGATGACCATTCGCGTCACTTCTTAGTGAACATCAACAGTGGGACCCTTGACCTCGGCTGTGCGTGGCGGCCGGGAGGGGTCCCGGGGACGGGCCCTGCCCGTGGGCGGGGATACTTCCAATCGTTGAATTAATCTCGATGATGTCTGGTCATAAAACCGCTTATATTAGTGTGGTATCGTTTATATAAATCGTATGTCATGCGGAGGTGTATATGCAGGCCAGCGACTTGCGGAAGACGATGCTTCTCGGAAAGAAGAGTGATCGCGTCATCTTTGCTGTAACGCCAGAATTGAAGCATGCTCTCTCCGTGCTCGCAGAGTCCCGGTGCATCAGCGTTTCGGCATTGATAACAAGCCTGGTGGTTGATGAGGTTGAGGCAAATGCCGAGTTATTCGAGTGCCGTGACGGCCTCCAGATAACCTCCTAGGAGTACAAAGATGCATCCAGAGGAAAAAGCACGGATGGAAATTGATGCGAAGCTCGAGCAGGCGGGCTATGTTGTCCAGGACATGTCCGAGCTCAATCCCGCAGCCAAGTTTGGCGTAGCAGTACGTGAGTACCCCACGAATTCAGGTCCGGTCGACTACCTCCTGTTCATTGACAGGGTGCCGGTCGGCGTCATCGAGGCGAAGGCGCACGACAAGGGGCATCAACTTACGACAGTGGCTGAGCAGTCGAAGAGGTACGCGGAGAGCGGTCTGAAGTATTCTAGGGGCTCAGTCCACATACGCTTTGCTTACGAAGCCACCGATGTCCTGACGCACTTCTGTGACTATCAGGATGTCAACTACCGCTCTAGGGAGGTGTACTCCTTCCACAGGCCCGAGCAACTCCAAAGCTGGCTGTCAGACTCGTCAACTCTCAGGAACCGGATGAAGGCCTTTCCGGAACTCAACCCGGCCGGGTTCAGGGACTGCCAAGTGAAGGCGATTCGGGGTCTCGAGCGGTCGTTCTCCGAGGACAAGCCGCGATCGCTCATCCAGATGGCCACCGGTGCGGGAAAGACCTACACCGCCATCACGAACGTCTACCGTCTCCTCAAGTTCGCAAGGGCGAAGAGGATTCTCTTCCTTGTGGATACGAGAAATCTCGGCATACAGGCCGAGGAGGAGTTCAGAAAGTACAAGCCTGGGGATGATGCCCGCTTGTTCCCTGAGCTCTATAATGTCGCCCGTTTGAGTTCGTCGGTCATACCGAAGGATGCCGACGTCTGCATAAGCACCATCCAGCGGATGTACTCCATCCTCAGGGGACGGGATCTCGACGAGCGCGACGAGGAGGAGTCCCCCAACGAGCACGACGTCAGAGGAGGGGTTAGGGAGGTTGAGTACAACTCGGCCTATCCTCCCGAGTTCTTCGACTTCGTGATAGTCGACGAGTGCCATCGCTCCATCTACAACGTCTGGCAGCAGGTGCTCGACTACTTCGATGCCTTCCTCATCGGCCTCACGGCAACCCCCGACAAGCGCACGTTCGCGTTCTTCAACCAGAACGTGGTCAGCGAGTACACCCACGAGGAGGCAGTCATCGACGGCGTCAACGTCGGTGGCGACGTCTTCCTCATTGAGACTGAGGTGGGCACTAAGGGCGGAACCATCCTCAAGCAGTACATCGAGAAGAGAGACAGGCTCTCCCGTCAGCTCAGATGGGAGCAGATGGACGAGGACATAACCTACGACCCCTCGAAGCTTGACAGGGACGTAGTGAACCCGTCGCAGATAAGAATGGTCATACGGACGTTCAAGGAGAAGGTGACCACCGAGATATTCCCCGGGCGAGACGTGGTGCCAAAGACCTTGATCTTCGCCAAGACCGACAGCCATGCCGACGACATCATCCGCATTGTCCGCGAGGAGTTCGGCCAGGGAAACGAGTTCTGCAAAAAGATCACCCACCAAGCGGACGATCCCCAGTCAACCCTCTCCGAGTTCCGCAATGGGTTTAATCCCCGAATCGCCGTGACTGTCGACATGATAGCCACGGGTACGGACGTGAAGCCCCTCGAGTGCCTCCTATTCATGCGTGACGTCAGGTCCAAGAACTACTTCGAGCAGATGCTCGGCCGTGCGCGGCGCGTTCTCCCATACGATGACCTCGTGAAGGTGACCCCTGATGCCAGGTCGAGCAAGGTGAGGTACGTCGTCGTCGACGCCGTCGGGGTCACCAAGACTCTCAAAACAGAGACGCGACCACTGGAGAGAAAGCCCACCGTAAGCCTCAAGGACCTCATGATGAGCGTGGTGATGGGCGCCAGGGACGAGGATACTCTGACATCACTGGCGAACAGGCTCCTGAGGCTCGACAGGGCGATGACCGAGAAGGAGCGCAAGCAAGCCGAGGAGATGACCGGCGGCGTCCCGATCAACGAGATTGCGCGCAAGATGCTGGACGCATTCGACATGGACCTCATCACCGAACCTGCGATGCTGCTCGAGGATGAGATGCCGAGCGAATTCGTCCTCGACGCTGTGCAGGATGCCCTCATCGACGAGGCCATAGGGCCCATTCTCAATCCCGATCTTAGAAACTACCTCGAGAACGTCAGGAAAGCCCACGATCAGATCATCGACAACGTCAACCTGGACACGGTCCTCTTCGTGGGATGGGACGACGACCACGAGGCGCGTGCCGCCGATGCCATCAAGACCTTCAGGGAGTTCCTCGACGACAACAAAGACGAGCTGGAAGCCCTTCAGGTCATCTACTCCCAATCGTATCGACAGAGGCCCCTCACTCTGAAGATGATCAAGGAGGTCTATAGCAGGCTCAAGGAAGCCCCCTACCACCTCTCGAACGAGATGTTGTGGAATGCCTACGAGATTACAAGTCCCGACAAGGTGTCCAGGAAGAGCGTTGTCAATCAGCTCACCGACATCATCTCCCTCGTGCGCTTCGAAATCGGGCAAGAGGACGACCTCATATCCTTCGCGGACCACGTGAGGATGCGTTTCAAGGAGTGGGTCTTCTCCGAGAACGCGGGGCACGGCCACTTCACGGACGAGCAGATGGAGTGGCTGAGAGACCTACGCGATTTCGTTTCCACAAGCGCAGAAGTTACCGTGGACGACCTGGAGCTCTTCCCGTTTGCAGACAGAGGTGGCCTTGGTCGGTATTACGAACTGTTCGGGGATAGATACGAAGTGCTGCTTTACGATTTGAGTCTTGCCCTGGTCGCATAGGAGGATGGAATTGAGCTCTCAATCCACGATTAATCAGAAGGTCTGGTCGATGGCGACCGTCCTGATGAATGACGGGGTTTCGAATAGCGACTACCTCGAGCAGCTGACATACCTGCTGTTCCTCAAGATGGCAGACGAGTACAGCAAGCCGCCCTACAAGAGGGACATGCGCATCCCTGGCGACTGCACGTGGGACACGCTCAAGTCAAAGAGGGGCGATGAGCTCTTCCGCCACTACGAGTATGTGCTGAAGACCCTTGGGGAGACGGGTGGCACCCTGCAGCAGATCTACTCAGGGGCCCAGAACAAGATTTCCAATCCCGCCATTCTCTCTAGGGTCATCACAATGATTGATGCGGAGAAGTGGTCGTCGATGTCTTCCGACGTGAAGGGCGACATCTACGAGGGCCTCTTGCAGAAGGTTGCAGAGGACACGAAGAGCGGCGCAGGCCAGTACTTCACCCCAAGGGCGCTCATCAGCGCGATGGTTGACTGCGTTCAGCCGCAGCCCGGAAAGACGGTTGTGGACCCCTGTTGTGGAAGCGGAGGGTTCCTTCTGGCCGCGAAAGACTACATTGAGGATTCCGAGCACTACACCCTCGACCGGGACCAGCGTCACTTCCTTCGATACTCAACCTTCGCAGGTTGGGAGATTGTGCCGAGCACCTACAAGCTGTGCCTCATGAACCTCTTCCTACACAATATCAGCGACTTCAATGGCGAGCCTCCCATCTACAGGAACGACTCACTGCTCGCTGATCCTGGGACTCGTTATGATTACGTGCTGACCAACCCTCCATTCGGGAAGAAGTCCTCATACTCCTTCACGAACGACGAAGGGTTGCAGGAGGAAGAGGAAGGCACCTACAACAGACGGGACTTCTGGGCGGTCACGTCCAACAAGCAGCTCAACTTCGTGCAGCATATCCACACCATCCTCAGGCAGGACGGACACGCCGCAGTCGTCGTGCCGGACAACGTTCTATTCGAGGGAGGTGCGGGAGAGACGGTGCGACGCAAACTCCTCGAAACCACCAACCTGCATACAATCCTCAGGCTTCCTACCGGCATCTTCTACGCCCAGGGAGTGAAGGCGAATGTCATCTTTTTCGATAACAGACCCGCGAGTCCCGACTGGCAGACAAGGGAGGTCTGGATATATGACTACCGCACTGGGGTGCACCACACTCTGAAGCAGCGGCCCATGACTAGGGAGCACCTGCAGGACTTCGTCGACTGCTACAAGCCCGCTGCCATTGGTGACCGCGAGGAAACCTACTCCGAAGAGAACCCCAACGGACGGTGGAGGCGTTTCACGCTCCAAGAGATTCTGGACAGAGACAAGGCGAGCCTAGACATTACTTGGATAAAGACGGGGGATGACATCTCCGAGGTGCAGCTCTCCGACCTTTTGGCAGAGATACGGGAGAAGAGCGACAGCATCGCCTCGGCAGTCTCAAGGCTGGAGGAGCTGCTTGGAGACATTGAAGAATGATTGACACGAAACGTCTGAGGCAGAAGATTTTCGATCTGGCCGTGCGCGGAAAGCTCGTTTCCCAAGACCCAAATGACGAACCGGCATCCGTTCTTCTCGAGAGGGTAAGGGTTGAGAAGCAGCGCATGGTCGCCGAGGGAAAGCTCAAGAGGCGCGATGTCGCCAAGGACTCCATCATCTACGTCGGTGAGGATAGTTGCCATTATGAGAAGGTCGGCGGTGCCGAGCCCGCCTGCGTCGACCCCGAGCTGCCCTTCGACCTGCCGGATGGCTGGGAGTGGGCACGGCTCGGAAGCATCGTTCTGTCAGTGGCAGATGGGGACCATCAACCGCCGCCACAAGTTTCCAGCGGCATACCATTTCTGGTTATATCGAACGTTTCGTCTGGCTATCTAAACTTCGAAGACACACGTTTTGTTCCCGAAAGCTATTACGAGTCTTTAGGCGAGTACAGGCGACCCATGCGAGGTGATGTCCTCTACACGGTGACCGGTTCTTATGGAATCGTCATTAGGGTCTTAGATGATAGGCGCTTCTGCGTGCAAAGGCACATTGGAATCATCAGGCCGAACAAGCTGCTTGGCAATCACTACCTCTCTTATTGCCTGCAGTCAGGATGGATTAGAAGCTGTGCAGACTCTGTCGCAACGGGCATCGCCCAAAAGACCGTCGGGCTACAGTCAATCAGGTCATTTCTCGTGCCCGTCCCGCCCCTCGCGGAGCAGCGCCGCATAGTCGTCGCCCTCGACGAGCTCCTTGGCCTCGTGGACGAGGTGGAGCGCTCCCAGGCGGAGCTCGAGGGGCTGCTGGACAGGGCGAGGGCGAAGGTCCTCGACCTCGCCATCCGCGGCAGGCTCGTCCCCCAGGACCCGTCCGACGAACCCGCCGAGGCGCTCCTGGCCCGCGTGCGGGAGGAGAGGCTGCTCATGGCGGCCGACGGGAGGCTGAGGAGGAGGGACGTCGAGGGCGACTCGGTCATCTTCCGCGGTGAGGATAACTCCTATTATGAACGCTTTGGAGACAATCGAGTCATACCTATCGAAGGTGAGGTATTCGCTATACCGCGCACATGGGCTTGGTCTCGCTTCGGTGCAATTTCGAATTACGGCTCGTCCGAAAGCGTCAATCCTGAGAAGATCGACGATGAGGCCTGGGTGCTTGACCTTGAAGACATCGAGAAGGGATCGGGAAGGATTCTCAGAAGGGTCTGTGGCGGGGAGCGAAGGTCGTCTAGCGTCAAGAGGCCATTCTGCGCCGGTCAGCTCCTTTACAGCAAACTCCGACCCTATCTCAACAAGGTGCTCATTGCTCCCGAGCCAGGTTATTGCACTTCCGAGATCATCCCTATAGAACTCTATGGCACGGTAGCTCCCAGTTACATCAGGCTTGTATTGATGTCTGACTATTTCTTGAGTTATGCAAACCGTTGCTCATATGGCGTAAAGATGCCTCGGCTTGGGACGAGGGACGGACAGGGGGCCCTTCTGCCCATCCCTCCGTCTCACGAACAAGAACGCATAGCATCTGCCGCAGAAACAATAGCTACTCTACTGACTGCCGTTCTTACCATGTAACCACTCTATCGACTATCTCTCTCTGCTCGCTTGCTGTCCTACGAAGGTAGATTCTCGTCGTCTCGATGCTCTCGTGTCCCATTAAGTCGGCAAGCAGCGCAATGTCGTTATATCGCTCAAGAAAGTTTTTAGCGAAGAGATGTCGAAATGAGTGGGGGTATACAACGGACTCCTCGATACCGTATTTTCGCGCGTACTTCTTGAGTTGCTGCGAAATGCCCCTAGGAGTGATCGTCTTGCCGTATCTGTTGACGAAGAGGTAGCCGCTCTTTCTGCCTCGCTCTCTCAGCCACGACAAGGCTTCTTCCCTGAGCTTTTTTGGAATGTAGAGCCTTCTCAGCTTTCCACCTTTCGAGTAGATGTCAAAATGCCCCTCTTCGACATGCTCTACCTTCAGCTTTATGAGCTCGCTGACTCTCGCGCCGGTGGCCCCGAGGAACCAGACCACGAAGTACCACTGGTAGTTCCCAGCGTCCTTGAGGCATGTCTTTAGAAACCGGTAATCGGAGTTGCTAATTACATTCTCCAAGAAGGGTTTCTGCTGTATCTTCACCACCCTTACTCGAAGGTGTTGCAACCCAAGGAAATCGAGGTACTTGTTCATCGCTTGAATCCTGAGGTTCACGGTCTTTGGTTTGAAGTACTCCATCAGGTAGCCTTTGTATGCGAGCAGGTTCTCCTCGCATAGGCCGTCGTAGTTAGCGTGGAAGTACTCCACCGTCCACAGATAGGACTCGACGGTGTTTGATGAGAGCCCCTCTCTCCTAAGGTGCTGCTCGAATTCCTGGTAGCTCATAGCCTTCTCCTCTCGGTGTCGTCGTTCCAGGAAAAGACCATGATTCCGCCATCTCCTATTATGAGAAGAACGTCGGAAGCACCATCTTGATCGAGGTGCCCTTCGACGTTCCGGATTCCTGGGCGTGGGTGAGGCTTAGCTCGATATGCCAACCGCAAGGGAGTCACAGGCCAACAGGAAAGCTATTCCGCTATATCGACATTGATTCCATAGACAACGTACGGTGCAAAATCATCGAGCCCAAGCTGCTGTCAACTGCCGACGCGCCAAGCCGAGCGCGCAGAGCAGTTGCCAAGGGGTCAGTCCTCTTTTCTATGGTCAGACCCTACCTGAGGAACATCGCCCTCGCATTTGACGAGCACGACGGTTGCGTCGCCTCAACGGGCTTCTACGTATGCACCGCGTCATCGGATTCAATCGACTCCGAGTGGCTATTTCTCTGCATGAAATCTGACTACTTCGTGAACGCAATTAACGTCCACATGAGAGGCGACAACTCCCCCTCGGTGCGCAAGGATGACATGGACGAAATGCTTGTACCGATACCTCCGCAACCCGAACAGAACAGAATCGTCAGAGAAGTTGCCAGGTTGCTCCTGCTCCTACAACCCAATTGAGTCTAGGAGTTTGGATGCTGACTTGGCGATTCGCGCCTGCTCCGATAGGGGAGGAACTGGGAACAACACGCTGTCTATGAATTCCCGTTTGACCCGCTGCTGGCCTACCGTTCCCATGAAGGTCCCCTTGGCGGCGTCAATGAATGTCGGGCTTTTCAGGAAGCAGAGCGCGAACCAAGGCGTCATACCGCAGATGCACCTAAGCACGATGAGCTCGGTCGTACCCGCACCGTGCTTGTTCTCAAGAGACTCCGCGACGAAGGACTTCCTGTTCTCAAAGCATGGCGAAATCTTCGCGAACAGGACGTCGCCCTCTTCGAAGTGAGTGAACCCCCTTTTGACTTCTCCCCACGGCCTGACTTCATATTTCACATGTGACGTAAAGCCCGGATCGATTGAAGCCATCGGGGCAAACGAGACAAGGGCAACATCATCTTGCCTCGATCGTGGATCAATTACGAACAAAGACGGCAGTCTTGCCCACTCCCAGCCTTCCGGCAGGTCGAAGGGCAGCTCGGAGTCGACGCAGACGGGCTCGGCGCCGCCGACCTTCTCATAATAGGAGTTATCCTCACCGCGGAAGATGACCGAGTCGCCCTCGACGTCCCTCCTCCTCAGCCTCCCGTCGGCCGCCATGAGCAGCCTCTCCTCCCGCACGCGGGCCAGGAGCGCCTCGGCGGGTTCGTCGGACGGGTCCTGGGGGACGAGCCTGCCGCGGATGGCGAGGTCGAGGACCTTCGCCCTCGCCCTGTCCAGCAGCCCCTCGAGCTCCGCCTGGGAGCGCTCCACCTCGTCCACGAGGCCAAGGAGCTCGTCGAGGGCGACGACTATGCGGCGCTGCTCCGCGAGGGGCGGGACGGGCACGAGCACCTCTCCCAGAATCTCCCTACTAAGATTCTTCATTGTTGTGCCGATGGCGTTTTCCTCGAGAAAGGCTTTTGTATACGTCGAGGAGAATACGAGACTTAATAAGTTAGAGGAAAGCTCCCCTCCTCCGGGACAACGCGCGATAAAGCAGCCGGTGCCACACAACCAACCAACACATTCATCGCCAACAACGGCTACGCGGCCCATTTCGCCCCGTCGCCCAATTACCAGGTCCCCCAATGACAAGATATAGGAGCTTAGCCTTTCGCGCGTGGCTTCCGATACGAAGGAGGTTGGAGTTATCAGCCCATTAGAAATGTTCGCTGGATTAACAATGGGCACCCCACGGGATACATAGTCGCCTTTGTGCAGGGCGCTTCCAAATGGTCCCGTTGAGATTCCGAGTGATATTGATCCTAGCCGTGCCCACTCCCAGCCATCCGGCAGGTCGAAGGGCAGCTCGGGGTCGACGCAGGCGGGCTCGGCACCGCCGACCTTCTCATAATGGCAACTATCCTCACCGACAGGGGTGGGAGATGTGGCGGTGGCGTGCATGACCGTTGTTCGTGTCCCGGGTATCTGTTAAGACTTTTGCTATCGACAAGTACGTGGATGGGGGCACGATGAAGGGCTATGACGAGCAGCTGTTCCACCTGATGATGAAGTCCGACTTCTCCGTCCCTGTGTTCCAGCGTAACTACGACTGGACGCAGAAGCAGTGCAAGCGTCTCTTCGACGACCTCGAAAAGATGCTGAAGAACGACACGAAGAACCACTTCTTTGGCAGCATCGTGTCCCTCGAGGGCGAGCGGGACGAACGCATCCTCATTGACGGGCAGCAGCGCATTACCACCGTCTACCTCCTCTTCCTCGCCATCGCCAACGCTCTGGAGCAGACTGGTGAAGAAAAGGACCGCCGCATGGCTGCCAGCATCCGTTCCAACTACATCATCGACAACCCGGACGACGGGGGCGACGGAAAGCCCAAGCTCCGGCTGAAGCTCGTCAAGGACGACAACGACATACTGACCGCCGTCACCTACGGCATGAAGACCGCCCATGGCAGCAGCGTGTCCGACAACTACGCCTACCTGCGGCGGAGGCTCAGCGACAGCTTCTTCGGCCCTCGCGACATATACGACGCCTGCAAACGACTCGTCATCATCAACATCAAGCTGGAGGCTAGCGACAACCCGCAGCTCGTGTTCGAGTCGCTGAACTCCACCGGGCTCGACCTCTCCGAGGGCGACAAGATTCGCAACTTTGTGCTGATGGACATCCCGTCACACGAGCAGGAGGTCTACTACACCCAATACTGGAACCGAATCGAGAAGAACACGGGCTACGACGTGAGCTCCTTCATCCGCCACTACCTCACGGCGGCGGACCGCAAGACGCCCAACAAGAGCGCTGTCTACGAGGAGTTCAAAGGCTACGCAGAGGGCAAGGACATCAGGAAGCTCATGGCGAAGCTCCGCGACTACTCGGAACGGTACAGCGAGTTCATGCATGCGGCGAGCGGCATCCCCGCTGTGGACGACGCCATGCGCAGGCTCAACCTCCTCGGCTTTGACATTACGAGCCCCTACCTACTTGCGCTTTTCATGACGCGCTCGAGGGGCGAGGTCTCCTGGGGCGAGGTCGCCAGGGCGGTCAAACTCGTCGAGTCCTACATGTTCCGGCGCTGGGTGTGCAACATAGGATCCAACGGCCTCAACAAGGTTTTCATGACCCTGCACGATGACGTGTGCCGCGAGCGGAGAAAGGCTGAGGACACCACCTACGACCAGATGCTGGCACACATCCTTCTCTCTAAGAGTGAGACCGGCGTGACCCGTTTCGTGCGAGACGATGAGTTCCGGGCCAGCGTCGAGTCGCGCGACTTCTTCACGGGCGTCAAGAAGGACTACAAGCTCTTCCTCTTCCAGTACCTCGAGAACGGTGACGGGCCCGAGCAGCTCGACGTGCGCGGCGCGTTCGAGGCCGATCCTCCCAAGCTCACTATCGAGCACGTCATGCCCCAGACACTCACTCCCATTTGGAGGCGCGACCTCGGTCCGCTTGCGGACGCGATTCATGCGAAGTGGCTGAACCGCATCGCCAACCTCACGCTCACGGGCTTCAACCCCAAGTACTCCAATAGGCCCTTCGTGCAGAAGCGCGACATGGAGGACGGCTTCAAGGATAGCCACGTCCACATGAACGCTTGGATTGCCCAGCGGCAGAAATGGGATGAGGAGGAGCTGGAGGCTCGCTGCGCCATGATGCAGGATCTGTTCTGCCAGCTCTGGCCCATGCCGACGGATTCCGTTGTCATGAGGGTGGATGAGTCCAATCGCTTCACCCTCGACGAGATCCATGACCTCAGCGGCAGGAAGATCAACGCCTGGTCGTTCTTCGGGGACAGGCACCAAGAGGGGGTCTGGAAGAACATGTACACCGACATGCTCTCCATTCTTTCGGAGCTTGACGCCGCGCAGTTCCGCAAGGGTGCTATGTCGGTCGCAAGTCACGCTAAGACCTACTTCTCCGAGAGCGACGAAGGCTCGCTCTACGTCAAGGTGCTAGACAACCTCTACGCCAGGCATAGCCTTTCAGTATGGAGTATGGCATCTAACCTTGGGGAGATCTTCGATGCGATGGGAATCGACCACGATGAATTGATCGTCGAGCTGGTCAGCGAGAGCGAAAAGTAATGTCAGTTAGGAGGCCGTGAGCAAGGTCTGGCCCCATCCCGTCCCCACAAGCATTAGGGGTGCCTGCGCGTGCGGGACGGGTGGCGGAGGGGCTTGGCCTCCGCCGTAGCGCGGCCTCAATCGCGTACCCTCATGGTATCTGACCTGTACAAACCCTACACAAAAGGAAACGCTCCCCTGGTGGGGGGCGCTCCCGACGCGCGACGTGTGCCCGCATGGCTACGACTGCCACGCCCCGCGGACGTGGTGGACGCGCACGCACGGCCTCCGGCTCACTGCTCCTTTTGGCATGCTCTACGTCTTCGACGAGGTGCAAGCGTCCAACCGTGCACTGACCGCGCTCAAGTACGTTCAGAAGTCGGGCTTCCCACACCACGTCATAGCGGCGGGCAGCCTCCTTGGCGTGGCGGTGAACAAGGGGGACTATTCGCTGCCGGTGGGCAAGGTCAACACCATGACGATCCACCCGATGACGTTCGACGAGTTCATGGTGGCGACGGGCCACGGCCTCATGCTCGAGGGGATACGTGAGGCGTACGCGGAGATGCATGCCTACCAGCTCCACGACCAGGCTATGGACCACTATCGCACCTATCTTCTCGTGGGAGGCATGCCGGAGGCCGTCGATGCCTACGCGCGCTCGGGAGATGTACGGGACGCCGTTCGCGTGCACCGCGACATCCTCAACCTCTACCTGGCGGATATGGCCAAGTACGCCCCTAACCCTACGGATGTCGCACGTGCACGTGATGTCTGGAACAGCGTGCCCGGACAGCTGGCCAAGGAGAACCACAAGTTCCAGTACAAGCAGGTGCGCAGCGGCGGTAGGGCGAGCCAGTACGAGGGGGCCATCTCGTGGCTCCTCTCGGCTGGGCTCGTAGACAAGTGTGTGCGCGTGTCCTCGGGGCGGGTGCCCCTGCGCCTGCAGGAGGACGCGGGCGCCTTCAAGGTGTACGCCAATGACGTTGGCCTTCTGTCCACCATGTCGGGCATTCCTGCGGCGGTGCTCTTCGACGAGCGCAAGCGGTCGCTGCTTGATGCGGGTGGCCTCACCGAGAACTACGTGGTACAGCAGATGGTCGCCCGCGGCATCACGCCCCGCTACTGGACGAGCGGCAACAGGGCCGAGGTGGACCTCGTCGTCGAGGACGGGTCGGCCGGGGCGGTGCCCGTCGAGGTCAAGTCCACCGAGAACGCGCGCTCGAGGAGCCTCGGCGTGTACCGCGAGAAGTACCGTCCCGACCGCGTCGTGCGCGTCTCCGCGCGCAACTTCGGCACGGGGGACGTGGAGAGCATCCCGCTCTATGCGGTGGGCTGCCTGGCCGATGGGCTGGCGCTGGCGCAGGGCTCCTCGTCCCCGCTCCCATGGTCTGGTGCACGCTATGCGCCAGATCGGTTGAAGTCAGGTCCTGGTAGGCCTAAGTAAGCCCAAGTGGCATGGGTCCGACCCAAGGGATCCGTTGCAGCACTATGCCCTGCTGAGATACGAGTAGGTTAGGGCATGTCCGCGTACGCCTCGTAGCCGCGCCTCGGCAGCTCGATGGCGACGACGCTCTCGAGCATGCGCTCGAAGTCCATGTTGCGCGTCCCGAGCCTGGTGTAACGGAACGCGTGGTACTCGAGGAGCTGCTCGAACTCGAGCAGGCTGAGCCCGACGCTGATAACGCTGGCACCCTCGATCTCGCTTTCGCAAACCGTCCCACGTAGATGTGGGGGAGCGCCGCGCAGATCTCGTAGGGCTCGCTCATGCCCCCCTTCCCCGATAGTCCTGACCTCAACCTTTGGCAGGATGTCATCACGGTCGCTGGGGTCGTAGTCGCCCGTGTTGGGGGACATGGCCGCTGCGGAGCCGACGGCGACCGCATAGGATAAGGCCTCGCGGGCACCCATCCTGCGCTCGAGGGCGACGGCGAACGCGGCTACCATGGAGTCACCGCACCCCCCTCGGCGGAGCTCTCCAGACTTTTTTGCTAGTGAATGAGTAACAATTGCATGAGTGGGGTATAGAGGGTGTAGCACTAGCTGTTGCCGGCCCCATTCCAATGGGCTGCCGACTCGAGAGGAAAAAGGAGAGAGCAATGAAGAAGGAACTCGTTCAGCAGGTCAATTCCTACGTCGCCAACCTTGGCGTGGTGTACATCAAGACCCACAACCTCCACTGGAACGTCTTTGGTCTGCAGTTCAAGGCAGTCCACGAGTACCTCGAGGCGCTCTACGACGCCTACGCCGACAACATGGACGAGGTTGCCGAGCTGCTCGCCCAGAACGGCGAGACCCCCGCTGCGAGCTACAGGGAGTTCCTGGAGCTTGCGACCATCGAGGACGTCCCCGCCAAGGCTTGGGCCGTCAAGGACGCCATCCAGACCGCCCTCGATGACATGGCCGCCCTCAAGACGCAGGCCCTTGGGATTCGTGACGCCTGCGGGGACGAGGACTTTGCCGTCTCCAACGCCATGGAGGACCAGGTCGCTGCCTACAACAAGGAGATCTGGTTCATGAAGTCCATGCTCAGGCAGGCGTGACAGAGCCTTTGAGGTGGCAGAGCCCCAAGGGAGGCCCCGCGAGGCTTCCGCACGAGGAACTATGCGAGCAGAAACCCAACACGTTAGGAGCTTCACCATGTTCGAGCAGATCAAGCTTCCCTACGCCTATGACGCCCTCGAGCCTTACGTCGACGCGCTGACGATGGAGACCCACTACTCCAAGCACCACACCACCTACACCAACGCCCTTAATGCCGCCGCCGAGAAGGCCGGTGTCGCCGATCAGCCCATCGAGCGACTCCTTTCCTCCCTGGATGGCATCGACGAGCCCCTGCGCGGCACCATCCGCAACAACGGCGGCGGGTTCTACAACCACAACCTGTA
Source organism: Olsenella uli DSM 7084 (assembly GCF_000143845.1). Classification (NCBI taxonomy): domain Bacteria; kingdom Bacillati; phylum Actinomycetota; class Coriobacteriia; order Coriobacteriales; family Atopobiaceae; genus Olsenella; species Olsenella uli. The sequence goes on along the minus strand of NC_014363.1, from coordinate 1,905,139 downwards.
CTTCTCCATCATGTCCCCCGCTCCCGCCGCCGAGCCTGCGGGCGTGTTGAGGGAGAGGATCGAGGAGGCCTTCGGCAGCGTCGGCGAGCTCAAGGCAGAGCTCAAGAAGGCTGCCGTCGGGCGCTTTGGCTCCGGCTGGGCGTGGCTCAACGCCGCCCCTGACGGGACCCTGAGCGTCACGTCGAGCCCCAATCAGGACAACCCCTTCAGCGAGGGCCTTGGTGTCACCCCGATCCTGGGCATCGACGTTTGGGAGCACGCCTACTACCTGAAGTACAAGAACCTGCGCGGCGACTACGTTGACGCGTTCTTCTCGGTCCTTGACTGGGATGCCGTCGCCGCCAACTATGCGAAGGCCACCGCGTAACTCAGCGCCCTGTCGTGCATGTGCCCATCCGCCGCACGTGCACACGTTTTCGAATCGTGTGCACGTGGTCGAGAAAAGCCCAGTTCGGCGATGGCCCCGTGCACACGTTTTCAATTCGCATGCACGCCGGGTCCGGCCTTTCGCTGGACCCGGCCTTTCGTTGCATGTCGGTCGGGTTGGCTAGCGCACCTTCCAGCCTTGCGCGCGCTGGCGGTCGCTCCAGAAGCTGCGGTAGCGCCCCTCCTGGGCGAGCAGTTCCTCATGGGAGCCGAGCTGCGTGACGCGTCCGTCTTCGAGCATGGCGATCTGGTCGGCTTCGGCGATGGTCGAAAGCCGGTGCGCGATGACGACGACCGTCCGGTCGCGCGCAAGCTCGTGCATGGCATCCACGATCGCAGCCTCGTTCTCCGCGTCGAGCGCCGCGGTCGCCTCATCGAAAAGCACGATGGGCGCGTCCTTGAGCAGGGCTCGGGCGATCGACACGCGCTGACGTTCGCCGCCCGACAAGCGTCCGCCGCCCTCGCCGACGCGCGTGCCCCATCCGTCCTCCAGACGCCCCGCGACCTGGTCGAGTCGTGCGATGCGCGCGGCACGGCGGACCTGTTCGTCGGTCGCGTCGGGCTGTCCGAAGCGGACGTTGTCCTCTATCGTGCCGTCGAACAGATACACGTCTTGGAACACGAGCGAGATCATGCCGAGCAACTCGTCGACCGCCATGTCCCGCACATCTACGCCGCCGATGCGCACCGCTCCTGCATCGACGTCCCAGAATCGTGCGATAAGCCTGGTCAGCGTCGTCTTTCCTGATCCCGATGGACCGACGAGGGCGGTCAGCCGTCCTTCGGGGCAGGAAAGCGTTACGCCGTCGATGACCCGACGCGCTCCATCGTAGGAGAAGCGCACGTCGTCGAATTCGATCGACGCGCCCATCGGCCTCTTCGGGTCGGAGGTCTCAGGCAGGGGCTTCGCAGCCAGGATCTCCTCGGATGCGTCTATGGCGTTCTGGCATACGTTGAGGGCCATGGCCTGGCTTGCCGCCTTATGGAGAGCATCGGTCGAACGCAGCGCGAGCACGATCACGAAGAGGTACTCGACCGGCGTCACGGCTTCGATCGCCAGCAGCGTCGTCGCGCAGAGGAACGTAAGCCCGAACGACGCATAGACGAGCAACGTGTGAACGGTTATGGGCTTCTGAGTCATTTCGAGCGTGCGCACCGTGGTCTCGTGGTCGCGGGAGATGTCGTCCTCAAGGGCTTGCCAGCCGTTTCGGGCCGTGCCCGTCGCACGCAGGATCGGCTGCGCCCGAACGAATTCGAGCACGCGTCCCGCCAAGTGTGCGTTCGACCGCTCCTCTTCGGCGTGTCCCGCGCCTGCGGCGCCGGCCATCTTCTTCGACCAGACGTACAGTGCGGGCATGAGCGCGATATAGGCGAGGGAGACGCGCCAATCCACGGCAAGGAAGAGCGCGGCGATGCAGGCCGGCACGACGACCGCGATCACGAGCTGCTTCAGGAAGATGCCCGGCAAATTCATGATCATCTGGAGGTCGCGCTCGAGCAGGGCGGCGAGCTCGCCCGCGCGTCCGGCGGTGAACCATCCGAGCGGAAGCTTCACGATATGGTCGCCCAAGCGTTCCTGGATGCTGCGCAGGATCACGACGTCGCCGATCATGTATCCGTGGGTTTCGGAAAGGTAGTTCGCGACGGCGCAGGCGATGCCTGCGGCGCAAGCGACGACCGACCAGACGAGGGCTCCATGGCCATCGCCTCCGTACAGGGCCTGGAGCAACGGGAGGAGCGCGGCGTACACGCCGCCTTCGAGCACGCTGCAGACCACGAAGTACGCGACCTGCGCCTTGATGCCCGTCGGGCGTCCGGCGAGCCTGTCTATCCTATCGACGATCATAGCGCCGCCTCCTCGGTGCCGTGCGCGTGGAATGCATTGACCTGCTGCGTCTGCCAGAGCCTCGCATATCGCCCGTTCGCCTGGAGCAGCTCGTCGTGTCGCCCGGACTCTATGACGCGGCCGTCTTCCAGGACGAGCGTCCGATCGGCCCCCGTCACGGTGTTGAGCCTGTGGGCGATAACGACCGTGGTCCGTCCGTGCGACAGGCGGCTGAGCGCCGTCTGGATCGCGGTCTCGTTCTCGGGATCGGCGTGTGCGGTGGCCTCGTCCAGCACGAGCACGGGCGCATCCTGCAGAATCGCGCGCGCAATGGCGATGCGTTGGGCTTCGCCGCCGGAGAGGCTGCAGTCGGCCGACCCGACGACGGAGTCGTATCCCCGGGGGAACGAGAGGATCCGCTCGTGAATCTGCGCGGCCTTCGCGGCTTCGATCATCTCGTCGTCCGTCGCATCGGGGCAGGAGAGCTTGATGTTGTCGCGGATGCTGAGCGATAGCAGCATGCTTTCCTGAAAGACGATCGCCACCTGCGAGAGAAGCGATTGGGAGGATACGTCGCGCAGGTCATGCCCGCCGAGCCGCACGGAACCCGAAGTCGGGTCCCAGAAGCGGGGTATGAGGCGCGCGAACGTCGTCTTTCCGCTGCCCGAATCGCCTACCAGGGCGCAGATGGTTCCCGGTGCGATGCATGCGCTCACGTGATCGAGCGCGAGGCGGGTGCTTTCTCCGTAGGAGAACGAGGTCTCGTCGAAGGCGACGTCGAGATCCGAGCCGGGGAGCCGTTTGGCCTCCTCCGCCTCGGGAAGCTGTTCGGCGGAGAGGACCTGCGCGATGTGCTCGAGGTTCTGCTTCGCCGTGCGCAGGAATCCCATGCCCGAAGCCAAGGTCACGAGCCCTGCGGGTATGCTCGGTCCCAGGACGAGGAAGGGGACGCAGTCGGCGAAATCGAACCATCCCTTCGCGACGAAGAGGCTGCTCGCAAGTCCGAGGAACGCGAGCACGGTTCCTGGCGAGGCGAATCCGCCCAGCATGCTGAAGGGACCGGCGGTCACCTTCGTCCATTCGAAGGTGACGTCGGTCAGCTCTTCGACCGCATCGCGGTAGCGGGACCCGGCCTCTCGCGCGCTGCCGAACGTCTTCACGACCTCGATGCCGTCCGCTATTTCGACGATCGCGGACGAAAGCTCGACGTTGGCTTCGCCGTAGCGCGCGGCAAGCGTCTTGTAGTCGCGCATCATGAATGCCATCGATACGACGACGAGCACGGTCATGTAGACCAGGAACACAAGCGCCATGCGCCAGTCGGCGACGAAGAGGATGACGAGGGGGATGAGCGGCGAAAGCACGGCCTTCACGATTTCCGTCGGAGCATGCCCGATGGTTTGGTGCATGCCGAGGATGTCGTCGGAGACCGCCTGCTTGACCTCGCTCGAGCTGCGGTCGTCGAACCATCCGAGCGGAAGCTTGGAGAAGTGGTCGAGCAGGATATGGCGCGCGTGGACGCGGAAGTCGGCATCGGCCTTGTGGCAGATGCCGGTGCCGCCGCCGAAGAGCATGCGGTCGGCCGCCGCGAATACGATGGCCGCGACGACCATGAGGGCGAGCGTGCCTGCGGAGGGCATGGCGTCGCGCAGGGCGGCTTGGGCTATGGCGATGGCTATCAGGTAGGGGACGAATCCGCAGGTCGCCGACAGCGCCGACATGACCATGCCTTGGATGATGAGCGGATGAGCCGGTTCGGTGAGTTGCAGGTAGAGGCTCTTCAGGCGCGCGCCCCTCTCCTTCTTGGCCTGTGCGTCCCCCTGCCCGGTTCTCGTGCGGTCGTTGTCGACCTCGGTGGATGCTGGCATGGGCCGATCTCCTATCCACAAAATTAGCCTTATCTAACTTTTTGCCCATACTATACGTCTGGCGGACGGCTGGCAACGTCAGGCTGTAGCCAGCTTGCCCCCACATCAAGCAGGTGGTAAAGGAATGGCCGTGCTATCATGTCCGCGTAGTCAGTTGCGTCTGCCTAACTTTATGCCAGGCAGCTCGTGTGTCTGTATGCGACCGCTCCATGACCCAGATAGAGGTTGCGCGCCAATGGGGCGCGCGTGCTGCGCGCGCAGGGGAGGAAGATGTTCGACAGAAGGCTGCTGGGCCTTGCGCCCGGGGCGATGAGGCACATCGTCGCGACGGTGGCGTGGCTCTGGGTTGGCCTCGCCGCCAACGTGGTGATGGTCTATGGCATCACGGTGCTCATGGCATCCATCGTGAGCGGGGGCGAGACCCCTCTTGCGGAGATTCCGCTCCTCCTCTGTCCCGCCCTGATCAAGGTCGCCTCGTCGCGCCTCTCCTCACGGGCATCGTTTCGCGCGGCGCGCGACGTGAAGCGCATCCTGCGCGGCAAGGTTTACGAGAAGATGCTGCGCCTCGGCCCCACGTACCTACGAGACGTCACGACTGCCGAGGTCGTGCAGGTGTCAGTCGAGGGCACCGAGCAGCTCGAGACCTACTTTGGCAAGTACCTGCCCCAGCTCCTCTATGCCCTGCTCGCGCCGGTCACGCTGTTTTCCATCACGGCGCCCATCAGCGTGCCGGCCGCGGTCGTCCTGCTCGTGTTCGTGCCGCTCATCCCCCTCGTGATCATGGTCATACAGCGAGTCGCGAAGCGCCTGCTCGGATCCTACTGGGACGAGTACGCGGCGCTGGGTGACGGCTTCCTGGAGAACCTGCAGGGCCTCACCACGCTCAAGATCTACCAGGCCGACGAGGCGCGCCACAGGCAGATGAACGAGGAGGCCGAGCGTTTCCGCGTCATCACGATGAAGGTGCTGCGCATGCAGCTCAATTCCATCATCGTCATGGACGTCATCGCCCTCGGCGGCGCTGCGGCGGGCATCGGCGTGGCGCTCCTCGAGCTCTCCACGGGCTCTGTCGCCCTGCAGGGCTTTCTCATGATCGCGCTGCTCTCGGCCGACTTCTTCCTCCCCATGCGCCAGCTGGGCTCGTTCTTCCACGTCGCGATGAACGGCATGGCTGCGAGCAGGAAGATCTTCCGCATCCTCGATCTCGACGAGCCGTGCGAGAAGACGCTGGACGCCGTGCCGGGGGACACGCTCTCCATGAGCGACGCGTGCTTCTCCTATGGGGACGGGCGCGAGGTCCTGCATGGGGTCTCGATGGAGGTGCCCGCCTCCGGCGTGACTGCCATCGTTGGCGGCAGCGGCTGCGGCAAGAGCACGGTGGCGCAGCTCTTCGCCGGACTCTCGGATGCGTATTCCGGTGACGTCAGGCTGGGGGGCAAGCAGGTGCGCGACATCAGGCGCGAGAGCTTGGCACGTACCATCACCTCGGTGGGCATCGGCAGCTACCTGTTTCGCGGCACCGTGCGCGACAACCTGCTCATGGCAAGCCCCCATGCGAGCGACGATGCGCTGTGGGAGGCGCTCGATGCGGTTGCGCTGGGAGCCTTCCTGCGCGGGCAGCGCGGACTCGACACCATGCTGGAGGGCGAGGGCGCCAACCTCTCGGGCGGGCAGCGGCAGCGCCTTGCCATCGCGCGCGCACTGCTGCACGAGTCGCCAATCTACATCTTCGACGAGGCCACGAGCAACATCGACGTGGAGAGCGAGGAGGTCGTGATGGGGGTCGTGCGCGAGCTTGCGCACGAGCGTTCGGTCATCGTCATATCGCATCGGCTTGCCAACGTGGTTGACGCCGAGCGCATATACGTCCTCGACGCCGGTTCGATTGTCGGGGTGGGCGACCACGACGAGCTGCTTGCGGGCTGCCCCTCCTATGCGAGGCTCTGGCGCACGCAGCGGGAGCTCGAGTCCTATCGAGGGGAGGGCGTCCATGCGTACGGTGAGTAGTGGCGAGGCAGGCGGTGACGTCGAAGCGGGCGGCAACCTGCATGTCATGCGGCGCATGCTCGGCCTTGCGCGCCCCATGGCGGGCACCATCGCGCTCGCCGTGCTCTTCGGCATCGTGGGCCATCTGTGTGCGACGTTCATCCCCGTTCTCGCCGTCGCGGCGGGCCTCTCCGCGGCGGGTGTGATCGCGCATCCGTTTGGGCTCACGCTTACGAGCGTCATCGCCGTTCTTGTGGCAATGTCCATCGTGCGCGGAGTGCTTCATTACATCGAGCAGACCTGCAACCACTACATCGCCTTCAAGCTGCTCGCCTCGATACGTGATAGGGTGTTCGCCTCGCTGCGGCGCCTGGCCCCCGCCAAGCTCGCCGGGGCCGACAAGGGCAGCCTCATCTCCACCATCACCGCTGACGTGGAGCTGCTCGAGGTGTTCTACGCGCACACGATCTCGCCCATCTGCATAGCGGTAGGCACCTCGATCGTCATGATCGTGTTCATGGGGAGCCTCCACCCGCTCTTCGGACTGGTCGGACTTATCGCATATCTTGTGGTGGGGGCGTTGGTGCCCGTGCTGCTCTCCAGGCTGACGGGCGACACGGGACGCAGGTGCCGCGAGCTTGCGGGCGACCTCTCGGGGTTCGTGCTGGACAGCCTGAGAGGCTTGCGCGAGGCACGCCAGTTTGGTGCCGGCGGGCGTCGGCTGGAGGAGCTCGACAGCCGTTCGCGCGAGCTCGTGCGCGTTCAGGGCCTGCTCAACGACAGGTCCTCGGACGGCATCGCAATCACCAGCGGGCTCATCCTGCTGTTCGGCTTGGGACAGCTCGTCTTGGGCGCCTTGCTGTTTCAGGCGGGCTCCGTGGGGGCTGGGGCCGTCGTACTGGCAACGGTCAGTATCCTCAGCTCCTTCGGTCCGACGACCGCGCTCGCCGCGCTCGGAGTGACCCTTCAGGGCACGATCGCCTCCGGCGCGCGCGTCCTTGCGGTCCTGGACGAGGAGCCCGTCGTGCCCGAGCAGGATGGGGGATGTGACGTCGAGTTCTCTGGTGCTGCAGCCGAGCACGTGAGCTTCTCCTACGGCGGCGAGCAGATCCTCTCCGACGTGAGCGCCGAGGTTCCCGCCAACGCGATCGTGGGGATCACTGGAAGGAGCGGCAGCGGAAAGAGCACGCTGTGCCGTCTGCTCATGCGGTTCTGGGACGTGGACGAGGGACGCGTCGCCCTTTCGGGCAAGGACGTGCGTGACATCAACACCAGCTCGCTGCGGGAGGCCGAGGCCCTCGTCGAGCAGGACACTCACCTGTTCCACGACAGCATCCTCGACAACCTGCTTCTCGCGCGCCCCGATGCCACGCGCGAGCAGGTCGAGGAGGCGTGCAAGGCGGCGTCAGTGCACGATTTCATCATGAGCCTCCCCCAGGGATACGACACGATGGTCGGCGAGCTGGGCGACACGCTCTCGGGTGGTGAGAGGCAGCGGCTGGGGCTTGCGCGTGCCTTCCTGCATGGCGCGCCCTTTCTGCTCCTCGACGAGCCGACGAGCAATCTGGACTCCCTCAACGAGGGCGCGATCCTGAGGAGCCTCGGCGAGCAGCGCGCTTCGCGGACGGTTCTGCTCATCTCGCACCGCGCGTCCACGATGGGGATCGCCGATGAGGTGATCGAGATGAGGTCGGGACGCGTCAGCTGAGGGGCCGTGCGAGCCGGGAGGACGTGCGAGCGCACCCGCTCCGCGATGCGCTACTCGGGAGCACGGATGCCCCCGCATCATCCCGCCTTGGCCGTGCGCGCATGGGCCGTGCGCGCATGGTTGACGCGTGGGCCGCAAGGAGAGGGGGAGGCCCGGGAACAGGGAGCCCTGACAGATGCGGGCTTGGCTGGGTTGCCGGCGAGCCAGCCATCGCAAAAGCCGGTCATCAGCCTCCTGCCGCTTGCGCTTAGCACCCACGGCACGGCATCCACTTCAGTCGCCGAGGGTATCTAATCGTGTATGTTGGCGTGCAAGGGGGGCTGCGTATGGCCGCGTCAGACACAAAGGGTGATGTGCTCCGCTACCTCGACCGTGCTACACGGGAGGTCTATCCGAACTCCGCCGTCGAATTCACCACCGCAAAAATCGCAGGCAGGTGCCACATCAGCAGGAACCTGGCGAGCCAGTACCTCAACGAGCTCGTCCGAGATGGCCTGGTGGTGAAGGTTGGTGTCCGTCCCAGGCTTTTCATGCATAGGGCATCGCTCGAGCGCTGCCTTCAGGCGCGCCTTGCGCGATCAGAATACACGTCCTTAGAGGAGCTGCTCGCAAGCGTCGGAGCTACGAGAAAGCGTGACTTCGAGAAGGCCCTTGGCTGCGACATGAGTCTTGGAGTCTGTATAGAGCAGCTCAGGAGCGCCATCTCGTATCCGCCTCACGGCCTGCCCGTTCTGCTGGTGGGAGACCACGGTACGGGAAAGGAGTTCCTGGCCAACCTCAGCTTTGAATATGGCGTGAATTCCGGGACGTTCCCTCCAGGGGCGCGCTTCGTCAAGATCGACTGCAGCCGCTACGAGGAAAGCGACGGTGCCGCAGAGGCGGATATCTTCGGTGGGGGCGGCGTGGGGGGCGCCGTCCAGCAGGCGCGGGACGGTGTGGTGTTCGTCAGCCGCTTCGATCATCTGGCCCACACCACGAGCGAGCTCATCGTCAACCGCATCCTCGAGGGAGGCTGCGAGGCGGAGGGTGCTCCTGCCCAGACCCGATTCATCCTTTCGACGGCGCGATCCGCTCAAAGCGCCCGGGTCTCAGAGCTCTCCCGCATGCTTCCCATCGGCGTCCACCTTCCCCGGTATGCCGAGCGTGACGCAGACGAGCGCACGGCTCTGGTCTTGCACTTCCTTCGTGCCGAGGGACGCCGGGCGGCTGCGGACGTGTCAATCAGCCGAGGTGCCCTGCGCGCCCTGGTCGCTGCGGATTTCGACGAGAACATCGACGGGCTGAAGTCCTGCATAGCGACCTGCTGCGCCAGCGCCTACCTGAACCGCATCGACGAGAGGATGGTCATACGCTCGTATAACCTTCCCCTTCACCTGCTGGGCGCGACCAAGCCTGAGGTCGATGACGACCAGCTGGTGAGCGGCACAAAGCCCGTCTCTCCGAGCCATACCAGACGCATCCTCGGCTTCTTCCAGCGCCTCGTCGAGCTGTACCAGGCCTACGAGTCAAACGAGCTGGAACAAGACGAGCTCGTTCACGGGGCCCTTGAGACCATGCATGACTACGAGGACTACCTGAGCTTTGACGGACAAGGCGCCAGTGCCCGCGTGGCCGCATACGAGCAGGTCCTGAATCCCATCATCGAGAGCTTGAACAGTACGTACGGAATAGAGTTCAATCGAAAGAGGACACGTGTCTTGGCACAGTCGCTCTCCGTCCAGCTGTGGGGAGGGGCGAAGCTCGTTCGCTGGTATAAGGTGCGCCATGACCTGCTCATGCGCATGGCTGAGACCCTGAGGGCCGACTCTTCGATGGTTGGCGCCATCTTTGACCAGATCGGCTCGGGCGTGCGCTCTGCCCTGGGGGTCGAGCTGAGTGACGCCGTAGCCGTCATGCTGCTTCTTGAGGTGACGGAGCTCCTGGCCGAGACCTCTGAGGCACGTGACGCTTTCGGCATCGTCCTCTGCCATGGGTACGCCACGGCGACGAGCATGGCAGACGCAGCCAACAAGATGCTTCACCGGCACGTGTTCGAGGCCATCGATATGACCTACGACCAGCAGGTAAGCGATGTGGCCGTGCCACTGTCGCGTATGCTTGAGCGCTACTCCTTCGCAAGGACCGTTGCCATCCTGGTTGACATGGGATCGCTCTCGCAGGTGACCGACGTGGTTGCCGGCATTCCGAATGGAAAGATATATGTCGTGAGCAACGTGTCTACCGGGCTGGCGCTTGAGATAGGAGGTGCCCTGGTCTCGCACGGCAGCATTGACGAGGTGATGTCCATGGCCCGCGACACATGTGCCCCCACGTACCGTGTGATAGACGAGCCCCGGGCTGAGGAGGCAATCGCCTTCTCCTCGGAAGCTGGTGACGCTGCAGCGCAGAAGCTGCGAGACCTCGTGCGCGACAGCCTTCCAGAGGACCTTCCCATGGGTCTTGTCGCCTGTGACTACCATGAGCTCTCTCGTATGGGCGATCATGCTCCGATCTTCTCGGCGTACCGGGTGCGCGCGCTCGTTGGAACCATGGACCCCGGGATCGTCTCCGTCCCGTTCGTCGCCCTTGAGGACATCCTGTGCGCAGGCTCATCGGAGGCGCTGGACAATGCCCTGCGCACCTCGCTTGGACCGGAGGGCATCGCGGCGTTCCATCGCAAGCTGTTGCGGAACGTCACCCTCAAGAACGTCCTCGAGTCCATCACCATCCTCAATCCGGAGATGCTCTACCTTGAGGCAGACCGTGCCATCCAGAAGCTCTCGACCCTGCGTGGCAAGCCCATTGACTCCCGGCGCCAGATCGGACTGTACGTGCATCTCTGCGGACTCATCGAGCGCCTGGTCACAAAGAATTTCGTGGACGCCTATCCGGGCGACCTCGAGCGGTTCCAAGGGGAGAGCGCTGACTTCATCGCGTGGTTCCGACAGTCGTTTGATGACATGTGCCGCAGGTACCGTGTGGAGATTCCGCTGTCAGAGGTTGCCTACGTATTCCATATGCTTCATGCGGGGCCTGAAGACGAGGGCCCCTGCGGCAGCTTGGCGAGCCTGACGTTGGAAGACGAATAGCGCGCGGGGGACAGGGACCATGGCGTGGGTCGTGGGTGACATGGCGCAAGGACGCCGAAAATCGCCGTCGCCCGCGGGATGCCCGCCTGCGATGAGGCGATAGCCCCGCACGGTTGGGGGCAAGGCCGTGCACAAGTGTCGAAGGCGAGTGTCGACGCCACCGCATTCCCCCCGCGAACCAAAGCTCCCTAGCGTCGAGAGGGTGGGGCCTCTGGCGAGAGATGCCCATCCGGCATCTCTCGACCGCCCCCTCTTGTACCGTGCGATATGTGCGAGAAGCCAGGCGTTGGACGGTCGCGCCCCTCAGGCGCCTGTCCTTCGCAAGAGGAGAGGAAGGAGTGTGAAGATGAGCATCACCGCGGGGAGAATCGACTACCGACTCCTCCATGGCATCGTTCAGGGCTTCTGGTGCCCGACGTACGCCACCCAGCGCACCATGATCATTGACGACGCCACTGCCAATGACGAGGTGCGCAAGACTGCCATGAGGATGTCCAAGCCTTCGGGCCAGGCACTCTCGATCATCTCGCACGAGAAGGCCTATGCCAATTTCAGGGCCGGCAAGTACGAAAACCACACCGTCTTTGTGATCGCGCGCGATCCCCGGACCTTCCTCGACCTGATCGGATGCGGGCAGGGCATTCCCGTGCTCACGCTGGGGTTGACCGAGCTTCCCCCCGCGGGAACGCAGGGAGTCCAGGCCGGCCGCCGCGCCTTCATCCGCAATGATGACATCCCCATCTACAAGGAGATCGTGGCAGCTGGTACGAGGGTTGAGGTGCGTTACATGACAACCGACAAGCCAGTTCCCATTTCCCAGTACATCGGAGCCTAGAGAAAGGTGGTCGAGCCATGGCGGTCAACGCGCTCCAGTTCATCCTGATCGTTGTCCTCTCGGGCTTCAGGGCAGCGGACCAGTACTCAACGCAGCTCTTTCCCTTCCAGCATGCCCTCATGTGCTGGCTTACGGGGATCATCCTGGGTGACCCCTACACCGGCCTTGTCGTGGGCGGCACCATCCAGCTCATGTCCATGGGCGCTGCCGGCCTGGGTGGGTCATCGGCCCCCGACTACGGCATGGCAGGGATGGTTGCGACCGTGCTTGCCTGCATCACCGGTAGCCAGGACATCTCCGTCGGCCTTGCGGTGGGCGTTGCCGTCGCGATGCTCTACGTGCAGCTGGACGTCATGTTCAAGGTCTACAACTCCTGGGTCTTCAAGGTGATTCGAGGGTATGCCGCCAAGCGTGAGTACACGAAGATGCTTCGCTCGTTCTTCCTCTCGCACCTGTGGCTGTTCCTCCAGGGCGCAGTTCCCATGGCCCTGGTGCTGGCGTTTGGCCAGCAGGCAGTCGACGCCGTTCTGGCCGTCACGCCCGATTGGTTTACGACCGGGCTCACAATTGCAGCGGGAATCCTCCCTGTCACGGGCTTTGCGATGCTCCTTACGTTCATGCCGGTCAACAAGTTCTACGCCTTCCTGATCGTAGGTTACGTACTTGCTGCCTACCTTAGGCTCTCGGTGCTCCCCATTGCCCTCATCGGCGTTGCCGTTGCAATTGAGTACTTTAGGTTCAAGTCGGACGGCGGCATGGCTTCCGCTGTCGCTACCCAGAACGGAGGCGAGCTCGAGGATGAGTGATTTCTTCAGGCCCAAGGACTTCAAGGACTTCGATGAGGCTCCCGCCCCGGTCCAGCTCCCTGACGGCTCCTACGAGCCCGTGTTGACGAGGGAAGACCTTAGGATCTGCAGCCGCCGCATGCTGCTCATGGATACGGCTTCCTATTCGTATGCGACCCAGAACGCCCCCTGCTGCGCGTTTGCCGCCTACTACGCGCTACGCAAGATCTACGGCAACGACGAGGACGCCTTCAACGCCGCCATCCTCAACCAGCTCGACTGCGTCTTCAACGCGACGCCGCCCGTCTCTGGCCTGCTGCTTGGCGCTGGCCTGGCAATGGAAGACAAGGGGCACCTTGCTGGCATGCAGGCCGAGAACGATCTCAAGATCGGCCTCATGGGCCCGCTTTCCGGGGTTGGTGACGTTCTGATCTGGATTCTCCCCATGACCATACTGGGTTCCATTGCCGGCTACATGGCCATGCAGGGCAATCCCGTGGGCATACTCCTGTGGGTTGCCGTCTGGGCCGCCATCCTGGTTTGGCGTCTCCAGAACTACGTCCAGGGCTACAATGCCGGCGCCAAGGTGATCACCGGCATGGCCGATAGGATCAGCGTCCTCACGGATGCCGCCTCCATCCTGGGCCTTACTGTTGTCGGGTCCCTCATCTACTCTGCCATTACCATCTACACGCCCGTCACCTTTGCGTTTGGTGACGTGTCCCTGCCGCTTCAGACGGGCGTTCTCGATCAGATCTTCCCGAACCTCCTGGCAGTCCTTGTGGCAGCGCTTGCCTACCGCTTGATCAAGAGGGGCGTCAAGCTCAATTGGATCATTCTGGGCATCATCGTCGCTTGCTGGGTGTGCGCAGCCTTCGGCATCCTTGGCGTGCCGCCTGCGGCATAGGTATGCTCATTGCGGCGTAGTTCCGCGTGTCCCGCCCTCGCCGCACGTCGCGTTGCATCTCGAAGAAAGATTGGGAGTGAGTCTAGCTCATGAGACACGTCGTCCTTGCCTCTCATCACTGCTTTGCGCGGGGACTGGCAGATACCCTCAATTTTCTGGGAAACAGCCAGCCCTTGGACGTCATCTGCGCCTACGTGGACGAACGCCCTCTCGAGTCCCAGGTCGCAGGGCTCTTCGCAGAGTTTCAGGACGACGAGGTGCTCGTGCTCACCGACATCCTTCAAGGAAGCGTAAGCCAGGCGTTCGCCCCCTTCATGAGCGACCACGTGTTCCTGGTGGCGGGGGTGAACGTCGCCGTTGCCCTGGAGCTCTGCCTGCACGAGGGCCCACTGACGAGCGAGCTCATCGACCGGGCAATCGAGACGGGACGCCAGTCCATGCGTCTCATCAACACCTATCAGGCGAACGTAAGCGACGATGACGAGTAGAGGGTGACGGAGCAATGAGAGTCGCTGAGGTCATTCAAGCTGTGAAGGGCTACTGCTCTGGCGTTTCATTCGACTCGGGCGAGCCCATTGACGAGGCCACCACGCGCGACCGTGTTACCTATGGTGCCGGACGCCTGGACGAGGAGTGCACAGGTGTCGTCACCTGCCTGTGGCCCACGGTAGACGTCATTTGTGCTGCACGGCGCATTGGCGCGAATCTGATCATCTGTCATGAGGCCCTCTTCTGGAACCACGGTGACCACCAGGATCTCATTTCTGGCAATGCCACCTACCTGGCAAAGAGGGGGCTGCTCGACGCATGGGGCGGTGTGGTCTGGCGCTGCCACGACTACATTCACTCCAAGGTGCCCATCGATGAAGGGGGAGCTCTTGTCGATGGCATCTTCTACGGCCTTGCGTGGAAGATGGGTTGGCTTGATTGCCGCACCGGGAATCTCTCCATGTGCCTTGACTATAGGATTCCCCCGATGTCTGGTCGGGACCTTGCGCGTGAGGTCGTGCGAAAGCTCGGGCTCAATGGGACCCGTCTGATCGGCGACCCCCGCGCCTTGGTGGAGCGCGTGCACATCCCGATGCACGTCCTCGGTGTCCCGGAAGTGGACAACCGCGAGACCGCCTTTGTGGACTCCGAGCGCGTCGACGCACTTGTGACCATGGAGTTTGTCGATTTCACCACGAGCGAGTACATCCGTGACGCGGGCATGCTCCACCAGGGCAAGTGCGCCATTACCGTCGGCCACTTCAACCTGGAGGAGCCGGGCATGGAGTACATGGTCTCCTGGCTTCCCGAAGCCTTGGGCACCTCTGGCGTTCCCATGCACTTCGTACCGATGGGCGACACATACCAGTACGTCGTTGCCGAGCGCGGGGACCGGGCATGAGCGTGCGCCCCTGTTCCTGCGCTTCGTGAAATCATCCGTGCTGGGGGACGCTTGCTGAGGGATACTATGTCCTGGTATGCCACGCCATACGGCGGCGCGGGGCTTGCGGTAACGTGGGGCTCGTGACGGCGTGGATCGCGCGGCGCGGGGCTTGCGGCAACGTGGCCCCATCCGCTGCCTCCGGCGGCCTACGGACCCGGCGGCCTGAGGTTTCGCAGGCCGTCACTCCCAGCAGAAAGGTTCATCCAGCATGCAGATCGCAGAAGGCGTCTCCTACATCGGGGTCAACGACCACCAGATCGACTACTTCGAAAGCCAGTTTGCCGTCCCCAACGGCATGGCGTACAACTCCTACGTGGTCGCCAGCGACAAGATTGCCGTCATGGACAGCGTCGAGGCCAGCTTCGGCGACGAATGGCTCGCCAAGCTCGACGCCACCTTGGCTGGTCGCATGCCAGACTACCTCGTCGTTCACCACATGGAGCCCGACCATAGCGCCAACGTCGCCGTCTTCATGGACCGCTATCCCGCGGCCACGGTCGTTGCGAGCATTGGCGCGTTCAACATGATGAGGAGCTACTTCGGCACCGCCTACGAGGACCGTCGCATGGTGGTGAAGGAGGGCGATGTCCTCGACCTGGGAGGAAAGCACCTCTCGTTCATCGCGGCCCCCCTGGTCCACTGGCCCGAGGTCATGTTCAGCTATGACGAGGAGGACAGGCTGCTCTTCTCGGCAGACGCGTTCGGCAAGTTTGGTGCGCTCGACGTGGATGAGCCCTGGGACGACGAGGCGCGCCGCTACTACTTCGGCATCGTCGGCAAGTTTGGCGCGAACGTCCAGAAAGTCCTGGGCAAGGTGGCCCAGCTGGA
The DNA here is from genome assembly GCF_000143845.1 of Olsenella uli DSM 7084. Classification (NCBI taxonomy): domain Bacteria; kingdom Bacillati; phylum Actinomycetota; class Coriobacteriia; order Coriobacteriales; family Atopobiaceae; genus Olsenella; species Olsenella uli. Next base: position 1,889,471 of record NC_014363.1, on the reverse strand, counting down.
CGTCCAGGCCATCTGCTCGCTGCATGGCCCCGTGCTGTCGCAGGACCTGGGCCACTACCTCGACCTGTACCAGACCTGGTCGTCCTATGAGGCCGAGGCACCTGGCGTCACCATCGCCTACACCAGCGTATACGGTCACGTCAGGAAGGCCGTCGAGCTTCTCGCCCAGCGTCTGGGCGAGAGGGGGTGCCCCAGCGTGTCCGTCTACGACCTTGCGCGTGACGACGCCTCCCAGGCGCTTGCGGACGCCTTCCGTCGCAGCTGCCTGGTGCTCGCAACCACCACGTACAACGGCGGCATCTTCCCCGCCATGCATGACTTTGCCAGCCTGCTTGCGGACCATGCCTTCCAGGCTCGCACCGTGGGTCTCATGGAAGGCGGCTCGTGGATGCCGGCGGCCGCCAAGGGCCTGCGTGCGGCACTCGAGCCCTGCCGCGGCCTCTCGCTTGCCGAGAGCGTCGTGACGGTCAAAGGCTCGCTCGACGACGCTTCGCTCGCCCAGCTTGACGCCCTCGTCGACGAGCTGATGGCCAGCCTGTAGCTGGCTTCCCTTGACATATGTCCGAACTCGGACTATTATCACCCGCTGATCATCCGGGCTCGGACCACGTACAAGGGGAGGGGAGCGTGTCACCTGCGCCCAGCGAGCGGCTGCCCACAGCGCGCGACATCGACATCATCTACAAGGAGACCGACCGCCTCTACTACCGCTTCGCACATGGTTGCGGGCTGTCTGACAGCGCCTTCTGGCTGCTGGTCTCCGCCGCAGCCCGTGGTGGCCGCGTCACCCAGCACGAGGTGGCCGAGGACTACTCGTACTCGCGGCAGACGGTGAACTCCGCCACCAAGGCCCTCGAGGCGCGCGGGTTGGTGTCGCTTTCCTTCGAGGAGGGCAGCCGCCGCAGCAAGGTCATTGTGCTGACGCCCGCCGGCCAGGACTTCTGCCGCAAGAGCATAGATCCTGCCATCGAGGCGGAACGGCGCGCCTTCGACTCGCTCTCGCCTGCGGACCGGCGCGCGTTCGTCCGCATCGTCCGCGCCTACACCGATGCGATCGACGCCGAGCTCTCGGCGCTCGCACGTTCCGAGGGGGATGGGGCGTGATGCCCGCGCGGGACTCTCGCGCTGGGCGCGAATACAGCAAGCGTACGGCATTCGGCCTCCTCGCCAGCCTCATTGCGCCATACGGTGGTCGGACCCTCCTCACGGCCGCCATGCTGCTCTGTGACGTCGTGGGCATGCTCTACGTCCCCACGGAGCTCTCCGCGCTCATCAACGTCGCCATGGCGACGGGCGATGCGTCTCAGGTCGCACCTCATGCCCTGCGCATGCTGGCCGCCTCCGTCGTAGGTTCGGGCGGCTGCATCGTCTCGTACTACCTTGCGTCGCAGCTTGCCGCCGACATTGGTCGTGACCTGCGCATTGCCGTGTACGAGAAGTCGCTTGCGCTTTCGGGTGCGGATTTCGTCCGTTTTGGCACGGGCTCCATGATCACCCGCACCCTGTCAGACGCCAACGTGGTACAGCAGACGCTCCTGATGTGCTTCACGATGATGTTCCCCGTGCCCGTGATCTGCGTGGTCTCCGTGGTGTTGGCCTGGGGGATCGATCCCCTCATGGGCCAGGTGCTCGTCGCGCTCTCGCTCGTCCTTACGGTGATCTCGGCCGTGGCCGTCGCGCTGTCGGCGCCCATCTTCCTCAGGCTGCAGGAGTTCATCGATCGCATGAACGCCCGCCTGCGCGAGACCATCACCGGCGTCCGAGTGATCCGCGCCTTTGGCAAGGAGGCCCAGGAGCGCAGGCGGCTCGAAGACACCTTCGAGGACTATGCCAGGAACGCCATCAGGGTGAACATGATCTTCTCCATCGCCGACTGCTCCACGTTCTTCCTCATGAATATCGTGGAGGTGCTACTTATGTGGCTGGGGGCGGATCGCGTGGGAGTCCACGCCATGCAGATAGGCTCCATCTCGGCGCTGATCGAGTACGCCATGCTCCTGATGTTCTTCATGATGATGGCCCAGTTCGCTATGCTCCAGGTTCCGCGTGCGCTGGCCTGTCTCACGCGTGCCGCCGAAGTCCTCGGCACCCAGGTGGCCATCGCGGACCCCGAGGCCCCCGTCCGCCTGCCCCCTGCCGGGACCGCGACCGACGGCAGCCCCGTCAGCCCCGCGGCCACCGCCGGGTCGGCCCCCGATCCCGCGCACGACATCCCCGCCGGACCCGTCGTGCGCTTCGACCACGTGAGCCTCCGCTTTGCCGCCGCCGACGAAGACACCCTGCATGACCTCAACTTCGACCTGCGGCGCGGCGAGACCTGCGCCATCGTCGGCAACACCGGGTCGGGCAAGTCCACCGTCGCAAGGCTCTTGCTGCGCTTCCACGACGTGACGGACGGCACGCTTGCCTTCGGGGGGGTCGACCTGCGCGACCTCACCCAGGAAGACCTGCGCTCGCACATAGCCTACGTGCCCCAGAAGGCCTGGCTCTTCTCAGGGACCATCGCTTCCAACCTGCGCGACGGCGCTCCGGGCGCAACCGACGAGGGGCTTTGGCGCGCACTCGACGTGGCCCAGGCCACCTTCGTCCGCGAGCTGCCCGAGGGGCTGGGGACTCGCGTGGCGCAGGGGGGCTCGAACTTCTCGGGTGGCCAGCGCCAACGCCTGGCCATCGCTCGGGCCCTCGTGCGACGGGCGGACCTCTACGTGTTCGACGACTCGTTCTCCGCGCTTGACTACAAGACCGATGCGGCCCTGCGCCATGCGCTCGCAGGGGAGCTCGCAGATGCGGCCGTGCTGATAATCGCACAGCGCGTGAGCACCATCCGGGATGCGGCGCAGATCGTCGTCCTCAAGGAGGGGCGCATCGTTGGCCTGGGGGACCACGCCGAGCTGCTGGATGACTGTCCCACCTATCGGGACATCTACGAGTCCCAGGTGAAGGGGGGTGGCGCACGTGCGTAGCGACGAGGGGGCCGTCGAGCCGACCGAGGGGCCCGAGCCGACCGAGGGCCTCGGGCCCGTGGGGAGGCCAGTGGGGGACGGGGAATCCGAGGTCCCTGCGGACGCGCTGCGCACTGCGGTTCGCCTGTGGCGGGCGGCAACGGGTGAGCGCTGGCGTCTCGTCGTTGCGGCCGCGAGCGCCGTGCTCTATGTGGCCTGCAGCCTCGCGGCACCTGCATACAGCGCATACCTGCTCGACTTCCTGTGGGTCTGCATCCAGGAGTCGTTCGCCGCGGGGCGGGAGTTTTCGGTCGGCTGGGACAGTGGCGGCCTGCAGATCCTGGGCCTTCTGGGCGTCTGGACCGCGGCCTGGCTGTTCTACAGCATCCAGTCGCTGGTCATGTCGAGCTTCGCCGAACGTCTGAACTTGGACCTGCGCAAGCGCATAGGCGAGAAGGCCGGGCGCCTACCCCTCTCGTACTACGATGCCCATCAGCCGGGCGACACCATCAGTCGCGCCACGAACGACCTTGACAAGATCTCCGAGGTCCTGCAGCGCGGCTTGCTGCAGCTCATCATCAGCTTCGCCACGCTCGTCGGCGCCGTCATCATGATGGCGACCTTCGACCTTGTGCTGACGGGACTGTTCTGCACGTTCATGGCGCTCTCGTTCGCGCTGACCAAGGTCGCCGCCGGCAAGACGCTTGACGCCTATGGCCGCCGCCAGGCCATCTTGGGCGATCTGACGGGCAAGGTCGAGGAGGCCTACACGGGGCGTGCGATCATCAAGGCCTTCGGCCGTGAGGACGCGAGCCTGGACTCCATCAGCTCCGTGGCACGGGATCTGGCCCGCGCGAGTGCGTGGGCAGACTTCCTGACCAACGCCATCGCGCCCGCGATTCGGTTTCTGGTCCGACTTTCCCAGGTGTGCATCGCCTTGCTGGCCGGCGGCATGCTGATCGTGGGCCGCCTGAGCGTGGGACGCTTCCAGGCGTTCTTCCAGTACATCACGCAGGCGTCCGAGCCGCTCACGCAACTGTCGCTCACGGTCAACATGCTGCAGGGAGCCCTCGCTGCGGCTGAGCGCGTGTTTTCCCTGCTCGACGAGGACGAGGTGGAGCCCGATCCCCAGCTGCCCGTTGTGCTGGCGGGGCCCGTGCGTGGCCGTGTCGCGTTCGAGCACGTGCGCTTTGGCTACTCTCCGGACAAGCCGCTCATGCGTGACGTGAGCCTCGTGGCGGAGCCGGGGCAGAAGGTGGCCGTCGTCGGCGCCACGGGCGCAGGCAAGACGACCCTCATCAATCTGCTCATGCGCTTCTACGAGACCAATGGCGGGAGAATCACGCTCGACGGCGTGGACACGCGCGCCATGACCCGTGCCGACCTGCGTCGCGAGTTTGGCATGGTGCTGCAGGACGCCTGGCTGTTCGAGGGCACGATCGCCGAGAACATCGCTTATGGCAAGCCCGGGGCCACCCGTGAGGAGGTGGAGGCTGCCGCGCGTGCCGCGCGCGTCGACTTCTTTGTGCGCACGTTGCCACAAGGCTACGACACGATGCTCTCCGATGATGCGGAGGGCCTGAGCCAGGGCCAGCGCCAGCTGCTGACCATCGCCCGCGCCATGCTGACGGACCCCGCGATGCTCATCCTGGACGAGGCCACCTCGAGCGTCGACACGCGCACGGAGCAGTACATCACCCGCGCGATGGAGGCCATCATGGAGAACCGTACGAGCTTCGTGATCGCCCATCGCCTCTCGACGATCGTGGATGCCGACCTGATCCTGGTCATGGATCACGGCACCATCATCGAGCAGGGCACGCACGAGGAGCTTATGGCCCGGGGTGGCGCCTACGCGGAGCTCTACCAGAGCCAGTTTGCATAGGGGTCGGCGGAGCGCCCATGGCAGCGGATGGGCAAGCGCATGGGCGCATGCGCGAGGCAGGTTGCTCGTGTGGTGGGCCTCGCGTGTGCCGTGGGGGCGCGGCGGGCCCCGGGCGCGTCGTGGGGGCGCGGCGGGCCCCGCGTGCGGCGGGCCCCGGGCGCGTCGTGATTATCCGAAGTGTGCACCGGTACTCACTTCGGATAATTTTGGCAACTCCTGTACCTGCGGAGATCTCGGAGATATGCGTCTGATGGATGCGAAGTGTCCCTGGAAAGGCCGAAAAAGTACTCACTTCCGACAAGCGCTCACTTCGCTCACTTCCGACAAGAGTGACGAGCCCGCACTGAGAGTGCACGCCAGCCTTTCGGTAGACGCTCTTCCTGTACGTCGCCACTGTGCTGCGGGCCAAACAAAGCCCGTCGGCAATGGTGGCGACATTTTCTCCGGCGCAGAGCCTTTCCAATGGGATGGCGTCAGACTCTCGCGTCATGATGAGGCATATCAGCGGCACGGCAGAGAATAGCGCCAAAGCAACGGAGACGAAGGTGTGGGAGTCCGCAATAGCGGCCTCGACGGCCACTGTCCCTGTGCACAACGCTATCAGGAAGCCTGCTATGGAGAACATGATGGCGCTTGCCGCGAAGGGAAGGCGTCGGATACGGCTGACATGCCTTGGTGCGAGAACGTGGGCTGCGCCCAAACCCAAGACAAGAAAGACAAGCCATCCCCAGATGCCGAGGAAGGCTAACCCGCTCTCAGCCAATCCGAATACAACCAGTTGCGCGAGCAGTGAAAGCCATTCCGCGCCACCCCACATCCCTTTGCAGCCATGCTACGGCGTCGAGGGGCAGCGAGGAAAGGAGAAGGACGATGATTGAAATGGCAAGGAGGGCTTTACGGGCAAGGGGCCGTCTGCTACTGAGGTTTCTCTCGGCACTCGTTTGCCCACCTGCTGCGACATGCTCGTCTTCCTGAATGGCTGTCTTTGCAAGCGCAATCGCGCCGCTGGCACTTCTGACCCGAGCCTCTTATAGATTCTTGATCGGTATGTGCCGATGGTTCCCATCGAAAGGCCAAGGGATTTGCCCGTTCCCCTCACAGCGGATCCATCCAGCATCTCCCTCAATACCAGCTTTTCTCGATCGGATAGCCCATGACGCTGAGCCAGGGTGCCGGTCATTCCTCCAGCCGCAGTGACGCTCCCGTGGCGAAAAGCGTCGAGCCCAACGCGAGTGCAGGACCGGCCGGTATCGCGAACATGCCCACACTGGTGGATGCGATCGTGCCAGCAAACATGCCCATGCTGGACAACTGCACGAATGATGGCGCAGTGAGAGAGGGGCCTGCAACCATCAGGCCAACGGACGTGCGACGCCTCGCGAGTCGCCCCTGCAGGGAGAAGCGGCAGACTCCTATCGGCGTCCCCGCCGCGAGTCCGATCAGTGAGCTGATCGTAGACCGGTATCCACCGAGCGCCTCTCGACGCCCTATAGACCCCTGCGCTGGTACAGCCCCACGTCCGTAAACCCCAGACGCCGGTAGTACGCGCGCGTGCCCACGGAGCTGATGACGTTGACGTGTGTGTACCCCGCGCTGCGGGCGATGCCGCAGGCGCGTTCCACGAGCGCGCGGCCCAACCCCTGGTGCTGGGCCGCAGCATCCGCCTTTCCCAGGCGGGCGGCCTGGCCGTATACGTGGACCTCGCGGATCATGGCCTCGCCGGGCTCGACTGGCAGCTCGCTGGCCCGCACTTCGGCCTGCACGTCGGCACCCCCATCAACATCGGCCTCGTCCCTCTCGACCGACGTTGCGCCGCCTGCCGCTGCGGTCGCGTCGCTCGCAGCAAGCTCCCTCCAATGTGGCAGCGACAGCCGACAAAAGCCCGCGATGCGCCCCTCGGGCGTGACCCACTGCAGGAAGTGCTCGTCCGTGACGGCGGTCTGGTACGTGACGTCGTCCAGGGCCAGGGAGCCCAGGTCGACGGCGTCCAGCGAGATCTCCCTGAAGCGAACCTCGCGTACGCCCTTCGCCGTCCCGTCGCGCCGGATCTGACCCTCGACCATCTGGCGCAGGTTGGTGTGCTTGTTGCCCACCAGTATGTCTCCCGCGCTGATGTCGCGGATCATGCGCGAGATGCGGACGTACGGTGGCGTGGCCAGCACATCGCTCGCGAGCACGTCGACAAGCTCCTCTCGGTCGTAGGGGCGCCATGCGCCCCGCTCGAAGAGACGGACCAGCCTCGTGCCTGCGACCAGCGCGCAGGGATAGAGCTTGATCTCGTCGGGAAGGAAGCCGGGGTCGCTCACGAAGGTGCGGAAGTCCTCCTTGTCGGACTCCGGTGTGGAGCCCAGCAGGTTCACCATCAGGTGGGCGTGTATCTTGAAGCCAAAGAGGCGAATGAGCGAGAAGGACCGCCTGACCTGTTCGATGCTTGTCCGGCGTCCGTTGGCGTCCAGGGTCTCCTGGCGGGTGGACTGGATGCCCATCTGGATCTTGGTGCAGCCCAACTGCCGAAACAGCGTGAGTGATGCAGGCGTTATCAGGTCCGGGCGCGTCTCTATCGCCAGGCCCACGACGCGGTGGGAAGCGCACTCGTTGCGCAGCTGCTCCGTCGCAAGCCCGTCCAGGGTCGCGCCCATGCGCTTGGCCGCAGCCCGGTGGGGGCGGCTTTCCCGGTAGAGGTCGCGCAGCGCGTCGTTGTAGCTCTTCTCGCCCCGGTCGACCAGGGCCTGCTGAGGTGCGACGAAGGCTGCCAGCCGTGTGGCGTCGTTCGTGAGCCCCAGCTCTCGGTAGCTGCCGTAACGTCGGCGTAGCGCCTCGTCCGCAATGGGCCAGTCGTTGAGCGCACGGAACAGCTCGCGCACGAACCAGATCTGGTAGGCGCGCGGGTAGTCGCTCCAAGTGCCACCCAGGATGATGAGCTCGACCTTGTCGACGGAGTGGCCCATCTGCGAGAGGGCGCGCAGGCGTGAGGCCACCTGCAGGTAGGGGTCGAAGAAGTTGTGCTCCGCACGCTGGCAGGCAGGCTCCCCTGCCAGGTAGCTCTTGGGCATGCGCAGGTCGCAGGGACAGTACAGGCAGTCGCTGGAGCAGGCCTGCGGCCTGGTGATGACCGTGATGGTGGCCACGCCCGAGGCCGTGCGGCGCGGCTTCATGCGAATGGTGCGCACCAGGCGCTCCTCCAGCGTGGCGTCGACGTTCCAGCTGGTCCAGCGTATGGGGTCCCGCTGCTTTGTTCGCTGGTAGAAGGGCAGGATGAAGCGCTTGGAGAGGCGCCTGTCACCTTCGCGCGCGCCACGGTTGTGCCGGCGCCAGATGGCGTCCAGCTCCAGCGGGGCCAAGGCATCGCCCGCCCGCTCCGGTGGCAGCGAGCGCAGGTGATCGAGTATGTCCAGCAGGAAGTCTTCCATGCGGCCTCTCCGTACGGGACTCTCCGTGGGGCGCAATTATAGGTGATGCCCCCTCACGTCTGGTCCCGCCGCCGTGTCGACGGTTCATACTGTTGGCATCGTAGCGCCATGGGTGCCGTCAGCGTCAACCACATGTGCGCTGCCGACACCGACTGCGCGCTGCCGAGCACCTGGAGGGGAGGGGGGCGCGGCTCTACCACGAAGCGCCGAGGCTACATGAACACTGACGTCGCACGTCGCATGAACAGCCTGAACGCGGAGTTCTACCGAGCCCAGGCCAGCTCGTTCTGCCAGACGCGCCAGGCACCATGGCCGGGGTGGGGGAGGGTGGTCTCCCTTGCCGGCATTGCCGTGACCGCAACGCCATCGACGCTCTCCGTCTTGGACGTGGCCTGCGGGAACCTGCGTTTTGGCACCTACCTTGCATCTAGGATGGCATCGTCGCCCGTACCGGCACGGGTCGCCTATTGCGCGGTCGACAGTTGTCCGTCGCTTGTCCGCCGCTGCGCCCCTCCGCTTCCCTGGAAGGTTGACTTCACCCAAATCGATCTGGTGGAACGACTCCTCAATGGTGTCCCGCTGGCGTTCCCTGCACCCGCGTCTGCCCCCGCGGATCTGACGGTCTGCTTTGGGTTCATGCACCATGTGCCCACCTGGGCGGCACGGGTTGCCCTCCTTCGGGCGTTGCTCGGCGCGACGCGTCCCGGGGGAACCTGTGCCGTTTCGCTCTGGCAGTTCATGAACAGCCCCAGGCTTGCGCGGCGTGCGCGCGAAACTACCGTCGAGGCCCTCGGGTCGCTGGGCTTGGCCCCCAGCGATCTCGACGCCGATGACTATCTGGTGGGATGGCAGGGGCTTCCCGACGTCTGGCGCTACTGCCACAGCTTCGATGCGGACGGGATAACGGCTCTCGTGGACGCCGTGTCGGACCTCTCGACCGTCCGGGAGCGCTTCTCGTCCGATGGCCGTACGGGCAATCTCAACACCTATCTAGTCTTCCGCCGTCACGCGGCATGTTGATTTGGGATTCTTTCCCCGGAGTTCGTTTCTGTTGCTATTCCAACGGAAATCATCCGTACGCTGAACTACCTTGAGATTCCCAGGCTTTTGCGACCGTCGCTTTTGGACGGCTGCCCCTGCGAATGGGACGGGTGAGCGACACTACAGAAAGGGGCATGCCATGAAGCTGCCAGCTGGAAAGGTCTTCTCGATTAGTGACGACATGCCGCCGGTTTCTGGGTGCACCACGTCTCAGACGATTCACCATGCGAACGGCCTGTCCATCACCAACTTCTCTCTTGCCGCCCACACGGACATCAGCGCAGAGTGCTACGACTACCACAAGCTGTTCGTTGTCGAATGGGGTGACATGGAGGTCTACCAGGGTTCAGCTGACCCTACGGGTCTCGCCGATCCCGCTGGCTTTGCTGGTCAGGATGGTTCCACAGACTTCGCTGGCCCCAACGACCCCGCCCGGCATCACGTCAGGGGCCCTGCACGCGCCCTAGCCGTTGCCTCTGGTGAGGCCGTTGTGTCTCTCCCCGATGTCACGCTGGGGGTCCGTACGGATGCGGGTTGCGTGTACACGGAAGTCACCCTCAAGAAGGAGGCCGCCATGAACGACACGCTCAAATCAGGGGAGGTCGTCAAGTTGGCGGACCTCTTGCCCTACCAGGACGGCAGGGTCGTGAACATGGACTTGGCCCGCAACGACGGGATGAAGCTCTCCCTCATGAGCTTTGGCGCGGGCACCGGCCTGGACGAGCACTCCGCTCCCGGCGAGGCACTGGTCTTCGCGCTCGATGGCGAGGGGGTCATCGGCTACGAGGGCCAGGAGCACGTCATCCATGCGGGTGAGAACTTCAAGTTCGACAAGGGCGGGCGCCACTTCGTCCGCGCGGACAGGCCCTTCAAGATGGCCCTGCTCCTCACGCTCTGAGCTGCGCCCGCTGGTAGCGCGCGTTGCGACGGGGCGTTGCGTGTCGTGATGGGGTTGACCTGCGGGAGGCGGTGGAGCTTATCCACAGTACATCGAGACGTGCCGCAACGTTCGCCGTACGCGCCCGACGCTGGGGCACGTGCCGCTGTGTGGACATGAGTAGGAACATGCATGAGGGTCAACCGGAATCGTCCGATTCCGGTTGACCACTCTATTGACCACTCTATCCAATCCGGACCTCGACGGACCAACTTTTTGCCCGAAGCCCCTCCCAACCGTAACAAAAAATGGCGCTGTGGCGCAGAATCCGTGCCACGGCGCCACAATTTGTCACGGTTTGGCCACGTGGCCCGCCACAGCGCCGTTATCTGCAGCGCGCCCTGGGCCCGGGGGCCTCCTTGACCTTGGCGACGATCGCCTCGCCGGTCGCGTTGGCGAAGTGGCATCCCTGGGAGCGCGCGTCTGCGGATGCGCCTGTGCCGCAACGGCGCCTGGGGGTGCCCCTCCCCGGCGGCACGCGTCCTGTGTCCGCGCGCGTCTGCGTGGCAGCTTACCGTGCCTTCGTGCGTTCAGTCCCAGTCGATCCCATCCGAGAGGGACGCGCCTACTGAACTGCGTAGCACTTCTGGATGGAAAGGCGCAGCTGGCTGGCAATCAGGACGTTGTCTCCCTCGCGCTCGGGCTCTTCGGGGCGCTCTGGAATGAGGTAGACGTGCGCGAAGGTACCCTTGCATGCCGCAAGGCTCTCCTCAAGCGGCCTGGCCCTCTTTCCCTCGAGTGCGGAGATCACGTTTGCCAGGTAGATGCCGTGCTCGCTGAGATGTTCTCGCACGCTGCGTGCGCCCTCGCTGGTCTTGAGGGGTCCCAGTGGCTTCCTGCCGCCAAATGCGTCGTTTACGATGAGGTCGAAGTGGCAGCCACATCCACGCAGATATGCCCACCCGTCATCGCAGACGAGTCGTAGGCGGCCCGGCGAGGTGTCGCTCGGCGTTGCGTGGGCGTCGCCTGGCGTTGCGCCAAAGTCGCGGATCAGGTCGTCCAGGAAGAAGCGCCTGCGCGCGATGTCCGAGATCACGGGATCTATCTCCACCACCGTGACCCGTGCCTGGGGACAGTGGGCCACGAGCCACTTGGGGAACGAGTAGCCGCCACCCCCTATGACCAGGGCATCTCCTGACCAAGGCCGTTCTTGTCCCAGGTTCTGCCCTGCGTTGTCGGACCCTGCGTTGTCGGACCCAGCGTCGTGCGCCACGTCGCATCCCGTGCCGTCGCGTCCCGTGGTACTGCGTTCCGGGACTCCGCGTCCAGCGGCCCTCTCTGCGACACTCCCCGGGTTTGCCGCGATGGAGAGGATCTCCGCGAAGTAGCGGTGATAGACGCAGGCCAACTCGTAGCGCAGCCCCTCGTCTACGTAGCCTACCGATTGGAACTTGCCCCCCACGTTGAGCAGGCGCACGGGCACCCCGTCATCATCCGTCGAGTCAAAGACCATGATTGGCCCAAACTTGGAGCGAAGACGTAGGTAGACGCCTCGCCTGCGCAGGATGACGAGCGCTGCGACGAAGATGGCGTCTGCGACGAGGGCGAACACGAGTAGGTATGTAAGGATGACGGGCATGGGGGAGATACATTCCTAGCGGGGAAATGTCCCCATCGGGGCCAGTAGAGATTGTGAGCGGGGCTCTCGCTCGGCTATACTAGCCGTTGCGCCTTCGCGTGCGCTGGCGCGCTGGTCTTGCATAGAACTCATTTGGAGGCATTTATGATAGCTGGACTCGGTCCCTTCGAGATCATCATCATCCTAGTCATCATCCTGGTCATCTTTGGGCCCAAGAACCTTCCCAAGCTCGGCAGCGCTCTGGGCAAGACCGTCAAGAACGTGCGCGAGGGCATGGACGGCGAGGAGACCGCTTCCAAGGCCGACGAGGTCGAGGATGACGCCGAGGATGCTGAGGATGTCGAGGAAGTTGCTGGCGACTCCGACGAGGATGCTCCGGGGGATGGCGCCTTCTGCCCCAAGTGCGGCAGCAAGAACGCCTCCGATGCCGCGTTCTGCTCCAAGTGTGGCAACAAGCTCGGCGAGTAGACGACCCCACCGGATCTCATCGGGTCCTGCAAGATTCCACCGCCGCTAGAAGAAAGCGAATCATGGCAAACAAGGAAATCATCCTCACCCCCGAAGGTCGCCAGAAGCTCGTCGACGAGCTTGCCTACCGCGAGGGCGAGAGGCGCGACGAGATCGTCGAGCGCATCAAGGAGGCCCGCGGCTTCGGCGACCTCTCCGAGAACGCCGAGTATGATGCGGCCAAGGAGGAGCAATCCCAGAACGAGTCTCGCGTGAACGAGATCCGCCAGATCCTTGTGGCGGCCAAGGTCGTCGAGCGAGGTGAGGGCGAGCTCTCCGTCTCCATCGGCACCACGGTCGAGCTCGAGGATGCCAAGGGCAAGAAGACCTCCTTCACCATCGTGGGGACCACCGAGACCAACTCCCTCGAGCACCGCATCTCGAACGAGTCGCCAGCCGGTGCCGTCCTGATCGGTCACGTCGTGGGCGACGAGGTCTCCTTCACCACGCCAAACGGCAAGCTCCGCACGTACACGGTCGTCAACATCACGCGCTAGCCCACCGGATTGCCCCGCAGCCAGGAGCGGCCCCGATTCAATCGGGGCCGCCTTTTTTACAGGAGAAGCAAAGTTTACAGGAGAAGCAAAGGCTGCCCATGGTGACTGCGAGGTCGTGGGGACCGTCACGCCCGGAGGTGCGAGTTGGACGCCCCGCCGGAGAGGACCCGGGTTCGTGAGGACGGCAAAAGCCGGGCCAAGCTTCGAAGCGTGTGTCTGGCGAATGATTCCACCAGACACACGCTTCGAAGCTTAACCTCCCATTCAGTTCTCGCCGTGGAGGCATATAATGTGCGCATTGGTACATTGGTCTACATCGCAGGGTTGTTCATAGGGAAAGAGAGGACGCAATGAGGGAAACCGTACCGTCACTGCGCAAGAAGGGGGTCTTGGCCCTGGCATGCGCCGCCGCGCTCGCCGCAGCCCTCTTCATCGCGCTCCCAGCATCCGTATGGGCGGATACCGGCACCTGGACGGTCTCCAAATCGAAGGCGGCAACGTGGGTCGACGAGGGCAAGACCGCCCGCGTCACGCTCCAGTTGCCGAGCTCCGAGGCCAAGCTTTCATCCGACATCGTCTTCGTCGTGGACAATTCGAGCTGTGGGGACGATGCCATCAACGACGCCAAGGCCACGCTTGACAGGCTCGTTGCCGAAGTGGCGGGCGCCGACCAGGTGAAGGTGGGCGTCGTGTCGTTCAAGGGCGACGGTCACGTGGAAAAGGGGCTCTCCGAGCTGAACGCCGGCAGCGTCGATGCGTTCAAGGGAGCCATCGCGGGAGGCTACACGGGCGCTCTAAGGTCCGGCACGAACATGCAGGACGGCCTTGCCAAAGCCAAGGCCATGCTGGATGCGGATACGGATACGCCCGCGAACCGCAAGCATGTCATCCTGGTGAGCGACGGTCTGACGCGCCTGTTCACGGCCGAGGACGGCACGGTGAAGGACATCTACTACCAGTACTCGTACACCGACCCGACGTCTCAGCAGGCCGCAAGCGAGATCGATCTGAGGAACTTCGTGTACTTCGGCATGATCGACGAGTGGCGCCAGGCGCGCACGCCCGCTTCGAGCACCTACGCCATGCCGTACGGCGACTGGGACACCTACTATGCCCACCTCGTCGAATGGGTCGCGAACGACGGCGACACGTATGCGCGCGACTTCAAGACCTACGGCAACGACGCCACGAGCATGGTGAAGGATCCCGCGACGGGCGCCATCACCGATCCGAGCTTCGCCTTCATCGAGCACGGGACCCAGGCCGACCATGCCATGGCGCCTGACCGTGCGGTCTACGAGGCCTACGCCGTGTGGCAGGCCTTGAAGGGCGAGGGCTATGCCTGCTACGCCGTGCGCACGGGCGAAGATTCCGATTTCTCCACCAAGTTCATGGACCAGCTCAACGGAGGCACGCCGCTCGACTTCACGCAGATCGCCAACAACATCCTGTATGCCTGCGGCGCCGGTTCGAAGGTCACCGACTCCATGGGCAAGGGCGAAAGCTACGATTTCGACTTCGTCCCCGGAACGGCGACGGTCAGCGTCGGAACCGAGCAGCTCGAGGTCACGAGAGAGAGCGAGAACACCTGGAGCTTCCATAGCACGGGATCCACGAGCCCACGCTTCACCTTGACGTACGACGCGGATGCGGACGCCTACGAGTTCACCGCGCACGAGGCGATCTCCAACTTCGCACCCGTGAAGCTGACGTACGACGTCGCGTTGGCGAAGGCTCCGGCCGAGCCGGGCGACTACGAGCTTGCCACCAACACCAAGGCGACGCTCCTGCCCGTCAATTCCGCAGGCGTCCAGGGCGCAGAGGAAGACTTCGATATCCCGAAGCTGGCGTATACCGTCAAGGCGCCGAGCGATCCGAAGACGCCCGAAAAGCCTGAGGCGAAGTCACCCACCCCCACGACCTATCCTGCAACTAAGACCACGTCCCGCAAAACGTTGCCTCAGACGGGCGACCCGACGAGCTCCCTGCCGTTCATCGCGACGGCACTCGCCGCTGCGGTGGCCATCGGCACGGCCGTGGGCGTGAGGGCGTTGAAGAAGCACTAGGTTTACGCTCGCCGCAGCACAGAGGAAACGCCATCGACGGCCGCTTCGCAACGAGGCGGCCGTCGCTTTTCCATAGGCATCCTTATCCTTAGAGCCGATGGGCGGGGGGGGGAGCCCCAATTCTGTCAGCGTGGAACCTGCGCAACCTATATCACCGCAAAGAGCCTGCACGCGGAAGGCTGGAATGATCGCCGCATCGAAAACGCATCCCGGCTGCCCTTCGTCAGCCGCCTCTGGCAGACGCACTTTCCGAAGCTTAACCCCAAAAGCCGCAGATGGTGGCGGACTCCGACGTCGTCTGCCCCTGCCCCGTGCCTACGTCGTTTCGGTGGTCGCAACCGTTTTTGGGAACGGAATCGCTACAGTACCAGTTGAAGAGAGAGACCACGGACCGCGCCCTGATGGCGCGGGTAGGAGCTGTGATGGCCGACCAGAGCATCGCCCCCGAGACCGACATCAACGACGAGCGGTCCGTCCGCCGCGCCAAGCGCCAGGCGCTGATCGACGCAGGCGTGAACCCATACCCCACCAAGAGCGACATTACCGCCCACGCAGCCGAACTGGCGGAACGCTATGCCAGCCTGGAGGATGGCGCGGACACCACGGATGAGTACTCCCTGGCCGGCCGCATCCGTGCGTACCGCCGACAGGGTAAGGCCCGCTTCCTCGTCATCGAGGACGTCTCGGGTGAGATCCAGCTGTTCTGTCGCGTCAACAACCTCAGCGCAGAGGACTGGGGCCTTCTCGGCCAGCTTGACCTGGGCGACATCATTCAGGCGCGCGGCACCGTCCTGCGTACGCGTCGCGGCCAGCTCTCGGTCTCGCCCACGAGCGTCACGCTGCTCTCCAAGTCCGTGCGGCCGCTGCCGGAGAAGTTCCATGGCCTCACGGACCGCGAGCTGCGCTACCGCCAGCGCTACGTCGACCTCATCATGAACCGTGACGTGCGTGACACCTTCCGCATGCGCAGTGCCATCGTGAGCCAGATTCGCCGTTACATGGAGTCTGACGGCTATATCGAGGTCGAGACCCCCATGATGCACGCCATCCTGGGTGGTGCCAACGCGCGCCCGTTCGTGACGCACTTCAATGCCCTCGACCGCAACTTCTACCTGCGCATCGCCACCGAGCTTCCGCTCAAGCGCCTCATCGTGGGAGGCATGGAGCGCGTCTTCGAGATCGGCCGCCAGTTCCGCAACGAGGGCATGGACCTCACCCACAATCCCGAGTTCACCTCGATGGAGGCCTACTGCGCCTACTCGGACCTGCAGGGCATGAAGGACCTCACCATGGGGCTCTTCAAGGCCATCGCCCGCGAGGCCTGCGGTTGCGAGGAGGGCCACGAGGCCATCGTCTACCAGGGCCAGGAGATAGACCTCTCCGGCACCTGGCGCTCTGCCACCGTGGCCGAGATCGCCTCGGAGGTTTGCGGCGAGGAGCTCACGATCGACACGCCCCTCGACCACCTGCGCGAACTCTGTGCCGCACATAGCATCGAATGGCGGGAGAACTGGGGCGCCGGCAAGCTCCTGTTCGAGCTCTACGACGAGCTGGGCGAGGAGACCCTGGTGAACCCCACCTTCGTGTGCGACTATCCCGAGGAGGTCAGCCCACTGGCCAAGCGCAAGGACGACGACCCCTGCATCACGGACCGCTTCGAGCTGGTCATTGCCGGCCATGAGTACGCCAACGCGTTCTCCGAGCTCAACGATCCCGTCGACCAGGCCGGCCGCTTTGCCGAGCAGGTGGCGGCCAAGGGCTTCGGCGACGACGAGGCCATGGGCTACGACTACGACTACGTCCGTGCGCTTGAGTACGGCATGCCGCCTGCAGGTGGCATCGGCTTTGGCATCGACCGCATGGTGATGCTGTTCTGCGACCAGCCCGCCATCCGCGACGTGCTGCTGTTCCCGCAGATGAAGCCCGAGGCCGTCACGCGCGAGCAGATTGCCGCCCAGGTCACGGGTGCGCGCACGGACGGTGCGGCAGCCAACATCGACGCGCTGCTCTCCGACGCGGGGACGGGTGTGGGCCCTGGGGCCGTGCGGGCTGACGACGATGGGGGAGTCGCCGCGACCGCCGGGCCCACGGACGTCGGGCCCGAGCCCCCCGTCGTGTCGGTGCCGGGGCCTGCGGGGTCAGTCGTAGAGGGGGACGTCACGATTGAGCCCATCGCCACCGACGTCAGCTTCGACGATTTCTCCCGGTCGGACATGCGCGTCGTGCGCGTGCGGGAGTGCGTCGCGGTCCCCAAGAGCAAGAAGCTCCTGCGGTTCACGCTCGACGACGGTACGGGGGAGGAGCGCACGATCCTCTCGGGCATTCACGCCTACTACGAGCCGGAGGAGCTTGTGGGAAAGAACCTCGTGGCGATCACGAACATCCCGCCGCGCAGGATGATGGGCGTCGACTCCTGCGGCATGCTCCTGTCGGCCATCCATGAGGTCAAGGGAGAGGAGCGTCTCGACCTCCTGATGGTGGACGACGCCATCCCGGCAGGATCGAAGCTGTACTAGGGGCGTGCCGGTGCGCCTGCGGGCGTGCCGATGTGGTCGTGGACGTTCCGACCGTGGTCGCGGGCATGGCGGCGCGACATGGCTTAGTATGTCGGTACGCGTCGGTACGACTGAGGCATGTTGGCATGGCGACGTCACGACAAGGAGGTCCCAGCATGGCAGAGATGAGCGCTTCCGCGAGGGCTGCGGCCGAGGCAGTGGCCGAGGAGGGCCAGAGGCTCGAGAGCGGCCTGACGCGTGACCAGGCCTTTGAATTGCTGAAGATGCACAACGAGGACCCGTTCCACATCAGCCACGGCGAGACCCTCGAGGCCCTCATGCGCCACTATGCCGAGAGGTACGACGCCCAGAACGTCGACTTCTGGGGACAGGTTGGCCTGCTGCACGACCTCGACTGGGAGAAGTGGCAGGACGACCACAACCACACCATCAAGACCGCGGAGCTCCTGGCCGAGGCCGGGGCCGACCCGTATCTGGCGCATGCCATCATGACGCACAACTCCGACGTCAACACCGAGCTTCCCGTGCCCCAGCTCAAGATGGAACGGGTGCTCTTCGCCTGCGACGAGCTCTCGGGCCTGATCCAGGCGGCCGCTCGCGTGCGTCCGTCCGGATCAGTGATGGACATGCCGCTCAAGTCGCTCAAGAAGAAGTTCAAGGACAAGCGCTTCGCCGCCGGCTGCGATCGTGACGTCATTCGCCAGGGTGCCGAGCTCAACGGCATGGGGGTCGATGAGCTGCTGGACGAGATCCTCGGGGCGATGAAGGCCATCGCACCCGCCGGTGACATTTACGCCAAGGACGGGGAGGGCATGCTGTAGGCTGAGGTCTAAGGCTGGAAATGTTGGAGGTGCGAGTCGAGGTGGCCCACGTGCCACGGTTTGGTTCGCGGCCCACGTGCCTCGGCCTGCGGGCGCGCCCCTCTCGGCCAGCGCGTCTTTTGTGGAAGGCGTTAGCGATCATATGACGTGGGTACACACCTAGCGTTGAAGCTCGGTGGGCGCCGGGTGGGGGCGGCCGTCCCAACCCGGCGCCCTCCGCATATCCAAGGGGGCATGCGTACCACATGTTCGAGAAGTTCACAGACAAGGCGCGCAAGGTCATGAGCCTCGCGCAGGACGAGGCCCGCAGCCTCGGCAAGATGTACGTCGGCACCGAGCATCTCCTGCTGGCCCTCATCAGGGAGGGCGACGGCATCGCCGCGCAGGCGCTCAAGAAGCTCGACGTCACGCACGAGGAGACGCTCGCGACCATCAAGGAGATCTCGACCGAGGACTCCGAGCCCGTCCCCGGCGGACACATCCCGTTCACGCCGCGCGCCAAGCGCGTGCTCGAGGACGCCTATCGCGAGACCATGGCTCGCGGCCAGACCTACATCGCGACGGAGCATCTGCTCCTCGGCCTCGTCGCCGAGGGCGACGGGCGCGCCATGACCGCCCTTTCGCGCATGGGGGTCTCGGGCGACGCCGTCCGAAATGCCGTCGAGGAGCTCATAGGCCAGGGCGCCGGCAGGGGTGCGGATACCACGGTCGCCGAGGCGGTGGGCTTTGGCCCCCAGTTCATGGGCGCCATGCCCCAGCAGGGGGCGTCTTCGCCAGAAGACGGCTCCATGCTCGAGCAGTACGGCCGCAACCTCACCAAGCTCGCCTCCGACGGCAAGCTCGATCCCGTCATCGGCCGTGACCGTGAGGTCGAGCGCGTCATGCAGGTGCTGGCGCGCCGCCAGAAGAACAACCCGCTCATCCTGGGCGACCCCGGCGTGGGCAAGACGGCCATCGTCGAGGGGCTGGCACAGCTTGTCGCCTCGGGCAACGTGCCCGACATCCTGCGCGGAAAGCAGCTGTGGACCCTGGATGTGGCCTCGCTGGTCGCCGGCTCCAAGTACCGTGGCGAGTTCGAGGAGCGCCTCAAGAAGGTCGTCGCCGAGGTCATGGGGTCCGGCAACGACATCCTCTTCATCGACGAGATGCACACCATCATCGGCGCCGGCTCGGCCGAAGGCTCCATCGACGCGGCGTCGATCCTGAAGCCCCCCCTGTCCCGTGGCGAGATACAGGTGATCGGCGCCACGACGGCCGAGGAGTACCGCAAGCACATCGAGAAGGACTCGGCACTCGAGCGCCGCTTCCAGCCGGTCAGCATCGGTGAGCCCACGCCCGAGGATACCCTCCAGATCCTGCGAGGGCTTCAGGATCGCTACGAGAGCCACCACCATGTCCACTACACCGACGAGGCGCTCGCCGCGGCGGTCACCCTCTCCAACCGCTACGTGCAGGACCGCTTCCTGCCAGACAAGGCCATCGACGTCATCGACGAGGCGGGGGCCCGCACCCGCGTGCACAAGATGAGCCTCCCCCCCGAGCTCGCGAAGGTGGACGAGGAGCTCGCCCGCGTCAGGGACGAGAAGGCCGAGGCCGCCTCGGCCCAGGAGTTCGAGGAGGCGGCGCGCCTGCGCGACCGCGAGCGCGAGCTCCTTTCCCGGCGCGATGACCTCGAGAAGGCCTGGCGCGAGAAGATGGACGGAAACGTCGTGTCCGTTGACGCCGCCGACATCGCCGACGTCATCTCGGACATCACGGGCGTGCCCGTCTCAAACCTCACCGAGGCGGAAGCGGCCAAGCTCCTGCGCTGCGAGGACGCACTCCACCAGCGCGTCGTGGGCCAGGAGGAGGCCGTGACCAAGGTCGCCAGGGCCATCCGCCGCAGCCGCTCGCCACTCAAGGACCCCCGTCGCCCCGGCGGCTCGTTCATCTTCCTGGGACCCTCGGGCGTGGGCAAGACCGAGCTCGCCAAGTCGCTCGCTGAGTTCCTCTTCGGCAGCGAGGAGGCGCTCGTGAGCTTCGACATGTCGGAGTTCATGGAGAGGCACTCGGTCTCCAAGCTCGTCGGCGCACCTCCGGGGTATGTGGGCTACGACGAGGGCGGAGAGCTCACCAAGGCGGTCCGTCGGCGCCCGTACTCGGTCATCCTCCTCGACGAGATCGAGAAGGCCCACCCAGACGTGTTCAACGTCCTTCTCCAGATCCTGGACGAGGGGCGCCTGACCGATGGGCAGGGTCGCACGGTGGACTTCTCCAACACGGTCGTCATCATGACCTCCAACATAGGCGCCCGCGAGATCGCACAGACCGCCCCCATGGGCTTCAGCTCCCAGGGCGACGGCGGCCTGTCTGACAAGGAGATCCGCAGCCGCGTCGAAGGCGAGCTCAAGCGCCTGTTCCGCCCCGAGTTCCTCAACCGCGTGGACGAGATCGTGGTCTTCAAGTCCCTCACGGGCGAGCAGCTGCGCGGCATCGTCGACCTCATGGTGCGCGACCTGCGCAACCGCCTGGTGGCCCAGGGCATGTCCATCGAGCTCACCGATGCCGCTCGTGACCTCATCGCCAGGGAGGGGACCGATCCCGTCTATGGCGCCCGCCCGCTGCGCCGTGCCATCCAGACCCTCATCGAGGACCCCCTCTCCGAGGAGATGCTCATGGGCGCGTGGAAGGCCGGTGACGTCATCGGCGTCGACGCGCAAGACGACAAGCTCGTCTTCGCGCGGGTCGAGGGGGAGATCCC
The DNA here is from genome assembly GCF_000143845.1 of Olsenella uli DSM 7084. Classification (NCBI taxonomy): domain Bacteria; kingdom Bacillati; phylum Actinomycetota; class Coriobacteriia; order Coriobacteriales; family Atopobiaceae; genus Olsenella; species Olsenella uli. The sequence continues at coordinate 1,868,530 of NC_014363.1, read as the reverse complement.
GGCCATCGAGGAGCGCGTCCACATGGACCTGCCGCGCGCCCGCGACCACTGGAGCCCTACGGCCCCTGCCGCGCCGACCGCGCAGGCCCCGGGCGGCACCGCTGCTTCTGAGGACTGACGCCGCGTCCGTGCGGACGCGCGCCCGCACGTCATATACTGTCTAGGACAGTCCGGCCGGTCCGCTCTGCGGGCCGGCCCCTATGTGGAGGGGAGAGCGATGGACGTTACCGCGCGGGAGGGCGAGACCGTCGATGCCGGCGAGCGCCTCAGGGCGGCCGTCAAGCAGTGTGCCCCCGGCACGGCCCTGCGCCTTGCCCTCGACATGGTCCTCGCGGGGCACCTGGGTGCCCTCATCTGCATCGGCGACACCGACGCGGTGCTCGCGGCGGGAGACGACGGCTTCCGCCTCGACATCTCCTTCACGGCCAACCGCCTCTTCGAGCTCAGCAAGATGGACGGCGCCATCGTGATCGACAAGGGCCTGACCCGGATCCTGCGCGCCAACTACCACCTGAACCCCGACCCGTCCCTGCCCACGTCCGAGACGGGCATGCGCCACCGCACTGCCGCGCGCATGAGCCTGCTCACCAAGGCCACGGTCATCTCGGTCTCCGAGCGCCGCCAGGTCGTCACCGTCTACGTCGACGGCAAGGGCCACCAGCTGCGTTCCGTGCCGGACATCATGAGCTCGGTCAACCAGCTGCTCGTCTCGATGCAGAGCACCCGTGGCCAGCTTGACCGCACGCTCCTACGACTGACTACGCTCGAGCTGGACAACTACGTCACCCTCTCGGACATCGCGGAGACCATCTACCTCTTCGAGGTCCTCATGACCGCGTCGGAGGAGCTCGACAGCCTCATACTGCAGCTCGGCAGCGAGGGCAAGACCATCGCGATGCAGCGCGAGGAGTTCATCGGCAGCGCATCGTACGACTACACCCTCCTCATCCGCGACTATGCCGCGGACTCGTCCGAGGAGAACGCCGCCGCCATCCGCCGGGCCCTTCACGAGACCGTCAACACTCAGCTGCGCTCGTCCAAGCGCGTGGGGGCGCTTCTGGGCTACGAGGGCAAGGGCGAGGACTCCATCATCACCCCACTGGGCCTGCGCACCCTCTCCAACGTCTCGGTCGTGCGCAAGGGCATGGCAGACAAGATCGTGGACGAGTACGGCTCGCTGCAGCATCTCCTCGACGACATCGAGCAGAACCCCTCCCGCCTCGACCGGCTGGGCGTCGAGAACCCCGGCATCCTGGCAGACAGCCTCTACCGCATGTGGGGCAAGCGCGCATGAGCGCCGCCACCCCCAGGCCCTGCGCCTGCGCGGCGGCCCAGCGCGTCCCGTCGGCCACCCCTGCGCCGGACACCTGCGCGGTCGTCGTGGCTGGAGGCCTGGGCCTGCGCTTCGGCGACCCGCGGGGCAAGCAGTTCGTCGAGCTCTGCGGGCTGCCCATCGTCTGCTGGTCGCTGCTGGCGATCGACCGGTCGCCGTCCGTGGGACACATCGTCGTGGTCTGTGCGCCCGAGCGTGAGGAGGTCCTGCTGGGCGAGGCCCTGTCCCGCGTGAGGCTCAGCCACGAGGTGAGCGTCGCCCCTGCGGGTGCGACGCGCCAGGAGTCCGTCCTCTCGGGACTCGGGGCCGTCCCGCGCGACTACGCTCTCGTCGCCATCCACGATGCGGCCCGCCCGCTCGTCACGGCGGACGCCCTCGAGCGCTGCATCGCACGCGTCCGCGACGACGACGCGGTATCCGGCGCCATATGCGCCACGCCCTCGACCGACACACTCAAGCTGGTCGAGGACAAGACCATCATCTCCACGCCCGACCGCTCCTTCTATTGGTGCGCACAGACTCCGCAGGTCTTCGGTGTCAAGGAACTCGCTGCCGCCCATACGGCCGCGCTCTTGGACGACTACCGCGGCACCGACGATGCCTCGCTCGTCGAGCGGTGTGGCGGCCGCGTGGTCTGCGTCAACTCGCCGCGCGACAACATCAAGGTGACGGTCCCCGAGGACTACGTCATCGCCGAGGCCCTGCTCGAGCGCAGGCTCATCTCGGAGGGCTGCGGACCGGATATCCTAGGCGGTCGTGAGGGGGCCTCCCCATGCTGAGGGTCGGGCACGGCTTCGACGTCCACGCCTTCGCCGAGGGGCGCCGTCTCGTCCTGGCAGGTGTCGAGGTGCCCTGCGAGCGTGGCCTGCTGGGCCACTCGGATGCCGATGTCGTCGCCCACGCCCTCATGGATGCCGTCCTCGGGGCCCTGCGTGCCGGCGACATCGGCCAGCTGTTTCCCGACGACGACCCTGCCTACGCGGGGGCGGACTCCTGCAGGTTGCTCTCGTGCGTGGCGGGCATCGTACGCGAGAGGGGCTGCCGCATCCTCGACTGCGACTGTACCGTCGCCGCCCAGGCGCCCCGCCTGTCGCCGTATCGCGACCGGATGCGCGCGCGTCTCGCCGACGCCATGGGCGTGGACGTCTCGCGCGTGGGGCTGAAGGCGACCACCACGGAGCACCTTGGCTTCGTGGGGCGCGGGGAGGGCATCGCGGCCTGGGCCGTGGTCCTTCTCGACGACGGATGTGCCTCCCGGCGCGAAGTGGGGTAGCATTTCGCGTCAAACGACACCGCCGGACCACCGCAACCATACGCAGCAGGCGCCAGGGGCGCCGAACCCAAGGAGAAGAGATGCTCGTCTACAACAGCCAGACCCACAGGAAGGAAGAGCTCAGGCCTCTTGAGGAGGGGCACATCCGCATGTACGTCTGCGGGCCCACCGTCTATGACCAGATCCACATCGGCAACGCCCGCACCTTCCTCTCCTTCGACGTCATCCGCCGCTACCTCACCTACAAGGGCTACCAGGTGACCTTCGCCCAGAACCTGACCGACGTGGACGACAAGATCATCAACCGCGCCAACGACGAGGGGCGCAGCGCGACCGAGGTGGCTGAGGAGTTCTCCTGCGCCTTCATCGACCAGATGCGCCGCTTCAACATCCTCGACCCCGACATCCGCCCGCGCGCGACGCGCGAGGTCGAGGCCATGCGGCAGATGATCGAGACCCTGATAGAGAAGGGCCATGCCTACGTGGCCGGCAACGGCGACGTGTACTTCTCGGTCCGCTCCGACCACGACTACGGCTCCCTCTCGGGCCGCGACCTCGACCAGCTGCGCGCCGGCGAGCGCGTCGAGGTCAACGAGGACAAGCGCGACCCGTTTGACTTCGCCCTCTGGAAGGCCGCCAAGCCCGGCGAGCCCAGCTGGCCCAGCCCCTGGGGCGAGGGCCGTCCCGGCTGGCACACCGAGTGCTGCGCCATGATCCACCACTACCTGGGCACGCCCATCGACATCCATGGCGGTGGGCAGGACCTCGTCTTCCCGCACCACGAGAACGAGTGCGCTCAGGCCCTGTGCGCCTGGGGCGCGCCCCTCGCCAACATCTGGATGCACGCGGGGATGCTGCGCGTCAATGGAGACAAGATGTCCAAGTCGCTGGGCAACTTCCTTACGCTCGAGGACGTGCTGGACGACTACCCCGCCGGCGCCGTGCGCCTGCTCATGTTGCAGACCCACTACCGTTCCGCGCTGGACTTTCAGACGGATCAGCTCGAGGGTGCCGTGGGCACGCTCGAGCGCCTGCGCACCTGCGTCAAGAACCTGCGTTGGGCCGCCGAGAACGCGCCGCAGGACGGCGAGCTGTGCGATGCCGACCGCAGCCTGGGTGCCGCCGTCGACGCCACGCATGCCGAGTTCGTGCGTCAGATGGATGACGACTTCAACACCTCGGGCGGCCTCGCGGCCATCTTCTCGCTGGTGACCTCCGCTAACACCTATCTGGCCGAGAGGGCGGGCGTCGTCGCCACGGCCCCGGTTTTGCGTGCGGCGGACATGCTCGTCGAGCTCTCCGCCGTCATGGGCATCGACCTGGTCCGGGGCTCCGGTGGGGAGGAGCTTCCCATCGAGCTTGTGGACCTTGCCCGCCGCCATGCCGGCTTCGAGGGCCACCTCGCCGACGAGGCTGCCCGGGCACTGATCGATGCCCGCGAGGCGGCGCGCGCCGCCAAGGACTGGGGCGTCGCGGACGCCATCCGCGACGGCATCGCTGGCCTGGGTCTCGTCCTGGAGGACACGCCCGCGGGCACCCGTCTGCGCAGGGCCAGGGACTAGGGGGCGGGGCATGGCGCGCAAGAGACAGCCCCGGGGGCGGGCCTCGTCGCCCTCGTCTCACAAGGCGTCCCCGTCCGCTCCGACCGGGGGGCGGCACGGTGGCGGAACGTCCGGCCGCCGCACGCGTCAGGCCACCACGCCTTCGCGTGAGGGCCTCATCGAGGGCAGGCGCGCCTGCGCCGAGGCGCTCGAGGGGGGCGTCCCCCTCAGGCGCGCCCTGGTCGCGGACGCCTCCGGTGGTGCGGACCAGACGCTTGCCCGCCTGGTCGAGCGCCTGTCAGAGGCCCAGGTGCCCGTCGAGCGGGTCTCCCGCGCACGACTCGACTCCCTGAGCTCGCACGGGGCCCATCAGGGCATCATCGTGGAGAGCAGCCCCTTCGAGTACGCGACCCTCGGTGACGTCATCTCCAGCGCGGGCAGCGGCGACGCGCTCGTCGTCCTCCTCGACCACGTGACCGACGAGGGCAACTTCGGTGCCATAGTCCGCTCTGCGGAGGTCGTGGGCGCCTCGGGCATCGTCATCGCCAACGCCCGCAGCGCCAGCGTGGGCGTCGGCGCCTACAAGACGTCCGCGGGTGCGGTCATGCACCTTCCCATCGCGCGGGTTCCCAACCTGGCCACCGCCCTCGACCGGCTCAAGGAGGCCGGCTTCTGGGTGGCTGCCGCAACCGAGCATGCCGAGCAGGACGCGTGGAGCGCGCCTCTCGGCGGAAGGCTCTGCCTGGTCATGGGGTCCGAGGGCGGCGGCATATCGCGCCTCGTTCGCGAGAGGTGCGACTTTGGCTGCCGTCTGCCCCAGCGTGGACGCATCGAGTCGCTCAACGTGGCGCAGGCGGCCACGGTCCTCTGCTACGAGTGGCTGCGCAGGTCGAGCATGGGCCCCTCGCCATCGGCCGAGGGGGGCGACTAGATGTCCGCCCGACATGACCTGCTGGTCGTGGACGGCTACAACGTGATGGGGGCGAGCCCGCGCTACCAGCACCTGGTGGACGAGGGGGGCGACTCGCGCGACCTCGGCACCGATCCCTTCGTGCGGGCGCGCGAACGTCTGGTCACGGACGTGGCCGCCTTCGCGCAGGGTCGCTACGACGCCGTCGTCGTGTTCGACGGCGCCAACAACCTCTCCGACGAGCGGCCGACTTGCATGTGCGCGGGCGTCACGGTCGAGTTCTCCCGTCAGGGCGAGAGCGCCGACGCGCTGATCGAGCGCATCGTGACCGACGCACGCAGGGCGGGGAGGTCGGTCGCGCTCGTGACGTCTGACAACACGGTCCGCGCCACGGTGGGCATGGGCGTCGCGAGGATGTCGAGCGACCTTCTCGTCCACGAGATGGAGGTCGGCGACGCCGAGGTGGCCGAGGAACAGAGGCGCGCCCAGACGACGCGCATGACCCTCGAGGACCGCCTGAGCCCGGAGCAGCGCCACAGGCTCTGGGAGCTTCTGGGGAAATGAGGCATCCTCCGACCGGTGCTGGCGGACTTGCGCGCAAGACGCTATCATGCGAGGGACGCGCTGGCTTAGCTCAATGGTAGAGCCCTGGTTTTGTAAACCAGTTGTTGTAGGTTCGAGTCCTATAGCCAGCTCCAGGACCGCTCGGGCGCCCCTCCCCGTCGAGGGGGCGCCCTTTTGCCCAAAACCACCCCGACATGGCTTGTGACCTGCCGTTGTGTAGGACCTATGAGAGGGATACGCCCGGACGGGTGGAATGCGTTGACAGTACGTTTGCGTGGTCGTAATATTCTTTCCGCTCGCAGGGGCTTCATGCCTGTGCGAGCAGCTTGAAAACGGAATGGGGATGTGGCACAGCGGCAACTGCGGCGGACTGTAAATCCGCTCCCTCTGGGTTCCTTGGTTCGAGTCCAAGCATCCCCACCATACCTGCCCGTGTAGCTCAGTCGGTAGAGCACTTCGTTGGTAACGAAGAGGTCACCGGTTCGAATCCGGTCGCGGGCTCCATTTTCAAGTGGCAATGCCGGTGTAGCTCAGCTGGTTAGAGCACGCGGCTCATACCCGCGATGTCACTGGTTCGAATCCAGTCACCGGTACCAGACTTCTTACGGCGCTTCGGCGCCGTTTGAAATATAGAAGTGTTGTGGCCGCAAGGTTGGTTCTTAAGGAGGACGGCAATGGCCAAGGAGAAGTTCGATCGCAGCAAGCCGCACGTAAACATCGGTACGATTGGTCACGTCGACCACGGTAAGACCACCCTTACCGCAGCCATCACCAAGGTCCTCTCTGAGACCGAGGGCTGCAAGGCCGACTACACCGCCTTCGAGAACATCGACAAGGCTCCCGAGGAGCGTCAGCGCGGCATCACCATCTCCGTCGCCCACGTCGAGTACGAGACCTGGGAGCGCCACTACGCCCACGTCGACTGCCCGGGCCACGCCGACTACGTCAAGAACATGATCTCCGGTGCCGCCCAGATGGACGGTGCCATCCTCGTCATCGCCGCCACCGACGGCCCGATGGCCCAGACCCGCGAGCACATCCTGCTCGCCCGTCAGGTCGGCGTCCCCTACATCATCGTCTTCCTGAACAAGTGCGACATGGTGGATGACGACGAGCTCATCGACCTCGTCGAGATGGAGACCCGCGACCTCCTCTCCGAGTACGACTTCCCCGGGGACGACCTCCCCATCATTCGCGGCTCCGCCCTCGGCGCCCTCAATGGCGAGCAGAAGTGGGTCGACTCCATCGTCGAGCTCATGCACACCGTCGACTCCTACATCCCGACGCCCGCCCGTGACAACGAGAAGCCGTTCCTGATGGCCATCGAGGACGTCATGACCATCTCCGGTCGCGGCACCGTCGCCACCGGTCGCGTCGAGCGCGGCGAGCTCAAGCTCAACGAGCCCGTCGAGATCGTCGGCATCAAGGACACCCAGGCCACCGTCGCCACCGGCATCGAGATGTTCCGCAAGACCATGGACTTCTGTGAGGCCGGCGACAACGTGGGCATCCTGCTCCGTGGCATCAAGCGTGAGGACATCCAGCGCGGTCAGGTCCTCTGCAAGCCGGGCTCCGTCACCCCGCACAAGAAGTTCACGGGCGAGATCTACGTCCTGACCAAGGAGGAGGGTGGCCGTCACACCCCGTTCTTCTCCGGCTATCGTCCCCAGTTCTACTTCCGCACCACTGACGTGACCGGCGACATCCAGGAGCTCACCGACTCCAACGGCGGCAAGGTCGAGATGGCGATGCCGGGCGACCACATCACCGTCACCTGCGAGCTCATCCATCCCATCGCGATGGAGCAGGGCCTGCGCTTCGCGATCCGCGAGGGCGGCCACACCGTCGGCGACGGTCGCGTCTCCACCATCATCGAGTAGCTCACGCTGCCTCGTAGCAGAGTGGCTTCTGGACCCGACACCCTCTTGCGGGGGCGTCGGGTCCTTCCTTGCTGCGTGCGACGCCCGTGCGTCGATGTAGGCCTACGGCACGGGCCCACGGCGTGGGCCCACAACGCAGCTGCACGGCTGGTCCCATGGCGGGTTGCCGGTCTGCCAACACAGAGGTCAGGTCACCCATTTGGTGGTTTTGTTGAGGCTTGTCCCCGGACCTATCGGTAGTTGACAGTGGAAAGCGCCACATGGTAGCGTATTCCATCGCGTCGTCTCGAGCGGTTCGAAGGCGACGGTCTACAGGAGGACTCATGCGCACACTGGTTACCCTCGCATGCACCGAGTGCAAGCGTCGCAATTACACCACGGACAAGAACAAGTCCAACACGCCCGATCGTATGGAACTGAAGAAGTACTGCCCGTGGTGCCACAAGCATACCCTTCACAGGGAGACCCGCTAGAATAGGGTCGCATACAGGCCAGTAGCTCCAATGGTAGAGCGGCGGTCTCCAAAACCGTTTGTTGTGGGTTCGAGTCCTACCTGGCCTGCCAGATCACACCACCGGCTTTCCTCATATCGGGGTGAGCCGGTTTCTATGAACAGGGGCCCGCGCCCCAGAGGGGTTTGAAGGATGGCGAAAAAAGAGCGTCAGAAAAGGGCGGCCCGCCAGGCTCGTGCTCAGGTGCGCGCCGAGCGCGAGGCGGAGCGGCGGTCTCTCTCTGGCGGAGACGACAAGCCTCCCAAGAGGGCTGGTGCCTCCGCATCCGCACAGTCCCCCAAGAAGGCCGACAAGGTCGTCAAGGCTCCCAAGAAGAAGGGGCGCATCGGCAGCTACCTCTCGGAGGTGCGCGCGGAGATGCACCGCGTGGTCTGGCCGAGCAGGCCGGAGCTCAAGAACTACTCCGTGGCCGTCATAGCCATGCTCATCGTCTTCGGCATCGTCATCTGGCTCGTGGACACCGGCTTCGTCGCGGCGCTCGTCGGCTTTACCGGACTGAGGGGGTAGCACATGGCTAAGCGCTGGTACGTGGTCCACACCTACTCGGGCTACGAGAACAAGGTCAAGACCGACCTCGAGCACCGCATCGAGACCTATGGCCTGGAAGACCAGATCGTCGACATCCAGATCCCGACCGAGGAGGTCACCGAGATCAAGGATGGCGGCAAGCGCGAGACCAAGGAGTCCAAGGTCTTCCCCGGCTATGTCCTCGTTCGCATGGACGTCGACGACAACTCCTGGGCCGTCGTTCGCAACACCCCGGGCGTGACCGGCTTCGTCGGCATCGACGGCAAGCCCACGCCCCTGCGGCGCTCCGAGTTCAACAAGATCATGCGCCGCACCAACCCCAGAGGTGCCCAGGAGCCCAAACGCACCACCATGACCACCGACCTTGAGGTGGGACAGGCGGTCAAGGTCGTCAGCGGTCCTCTGGCGGACTTCGACGGTCTCGTCTCCGAGGTCATGCCCGAGGCGGGCAAGGTCAAGGTCATGCTCACGATCTTCGGTCGGGAGACCCCGGTCGAGCTCACGCTGGACCAGATCGCCACCATCTCCTAGCGAAACCCCGGCCACACCCCGTATCGGTGAGGATTGCTTCTCGGGGTTCCGGTGTTACATAGCTTTGCCAGCACGTACGCACTGACTCACTTTTGAAGGAGAACCAGCAATGGCTAAGAAGCAGGTCACGCACTTCATCAAGCTTCAGATTCCCGCCGGCGCCGCCAACCCCGCGCCCCCCGTCGGCCCCGCCCTGGGCGCCGCCCAGGTCAACATCATGCAGTTCTGCCAGGCCTTCAACGCGGCGACTGCCGACAAGGCCGGAGACATCATCCCCGTCGAGATCACGGTCTACGAGGACCGCAGCTTCGACTTCATCACCAAGACCCCCCCTGCGGCCCAGCTCATCAAGAAGGAGCTCGGCCTCAAGGGCGGTTCCGGCGTCCCGCAGCGCGACAAGGTCGGCCAGCTCACCCAGGAGCAGCTCACCAAGATCGCCGAGATCAAGATGCCGGACCTCAACGCCAACGACGTCGAGGCCGCCAAGAGGATCGTTGCCGGTACCGCCCGCTCCATGGGCGTCACCATCGCCGAGTAGCGGTCCTGGTCGCATCTGCGGCCTTTGGGCATGCCCTATGGGCCCCGCGTCGTGGGGTCTCAAGCATAGTGGGAGGGCCACGGCGCCCGTCGAACCACGCGTCTACCACAGGAGGTAGGAACAATGCCGAAGCATGGAAAGAACTACAACAACGCCGCCGCCAAGATCGAGGCGGGCAAGCTCTACACGCCCAAGCAGGCCATGGAACTCGTCAAGGAGCTGTCCTCCGCCAAGTTTGACGAGACCGTCGAGGTCTCCGTCCGCCTCGGCGTCGACACTCGCAAGGCGGACCAGAACGTCCGCGGCTCCATCTCCCTGCCCAACGGCACCGGCAAGGCCGTCCGCGTCGCCGTCTTCGCCGAGGGGGAGAAGGCCCGTGAGGCCGAGGCTGCCGGCGCCGACATCGTCGGCTCTGACGACCTCGTCGCCGAGATCACGGCCGGTAACCTCAACTTCGATGCCGTTATCGCAACCCCCAACCTCATGGGCAAGGTCGGTCGCCTCGGCCGCGTCCTCGGCCCCCGTGGCCTGATGCCAAACCCCAAGCTCGGCACCGTCACCATGGATGTCGAGAAGATGGTCAAGGAGCTCAAGGCCGGCCGCGTCGAGTATCGTGCCGACCGTTACGGCATCTGCCACGTCCCCATGGGCAAGGCGTCCTTCTCCGCCGAGGCCCTCGCCGAGAACTACGGTGCCCTCTACACCGAGCTCCTCCGCGTCAGGCCCTCGAGCGCCAAGGGTCGTTACGTCAAGTCCGTTGTGGTCTCCTCCACCATGGGCCCGGGCGTCAAGGTGGATACCTCCGTCACCCGTAACTTCACCGAGGAGTAGGTGGCCGGTTCCGCGCTTTCCGTGTCCGTGCATCGCCAGGCACCTATCCCGACAAGCGCCTGGCCAAGCGCCTGAGCGAGGCCCGCGTCCCGTCCTTCCGGCGGCATGCGGGCCCCTTCTTGCGAAAGGCGCCGTCTGCGGCGACCGACTCGCGACTGCGGCCCCGCAGCGGCATGAACCGCCTCCCTTTTCCCATGTCCCCAGGGAAAGGGAGGCGGTTCAGCACCTGGCCGGGCCCAGGGTTGCCAGGGGCCACTCTTTGTGTGGAGGGCGTGTCCGGCGTGAGGGGCGCACGCCCCTCTCCTTGACTTGGCCTGCCTGGGCTGCGACAATGTGCCGTGCCCGAGAGGGTGATTTTGCAGACTGCACGTCCGCTGCCAAAGACAGCCGGTGCCGCAAGGCTCAAAGGGGAGACCCGCCTGCCGAGGTGGTCTTGGAACTTGTCTTCTCGGACCCCGCTTTGGCAACGCCAAGCGGGGTCTTTCGCGTGGAGGCCCGCCCGCGTCGGCGGCTCGTGCCCGATCGTGACGACAAGGAGGTGTAACCCATGCCCAACAAGTCCAACATTGCCATGCTCGAGAAGGTCGGCGAGTCCCTGGAGAGCTCCAAGGGCGTCTTCTTCATCGACTACCGCGGCCTGACCGTCAAGGAGACCCAGGAGCTTCGCCGCTCCCTCCGCGAGGTCGGTGCCCACATGAAGGTGTACAAGAACAACATCGTCAAGCTCGCGCTCAAGAATGCGGACCTGCCGGAGGTCGATGGCCTTGTCGGCACCTGCGCGTACGTGTTCTACGAGAACGACCCCGTCGAGGCGGCCAAGGCCATCAAGACGCAGTCCGAGGCACTCAAGAAGATCGAGTGGATCGGAGCCATCGCAGATGGCCAGGCCCTCTCTGCCGAGGAGGCCAAGGCGTATGCCGACCTGCCCAGCCGCGAGGAGCTGCTCGCCAAGCTGGTCTACGTCGTCGCGAGCCCGCTCTCTGGCATCGCTCAGGTCTGCGCTGGTCCCGCCCGTGGCCTCGCCACGGCGCTCCAGGCCGTCGCCGACCAGAAGGCCGCGTAAGCACGCCTTCGCCCGCACTACTGCGACCGTGTGAAGACTGCGGTCGCAGCGCAAACGAGAACCGTACATGGGCGCCGGAGGTGCGCCCGCTACAGAAGGAGAACTGACATGGCTGTCACCAAGGATGAGATCATCGAGGCCCTCAAGGAGATGCCCGCCCTCGAGCTTTCCGAGCTCGTTCACGAGCTGGAGGACGTCTTCGGCGTCTCCGCCGCCGCTCCCGTTGCCGTCGCCGCCGCTCCCGCCGCCGGTGCCGCTGCCGCCGAGGAGGAGAAGACCAACTTCGACGTCGAGCTGACCGCCTTCGGCGACAACAAGATCGCCGTCATCAAGGTCGTCCGCTCCCTCACCTCCCTTGGCCTGAAGGAGGCCAAGGAGGCCGTCGAGTCCGCCCCCAAGGTCCTCATCGAGGGCGCCAAGAAGGAGGACGCCGAGGCCGCCAAGGCTCAGCTCGAGGAGGCTGGCGCCACCGTCACCCTGAAGTAACTTCGAGTCACATCGGACTTCGGGTGAGGGCGGTCTCGGTCTAAAGCGAATGCGAGCCAAAGCGGATTCACCTCACCCGTCCACCCTTCGGAACCCCCTCTCTACGAGGGGGTTCTTTCGTGTGGGACCCAACACGATGGGGATTTGGCGCGGCAAGCGCAGCGTGGGAGCTCGCGTCGGTCTTCCGGTTCGCGCCGGGCCCGTCAGTCCGTCGGTCTTCCGGTTCGCGCCGGGCCCGTCAGTCCGTGTCGGAATTGTCCGAAGTGAGTACTGGTGCTTCAGAAGTGAGTACCGCCACTCACTTCTGGTAATTTCACCAATACGTTTACCTGCGGAGATGTCGAGAAATGCAACTTCGTCAGGCGCTATACGTCCCCGAAGGAGCCCAAAAAGTACTCACTTCCGGCAATCGAAGTCCGCGCACGCGCACATCCTTTCGCGTGACCGCCCCGCACCAGCACCCGCACCAGCACCCGCCCCGTCTGCTCCCGCTTGGTTTTCCGTGTGCGAGAGCCGCCCCGTCGCCGCTGGGGTCTTGACAAATGCGATCGGATGCCTTTCCGCACGTTACACAGGGAATTCACAATCGTATTTGTTAACGCGCAGGTAGAAGGGGTGGTGGTTGCCATAAAATATTTCGTGCCACTTGTCAAGCCCCTTCCGTTGACCTTCCCGGATGACTTCGTTACTTTATTAGATTGCGACAACTGCCGCTTTTTTGTCTCGTTGAAGGAGGAAGTGCCTGGTGCCTACCGCAAAGTCTTCCCAAGCCGCACAGAGGGAGCTGCGCACGCGCGTGAGCTTCAGCAAGATTTCGGCTGCCATGGAGCTGCCCAATCTCATCTCCGTTCAAAAGGAGTCGTTCGAGCGATTCATGACCGACGGACTTGCCGAGTCCTTCGCCGAGTTCTCTCCCATCGAGAACTCCGCGGGGACCATGGAGGTCTCGTTCGGCGAGCATCAGTTTGGCGATGCCCCCAGCACCATTGCCGAGTGCCGCGCCAAGGACATCTCCTATCAGGCGCCCCTCTTCGTCGACGTGCGCTTCGTCAACAAGGAGACGGGCGAGATCAAGGAGCAGCTCGTCTTCATGGGCGACTTCCCGCTCATGACCGAGCGCGGCACCTTCATCATCAACGGCACCGAGCGCGTCGTCGTCTCGCAGCTCGTCCGCTCCCCGGGCGTCTACTTCTCCGAGGAGATGGACAACGGCGTCCAGACCCACCACGCGCAGTTCATCCCCGCGCGCGGCGCCTGGCTCGAGTTCGAGGTCGACAAGCACGGTCACCTGGTCGTCTCCATCGACCGCAAGCGCCGTCAGAGCGCGACCCTGCTGCTGCGCGCCCTGGGCATCGCCGAGAGCGACGACGAGATCATGAGCCTCCTCGGCGACTCCGACGTCGTCCGCGCCACGCTCGAGCGCGACATCGCCACCACCCGCGAGGACGCCCTCATCGAGATCTACCGTCGCCAGCGCCCCGGCGAGCCCCCCACCGTGGACTCCGCGCGCTCGCTGCTCGACGGCCTCTACTTCAACAGCCAGCGCTACGACCTTGCGCGTGTCGGCCGCTACAAGATCAACAAGAAGCTCGGCCTTGAGCTCGAGGCGACGCAGAAGGTCCTGACCGACGAGGACATCGTCTCCGCCCTGCGCTACCTCCTCGCCCTGCATGGCGGCGACCAGGCCAAGAAGCTCGATGACATCGACCACTTTGGCAACCGTCGCGTGCGCACGGTCGGCGAGCTGGTGCAGAACCAGTTCCGCATCGGCATGAGCCGCATGGAGCGCGTCATCCGCGAGCGCATGGCCTCCCAGGACGTGGACGACATCACGCCGCAGTCCCTGATCAACATCCGACCGATCGTGGCCGCCATCAAGGAGTTCTACGGCTCCTCCCAGCTGTCGCAGTTCATGGACCAATCCAACCCGCTGGCGGGCCTCACGCACAAGCGCCGCCTCTCTGCCCTCGGCCCGGGTGGCCTTGCGGGTCACAAGAGCGGCTCCAGCCGTCGCACCAACGTCCCGACCGCGGTGCGCGACGTCCACAACTCGCACTACGGTCGCATGTGCCCGATCGAGACCCCCGAGGGGCCCAACATCGGCCTGATCGGCTCGCTCGCCCTCTACGCGCACGTCAACGAGTACGGCTTCATCGAGTCGCCGTATCGTCGCGTCGTGGACGGCGTCGTCACCAGCGACGTCGACTGGATGACGGCAGACGAGGAGGAGAACCACGTCATCGCCCCCGCGAACGTCCCCGTCGATCCCAAGACGGGCAGATTCGTGGCCGTCGACTCCCACGGCAACATCTACAATCCCGACGCCATCGTCGCGCGCACGCGCAACTACGACGGGTCCTTCGGCGCCCCCGCCGAGGTTGCGGTCGAGACCGTCGACTACATGGACGTCTCGCCCCGCCAGCTGCTTTCCGTCGCGGCCAACCTCATCCCGTTCCTCGAGCACGACGACGCGAAGCGCACCCTCATGGGCGCCAACATGCAGCGCCAGGCCGTGCCCCTGATCAAGGCCCACGCCCCCTACGTCGGCACCGGCCTCGAGTACGCAGCCGCCCAGGACTCCGGCGAGCTCATCTGCGCCGCGCACGCCGGCACCGTCGTCGAGGTCGATGCCGCGCACATCGTCGTGGATGGCGAGAGGGGCCCCGAGCGCTATGACCTCCCCAAGTACGAGCGCTCCAACCAGAGCACCTGCATCAACCACCGCCCCGTCGTGCACGTGGGGCAGAAGGTCGAGGCCGGCGACCCCCTGACCGACGGCACCTCCGTCGACGGCGGCGAGCTCGCCCTGGGTGCCAACCTCAATGTCGCGTACATGCCCTGGGAGGGCTACAACTACGAGGACGGCATCATCGTCTCGGAGCGCGTCGTCCGCGACGACCTGCTGACCTCCGTCAACATCTCCCGTCACGAGATCGATGCCCGCGACACCAAGCTCGGCCCCGAGGAGATCACCCGCGAGGTCCCCAACCAGTCCGAGGAGATGCTCGCCGACCTCGACGACGACGGCATCATCCGCATCGGCGCCGAGGTCGGCCCCGGTGACATCCTGGTCGGCAAGGTCACGCCCAAGGGCGAGACGGCGCTGACCGCCGAGGAGCGCCTGCTGCGCGCCATCTTCGGCGCCAAGGCCCACGACGTCCGCGACACCTCGCTCAAGATGCCGCACGGCGCCTATGGACGCGTCGTTGACGTGGTGCGCTTCAGCCGCGAGGCAGGGGATGACCTCCCGCCCGGAGTCAACGAGCTCGTCCGCGTCTTCGTAGCCCAGCGTCGCAAGATCCAGCAAGGCGACAAGATCGCCGGTCGTCACGGCAACAAGGGCGTCGTCTGCAACGTCCTGCCCGTCGAGGACATGCCCTACATGGTTGACGGCACTCCCGTCGACGTCCTTCTCGACCCCCTGGGCGTCCCATCCCGTATGAACGTGGGCCAGTTGCTCGAGTGCCACCTGGGCTGGGCCGCAAGCCACGGCTACGACATCGACTCCGCCGAGTCCGACGAGATCGTCGACGGCCCGATGTACGTCTCGACCCCGGTCCTGGACGGCGCCACCGACACCGAGGTCGCCGAGGCCCTGCGCCGCACCAACGTCAACCTCATGAACAAGGCCCTGCGCACCTATGGCAGGCACATGCGCCAGGAGTTCGTGCCGCAGCTCAACGACAAGGGCAAGACCACGCTCTACGACGGTCGCACGGGCGAGGCGTTCAAGAGCCCCATCACCGTGGGCACCTCCTACATCCTGAAGCTCGGCCACATGGTCGACGACAAGATCCACGCCCGCTCGACCGGCCCGTACTCCCTCGTTACCCAGCAGCCGCTGGGCGGCAAGGCGCAGTTCGGCGGCCAGCGCTTCGGCGAGATGGAGGTCTGGGCCCTCTACGCGTATGGTGCGTCCAACGTGCTTCACGAGATCATGACCGTCAAGTCCGACGACACCAACGGTCGCGTGAAGACCTACGAGGCCATCGTGAAGGGCGAGAACGTGCCCGAGCCGGGCATCCCCGAGTCCTTCAAGGTCCTCGTCAAGGAGATCCGCTCCCTGGCCCTCGACATCGCGCCGATCGCATACAAGCCGGAGGAGCCCGTCGAGAGGGACTCCGACGAGGCCGCAGACGCGAGCGCCGTGGAAGTGTTCGCCGGGGCAGAGAGCGCTGACGACCTGATCGGTGGCTTCGTCGCCGATCTCGGCGAGGACGAGGCAGTCCTGGCCGGTGACACCACCAACGATAAGGAGTAGCGAACGTGGCAGATTTCGATACCACCGATTTCGACGCTATAAAGATCTCGCTCGCCTCCGCCGACGAGATTCGCAGCTGGTCCCACGGTGAGGTCAAGAAGCCCGAGACCATCAACTACCGCACCCTCAAGCCCGAGAAGGACGGCCTCTTCTGCGAGAAGATCTTCGGTCCCGTCAAGGACTGGGAGTGCGCCTGCGGCAAGTACAAGGGCATCCGCTTCAAGGGCATCGTCTGCGAGCGCTGCGGCGTCGAGGTGACGAGCGCCAAGGTCCGCCGCGACCGCATGGGCCACATCGAGCTTGCCGCGCCCGTCTCCCATATCTGGTACTTCAAGAGCCCGGCCACCTTCCCCCTGGCCCGTCTGCTCGACATGAAGAGCAAGGACCTCGAGAAGGTCCTCTACTTCGCCTCCTACGTCATCACCGACGTGGACGGCGAGGCTCGCGAGGCCGATGCCGACGACCTCAAGGAGGAGCTGGCCGCCGACCTCGAGGAGCTCGACGCCGAGCGCGATGACGAGATCGAGCGCCTCAGGGCCCAGGGCGAGTCCGACGGTGACGAGTTCGGTGACATCGAGCCCCTCTCCGCCGACGAGATCCGTGCCGGCGTGGCCGACCTCCAGGAGGAGTACGAGGAGGAGAAGCAGCTCCGCCGTGACGCGTTCGACAGGTTCATGCAGCTCGAGAAGCGCGAGCTCATCTCCGACGAGGCTCTCTTCACCGAGATGAAGCGCTACTACTCCATCTACTTCAAGGGCGGCATGGGAGCGGAGGCCGTGCGCGACCTGCTGCATGGCATCGACCTGGGCAAGGAGGCCGAAGAGCTGCGCGCCATCGTCGCCTCCGACGAGTCCCAGAAGCAGAAGAAGGAGCGCGCCGTCAAGCGCCTCGAGATCGTCGACTCCTTCCTCAAGGGCGGCAACGACCCGGCCAACATGATCCTCGACGTCGTCCCCGTCATCCCGCCCGACCTGCGCCCCATGGTCCAGCTGGACGGCGGCCGCTTCGCCGCGTCCGACCTGAACGACCTCTATCGTCGCGTCATCAACCGCAACAACCGCCTCAAGCGCCTGCTCGACCTCGACGCCCCGGCGATCATCGTCAACAACGAGAAGCGCATGCTCCAGGAGTCCGTCGACGCCCTCTTCGACAACGGCCGTCGCGGCCGTCCCGTCACGGGCCGCGGCGGACGTCCCCTGAAGTCGCTCGCCGAGTCCCTCAAGGGCAAGCAGGGCCGCTTCCGCCAGAACCTCCTCGGCAAGCGCGTCGACTACTCCGGCCGCTCGGTCATCGTCGTCGACCCGCACCTCAAGCTGCACCAGTGCGGCCTGCCCTCCACCATGGCGCTCGAGCTCTTCAAGCCCTTCGTCATGCGCAGGCTTGTCGAGCTGGGCAAGGTCGAGAACATCAAGGGCGCCAAGCGCGCCATCGACCGCAGTGCCCCTGCCGTCTGGGACGTCCTGGACGAGGTCATCAAGGGCCGCCTGGTCCTTCTCAACCGCGCCCCGACGCTGCACCGCCTGTCCATCCAGGCCTTCGAGCCGGTCCTGGTCGAGGGCAAGGCCATCCACCTGCACCCGCTGGTCTGCGCCCCCTTCAACGCGGACTTCGACGGCGACCAGATGTCCGTCCACGTGCCCCTGTCCACCCAGGCGCAGACCGAGGCCCGCGTCCTGATGCTCTCGAGCAACAACCTCCGCTCGCCGGCGTCCGGCAAGGTCCTCACGGTCCCGTCCCAGGACATGATCTTCGGCGTCTACTTCCTCACCACCGAGAAGGACGGCGTCGAGGGCGAGGGACGCGTCTTCTCGGACTTCGAGGACGCGCTGATGGCGTATGACGCGCGCAACCAGGTCGACATCCAGGCCAGGGTGCTCGTGCGCGTCTCGTCCGCCGACGCCAACTGCGAGGAGGGCGGCAGGAAGATCTTCCGCACCTACTCCGCGCGCGGCGAGGCCAAGGACTACGACGTCACCGACCACGCGGTCCGCTTCGAGACGACCGTCGGCCGCGTGATCTTCAACCGGCAGTGCCTGCCGGCCGACTATCCCTACATGAACTACAAGATGGTCAAGGGGGACGTCAGCGCCCTGGTCAACGACTGCTGCGACCGCTACAGCACCGCCGAGGTCGAGCCGATCCTCGATGCCATCAAGCACAGCGGCTTCCACTACGCCACCCGTGCCGGCCTGACCATCTCGGTCTGGGACGCCGCCATCCCCGACGACAAGCCCGCGCTCCTCGAGGACGCGCAGGCCAAGGTCGACCAGATCAACGAGTACTACGAGGACGGCTTCCTGTCCGAGAGGGAGCGCCACGCCGAGGTCATCAACGCCTGGACCGAGTGCACCGACACCCTGGGCTCCAAGATGCTTGACGGCTTTGACGAGGACAATCCCATCTACATGATGGCCGACTCCGGTGCCCGTGGCTCCAAGACGCAGCTCCGCCAGCTCGCCGGCATGCGCGGCCTCATGGCCGACATGTCCGGTGACACCATCGACCTGCCGATCAAGTCCAACTTCCGCGAGGGCCTCGAGCCGCTGGAGTACTTCATCTCCACCTATGGCGCCCGCAAGGGCCTCGTCGACACGGCCTCGCACACCTCCGACTCCGGATACCTCACCCGTCGCCTTGTCGACGTGGCGCAGGACGTCATCGTACGCGAGGAGGACTGCGGCACCGACGAGGGCGTCACCTACGATCTCGTCAAGCCGGGCGAGACGGACGTGGACACCGACCTGATCGGTCGCTGCATCCTGGACGACGTCGTCGACCCCGAGACCGGCGAAGTCCTGTTCTCCAAGAACGACTACATCTCCTCCAAGGAGGACCTGAGCAGGCTCGTCGACGCGGGCTTCAAGAAGATCGAGCTGCGCGCGCTGCTCACCTGCAAGTCCAAGTACGGCGTCTGCCAGAAGTGCTACGGCTGGGACCTCTCTACGCGTCGTCCCGTCAACATCGGCACGGCCGTCGGCATCATCGCCGCCCAGTCCATCGGCGAGCCGGGCACCCAGCTCACGATGCGCACGATCCACTCAGGCGGCGTCGCGGGCGCCGACGACATCACGCAGGGCCTCCCCACGGTCGCCCGCATGTTCGACGTCGTCGGCAACGTCAACGAGAAGATCCTGGGTCGCGAGGCGGACCTTGCCCCGTACTCCGGCATCCTCTCCATCACGCCCGAACAGACCGAGTACCTCCTGCGCATCCTTGACGCGGATGACCGTAGCCGCATCCTCGTCGAATGGAGGGTCCCCGCTTCCGTCCGCTTCATGCCCGGCTTCGAGGACGGCGCCGAGGTGCGCGCCGGCGACCAGATCACCCGCGGCTTCGTCAACTTCCGCAAGCTGCGCGGCCTCACGGACATCGAGTCCACGATGCACACGTTCGTCAAGTCGGTCAAGGACGTCTACACGTCCCAGGGCGTCGACCTCAACGACAAGCACATCGAGGTCATCGCCCGCCAGATGCTGCGCCGCGTCCAGGTCACCAACCCCGGTGACTCCACCTACCTGCTGGGTCAGTACGTTGACCGCTACGCCTTCGCCGACACCGTCCGCAACATCACCATGGCGGGTGGCCAGGCCCCCGAGGCCGAGCCGGTCATCCTGGGCACCCTCAAGGTCGCCAGCTCTATCGACTCTTGGCTCTCCAGCGCGTCGTTCATCCGTACTGCGGGCGTCCTGACCGAGTCCGCCATCAAGGGCGAGGTCGACCATCTGATCGACCTCAAGTCCAATGTCATCGTCGGCAAGAAGATCCCGGCGGGCACCGGCCTCAAGGCGTACTCCGACGTCAAGCTGACCTATCATGGCCAGAAGATCGACGGTCCCACGTCGCCCTTGGCAAAGAGCCTGCCCGAGTGGGCGCCCGAGTCCCTCAAGGGCGTCGAGGAGCAGCTTCCCAAGCAGCTCGACTGGATTGGCGACGACTACGGTTACGGTGGCGTCTACTCCAAGAACGGTCGCACGCTCTCTTCTGAGGACGCCAAGCTCTACCTATTCGACGACTTGGGCGTGTCGCAGCGTTGGACCAACAAGTTCAGCGAGGTCGGCATCGAGACGGTTGGCGACCTCATCGGCAAGACCGAGGACGACCTGCTGCGCATCGATGGCATCGGCGCCAAGGCGATAGAGGAGCTTCGCGACGGTCTCGAGGCCCGCAACCTCCTCTACATCCTTGAGCCCGACGATGACGAGGCCGACAGCGAGGACCTGTCCCAGCTCCTCAACATGGTGTTCTCGCCCGACGCCGACTCCGACATCATGCTCGGCACCGCCGCCCCCGCGAAGCACAACTTCGACGACGAGCTCATCGGCGGCTCCTCCGAGGGTGACGGGGACTCCTCCGTCATCAACGAGGACCTGGGTTCCCTCCACGACCTGCTTTCCCAGGTCGAGAAGGGTCCCGATGAGGGAGATGCCGAGGAGTAGGCGGCGTTTGATCGATTTGGTTTTGCCGGCGCCCCTTCGCAACCCAGCGCGAAGGGGCGCTTTGTTGTGAGGAAGGGGCGCTGTTTCGTGGTGATGAGGCCGCCTCGAGGCCGCCTATCTATGCGTAGAGGTCACACGAAAGGCTGGATGTAACAAAATTGGCAGATATGTGTACTTTGGCCGGTGCTGATGTCATGCCTAGTGAAGGAAATTTGCTTATTCTGTTGTAATTACAACAAAATAAGCAGGTTACACGGCTTCACAGGGGGCTATTCGCCTCCACAAAGTCGTTGCCAATGCGTCCGAAACACACATAAGTGCCAATTTTGTTACATAGGACCGCTCGCACATCAGTTTCATGCTATTGCCGACACGATCCGGTGCGGATGGCACCGGCATCCGTGCCTATGGGCTCCAGACGAAGCCGCTAACTATCACGAGCACTCGCTCATCCCCATCTTTCTCACTCCTACTTTCAGCTTCTTCGGAGCGATTGCGGGACTTCTGCCGCCATGTGTCAAGAACGTCGCCGAGCTCTGTCTGCAGACTCTTGAGTTCTGATGGGGTAAGACTGAGAACTGAGTCAAATCCGATCTCGCTGTCACGCCATTCACGGGGAATCGTCTCATAGCTGTTGAGGTAACGCCCGTATGCGTCAGCGTATGATTGCGCCGACGCCCTTCTGATGGCAACCTCGGCCTCTAGGCCAGAGGCTGCATCCGTGTCCGGATTGGGCTCTATCACGGCCCGCGATGTCTCCCACCAGCTCTGCCTGTGGTCGCCCTCGTCATAGTCCACCCGCCTCACCAATCCGACCTCTTCGAGCTTTTGAAGATGGTAGCTGGCGCTGCCTGGGGCAATGCCGGTCTGTGCCGATATCTGCCCCACGGTTCTTTTGTCCCCGTTTCTCAGGAGCCCAAGAATCCTCATGCGAACGGGGCTAGACAAGGCCTTGAGCGTTGCGACGTCTGAGATCTTCAGGATTTCCTGCTCCATGTATGTCCCCCAAGCGCTCACTTGCCAAGTCATCCTTTAGGTCGATTATGCCAAGACGGACTGGCATTCTGAGCACAACGACACGGCTCAGATGGCCGAAAGGCGCAGCACGGCCTTCGATGGCCATGATGGCTGCGACGTGGCATGCGTCACTGCGGGTATCTTAGCGCCCCTAGCGCCGGGGAGCGCGGTGCGATGGCTGACGTCGCCCACACATATGCCGCCCGCACATATGCCGCCCGTGCACACGTTTTGAAATCGCGTGCACGGGACCGATTGCGACCTGCACTTTTATCG
Source organism: Olsenella uli DSM 7084 (assembly GCF_000143845.1). Taxonomy (NCBI): domain Bacteria; kingdom Bacillati; phylum Actinomycetota; class Coriobacteriia; order Coriobacteriales; family Atopobiaceae; genus Olsenella; species Olsenella uli. The sequence continues at coordinate 1,846,550 of NC_014363.1, read as the reverse complement.
TTCGCGTGCACACGTTTTGAAATCGCAGGCACGGATTCGCCGGGCGGTGGCACGGGTCTGCGGTGGGGCGGCGGACTGAGAAAAGTGCTGACAAGCCATCCTTGAAGTCGATCCTGGTCCTGATGGCCATCGCCGAATTTGCGACATCGGGCTTGACGGGGGTGGGTTACGCGATGCCCACCTCCGAACAGGGATGGAGCAGCGAACAGATGGGGGCCATCCTCTCGTGTTTTGGGGTAGGCGCGGCCATGGCCTCCTGCCTCGTGGCACTATGTGCCACGAGGCAGGGGATGGGACCGGTTGGCCTCTCGATGTCTATCGCTGGCATAGCGTTTGCGGCGTCGGGTGCATGCACATCGTGGGGCCGGCCTCACCTCGGCCGTGGGCGCGTTTCTCTCCCTGGGCGCGGTTTTGGTTTTCGCGGGCCTGCTTTGCCGACGCATGGACGCGCGGGACATTGGCGGTCGATCGTCGTAGCGCACTCGTCGTAGCGCACTGGAGGGGTACGCGTATGGAGCGCGTGTATATGTGTCTGCCGTGAAGTAGGGATACGCCCGGCGCCGTGGCGTTTTGACAACAGCGAAACGGGTGCGTAAAGTACCACCTTGCGTCTTTGCGCCGCGTTTCGTGCGTGTGGACAATCCGGGGGTCCGGTGCTGCGGGCTCCCTGATACATAGGTGCTCGCGCACCGCATACCGGAAGTTCCCAGTAAGGAGATCAGCTTTGCCTACTATCAACCAGCTCGTCCGCCAGGGCCGCGTTTCCCACAAGGCCAAGTCGAAGAACGCCGCTCTCCAGCACAACCCGCAGAAGCGCGGCGTGTGCACCCGCGTCTTCACGACCACCCCCAAGAAGCCGAACTCGGCCCTGCGCAAGGTCGCCCGTGTCCGTCTCGTCAACGGCATCGAGGTCACCGCATACATCCCGGGCGAGGGCCACAACCTCCAGGAGCACTCCATCGTCCTCATCCGCGGCGGCCGCGTTCGCGACCTGCCTGGTGTCCGTTACAAGATCGTCCGCGGCGCCTACGACTGCGCAGCCGTTCAGGACCGCAAGCAGGGCCGCTCCCGCTATGGCGCCAAGCGCCCCAAGGAGTAGGCCCCGGCGTCCCGTTCGAGTAAGCTAACCAGTTCTTAGGAGATGCAACATGCCGCGTCGTGCAGCAGCAGTCCGCCGTGAGGTCATGCCGGACGCCGTTTACAACAACCGTCTCGTGACCCAGCTCATCAACAAGGTCCTTCTCGACGGAAAGAAGGCCACCGCCGAGCGCATCGTCTACGGGGCCTTCGACCTCGTCAAGGAGAAGACCGAGGGCGATCCCCTGGCCGTCTTCAAGAAGGCCATGGACAACGTCCGCCCGACCCTCGAGGTCAAGCCCAAGCGCGTCGGTGGCGCCACCTACCAGGTGCCCATGGAGGTCAACTCCCGTCGCGCCACGACCCTTGCCATCCGCTGGATCGTGAACTTCTCCCGCGCCCGCAAGGAGCGCACCATGGCCGAGCGTCTCGCCAACGAGATCATGGATGCCGCCAACGGCGTCGGCGCTTCCGTGAAGCGTCGCGAGGACCTCTTCAAGATGGCCGAGGCCAACCGCGCGTTCTCCCATTACCGTTTCTAGTCGCGCGTTTGAGGAGCTAATCAATGGCAAAGGTTAAGTACAAGCTCGAGGACCTCCGTAACATCGGCATCATGGCCCATATCGACGCCGGCAAGACGACGACCACCGAGCGCATTCTCTACTACACGGGCAAGACCCACAAGATCGGCGAGGTCCACGACGGCGCCGCCACCATGGACTGGATGGTCCAGGAGCAGGAGCGCGGCGTCACCATCACCTCTGCGGCCACCACCTGTTTCTGGAAGGATCATGTCATCCAGATCATCGACACCCCGGGTCACGTCGACTTCACGGCCGAGGTCGAGCGCTGCCTGCGCGTCCTCGACGGCGCCGTCGCCGTCTTCGACGCCGTCGCCGGTGTCCAGCCGCAGTCCGAGACCGTCTGGCGTCAGGCCGCCAACTACGGCGTCCCCCGCATCGCCTTCATCAACAAGTACGACCGCGTGGGCGCCGACTTCTTCCACGCCATCGAGACCATGAAGGACCGTCTGGGCGCCAATGCGGTTGCCGCCCAGATCCCCATGGGAGCCGAGTCCAACTTCTGGGGCCTCATCGACCTGGTCACCATGGAGGCGTGGGACTTCAAGGAGGACGCCAAGGGCATGATCTACCCCGAGGTCATGGACGCCATCCCTGCGGAGTTCGCCGACCTTGCCGCCGAGAAGCGCGACGAGCTGCTCGATGCCGTCTCCAACTTCGACGACGACCTCACGGAGCTCATCCTCATGGAGGAGGAGATCCCCGTCGACCATCTCAAGGCCGCCATCCGCAAGGGCGTCCTCGCCGGCGAGCTCAACCCCGTCTTCGTGGGTTCCGCCTACAAGAACAAGGGCATCCAGGAGCTGCTCGACGCCGTTGTCGACTACCTGCCCAGCCCGCTCGACGTCACCGAGATCGACGGCAAGAGCCCGAAGGGTGAGGACGAGGTCCGCCATGCCGACCCCAAGGAGCCCTTCTCCGCCCTCGCCTTCAAGATCATGACCGACCCCTTCGTCGGCAAGCTCACCTACATCCGCGTGTACTCCGGCCAGGCCGAGTCCGGCTCCTACGTCTATAACTCCGTCAAGGACAACCGCGAGCGCCTGGGTCGCATCCTCGAGATGAACGCCAACGACCGCGTCGACCGCGAGGAGTGCTCCGCCGGTGACATCGTCGCCTGCGTCGGCCTCAAGAACACCCAGACCGGCGACACCCTCTGCGACGAGAAGCACCCCGTCATCCTCGAGTCCATAGACTTCGCGGATCCCGTCATCGACGTCGCCGTCGAGCCCAAGTCCAAGGCCGAGCAGGACAAGATGTCGGTTGGCCTCGCCAAGCTGGCCGAGGAGGACCCGACCTTCCAGGTCCACACCGACCACGAGACCGGCCAGACCATCATCGCCGGCATGGGCGAGCTGCACCTCGAGATCATCGTCGACCGTCTCCGCCGCGAGTTCAAGGTCGACTGCAACGTGGGCAAGCCGCAGGTCGCCTATCGCGAGACCGCCGGCCACGAGGTCAAGCACGTCCAGGGCAAGTTCGTCCGCCAGTCCGGTGGTCGCGGCCAGTATGGCGACGCCATCATCGACCTCACCCCGATGGAGGCCGGCTTTGGCTACGAGTTCGTCGACGCCACCGTCGGCGGTTCCATCCCCAAGGAGTACATCCCCTCTGTCGACAAGGGCATCCAGGAGGCGCTGGAGACCGGCGTCATCGCAGGCTATCCCGTCCAGGACATCAAGGTCACCCTGGTTGACGGCTCCTACCACGAGGTCGACTCCTCCGAGGCCGCCTTCAAGATCGCCGGTTCCATGGCGGTCAAGAAGGCCCTGCAGCAGTCAGATCCCGTCCTTCTCGAGCCGATCGAGTCCGTCGTCGTCGAGACGCCCGAGCAGTACATGGGCGACGTTATGGGCAACCTCTCCGGTCGCCGCGGCAAGATCGAGGGCATGGAGGACCGCACAAACACCAAGATGATCCGCGCCAAGGTACCTCTGGGGGAGATGTTCGGCTATGCGACCGACCTCCGCTCCCAGACCCAGGGCCGCGCCTCCTACACCATGCAGTTCGACTCCTACGACCCCGTCCCCAAGAACATCAAGGACGAGATCGTCAGCAAGAGCGGCGGGAGCGCCTCGTAAGTACAGTAGCCAGTGACAGCCGCGCGCTGTCGTTTGATGGAGGTATTTGAATTGTCCAGCCAGAAGATCAGGATCCGCCTCAAGGGCTACGATCACGAGATCGTCGACCAGTCCTCTAAGCTCATCGTCGACACCGCCCAGAAGACCGGCGCCCGCGTTTCCGGCCCCGTCCCCCTGCCCACCGAGCGCAACCTCTATACGGTCATCCGCTCTCCGCACAAGGACAAGGACTCGCGCGAGCAGTTCGAGATGCGCACCCACAAGCGCCTCATCGACATCCTCGACCCCAGCTCCTCGACCGTCGACTCGCTCATGCGCCTTGACCTGCCCGCGGGCGTCGACATCGAGATCAAGCTCTAGGCCTCCTCTGGGTCGCAGCGGCCTTTTGGTCAGCGGCAACCCATCCCGGGCAATGGGCCCGCGCGGCCTCTCCGGGGCCGCCACGTTGCGCCCCCAGGGCAACCGGGCGGCACCGAAGGGTGACTGAGTTGTGATGAAGGGCACGGCCTCCGCGCGAGGCCGTGCCCTTTTCCGTAGGAAAAGAGGGGTGTCGCCCTCCCGTCTCGTGCCTATCTCTGACCTGCGATCGACTGCTCCGATGACGCGGGGGCGGAGGGGCATTGCCGTGCCGCATCCGAGGAACTAGGATTCTGGTACGGGGCGGCGTCTGATGCGGGGAGGCTCCCGATGCGGGGAGGAGCGCACGTGAAAGTGACTTGCGACAGAACCGCACCCGCTCCTGCGTCTGCGTCGCCTGTGACGCTGGCGCTGCTCGTGTCGTTGGTGCAACTTGTGCCCCTTGTGCTTCTCATGCCGATAGCCGTGCCCCTCTATGGGGTCTCGGCGCCATCCGTGGTAATCGGGTGCGCTGCGGGGTACGTCGCAGCCGTGATTGCACAGGCCAGATACGGAATGGGGCGTCCCATATGTGCCCGCGCATTTCTTATCTGCCTGGGAATGATGGGACTGACCATTGCTCTGCTGTTTCATACCGGCGGGTGTACGGTCCCCGCCCTATGCCTGGGATTTGGTGCAGCCCCCACGTACAGGGGTCTTGTGGACCACGTTTGGACGGCGCCCAACGCCAGGTGGCTGTTGGCTTCGTTTGCATGTGGCATAGGCTTCGCCCTGTGCGGCAGTGCCTTTTCCATCCTTGCATGGCCTGATGCTCAGCCATGGTTGCCTGCACCAGTCGCATTGCCGTCTCCTGCGCTGCGCATGTCTCTCCTCGCCTGTTTGGCTGCGTTGCCCATGGCGCTCCTTGCGCTCCTGCTGCATCTCGAGTGAGGATGGATAGACCCACGAGGTGGGGGAGAGAAGCGCGGCCCATACGGCGGAGGAGGGATATGCGGCTCATAGGGTGACGCACCAAGGGGCGACACAACTCACGGTCTCGTGTCGAAGGGGGCTGCGGGTAGGAGCGCGACGGCTCCTGGTAGCATGCCCAGAGCATAGGGTGCGACCATGAGCGCCCCCATATCGACGCCAGTTGAGATCTGCGGCGTGACTGCCATTGACGCGAGGCCTTGCAAAAGCGCGAGGTCGCGTTCTACAATCAGGCGCTCGTCAGCGGTGCCGCTGATGTTGCCGGAGTCTATGCCCTGTAGCAGCAGCTTGTGTTCGTGTGCTGCAGCTTCGGAAAAGTCTCGTGGGTCCGTCGCGGCCAGGGCGCCTCGCATCGCCTCGAGCCGTCGCTGCGCTTGGTCGACGAGTTCCTGTGGCGCGTCCTCGAAGCTACCCGATGACAGTGCCGCAGAAAGAATCGAGTAGTTGTCCGCAAGTTCCTTGCGATACTCTCCTACGCCGGGCACCGGGAGATGGTAGTTGCAGACAAAGAGGGCACCTGTGCCGATTAGTAGCGCCAGCATCGATAGTCGCAGGTCCCTTAGCGTCAGCCGCACAAGGTATTGCGTAAGCCATCGAACCATCCGGAGCTCCTCTCACAGGGTCCCATCCGCTTGGGGCTGCGTTTCGCCGTGCAGGCGTCCGCAGCGCGAGCCCCCAGTGCACGAGCGCCCCTGCCGCACAGGCGCATGCCGTCGTGCCCTACGCCCCTAGGGTTGCTGTTCAAGGCGCCGATGTCATGTCATAAAGAGGGCCATCTTTGGCATATCAGTGCTGGGCTGCGTCGAGCTGCGGCGCCATTTCGTGCCATGCTTGCGCCCGTGTTGCCTCGCGCGGCCCACAGCGCTCTTCGCCCTGTTCCGCATCCCCGCATGCCCCGCCCTGCCTCCAGTAGATACGCCCGAGGCAGTGGGAAATGTAGCCCCAGCTCAGGGCCGTGTATCTTTCTGAGAAGTAATTGTGAAGCCCGAGTTGGAAGTGTATCCTGTTCAGGCTGCACTTTTATGGGGGCTTCTGTGTCGCGACCGCTTGCTCCGCCCTGTGTAGGAGCACCTGCCCGCGGGAACGCGCAGGGTCCGCAGTTGAGGTGCGGTGACAGTCGGATGTGGTCCGCTGGGGGAGTGGCACCGGATGTGCCACGGGTGCGCGCGCGTGCGCACGAGGTCCCATGACCACCGAGGGTAAGGAAAGAGTATGGTCAGCACGATTCTTGGCCGCAAGATCGGGATGACGCAGGTGTGGGACGAAGACGACAACGTCGTTCCCGTCACCGTCATCCAGGCGGGCCCCTGCACCGTCTCGCAGGTGAAGACGAAGGCGACCGACGGCTACGATGCCGTCCAGATCGGCTTCGGGGACATCACTGCCAAGCACGTCAACAAGCCCATGGCGGGCCACTTCGCCAAGGCTGGCGTCGAGCCCATGCGCTACCTGCGCGAGGTCCGCGTCGAGGACGGCGAGGAGCACAGCTGCGGCGACCAGGTCAGTGTCGCGGACTTCGCAGAGGTCAAGTCCGTCGACGTCACCGGCACCTCCAAGGGCAAGGGCTTCCAGGGCACCATCAAGCGCTGGAACTTCTCCCGCGGCCCTATGACGCACGGCTCCCGCAACCAGCGCAAGCCCGGCTCTATCGGCCAGTGCGCCTACCCCGCGCGCGTCCGCAAGGGCCTGCACATGGCCGGCCACATGGGCGACGAGCGCGTCACCGTCAAGAACCTCAAGCTCGTCCGCGTCGACGTCGAGCAGAACCTCATGCTCGTCAAGGGCGCCGTCCCCGGTGGCAAGAACGCCCTCGTTTCGATCCGCATGGCCTAAGGGCCCGCACGCCAGACGAGTCCCAAGGCTTACAAGGAGGACAGCATGTCCAAGATCGAAGTTAAGAACGTTGAAGGGAAGGCGGCCGGCGAGGTCGAGCTTTCCGACAGCGTCTTCGGCATCACGCCGAACATCCCGGTGATGCACCAGGTCGTCGTCGCCTACGAGGCGTCGATGCGCCAGGGCACCCACTCCACCAAGAACCGCTCCTCCGTCTCCGGCGGCGGCGCGAAGCCCTACCGCCAGAAGGGCACCGGCCGCGCCCGCCAGGGCACCATCCGTGCCCCGCAGTGGGTCGGCGGTGGCGTCGTCTTTGGCCCCACTCCGCGCAGCCATGCCAAGCGCGTCAACAACAAGGAGAAGAAGCTCGCCATGCGCTCCGCGCTTTCCGGCAAGCTTGCCGACTCCGAGCTCATCCTGGTCGACGAGCTCTACTTCAAGGAGCCCAAGACCAAGCTCGCCGTCGCGGCCCTCAAGGCCCTTGGCATCGAGGGCAAGCGCGTGACCATCGTCGTCGCCGACGATGACGTCATCACCTACCTCGCCTTCAGGAACCTCCCCAAGGTCAGCATCATTGCCGCCTCCGAGGCCAACACCCGCAACCTGGTCGACAACGGCGCCCTCGTCATGTCCACTGCGGTTGCCAAGCAGCTCGAGGAGGTGCTCGCATAATGAACTCCGCCTACGAAGTCATCATCCGCCCGGTCGTCTCCGAGCGTTCCTTCGACCTCATGGCAGACGGCAAGTACACCTTCGAGGTCGCGCGCTCTGCGCCCAAGGAGGAGATCGCCGCCGCCGTCGAGAAGATCTTCAACGTTCACGTCCTCAAGGTGAACACCATGTGGGTCAAGCCCAAGAACAAGCGCGTCCGCTACGTCACCGGCAAGACCCGCAGCTGGAAGAAGGCCGTCGTCACCCTCGCCCCCGGCGACCAGATCGAGGTCTTCTCCGGCCAGCAGGCAGCTGCCGAGGAGTAGGCATCTCGCCCGTGCCCCTGGTGGGGCCGGGCTCTCATGCCGCGCATGGTGGATACGCGCGGTACCGTGGTAGTCCGGTGTCGACCCACCAATCCCTGGGCGGGTCGGCCAACGGAAAGAAGGGAAAGAAGTAATGGCAGTCAAGCACCTCAAGCCCACGAGTGCCGGCAGGCGTTGGCAGACGGTCTCCGACTTCTCGGAGATCACTACCGACAAGCCCGAGAAGTCCCTCCTCGAGCCCCTGCCCAAGAAGGCCGGCCGTAACAACAACGGCCGCATCACCACCCGTCACCAGGGTGGCGGCAACAAGCGCAGGTACCGCAGGATCGACTTCAAGCGTCGCAAGGACGGCGTCCCGGCCAAGGTCGCCACGATCGAGTACGACCCCAACCGTTCCGCTCGCATCGCGCTGCTCCACTACGTCGACGGCGCCAAGGCCTACATCCTCTGCCCCGAGGGCCTGCACGTTGGCGACAGGGTCATCTCGGGCGAGAGGGACGTCGACATCAAGCCGGGCAACGCGATGCCGCTGTCCGAGATCCCCGTCGGCACCCTGATCCATGCCGTGGAGTTCCAGCCGGGCAAGGGCGCCGCGATGGCACGTGCCGCCGGCACCTCCATCCAGCTCATGGGCAAGGACAGTGGCTACGCCGTCCTGCGCATGCCCTCCTCCGAGCTTCGTCGCGTCCTGCTCACCTGCCGCGCCACCATCGGGGAGGTCGGCAACGCGGACCATGCCAACATCGTGATCGGCAAGGCCGGTCGTCAGCGCTGGCGCGGCGTGCGTCCCACCGTCCGTGGCACGGTCATGAACCCGGTCGACCACCCGCATGGCGGCGGCGAGGGCAAGAACCACACCTCCGGTCGTCCCTCCGTCACCCCTTGGGGCAAGCCGACCAAGGGCTACAAGACGCGCGATCCCAAGAAGGCGTCGAACCGTCTCATCATCCGTCGTCGCAAGTCCAAGTAGCCAAGACACGAGTAAGAGGAGATCCTAAGAATGAGCAGAAGTCTCAAGAAGGGCCCGTTTGTGGAGACTCGCCTCCTTGCGCGTGTCGCCGCGATGAACGAGGCCGGCAAGAAGGACGTCGTGAAGACCTGGTCGCGTGCGTCCACCATCTTCCCCGAGATGGTCGGTCACACGATCGCCGTCCACGACGGCCGCAAGCACGTCCCCGTGTACATCACCGAGTCCATGGTTGGTCACAAGCTGGGCGAGTTCGCGCCCACCCGCACCTTCCGCGGCCACAAGCAGGCATAGGGGGTTAGGGAGTAAATGGCTAAGAACAACGCCGCAAACGAGGTCTCCGCCACCGCCAAGTACGTACGCATGGCTCCTCGCAAGGTCCGCATGGTGGTCGACACCATCCGCAACAAGTCCGTCGAGAGGGCGCTCGAGACCCTCCAGTTCTCGAGCCGCGCCGCAGCCGAGCCCGTCGCCAAGGTCCTCCGCTCGGCGGTGGCCAACGCCGAGAACAACAACGGCCTGCGCTCCGCCGGCCTCGTGGTCAAGTACGCCTACGTCGACGAGGGTCCCACGCTCAAGCGCATCCGTCCGCGCGCCAAGGGCTCCGCGTCGCGCATCAACAAGCGCACCAGCCACATCACCGTCGTCGTTGCACCTGGAAAGGAGGCGTAGGGAAAGTATGGGTCAGAAGGTTCAGCCTACCGGCTTCCGTCTCGGCATCACCGAGGAGTGGCGTTCCCGTTGGTACGCCGATAAGAAGGACTACGCCAAGAGCCTTGGCAACGATCTCGAGATCCGCAGGTTCCTCGAGAAGCGTCTCGCCTCCGCCGCCCTCTCCCGCGTCGACATCGAGCGTGCCGGCGACAAGGTGAAGGTCGTCATCTACACCGCCCGCCCCGGCATCGTCATCGGCAAGAAGGGCGCCGAGATCGACGCCCTGCGTGCCGACCTCCAGAAGCTCGCCGGCGTCGACAAGGGCAACATCAACGTCGACGTCATCGAGGTCAAGCGCCCCGAGCTCGACGCCCAGCTGGTCGCCCGGTCCATCGCGGAGCAGCTCGAGGGCCGCATCGCCTTCCGCCGCGCCGTCCGCAAGGCCATCCAGTCCGCCCGCAAGGCCGGCGCCAAGGGCATCCGCATCCAGTGTTCCGGCCGCCTGAACGGCGCCGAGATGGGCCGCCGCGAGTGGTCGCGCGAGGGTCGCGTGCCCCTGCACACCCTGCGCGCCAGGATCGGCTTCGGCACCGCCACCGCCCGCACCACCATGGGTGCCTGCGGCGTCAAGGTCTGGATCTACCTCGGCGAGAAGCTGCCGGGCCAGCCTGCGCCCAACCCGGCGCTCGAGGGCTCCAGCCGTCCCCGCCGTCGTAACGAGAGGAGGGGCCGCTAATGCTGGCACCCAAGCGCGTCCTTCACCGCAAGGTTCAGCGTGGCTCCATGAAGGGCCATGCCAAGGGCAACACCGAGCTGCACTTCGGCAGCTACGGCCTGCAGGCCCTCGAGGCCCACTGGATCACCAACCGCCAGATCGAGGCCGCCCGTATCGCCATGACCCGCTACATGAAGCGCGGCGGCAAGGTGTGGATCACCATCTTCCCGGACAAGCCCGTCTCCAAGAAGCCCGCTGAGACCCGCATGGGCAAGGGCAAGGGCAACCCCGAGGAGTGGGTGGCCGTCGTGAAGCCCGGTCGCATCATGTTCGAGATCGACGGCGTCGAGGACGCCATCGCCAGGGAGGCCCTGCGCCTCGCCCAGCACAAGATGCCGATCAGGACCAAGGTCGTTACCCGCGCCGAGTCGGACGTGGAGGAGTAGGCATGAAGTACAAGGACATCCGCGAGCTCTCCGATGAGGAGCTCGCCCAGAAGCTCGAGGACGGCCGCGCGGAGCTCTTCAACCTCCGCTTCCAGATGGCGACCAGCCAGCTGGACAACACCGCCCGCGTCACGCTCGTCAAGCGCGACATCGCCCGCGTCCAGACCGAGATGCGTGCGCGCCAGATCGCAGCGGACAAGGCCGCTGCGGAGAAGTAGATCGCAGGAGATAAGAAATGGCAGATACCGAAAGCAGGAACGCGCGTAAGGTCCGCACCGGCGAGGTCATCTCCCTCTCCGGCGACAAGTCCGTTACGGTCCAGGTCACCTATCGCAAGCACCACCCCAAGTACGGCAAGATGATGACCATCCACAAGAAGCTCCATTGCCATGACGAGAGGAACGAGTGTGGCCTGGGCGACACCGTTCGCGTCGTGGAGACCCGCCCCCTCTCCAAGACCAAGCGCTGGCGTGTCGCGGAGATCGTGGAGCGCGCCAAGTAACGACCTTTTCAACCCATTGCGGCCATGTGCGGCGCAAGCGCGGTCGCACCTCTGGCTGGGGTGAGTATTCGGAGGAACAGCAATGATTCAGATGGAGACCATGCTCAACGTCGCTGACAACAGCGGCGCCAAGCGTGTCAAGTGCATCAAGGTCTTGGGCGGCTCCAAGCGCCGTTACGCCGGCCTCGCCGACGTCGTCATGTGCGCCGTGCAGGAGGCGACGCCGGGCGGCTCCGTGAAGAAGGGCGACGTCGTCCGCTGCGTCATCGTCCGCACCGCCAAGGAGACCCGTCGCAAGGACGGCAGCTACATCCGCTTCGACCAGAACGCGTGCGTCCTGGTCAACAAGGACGGCGAGCCCAAGGGCACCCGCATCTTCGGGCCCGTCGCCCGCGAGCTGCGCGACCACAAGTACATGAAGATCGTCTCGCTCGCACCCGAGACACTGTAAGGAGGCGTGGACAGAATGCCTAAGATGAACATCAGGAAGGGCGACAGGGTCCAGGTCCTCTCCGGCAAGGACAAGGGGAAGCGCGGCGAGGTCCTGCGTGCCATGCCGGCCAAGGGCAAGGTCGTCGTCGAGGGCGTCGCCATGGTCAAGAAGGCCCAGCGTCCGACCCAGGCCAACCAGCAGGGCGGCATCATCGAGAGGGAGGCCGCCATCGACGTCTCCAACGTCGCGCTGATCGACCCCGAGACCGACAGGCCCACGCGCGTCGGCTACCGCTTCGACGAGAACGGCAAGAAGGTCCGCTACTCCAAGAAGTCCGGAGCCGAACTCTAGGCGCCCTGGCGCATGGGATGCTTGCGAATGCCCCTGTCCGGCGGGATGGGGGCGTTCCCTTGTCGTGGCCGCCAGGCTCGCGAGTCGAACCCGCGGATCCCTCGGTCTCGGAGCCCCTTGAAGGAGCTCCCCGATACTAAAGAAACCCTTTGGTTATCTGCGGAGATGTGATATCGTGGCTACGATTTGTCTGTAATGGCGGGCTTTTGTCTAATTGTGATAGGAGACGTACCCCGATGAAAAACTCGCATAGGCTACGGCATCGGATGGCCACGCTGGGCCTGACCGCCCTGCTGGCCCTTTCGATGACCCCTACCAGCGGCATCGCGTATGCGCTGGGCATGGGGGAGGGCGACGCGCCCACAGCGGCCGAAACCACGCCCGATCCGGCGGCAGGTGCAGGCACCAGCTCGCAGGGTACCGACGGGCAGGGTGCCGACGGGCAGACCCCTGGTGCCGTCGCAGACGAGAGGGACTCTACGTCCAATGTCGCGACCCCCGCGGAGAAGGGCACCGCCTCGGGCAACGAGGCCGAGGCTGCCGCGCCGAGCGGCGACGCCGTGACCATGCTCCGGGCACCCCAGGCCCCCGTTTCGCTGACCGAGCTCTGGGTCGACGGCACGAACGGCGACGACGCCAACGACGGCTCCGCCTCCTCGGCGCTCAAGACGCTCGCCAAGGCGCTCGAGCTCCAGGCGGCCGACCCCTCCGTCACCACGATCCACATCAAGGGCGACCTCGCGCTCTCCGCGACGGCCACCATCCCCTCGGGCGTGACGCTTTCCATCGCGGCCGACGGCGCGAAGATCAGCGGCAGCGGCAACAGCATCGACGGCATCGTGCTTGCGAGCGGCGCCACCCTCACGGGCGAGGGCACCCTCACGATGACCGGGTTCAAGACGGCCCTCACCGCGCAGCCCGGCTCCACCATCACCGACGGCACCTACGTCTTCAAGAACAACGCGGGCGCAAGCGGTTCGCGCGGCCTGTCCCTCGCCGGGACCGTCAAGGGCTCTTCAGGCAAGGACAAGCTCACCATCACGGCGGACGACAAGAGCAACACAAACTTCTACGAGTCCGGCATCACATTCGAGAACTGCACGGTCAACGTGAACTCCCAGGCCCGCACCTGGTTCGACGCGCGCGACCTCAACCTCAAGAACGCGTCGCTCACGGTGAAGGGCTTCGGTCAGACCTTCTACGTGAACAAGCTGAACATGGAGGGTTCCGACCTCACGATCAACCCGTCGTTCTACGGCCAGACGGGCATGACCATCCAAGGCTCCTCTACTATCGCGAACTCGCATATCACGGCGAACGCCGGTTCGACCGCGGGCATCTCGGTCGGCGCAGCAGGCGGGACGATCAACGTCACCGACTCCACGCTCGAGTTCACCAACGGCGGCACCGGCGGCCTGAACGTGAACACCGGCGACGTCATCCTCACCAACTCCACCATCAAGGGAGACGGCAACAACAGCGGCGCCCTCTTCGGGGCGCAGACCAACGGGTCGATCGAATTCAAGGAAGACTGCCTCGTCGAGACCCCTGCGGCAAGCAATGCCGACAACGGCGCCGGCCAGACGATGAAGAACTTCGTCGTGACGGGCGGCTCGTACCTCGTCAAGTACGCGCCGAGCTACAACAGCAGCATGGGCAGCACCATTCCCGTGAACGGCGCCGCCAACGGCGACGAGAAGCTCTCCCTGTTCACGCTTGCCGATCCGTCCACCACCGCGCTCAGCCCCCTGAACAAGAACGGCCAGACCTACGATTATTCCGTCGCCAAGGCGTCGAGCGATGGCGAGAAGCATGTCTGGGTTCCCGCTGCCAAGGTGACGTTCAAGCTCAACGCCGACGACGCGACGCAGCCGGTCTCGGGTTCCTTCGTGGATGGTTCCACCGCCGATCAAACGGCGCTTGCCATGCGCGGCTACGCTCTCGCGGCTGCAAAGTCCGTTGCGGGCGGTTCCGTCGCGGTTCCGGGCGACCCGTTCGCTCCGGGCTACAAGTTCCTCGGCTGGTTCTATAAGGACGCGGCAGGTACCGAGCAGCCGTTCTCTGCGGACGATGCGGTTTCCTCCGATATGACGGTGTATGCGAAGTGGGAAAGCGATGCATCGTCCTATGCCGTCAAGTACCATAACGGCGCAGACACCGACGTGACGTACCTTGCAACGTCGAGCGATCCTTCCCGCACCATCAAGGTGCTTTCGGGCGACGAGGTCGCAGCGGCGGCCCCTGCATTCGCCCTCGAGGGCAAGACCTTCAAGGGCTGGACCACCCAGCCTGACGGCGCGGGCGATGAAGTCGCTGCGGGCAGCATGCTTTCCGTGCCTGCCGGCACGAACGTCGTCGACCTGTATGCCAAATGGGAAGACCAGCTCGTGACCGTCAAGTTCTCCGCGAACGGCGGCACCTTCTCTGCGGATAGCGTGTTCAAGAAGAACCCTGCCGTGTTCGACATCGAAACCGACGCGAACGGCGGCGAGGTCGCCGTCGTCAAGAGGCAGCCCAAGGTCTCCGACAAGACGACCCTCGATGCGCTGCTCAGGTCTCTGGGCGATGGCTCCATCTCTTCGTCGACCAAGGGCATCGCAAGCCCGACCGACACCGATACCGACGCTGCATACACGGGTATTGCGACCTACAAGTACCACGTGCTCGGAAACAAGCACATCCAGGAAACGCAGTGGTTCTGGACCGTCGACCGCTATTACTACTGGTTCAACGATGCCGCAGGCTCTTCCCATGCCAAGATCGACGGCACGGCCAAGCTGACGCAGGATGTGACCTACTACCTCAAGTGGGATAGCGATCCCGCGATCGAGCACGTCGAGGGTGACACCACGATTCCGAGCGACATGTGGAGCGGCTCCCAGGACAAGACCACGTCCATCAAGGAAGTCTCCACGGGTGAGACCTTCAGCATGACCGGTGCGGTCGACGCCTCCGGCATCGTCAGCCAGATGGACGCCCTCGAGGCCTCCATCGCGGGCGGCCTGGACGACCTCACCAAGATCACGCTCTCCGACACCTCGTCCACCTTCAAGGCGACCATCACGCTGCCCGACGGCGTCGTCGTGCCGCCCAACCCGACGGTCACGGCGACGGGCCTCGGGGACTGCTTCGAGGTGAAGAGCACGGAGGTCAACGGCCAGAACGTCACCGTGACCTTCGGCCTGAAGGGCAACTACGACAACTACAAGCAGCTCAAGGATGCCGTGGTGTCCACCGGCAAGGACGATGCGCCGACCGCCGCGCTGCCCAAGCCGATAACGGTCACCGTCGACGGCCTCACGCTTGATGCCGACAACGTGACCAACGGTCAGGAGCTCACGGCCACGGGCGTCGTGGAGGGCACGTTCTCCTCCTTTGCGGAGAACACCGTGACGGCCAAGGTCAAGAAGTTCGACTACGGCTGGACCGGCTCGCAGATCCAGGCGAGCAAGGATCCGCGCGGCACGGGGATCCAGCAGACGATCCTCGTGGTGAAGCCTGCCGCCCAGACGCTCCCTGCCGACATCCTGGTCGGGGGCGACACCGAGCACGACAGCGTGTACCCCGTCCTTCCGGGCCAGACGGTCAACTTCACGGGCGCCATCGAGGCGTCTGTGGTGAAGGCCCAGATGAGGGGCATCGAATCGCAGTTCCCCAACACGACGGACTACGCGGGCATCAAGCTCTCGGACATGTCCTCCTCCTTCACGGCCACGTTCACCATTCCCGATTCGATGACCCTTCCCGAGAACCTGAATAAGGATTCCATCAGGACGGACGGGTTCTCCGACACCTTCACCGTGTCCGACGTGTCCGTCAGCGGCAGGACCGTGACCGTCAAGATGACGCTCAAGGACGGCATCGAGACGTACAAGGACCTCCAGGAGGCCGTCATTGACAACCTTGGCGACACCATGGGGATCACCATCCCCGGCGTCAAGGTGAACGACGACTTCCCCGCGGGCGATACGGCTACCGTTTCCGGCACCGTGACCGGCGACTTCAAGGCCCACGCGACGAAGACCGAGACGGGCACCACGAAGGTCTTCTCCTTCACGTGGGAGGGCGTGCAGAAGCCCGAGGGCATGGACGCGACCGCCAACTCCGTCGACGACGGAATCCTGTTCACGGTCCAGGCCGTCACCCCCGTGGCTTCCAAGCTTCCGGCCGACATGCTGGTTGGCACCAACACGGAGCATGACGCCGTCATCGAGTCCGCCCAGGGCTCCACGTTCGATCTGACGGGCGCCATCCTCGCGGCATCCATACAAGAGCAGATGAACAGGATCGAGGCGGCCTATCCGGGTGCGAACCACGACACCATCGCCCTTGACGCCATCAAGTTCTCGTTCGAGGCCACCTTCACCGTCCCCGAGGGCATGACGCTCCCGTCCGACCTTGACGCGAGCAAGGTCAAGGCCACCGACTTCGGCGATGGCTTCAAGGTCAGCGACGTGAGGGTGAGCGGTCGGACCGTCACCGTCAAGTTCGTCCTGAGCGACCCTGCTTCCATCGCGACCTACTCCGACCTTGAGAGGGTCGTGGATGCGGCCGGTGCGACCGATGGCTGGATGAGGCTCACGGTGCCTGGCATCAAGATTGATAAGGATGCCGAGGTTGGCAAGAACCTTACTATCGTCGGTACGGTCAAGGGTTCGTTCGGCGCTACGGCAGACTCCCAATCCGGTACGCACAAGGTGTTCTCCTTCACGTGGGAGGGGACCCAGTGGCCCGACGGCAAGGATGCTGTGGCGACCGATGACGAGACGATCCAGCTGACCGTGAAGGTCGCCAAGGGCGACGAGTCGGTGACGCCTCAGACGCCCGGCAATGGCGGCACGAAGCCCACCGTCACGAAGACCATCAAGTCGGGCCGCAAGGGCCTGCCGCAGACCAGCGACAACACCCTCTCGCCGGTAGTGCCCGTGGTGGTTGCGGTGTGTGGCGTAGCCGCCATCGCCATCGCGGTTTACGTTCGTCGTAAGCGCAAATAGCACCCCTCTGGGGTCCTGCGGGAAGTAGTCGCAGAGCAGAGATCGGGCCCGCCAGCGGTAGCGTTGGCGGGCCCGACGCCTCCAAGCGGGAACCAACGGGCGGGACCAGCTCTTCGCCGTGCTCAAAAGCTGCTTGTAACAAAAAAGGGGCTTATGTGTACTTTGACCGACGCTGATTCCGCATTCGATGGCGGAATTCCTGTCTTTTCGTTGTAATTGCAACGAAAAGATGCAGTTATGCGGCCTTTTGGAGGCGTTAATCCTCAACGGGGGCATCGCCGCCCTCCCTGAAGTACACATAACTGCCTATTTTGTTACATCCAGCTTGTACCCACCGCATCCAACCTCCGCCGTACCCATTCCCGTTCGCCACGCCGAGGCGCATTCGGCATCTCGCGTGCAGGGCAGCGCCCCGCGTGCGTGGGGAAACTGCGGAGACAGGGCGGCTCGTGCCAAAGGCTGGCATTATTCCGGGCAAACACGTAATATTTGACCTTGCGTCTCTAGATGGGGAGGACTCTGTCTCGAGGGGCAGCTGGCTCCCAGGTATGGTGCCCGGGAGGCGCGAGGCCACAACCCCGCGCTTAAAACCCCGTGTTCGAAGGAGTGTTTGCATGGCAGAGAGCTACGTGCCGCGCCTGAAGACGGCCTACGTCTCCACGGTCCGTGACGAGCTGCAGAAGCAGTTCCAGTACAAGAACGTCAACATGATTCCGAAGATCGAGAAGATCGTGGTGAACATGGGCGTCGGCGAGGCCGCCACCGATTCCAAGGCCATCGACGGTGCCGTGTCCGACCTGCGCGCCATTACTGGCCAGCAGCCCATGGTCACCCGTGCCCGCAAGTCCATCGCCACCTTCCACCTGCGTGCCGGCATGCCCATCGGCGCCAAGGTCACCCTCCGCGGCGACCGCATGTACGAGTTCCTCGATCGCCTGATCGCCATTGCCATCCCGCGCATCCGCGACTTCCGCGGCATCTCCACCAAGAGCTTCGACGGCCACGGCAACTTCTCCATGGGCGTCACCGAGCAGCTGATCTTCCCCGAGATCGACTACGACAAGATCGACCGCACCCGTGGCATGGACATCACCATCGTGACCACCGCCCCGACGGACGAGGAGGGCAAGGCGCTTCTCGATGCCTTCCACTTCCCGTTCAAGAGGGACTAGTCAATATCGTTGCAAGTCGTCCCGGGAAGGGTCCCGGGGCCTCTTCCTGAAGGAGGATTTGTGGCTAAGACATCGATGATCGTCAAGGCGAACCGCGAGCCGAAGTTCTCGACGCGCGCCCAGAACCGTTGCCAGCGCTGCGGCCGTCCGCACAGCGTCTATCGCAAGTTCGGGCTGTGCCGCGTCTGCTTCCGCGAGCTGGCGAGCAAGGGCGAGCTTCCTGGCGTCCGCAAGGCAAGCTGGTAGCCAGGGCTCTCGCGTAAAGGCGTCTGGGCCACGGGCCCAAACGAACCGTACGCGCAGTTTCATCACTAACGAAGGAGAAGGAATCAATGAAGGTCACTGATCCCATCGCAGACATGCTGACGCGCATCCGCAACGCCAACTCCGCCGGCAAGGCCGAGGTCTCCATGCCCTCGAGCAAGGTCCTGGCCGAGATCGCGCGCGTCTTCTGCGAGGAGGGCTACATCGCGGCGTACGAGGTCGAGGACACCAAACCCCAGAAGACCCTCCACGTCACCCTCAAGTACGGTGCCAAGCGCGCCAAGGTCATCCGCGGCATCCGTCGCATCTCCAAGTGCGGCCTGCGCATCTACTCTTCCGCCGAGGACCTTCCCCGCGTCCTTGGTGGCCTCGGCACCGCCGTGATCTCCACCTCCAGGGGCATGATGTGCGACCGCGATGCTCGCAAGCTGGGCATCGGCGGCGAGGTCATCGCCTACATCTGGTAACTCTCGGCTGAATCAAGATAGGAGGAGACAATGTCTCGTATCGGTAAGAAGCCTGTCCAGGTTCCGGCTGGAGTCACCGTGGCCATCGACGGTGCCAACGTCAAGGTCAAGGGCAGCAAGGGCGAGCTGGAGCGCACCTTCTCCGAGCTCGTGACCATCAAGCAGGAGGGCGAGGAGGTCCTCGTCACCCGCAACGACGAGTCCACCGAGTCCAACGCCCAGCAGGGCCTGGCACGCACCCTCGTCCACAACATGGTCGTGGGCGTCTCCGAGGGCTTCGAGAAGAGGCTCGAGCTCACCGGTGTCGGCTACCGTGCCGCGCTCAAGGGCAAGGACCTCGACCTCTCCCTGGGCTACTCCCACCCCGTCATCTTCGAGTGCCCCGACCAGATCAGCTTCGAGGTTCCCGACAACACGCACATCGTGGTCAAGGGCATCTCCAAGGAGCGGGTCGGCCAGGTCGCCGCAGAGGTCCGCTCCAAGCGCCCGCCCGAGCCCTACAAGGGCAAGGGCATCCACTACGAGGGCGAGCACATCCGCAGGAAGCTCGGCAAGGCCGCCAAGTAGCAGCTTCGTCGGCCGATAGGAAGACCATCACCCCGTCAGGTGGTGGCGCGTCAAAGGAGAAGGTATGAACAAGAACAAGGCTAAGCGCGCTGGTCTCGCACGCCGCAAGCGTCGCGTCCGCGCCAAGGTCTCCGGTACCGCCGAGCGTCCGCGTCTCGCCGTGCACCGCACCAACGCAAACATCTACGCCCAGCTCGTCGATGACACGCAGGCGAACACCCTCTGCGCGGCATCGACCCTGAGCCCCGAGTTCAGGGCCCTCGGCAAGGTCGGCTCCAACAAGGAGGCCGCCGAGTTCGTGGGCAAGCTCATCGCCGAGCGCGCGCTCGCCGCAGGCATCGCCGAGGTCACCTTCGACCGCGGCGGCCGCATCTATCATGGCCGCGTTCAGGCCCTGGCAGACGGTGCCCGCAGCGCGGGCCTGAAGTTCTAGGAGGAATTTGAATGCCACGTGATCGTAAGCGCCAGAATGACTCCGATCTTCAGGAGCGCGTAGTCTACATCCACCGTGTGTCCAAGACCGTCAAGGGCGGTCGCCGCATGTCCCTGCTCGCGCTCGTCGTCGTGGGCGACGGCAAGGGCAACGTGGGCATCGGCACCGGCAAGTCCGCCGAGGTGCCCCTGGCCATCCAGAAGGCAGTCGACGACGCCAAGAAGAACATGTTCAAGGTCCCCGTCACCGAGCATGGCTCCATCCCCCATGCCGTCGAGGGCCACTTCGGCGCGGGCCGCGTCCTGATCAAGCCTGCCTTCGAGGGTACCGGCGTCATCGCCGGCGGTCCCGTCCGCCCCCTCTTCGAGCTTGCGGGCATCAACAACGTCCTCTCGAAGTCCCTGGGCACGGATAACGCACTCAACATCATCAAGGCTGCAGCCGAGGGCCTCAAGTCCCTCTCGAGCCCCGAGGACTCCGCCGAGCGTCGTGGCCTCACCGTGTCCGAGATGTTCAGCGGGAAGGAGGCATAACGATGGCAGACGAGAAGAAGCTCACCGTCAAGCTCGTCCGCAGCGCCGTCGCTTCCGTCAAGAAGGACCAGACGCTGACCTGCCGTGCCATGGGCCTCCGCAGGATCGGTGACACCTCCGTGCTCCCCGACAACCCGAGCGTCCGTGGAATGATCTTCAAGGTCAAGCACCTTGTTGAGGTTGAAGAGAACTAGGAGTCATCCAAATGCAGCTCAATGATCTTCGCCCTGCGGAGGGTTCCAGGAAGAACCGCAAGCGCATCGGCCGCGGCAACTCCTCTGGCCACGGCACCACTGCTGGTCGCGGCACCAAGGGCCAGCTCTCCCGCTCCGGTGGCGGCAAGGGCGCCGGCTTCGAGGGCGGCCAGCAGCCGCTCGCGATGCGCCTGCCCAAGCTCCCCGGCTTCACCAACCACAACCGCGTCGAGTACGCGCCCGTGAACGTCTCCCGCCTCGAGATCCTCTACGCCGACGGCGAGACGGTCGACGCCGAGACCCTCAAGGCCAAGGGCGTCATCAAGCACGACTACATCCCCGTCAAGGTTCTGGGCGACGGCGAGCTCACCAAGAAGCTCACCGTCAAGGTCGACAAGGTCTCCGCCTCTGCCAAGGCAAAGATCGAGGCGGTCGGAGGAAGGATCGAGGAGTGCTAAAGGGAATCGCTAACGCGTTCCGCATTCCGGAGCTGAGGAACAAGATCCTCGTCAGCATCGCGATCTTGGCCCTCTACCGCTTTGGCGCCTACCTGCCCGCCCCGGGCGTGCCGTTCGCGCGCATGCTCGAGGCGTTCTCGGCGGCCTCTGCCAGCAGCGGCGCCATCGCGGTGCTCAACCTGTTCTCCGGTGGCGCGCTTTCGCGTGTCTCGGTGTTCAGCCTGGGCATCATGCCGTACATCACCGCGCAGATCATCCTGCAGATGATGCAGGCCGTGATCCCCTCGCTGGGCGAGCTTGCCAAGGAGGGCGAGTCCGGCCAGCGCAAGATCACCCAGTACACGCGCTATCTCACGATCGTGCTGGCCCTCATCAACGCCATCGGCTACCTGTTCCTCTTCAAGAGCTATGGCATCAACTTCTCGCAGATGGGCTTCCCCGAGGCCATAGAGGACATCATCATCGTGGGGGTCCTCGTGACCGGTGCCATCATCATCATGTGGCTGGGCGAGGTCATCACCCAGCGCGGCGTCGGCAACGGCATGTCCCTCATCATCTTCGCTAACATCATGGCCGGTCTGCCCTCCGCGCTGATCTCCTCGGTCAACACGTCTTCGGCCGGGACCATCATGACGGCCCTCACGCTCCTGGTGATCTTCGCCATCATCCCCGTCATCGTCTACATCGAGCGTGGCCAGCGTCGCATCCCGGTGCAGTACGCCAAGAGGGTCGTGGGCCGCAAGGTCATGGGCGGGCAGTCCACCTACCTGCCGATCAAGGTCAACACGGCGGGCGTCGTGCCCATCATCTTCGCCTCCGCGATCCTGTACCTGCCGGCCCAGCTTGCCGTGTTCTTCCCCAATGTGGGCTGGATCCAGGCCTTCGCGAACGCGCTCTCCTCCGGTTGGGTCAACTGGATCCTCTCCGTCGTCCTGATCGTCTTCTTCGCGTACTTCTACACCGCCATGGTGTTCAACCCCGAGGAGACCTCGGACCAGCTGAGGAAGTCCGGCGGCTTCATCCCGGGCGTCCGACCTGGCGGCCCCACTGCAGCTTACATCAAGGGCGTCCTGGACCACATCACGCTCCCGGGCGCGCTCTTCATGGCGGCCATCGCGGTCGTTCCGTCGATCCTGTTCGCCCTCACGGGCAACAGCCTCCTGCAGGCCTTTGGCGGCACATCGGTCCTGATCATGGTCGGTGTCGCGATGGATACCATCTCGCAGCTCGAGTCGCAGCTCAAGATGCACAACTACGAGGGGTTCTTCAAGTAGGCCCATGCGGCTTCCGGTCGCGTCCCGTGCCGGCGCGTCACATGCGAGCGTCGTCTGACGGGACCCTTCGGGGTCCCGTCTTTGGCGTTCTGGTGCCCGGCGGGCCGTTCGGGCGCAATATTTTCCCACCCCGACTGCAAATGGCCGGCATCGAGACTAGACTTTAGCTGTTGCCCCGTGCCGGCGACGGCACGCACGACCTCGGATTGGAAAGGTGGGTCAGTCGCATGAACATCGTTCTTCTCGGCGCGCCCGGCGCAGGCAAGGGCACGCAGGCCCAGAGGCTCGTCGCCGACTACGGCGTCGCGCACATCTCCACGGGAGACCTGCTCCGTGCCGCCGTCAAGGCCCGAAGCGAGCTGGGCGTCCAGGCCAAGGTCTACATGGATGCGGGCCAGCTCGTACCCGACCGGCTCGTTATCGGCCTGGTCAAGGAGCGCCTCGGCCAGGACGATGCCAGGCGCGGCTTCATCCTCGACGGCTTTCCCCGCAACACCGATCAGGCCGTCGCGCTCGACGCCGCGCTCGAGGCCGCAGGCGTCGCGCTCGACGTCGCGCTCCTCGTCGACGTTGCGCCACAGGTCATCGTCGATCGCCTGAGCTCGCGGCGCACCTGCAGGGACTGCGGCTACACGGCGGGTGCCGCTGCGGACGCGTGCCCTCGCTGCGGCGGGGAGATGTACCAGCGCGACGACGACAGGCCCGAGACCATCAAGAGGCGCCTCGACGTCTACCAGGGGCAGACCGCGCCGCTCGCCCAGTACTACGACGAGCGCGGAATGCTGAGGCGGGTTGACGGCGATCGTCCGGCCGATGAGGTCTACGCAGACGTCAAGGAGCTTCTGAGCCTATGATCCACATCAAGACCCCCGAAGAGATCGAGCAGATGAAGCAGGCGGGCGGCATCTCGAAGTCTGCGCTTCGCCTGGCAGGCTCCCTTGTGCGTCCGGGAGTCTCCACCCGCGAGATCGATGCCGCCGTGGAGGGCTTCATTCGCCTGCACGGCGCCACCCCCACCTTCAAGGGCTATGGCGGTTTTCCCGGTAGCGTCTGCTCCTCGGTCAACGAGCAGATCGTCCACGGCATCCCGTCGCCCGAGGTGTTCCTGAGCGACGGCGACATCATATCCATCGACACGGGCGCCACCTACGCCGGTTGGGTGGGCGACAACGCCTGGACCTTCTATGTCGGCTGCGTTCCCGACGAGGTCAGGGGGCTTTGCGAGGTCACACGCGATTGCCTCAGGGCCGGCATCGAGCAGGCCGTGCCCGGCAACCACCTGGGCGACATCGGCCACGCCGTCCAGGAGCTTGCCGAGACGAACGGCTACGGCGTCGTCCGCGAGTACGTGGGCCATGGCGTCGGCCACGTCATGCACGAGGATCCCAACGTCGCCAACTACGGCAAGAGGGGTCGCGGCGTCCGCCTGCAGGCGGGCATGGTCATCGCCATCGAGCCCATGATCACGCTCGGGTCCTACGAGAACCACACGCTGAGCAATGGCTGGACGGTCGTTACCGACGATGGGCTGCAGGCCGCGCACTACGAGAACACCGTCGCCGTCACCAAGGATGGCCCCGTCATCCTCACGTCTGACGACGAGGGGCCCTGGTGTCCCCTTCAGGGTGGCGAAAAGTAGTCGGGAGCTGCGGCTGAGGCACGCATCGCTTGTGTGTTATCCGTGCATCGACTCGGGAGATGTGTGGATTTATGTATGATATTCAGTCGCTGTGACTCGTGGGGAGAAAGTAGGCAAGGTGAGCAAGCAAGACGGTATTGAGCTGGAAGGAAAGGTCGTCGAGCCCCTTCCCAACGCAATGTTCAACGTCGAGCTCGAGAACGGCAAGACCATCCTGTGCACCATCTCGGGCAAGATCCGCATGAACTACATCCGCATCCTCCCCGGGGACAGGGTCGTCGTGGAGATCTCCCCGTATGACCTCACCAGGGGACGCATCACCTATCGCTACAAGTAGCCCGCGGCTCTCAGCCGGATATTCACGCCTGCGGCTGGGCGAGTAGATAAGGCGCGCCAGCACCACCTGGGAGCGCCGGTTGAAGCACCACCAGTTCGTGACAGCACTACCGGAAGGAATCGCAAATGAAGGTACGCCCTTCGGTCAAGAAGATGTGCGACAAGTGCAAGATCATCCGTCGCCACGGCAAGGTTTACGTGATTTGCGAGAACCCTCGCCACAAGCAGCGTCAGGGCTAAGAGAGGAGCTCGAAGTTGGCACGTATCAACGGCGTCGACCTGCCGCGCGAGAAGCGCGTTGAGGTCGGTCTTACTTACCTGTACGGCATCGGTCAGACCAGCGCCACCAAGGTCTGCGCCGAGACCGGCGTGAACCCCGACACCCGCGTCAAGGACCTCACCGAGGACGAGGTGACGAAGATCCGCGACTACATCGACGCGAACTTCACCACCGAGGGCGACCTTCGCCGCGAGGTCCGCCAGAACGTCGCCCGCCTGATGGAGATTGGCTGCTACCGCGGTCTCCGTCACCGCAAGGGACTCCCTGTCCACGGTCAGCGCACCCACACCAACGCTCGCACCCGCAAGGGCAAGAAGCGTCAGATCGGTGCCAGGAAGAGCCGCTAGGGAGAGTAGACCATGCCACAGAAGAAGAACCAGCGCACCCAGCACGTCCGCCGCGCTGAGCGCAAGAACATCGCCGTGGGTCAGGCCCACATCAAGAGCACGTTCAACAACACGATCATCTCCATCACCGACCCGCAGGGCAACGTCATCGCCTGGCAGTCTGGTGGCACCGTCGGCTTCAAGGGCTCCCGTAAGTCCACCCCGTTTGCCGCCCAGGTCGCAGCGGAGGCTTGCGCCAAGGCCGCGATGGAGCACGGACTGCACAAGGTCGTCGTGTTTGTGAAGGGTCCCGGCTCCGGCCGCGAGACTGCGGTCCGCTCCCTCCAGGCCGCCGGCCTCGAGGTCTCCGGCATCCAGGACAAGACCCCCATCGCCCACAACGGCTGCCGCCCCAAGAAGCGTCGTCGTAACTAGTAGGGAAGGACAGAACAATGGCAATTGATAGGACCCCTGTCCTTAAGAGGTGCCGCCAGCTTGACATCGACCCGATCGTCATGGGCATCAACAAGAAGTCCAAGCGCGAGATCCGCCGCCGTCGTCGCCAGGAGAGCGAATATGGCATCCAGCTTCGCGAGAAGCAGAAGGCCAAGTTCATCTACGGCGTCCTCGAGAAGCAGTTCCGTGGCTACTACGAGAAGGCCATGAAGCGCGACGGCATCGCGGGCGACAACCTGATGAGCATCCTCGAGACCCGTCTCGACAACGTCGTGTTCCGTCTCGGCTTCGCCCGCACCCGCAAGGAGGCCCGCCAGACCGTCCGCCACGGCCACATCACCGTGAACGGCCGTCGCGTGGACATTCCCTCCTACCAGGTCAAGGCCGGCGATGTCGTCGCCGTGGCCCCCAAGGCCAAGGACCTCCTCCCCATCAAGGAGGCCCTGATCTCCTCCGAGCACATGGCCGTTCCCGCATGGCTTGAGGTCGACATCGAGAAGCTTCAGGGCACCGTCCTCCAGACCCCCGTTCGCGACCAGATCGACCTCGACATCGACGCCCAGCTCATCGTCGAGCTCTACTCCAAGTAAGTCGGAACGGTAGGAGGAGGCTTTCATGTCCGAATTCATCCGACCGCAGGTTTCCGTGGAGGAGATCTCCGAGAACCTCGCCCGCGTCAGCGCGGAGCCGCTGGAGCGCGGCTATGGCGACACGCTCGGGAACTCCCTGCGTCGCGTGCTGCTGTCCTCCCTCGAGGGCGCTGCCGTCGAGGCCATCCAGATCGATGGCGTGCAGCATGAGTTCACCACCGTCGAGGGCGTCTACGAGGACGTCACCGACATCGTGCTGAACGTCAAGGGGCTCGTGTTCCGTTCCATGGGCACGGGCGACGAGGCCACCGCCTCGATCTCAATCGACGGCCCCTGCACCGTCACCGGCGGCGACTTCAAGGTCCCCGCCGAGTTCGAGCTCGTGAACGAGGATCAGGTCATCTGCACCCTGGGCGAGGGCGCGCACCTCTCCATGCAGATGCGCATCGGCACCGGTCGCGGCTACGTCGCCGGCGACGACAACGAGCGCGACGGCGATCCCATCGGGATCATCCACGTCGACTCGCTGTACTCCCCGGTGCGTCGTTGCGCCAAGGCCGTCGAGCCCTGCCGCGTGGGGCAGCACACCAACTACGACCGCCTCGTCCTCGAGGTCGAGACCGACGGCTCCATCACCCCGCGCGATGCCGTGGTCGACGCCGCCAACATCGTCAACCAGCACATGAGCGCCTTCATGGCCCTGGCTGACGAGGAGGAGCCCGTCGAGGACGCCTCCATCTTCGCCACGGGCGTCGAGGAGGATAACACCGAGCTCGACAAGCAGATCGAGGACCTGGACCTCTCCGTCCGCTCCTATAACTGCCTCAAGCGCGCCGGCATCCACTCGGTCCGCCAGCTCGTCGAGTTCTCCGAGAACGATCTGCTGAACATCCGCAACTTTGGCGTCAAGTCCATCGAGGAAGTCAAGGACAAGCTCGAGACCATGGGTCTTGGCCTCAAGGCCTAGGACAAGTCGCACAGTTTCACTGAGGAGTAGCTAGACCATGAGACACAACAAGAAGAAGGGTATGAAGCTCGGCACCGATGCCTCTCATACCAGGGCAATGAAGAAGAACCTTGTCGCCTCCCTTCTCGCCAACGACCGCATCAAGACCCTCGATGTCCGCGCCAAGGCCATCCGTCCTGACGTCGACAAGGTCATCACCTGGGCCAAGAAGGGCGACATCCACTCCCGTCGCCTCGCCATCGCCAAGGTTGGCGACAAGGAGGTCGTACGCGAGGTCTTCGACAAGGCCGCGCAGGGCATGTGGGCGGACCGCAGCGGCGGCTACACCCGCATCATGAAGCTCGGCCCCCGCAAGGGCGACGCCGCCGAGGTTGTCATCATCGAGCTCGTGACCGAGCCGGTCGCCTCCAAGGCCCCCAAGACCTCCGTCAAGAAGGTCGCCAGGGTCGAGAAGGTCGAGAAGGCCGAGAAGGCTGCCGAGCCTGCCGGCGATGCCAACGAGCCCGCTGAGGCCACCACATCCGCCGAGTCCGGCGAGTCTGCCGAGGCCACTACCGAGGAGTAGGCCGAGCGGCAGACGGACGAGCTCGGATGGCGCACGAACGGTGTACGGGTGGTGCACGTCCGGGTGTCGGCGTCGTTCGAGCGGGCGGGGAGGCGGCCGGATGCATGGCCGTCAGTCCCGTGCCGGCCTTCGACCGTCTGCTATCCGTCAGACAACTAGCTTGTGGCAGGGGGAGGCGCCGCGTGATGCGGCGCCTCCCCCTGCCATGGGTCGCATCGGTGCTGGTTTTGGGTGCGAAACCCACAGTCCTTCCCCTGTCATCCCGCGACAGGCGCAAAGCGGATGCCTGGGCAACTTTTTGAATCAAATGCTATCCCAATAGCCTGCCGTGGGCTTGGCGTGCCCGAACCCCCCAAACGCCCCCCGGCCTCCCCTTGATTCTTCCTTTCCCACTCGTCCCTGGGAAACGTGCCGTCTGGCAAGCAGCCTGGCAAGTAATGTGGCATCCTAAATGGGTTCGTGTCTTCTAACGGGAGCGCCGTCCTAAAGGGAGGGGCGATGTTGCGGATAGATCACGCGTGCTATCGTTACGCGCCATCGGACTCGTGGGCGCTGGATGACGCTTCCGTCACAATCGAGCCGGGAGAGCACGTCGTTCTCCTTGGCCGCAACGGATCCGGCAAATCGACGCTTGCGCAACTTGCGAATGGGTCGCTCCTGCCCCAGAGGGGGTGCGCCTCAATCGACGGCGTGGGGATCGGCGCGGCCGGGTCCGACGAGGCTGACGGGCTTGCCGGGGGGGACGCGTCTTATGCCGCCTCGAGGGTCGCCTTCGTGCGTCAGGACCCCCGCTCGCAGCTCGTCAGCTCGGTCGTTGCGGACGAGGTTGCCTTTGGGCCGCGGAACCTGGGCCTATCCGAGGACGAGGTCCGTGTCCGTGTCGCTGAGGCGCTCGAGTCCTGTGGCCTCGCTTCGCTCAGGTCCTGTGCGACGTCCACGCTCTCCGGTGGGCAGCAGCAGCGCCTCGCCCTGGCCGGCGCGCTTGCCATGCATCCCGCCTACATCGTGCTCGACGAGGTCACCTCCCAGCTCGACAGCCCGGCGCGCCGGTCCCTGCGTGCCGTGATCGACTTGCTGACCGACCGTGGCGCGGGCGTCCTCGAAGTTTCGCATCTGGTCGAGGACGTTGCGTGCGCGGATCGTGCCGTGGTGATGGACTGCGGCCGCACCATCTGGTCCGGTGCCCCGACCGACCTATTGGCAAGCGGGGACCTTCTGGTTCGGTCGGGCCTCGTGGGTTTTGGGTCCCAGCTCGCGGCGTTGTTCGCGCGATCTGGATGTAATGTTCGCTCGCTCTATGCGCTCTCCGTATCCGAGATGGTCGAATTTGCCCGTAAGAATGATTTTGTGGACGATCTATCGCATTTGGTTTGCCAGCCCCGAATTTGCCCTCAGAAGACCTCTCGGGAGCAAGACTCGCACGAGTCCGGCCTGACCCTCGCGGATGTGTCGCTCGACTATGGCACGACGCTTGCCCTGGACGAGCTGTCGGTCTCCGTCTCGCCAGGCGAACTGCTCCTTGTTGCGGGCCTTTCGGGTTCGGGAAAGACGAGTGCCTCCCTCGTTGCGGCAGGGCTGCTGCCTCCAGATGGTGGTGACGTCTCGCTCGGAGGTGGGCCAGTCGAGCCGGGCATGGTGGGCCTTTCCTTCCAGCGGCCCGAGGACCAGCTCTTCTGCGACGCCGTTGAGTCGGACGTCGCCTACGGTCCCCTGAACCTCGGCCTGTCAGAGAAGGAGGCGCTTGGTCGGGCCCATGCTGCCTTGGGACGCCTGGGGGTTGGGCCCCAGAGGTTTGGCGTCAGCCCTCTTGAGCTGTCTGGCGGCGAGCGTCGTCGCGTCGCGCTTGCCGGAATCGTCGCGCTCGATCCGGGGGCCTATGTGTTCGACGAGCCCACGGCAGGTCTCGATGGTGATGGAAGAAGCTTCCTTCACGAACTCGTCGCCTCGCTCGTGGCGCAGGGCGCCCCTGTCGTCGTCGTGACGCACGACGTGGGGGAGTGGCTTGGCGAGGCCACGAAGGTGGCCCTGCTGCGTGACGGCTGGCTTGCCTGGTCGGGTTTGGCCTGCGATCTTGCGACGAGTTCCACCCCGTTTGCCCGGGCGGGGCTGGACGCACCGCTTTCCGTGCGTCTGAGGGAGGTGCTCCATGCGAGCTGATCGCGACCATCGCAAGAGGCCCCACGTCATCCGCCGGGCCCTCCCGCTTGGCAGCTATGCAGGCGAACCGAGCTGGCTGAACGGCATAGATGCCCGCTGCAAGCTGGCTGCGCTCGCCCTTCTCGCCATTGGCGCGTTTGCGACGGGATCGCCATGGGGGCTGCTGGCCGAGCTGGTGGTCCTGTGCCTGCTGGCATGCGTCTGTCACGTGAGTCCCATGCAGCTTGCCCGAGCGCTCAGGCCGACGGTCATCGTGCTGGCGTTCGCGGTCATGGCGAACGCGCTTGTCGTGAGTGGCCAGTTCGACGCACAGCTCGCCGGACCCGTTGGCATCAGCTTCGTAGGATTGGGGCGTGCGTGCGCGGCCGTGTTGCGCATCGTGCTGCTTGTGGGGTTCGTCCTGGTCGTGACCGCCACGACCACCGCTCCGGAGATCTCGTCGGCCTTGGTGACGCTTCTGAGGCCGCTTGCCCGGCTGGGGGTCCCCATCGCTGACGTCGCCATGGTCGTTTCGGTCGCGCTGCGCTTCATTCCCGAGACGGCCGCGGAGTTCGATCGCATCGAAATGGCCCAGCGCGCCCGAGGGGCGCGCTTTGACCAAGGCACCCTGCGCGAGCGCCTGTCGAAGTGGGTTGCCGTGCTCGTGCCGCTGGTCGTCGCGTTGTTTCGGCGCTCGGATGAGCTGGCGCGCGCCATGGGAGACCGCTGCTACGCCGACGGTACGTCCCAGCTGAGGCCCCGGCGCCTCGTCTGGCGTGACTGGCTCTTCCTGGCGGTCATGCTTGCGGTCGCCGTCGCGTGCGTGCTGCTGTAGCGCCCTGACGGAGGGGGTTTGCATGCAAGACGAACATGCCGCCGGGATGGGTGCGCCGCCGGGAGGCATGGCCGCCACGATGGTGGTCCGCCTGGGCTATCGTGGCGCGGGGTTTGCGGGCTTTGCCGAGCAGCCTGGCCAGCGCACTGTTGCCGGGGAGTTGCGCACCGCCCTCGAGACGCTGCTCCACAGGCCCGTCGACCTCACCTGCGCCGGCCGCACCGACGCCGGCGTCAATGCACTCGCCCAGTACGTGAGCCTGCCGGTCACGCGGGGGGAGCTCGAGCGGGAGGGGCGACGACTCGTCTCGTCGCTCGTGGCGCTTACGCCCGACGACCTCTCGGTGCGGGGCCTCTACAAGGCGGACGTGTCCTTCTCGGCAAGATTCGACGCCCTCGAGCGGGGCTATCGCTATCGCGTCGCCTGCGGGAGCGCCCGCCCCGTGCTCTCCTGGGGCCACACATGGTGGCTGCGCTCGGTGGCGGACCTCGACGTCGATGCCATGGGCGAGGCGGCGTCCGCGCTGTTGGGCGAGCATGACTTCAGGAGCTTCTGCAAGGCGTCGTCGGCGGGGCTGCTCGAGGCAGACGGACGTTCGACCTGCCGCCGCCTGTCTGCGGTCTCGGTCGTTCGCGCGCGCGAGGCGGGAGAGGAGCTTGTGGCGATTGACGTGCGTGGCAACGCCTTCCTGCATAACATGGTCCGCGTGATTGCGGGAACCTTGGTCGAGGTTGGGCGTGGCCATCGTGACGCTTCGTGGGTCGCAAGGGCCCTCGCTGCCCACGACCGGTCCGCCGCTGGCCCCACTGCCCCTGCGCACGGCCTGACCTTCGAATGGGTCGGCTATCCCGAGGCCGCCCTCGTTTCGTGGGAGTAGCGATCCGCAACCTAAGTGCGCCCTGCGTGCGCCCTCAGTGAGACCTATGTGCCATGGGGGCCCGTGGACGGGCGCATTGGGTATAGTCTTGTCCAGTGTGTTGTGTCACATCGCATTGCGCCACATCGCATCTCCCCGCCTCGTGTGAGGCCGCACGGAGTGGGGACAGGACGATGCTCGTCAGAAGGAGGGCGTATGTTCAGGCAGCGCGAGAGGTTTGAGCGGACCGACGTCCCGCGTGACGTGCCTTACCGCGATGCCGTTGCCATCGGCGTGCTAGTGGCGGTGTTCGTGGGTCTCGTCGTGCTGGTCGCGAGCCTCTGGGCGCGCGCGAACAGCGAGAGTTCGGTGGCCAACAAGGACCTCTCTGCCTCCATCGCGGCCCAGGGCGAGTCCGTTAATCCCGAGGGCTATGTGGCTTCGAGCGATGTGTTCACCAACGTGCTCGTGCTGACGGTCGACGACGTCGACGCCGCCAACCCGACCTTGACCAAGGCGCAGGTCGTCTCGCTCAATGCGACGCACAAGTCTGGTGCGCTTGCCACCATCCCCCTGGACACGAAGGTCAACGACGGCACGTCCGACACGACCCTTTCCGAGCTCTATGCGTCGAAGGGCGCCTCTGCGTGCGTCGTCCCGTTGGCCAACGCTGCCAACGTGAAGCTGAGCCACGTCCTTCTCGCCACCGATGACATATGGGATAAGATCGCTGGGATGAAGTCCTCGGGCGTCTCGGCGCTGTTGGGGTCGGCCTCGGACGTGCTCTCGTCCATCAAGACCGACATGAGGACGAGCCAGTTGCTTGATCTGGTCGAATTGGCGCAGGCCGTCGGTATCGACAACCTATCTGCCTTCGATGCGCCAGCGGCCGCCGAGGACAACGGAAATGGAGGCACCTGGTCGGTCATCGACCAGACGCAGCTGGGCGTCTCCCTGGGCACCCTCGTGGCAGCCTCGTAGGCGGAGCGACAGCACGCGGCTTGGTGGCGACCGTTTTGCGGCAACGTGGCAGTCTCAACGTGGCAGTCTGTAGTTGTGCTGTAGTCATTTGGGCTCCGTGGGAGGGCGCTGACATGCTGGGCGATAATGACCGGTGTGCGGCGCGCCTCGCGTGGCCGTCCCGTGCACTCACAGCAAAACGGAGTCGGGAGATTGCCTGGTATGACGCCAAAGGTCCCCATGGTCACCGTCATCATGCCTGCCTACAACGTCGACCGCTATGTGCGGCGGGCGGTCGAGTCCCTCCAGCATCAGGTCCTCGAGGACTTCGAGCTGCTCGTCGTCGATGACGGCTCCAGCGATCGCACCGGTCAGGTGCTGGATTCCATCGCCGAGCGCGACATACGTGTGACGGTCTACCACAACGAGAACGGGGGCGCCCCCGCAGCACGCAACTACGCGCTTGACCATGCACGCGGCAAGTACGTCATGTTCATGGACGCCGATGACTGGGCCGAGCCCCAGATGCTGACCGACATGGTCCAGTTTGCCGAGGAGCACAGCCTCGAGCTGGTCGTCTCGGGATTCTATATCGACACCTACTACGGCAAGGCCGACGAGCACACCGTCGAGGTCAAGAGCTGCCCCACGCGCGTCTTTGGCGACCAGCGGGAGTTTCGTGCGACGGCCTGGCGGCTGTTCGACGCCAACCAGCTGTATCCGCCCTGGAACAAGCTGTTCCTGCGCTCTCGTGTCGAGGACATCGACCTGCGCTTCCGTCCCACCTTCTGGGATGACTTCCCCTTCGTGCTCGACTACGTTCGCGACGTCGAGAAGGTCGGCGTGCTTGCGCGTCCGTACTACCACTTCGTCCGTCAGCGCAGCGAGTCCGAGACTGCCCGCTGGCGCCCTGACATGTACGAGAAGCGCGAGGAGGAGCACGGTTGGATGCTTGACCTCTACCGCCACTGGGGCCTCGATGGCGATCCCCAGAGCGTGGAGATGATCCAGCGTCGCTATGCCGAGCGCCTGATCGGCTGCATCGAGAACGTCTGCAACCCCCAGTGCGCGCTTTCCGAGCGGGAGAAGCTTGCTGCCATCGAGCGGATGATCACAAGCGATCGCGCCCAGCTTGCCGTTTCCGTGGCCTGCCCGCGCTCGCTCATGATGCAGGTGATGCTGGCCCCCATCAAGTCTCGGAACGTCTCGCTCGCCTATCGGGAGGGTTGCTTCATCTCGTTCGTCAAACGGCACAACACGCGCGTGTTCGCGACCCTGAAGGCCCGACGTTAGCGGCTTGCCTGCGGCTGGCGGCCCGCGTCGCTACTCCCCGCGCCACCCTCGACGCCGTAGCGCGCATAGTACTTGTCGATGGCGTCCTTGAGCTCTGGTGTGATGACGGTTCCGCCCAAGGCCTCGACGACTTCGGACATGCTCACGATGCTGGCGACGGGAAAGCCGTAGCGTTCCTGGATCTCCTGCTGCGCGGTGAGCCTGCCGCCCTTGCCGACCTCCATGCGATCGAGCGAGACGACGAGTCCGCGCACCTCTACGTCTGCCGCGGCCTTGAGCTTGGGGTATGTCTCGTCGATGGACTTGCCCGAGGTGGTCACGTCCTCGACGATCACCACACGGTCACCGTCATGCAGCTCGGCACCCAGAAGCTGGCCCTTGTCGGCACCATGGTCCTTGGCCTCCTTGCGGTCCGAGCAGTAGCGCACCTCCTTGCCGTATAGCTCGTGGTAGGCGATCGCGGTCACCACGGAGAGGGGGATGCCCTTGTAGGCGGGGCCAAACACGACGTCGAAGCCGTCGCCAAAGTTGTCATGGATGGCCTGGGCGTAGTAGCGCCCCAGCTTCTGTAGTTGCTCGCCCGTGACATAGGCGCCCGCGTTCATGAAGAACGGCGACCTGCGCCCGCTCTTGAGCGTGAAGTCGCCGAACTTGAGCACGTTGCTTTGGACCATGAACCCGATGAACTCGCGCTTGTAGTTCTGCATGGGTCCCTCCTTAGGGGTGCCGTCGACTGCGGTTGGGCTAGCCCTGGCCAAGTGTTCCGACGCAAGGCTCCGCGCTTCCTAGCTGGTACCCATCGACGAGGTCTCCGGAAGGGTTGCGCCGCCGTCGATGACGACCCTCTCGCCCGTGATGTAACTGGACTCGTCGGAGCCGAGGAACGCGAATAGCTCGCCGACCTCCTCGGGCGTCGCGAGTCTGCCCATGGGGACGCCCGTTGCGATATCGTCGATGGCACGCTCGGGGTCGTCGGGGTTGGATTCGACGGCCATCCGCTCGACCATCGGCGTCCTCGCGTAGCCCAGCTGTGAGCAGTTGACACGGATGTTGCGAGAGGCGTACTCGACGGCGAGGCATCTGGTGAGCCCGACGAGAGCGGCCTTGGTCAGGGCGTAGGCGGCCTCTCCGGCGTCGGCAACGATGTCGCCTGTGACGGAGGAGGCTATGACGATGCTGCCTCTGCCCGCCTCTAACATGTAGGGGATGACGCTCTGGCAGGTGTTCCAGACCCCGCGGATGTTGACGTCGATGGACGCCTCGAGATCCTCGTCGGGGAAGTCCTCGAACGGGGCGAGACGGCAGATGCCTGCGTTGCAGCAGGCAATGTCGAGGGAGCCAAATGCCTCGCGTGTGGCTTTGGCCGCCCTCCTCACCTGCTCCTTATCCGTGACGCTTGCCACGATGGAGATGGCCTGGGTACCGCGCTGCACGTGGAGCTGCTTGGCCACCTCCTCTACGGACGGGTCCGCGTCGAGGAGGCAGAGGCGTGCGCCGTGGCGTGCATAGGTCTCAGCGATGCCTCTGCCCAGCCCCTTTGCGGCTCCCGTGATCAGTGCAACCTTGCCATCCAGCTTGGACATCGCAGGTACCGCCCTTCTGGTCGAGCTTCCTGTGTGGGACGTACGCTCCCATGGTAACCGACACGTTCCTCCGATGCTTGGCGTTCGGCCTCGCTGCTCTGGGAGCGCTGTCATCTCGGTCAGAAAACTGGATGTAACAAAACAGGCAGTTATGTGTGGATCGAGCATGCCCACGATGGCCCTGCGAAGACAGAGGGGCTCTTTGCAGGGCTAAAAGCCGCCTCTTTTGTTGTGATTACAACAGAAAAGGCAGTTTTCCTTCGCCGGACACGCTACGAGCGCCAGTTGATCCACACATAACTGCCTGTTTTGTTACATCCAGGTTCTGCCGCCGCGTCTGAGGCGTTTGCGCCTACGCAGGGGCACCCGACCGATCGCTCGGTCGGGTGCCCCTGGTGCGACTCTGCTCTCGTGTCGCCTTCGTCTGACGTCACTTGCCCAATGACGCTATGCGCCTAGCAGGACCCTGGTCATGTCGGCGGCAGCCTTCTTGCCGGCGCCCATGGCCAGGATGACCGTGGCGGCTCCGGTGACGATGTCACCACCGGCCCAGATCCTGGGGTTGGAGGTACGACCCGTCTCCTCGTCGGCGATGATGTAGCCCCACTTGTTCAGCTCCATGCCGCCGATCTTCTTGGCGAAGGGGTTGGCGTTGGTGCCGATGGCGGAAATCGCGACGTCGCAGGGAATCTCCTCGATGGCATCCTCGATGGGCACGGGACGGCGGCGACCGGAAGCGTCGGGCTCGCCCAGCTCCATCCTCTGGACGCGGACGCCACAGACGTTACCGTCCTCGCCCTTGAGAAACTCGAGCGGCGACACCAGGGGCATGACCTCGACGCTCTCGGCCTTGGCGTGGTGCAGCTCGGCCTTACGGGCGGGCATCTCGTCCTCGGTACGGCGATAGGCGATGATCGCGCGCTCGGCACCCAGGCGCTTGGCCGTGCGCACGGCGTCCATGGCGACGTTGCCGCCACCGAAGACCACGACGGTCTTGGCGCGCTTGGTCGGGGTGTCGTACTCGGGGAACTGGTTTGCCTTCATGAGGTTCACGCGGGTCAGGTACTCGTTGGCGAAGAAGACGTTGGGCAGGTTCTCCCCGGGGATGTTAAGGAACTTGGGAAGGCCGGCGCCGGTCGCCACGTAGATGGCATCGAAGCCCTTCTCCCCCAGAAGCTCCTCTGCATCGGCGAGGTTGCCCATGACGGCGTTGTACTCGAACTTGACGCCCATCTCCC
This sequence comes from Olsenella uli DSM 7084, assembly GCF_000143845.1. Lineage (NCBI taxonomy): Bacteria > Bacillati > Actinomycetota > Coriobacteriia > Coriobacteriales > Atopobiaceae > Olsenella > Olsenella uli. The sequence goes on along the minus strand of NC_014363.1, from coordinate 1,810,191 downwards.
TGAGGCCGTCGATCTCGCGCTTGACGACCGCCTTGGGCAGGCGGAACTCGGGGATGCCGTAGACCAGCACGCCGCCGCCGGTGAAGAAGGCCTCGAATACGGTGACGTCGAAGCCGTTGCGAGCAAGCTCTCCGGCGCAGGTGATGCCCGAGGGACCGGAGCCGATGACGGCGACCCTCTTGCCGCTGGAGGGACTCATCTGGGGTTGGGAGGCCAGCTCGGGCTGGTCGCCCAGGAAGCGTTCCAGCTGACCGATGGCGACCGGCTGGCCCTTCTTGCCACGGATGCAGACGCCCTCGCACTGGGTCTCCTGCGGGCAGACGCGTCCGCAGATGGCGGGCAGCATCGAGGCCTCATGGATGACGTCGAGACCCTCGCCGAACTTCTCCTCCGCGATCTTCTCGATGAAGCCGGGGATGTCGATGTTGACGGGACAGCCTTCGACGCAGAGCGGCTTCTTGCAGCGCAGGCAGCGCTGCGCCTCGGCTATGGCCATCTCCTTGGTGAAGCCCCTGTCGACCGGGCGGAAGTCGTGGGCGCGCTCTTCGGCCGGCTCCTCGTTGTCGGCCTGACGCGCCGACTTCATGTCGGCGACCCAGCGACCGTTTACCTCTGGCATGCGCACATCGCCTCCTCATAGGCGTGGAGGGACTGGCCCTCTTCGGTCAGGTATGCGGCTTGGCGCGCGCGCAGGTCGTTCCAGTCGACCTTCGTCGCGTCGAAGTCGGGGCCGTCGACGCAGGCGAACTTCGTCTGGCCGTCGACCTCCACGCGACAGCAGCCGCACATGCCGGTACCGTCGACCATGATGGGGTTGAGCGATGCGGTGATGGGGGTGCCGTACTTCTCGGCCGTGAGGGTCGAGAACTTCATCATCGGCACGGGACCCACGCAGAAGACCCGATCGACGGCCTTGGCCTCGAGCAGGCGCTCCAGGGGCGCGGTGACGACGCCCTTCTCGCCGTAGGAGCCGTCGTCGGTGGTGATGTGGATGTGGTCGTCGGGGAGGATGGAGCGGAACTGCTCCTCGAGCAGCAGCAGGTTCTTGGTGCGGGCACCCATGATGGCATGTACCTCGTGACCGCTTGCCACCAGCTGGCGTGCCACGGGGAAGGCGATGGCCAGGCCCACTCCACCGCCGATGACGGCCCAGGAGCCGTCGCCCATCTCGGTGGGCTGGCCCAGCGGTCCGGTCACGTCCTGCAGGCTGTCACCGGCCTCGTAGGCTGAGAGCATCGTCGTGGTCTTCCCGATGACCATGAAGATGAACTCGACCCAGCCCTCCTCGGGATTCCAGTCCGCGAACGTGAACGGGACGCGCTCGCCGCGCTCGTTGGCACGCACCATGAGGAACTGGCCGGCATGCGCGTGCCTGGCCATCTCCGGCGCCTCGATGCGGAACTTGAACACCTTCTCCGAGAACTGCGTCTTTTCGAGGATTTTGTACATCAACGAACTCCTCTCCCAAAACACTTCGTTCGTGCGGCGCGTGGCATCCGCCGGCGCCGTCATTGACACGGCAACGTGCCTCTGCGGCCGTGGCACTCCCCCGACGCCTCCAGTCGCTCGCACACAGAGACATTCTAGAGGTTTCGTGGGTAGAAATGCGTGAGCGCACGCACAATCGGCGGTGGGCCGAAAAGCCCGCGCAACCGTTCCGCGCCATGTCTTCGGCAAGCCGCCTGCTGGGCCGGGGCCGGGTGGTCCGGCGTCATCGGCCCAGTTCTGGGTGGTCGGAACTCATCGGTCCCTGGCGAGCCGGAGCCCATCGGTCCCTGGTGAGCCGGAGCCCATAGGTCCGGGTCCGTCCGGACCTAGCGGACCTAGCCAAGCTGCTCGACGGCACGTGCGACGCCCTGGTCCAGGCACAGCTCGCATGCGTCCGCTGCCCGCTGGGCGCCAAGCTCGAAGTCTGCGAGGAAGCTGCCCTTGAGCTGGCGCAGGGCAAAGTCAGCCACGCTCATCCTGCCGGGCGGTCGCCCGATGCCGCAGCGCACGCGCGCGAAGTCGCGGGTCCCCAGCTTGTCGGCGATGGAGCGCAGGCCGTTGTGGGCGTTGAGCCCACCTCCAGACTTGACGCGCACCACGCCGCTCGGAAGGTCGACCTCGTCGTGGACGACGAGGACTTCCTGCGCGGAGATGCCCCGTTGTCTCATGAGCTTGGAGAGGGGGCCGCCGCTCACGTTCATGTAGGCCTGCGGCTTGGCGAGAAGGACCGTGCGCGTCCGGCCGTCTGGCCCCCGTCGGCCCCAGGAGGCCACCAGGCAGCCGGCCTCGCTCTTCCAGTACGAGACGCACCCTCGTTCTGCCAGAGCGTCCACCACGGCAAAGCCTGCGTTATGGCGCGTATGCTCGTAGGCGTCCCCGGGATTTCCCAGGCCACAGACCAGAAGCGTCTCCTTGGATGCGATCGGCATGAACCCCCCTGACCTCTCTATGGCTTGCGTGTCTGCCTTGGCACTGCCGGCCTTGGCACTGCCAGCATAGGGCAAGTCATGTCCGGTATGTGCGCCAACCCCTGTGCCGCCCACATGCGGAGGGGTTGAACCGTCTGTCCCCTGGGTATAACCTGAAGGCCTACGACTAAGGGAGACGGGCCCCGTCTCCATAGTCCACCGTCCTGAGGAGGTGCCTCGCATGTCAGACGATCATAGTCACCAAGGACGCCAAGAATGCCTGACCAGGGGAGGGGCGCCTGCCGGACGGGACCGTCGGCGCCCGTAGCGCCTTCGCGTGCCCGTGACCGTCGTCACGGGTCCGTGCGCCCGTGGGGTCCGCGCACGTCGGATGCCACGGGAGGGATGCCAATCGCGTGCTCCCGGGGTCGTGCGGCAGCAGTTGCCGGGCGACCCGATCTCTGTCCCGGGATAGCGAGGTGGCGCCATGATGAGGCGTGCCATCAACCATGCCGCGGGGAACGGCCATGCCGCGGGGAACGCGACGGCGAGCCAGCGCGAGTGGCTTCTCCACATGGCCCAGCTGCCCGTGCCGCGTGTGTACGACGAGCTCAACGCGCATGCGGGAGGGTTGGCCCCGCATGAGGTCGAGGTCTCTCGCGAGCTCTGGGGACCCAACGTCGTCGCCCATGCCGACCGCAAGCCCCGGCCGATTCGCCTCCTGCTGGCCTTCTCGGACCCCCTCACCTACATCCTGGTGCTCATCGCGGCGGTCTCCGTGTTGACCGACTGGATTTTTGCGAGCGCCGACAGCCGCGACCTCACCACCCCGGCCATCATTGGCGTGATGGTGCTGGTGTCCGGGGTGATGCGCTTCGTGCAGGAGGAGCGCAGCGGCGATGCGGCGGAGTCGCTGGCCGAGATGATAGAGACCACCTGCTGCGTCCTGCGCGAGGGACCGGGTCGCACCGACATCCCCCTGGACGAGGTGGTGGTGGGCGACGTGGTGAACCTTTCGTCCGGCGATATCGTCCCAGCGGACCTGCGCATAGTGCATGCGCGCGACCTGTTTGTGAGCCAGAGCTCTCTGACGGGCGAGCCCGAGCCCGTCGAGAAGGTCGCGGACGCCGGCCTTGTGGGCACAGGCCCGGGTGCGGATGCGGCCTCGGACGTCCGCAACCTCGCGTTCATGGGGTCGACGGTCATCTCGGGCACGGCCCGTGGCGTCGTGGTGGCGACGGGCGCCCGCACGCTCTTCGGCGAGGCGACGTCCCTGCTGGGGACCGCCAGGCGCCAGACTGCCGCAGACGAGGGCGTGTCAAGGACCAGCGTCCTCCTCGTCCGCCTGATGATGGCGATGGTTCCGGTGGTGCTGCTGGTCTCCGGCATGACCAAGGGCGACTGGCTGTCGTCGCTTTTGTTCTCGCTGTCCGTCGCGGTGGGCCTGACACCCGAGATGCTGCCCATGCTGGTTTCGGGCTGCCTGGGCAAGGGGGCCCTGGACCTCAGCCGCGCGCACGTCATCGTGAAGCGCCTGGGCGCGATCCAGGACCTGGGCGCCATCGACATCCTCTGTACCGACAAGACGGGCACGCTGACGCAGGACAGCGTGGTGCTGGAGCGCCATCTCGACGTGGACGGGAACGAAGACGTATCCGTTCTGAACTGGGCGTTCATGAACAGCTTCTTTGGAACCGGCATGCGCAACCTCATAGACTCGGCAATCATCCGCCGCGCGATCGAAGAGGGCGCGCGCGGCGGCGGGCCCACAGGTGCCGATGAGATCGCCACCTCGTGGCAGCTGGTGGACGAGCTCCCCTTCGACTTCGAGCGCCGCCGGGTGAGCGTGGTCGTGGGTGACGAGCGCGGCAATACGGTCATGGTCACCAAGGGGGCGATGGAGGAGGTCCTGGCGCTGTGCTCGCAGTACGAGCTGTCCGGCGAGAGGCACGCAATCACCCCTGACGTCGGACGTGCCGTGATGGAGCGTGCCGCCGCCCTGGGGGACGAGGGCATGCGCGTGCTGGGCGTTGCCGTTCGGGAGGAGCCCGCCGGCGCCGGCACGCTGGCCGCAGATGACGAGTGCGACATGACCCTGATCGGCTACCTGGCGTTTCTGGACCCGCCAAAGGCCTCGGCCGCCGAGGCGGTACGCGCCTTGGCCCAGAACGGCGTCACGACCAAGGTGCTCACGGGTGACTCCGCGCGCGTCACGACCTACGTGTGCGGCAAGATGGGGCTGCCCGTGGACGGCGTGCTCACGGGAGCCGAGGTCGATGCGATGGATGACGCGGAGCTTGCCGAGCGCGCCCAGCGGACGTCGGTCTTCGCGAAGCTGAGCCCGACCCAGAAGGCGCGCGTGGTGCAGGGCCTTCGCAGCCTGGGTCACGCCGTGGGCTACATGGGTGACGGCGTGAACGACGCCGCGGCGATGCGGGCGTCCGACTGCGGGATCTCCGTCGACTCCGCCGTCGACGTGGCGCGCGAGGCTGCGGACATCATCTTGCTGGAGAAGGACCTCATGGTCCTGGAGCGGGGCATCATGTGTGGCCGGAGGACGTACGCCAACATGGCCAAGTACGTGAAGATGACCGTCAGCAGCAACTTCGGCAACGTCATCTCCGTGTTGGTGGCGGCCACGTTCCTGCCGTTTCTTCCCATGACGGCGGTGCAGCTCCTGCTGCTGAACCTGATCTACGACCTTACGTGCACGGCCATCCCCTGGGACAACGTGGATGACGAGCTGGTGCTCTCGCCCAGGCGTTGGGACGGCACGTCCATGCGCGCGTTCATGCTGAGGATGGGCCCCGTGAGCTCGGTGTTCGACGTCATCACGTTTGCGGCCCTGTTCGCCTGGATATGCCCTGCGGTCGCGGGCGGTGCCTGGGGGAGCCTGGATGCGAGCGGACGTGCCCTGTTCGTGTCGACCTTCCAGGCAGGTTGGTTCGTCGAGTCCATGTGGACCCAGACGCTCGTCGTGCACCTCGTGCGCACCGCGAGGGTGCCCTTCGTGCAGAGCCATGCGGCTTGGTCCATCACGCTTCTGGGTGCGTCGGGGATTGTCCTGGCAACGCTTCTGCCCGCGACTGCCGTGGGCGGCGCCCTCGGGTTTGCTCCGATGCCGACGGCCTACTTCGTGTTTCTGGCGTGCGTCGTTGCGGGATATGTGGCGAGTGCCCTGTTTGCCAGGCGTGCGTACCTGCTCCGTCACCACAGCCTGCTGTAGGCATGGCTCGTGCGCGGGCGTCGCGGGCGTACGTAGGCGCGCGGGTCCCGGAAGGGATCTTGGGTCCCGTGCGCCTAGCGCCTCATGCGGGCACCCAGCCACTCGGCGGCCTGTTCGACCACCTGCCAGTACTGCTCGCCCACAAAGCCGTGCCCACCGCCACGGATGACCCTCAGCTCGCAGTGCGGGAACAGGCGTGCGGCGCGCTGTGAGTACGAGAGCGGCACGGCCGTGTCCGCATCGCCGTGGAAGAGCAGCACCTCCTCCGGGAACGCCGGGATGTGCTCAAAGAAGTCGTAGTCGTAGCACGAGCGCAGGAAGTCGCCGCTGACGTCCATTCCCATGATGGGGAAGGCCTCCGGCAGGCTGTTCCTGTCGGGGCATGCCTGCCGCACGGCGTCGTGGAGGTTGAATGCTGGGTACAGCAGCACGCACCCGCGTACCAGCTGGGCGTTCGCGCGCGCTGCCATGAGCGTCACGGTTGCCCCCAGGCTGGACCCGCAGAGGAAGACGTTGTCCTGGTCGACGAACGGCTCGCGCGAGAGCTCCCAGGCAACCGACTCCAGGTCGTGCTGCTCGGTGAAGAGGGACATGCCGTCCTGCCAGTCGCTCCTGCTGTAGGCACCCCCTCCGCAGAAGTCGAACACATACGTGACCATTCCGCGCTCCGCTGCAGTTCGGGCATAGGGCTCCATGTCCCCATGATTCGTGCTGAGTCCGTGCGAGAAGATCGCGGTCGCACGGGGTCGACCGTCCCCCCATCCATCGGGGAGAAACAGCCTCCCGTAGATGTTCTTGTCCTCTCGCCTGCACCAGTGCTCGCGCTCCGTGTAGCCCATCGTGCCCCCTTCGTCCGGCGAGGGCTGCCTGGGTGGCAGCCCTCGGCTTCCTCTGATGGTAGACCACGATGGCGCACGCTCCCTATAGAATGGGAGAGCTTTTGGGTTGAGGGGGCTTTTGGGCGATTCGCGGTGCGCCTGACGGAAGGAGGACGTATGGGAGCGGTTCTTGTCACGGGCTTCCAGCCCTTTGGCGGGGAGGCCATGAACCCCGCGTGGGAAGCGGTCCGTGCCCTGCCGGGCGCCATCGGCGGTGCGGAGGTCGTCAAGGCCGAGGTGCCCGTGGCGTTCGGGCGGGGGTTCGCCGAGGTGGAGCATGCCATGAGGGAGTGTTCGCCCGATCTGGTGCTCTGCATCGGGCAGGCGGGCGGCCGTGCCAAGCTCACGCCCGAGTACGTGGGCATCAACTGCATGGACGCGCGCGTCCCCGACAACGACGGCAACCAGCCCCTTGCCCAGAGGATCGAGGAGGATGGGCCTGACGCCTACTTCTCCACGCTTCCCGTGAGGGCGATGGCGAAGGCCATGAACGATGCCGGGATTCCCGCCGAGGTCTCCTTCACGGCCGGCACCTACGTGTGCAACGACATGCTCTACCGCCTGATGCATGCCATCGCCACCGACCATCCCGGCGTGCGCGGGGGCTTCATGCACGTGCCCTACGCAACGCAGCAGGCGACCCGCCTGCCGTCGGCGACGCCCAGCATGTCGCTCGAGACCATGACGGCGGGCATCGCCCTTGCGGTAGGGGCGGCGCTTGCCACCGAGAGGGACGTGTCGGTCTCGGCGGGCACCACCCACTAGCCGGACGTCCGCGCCATCCGCCTGCCGAAGGCCAGGGGTGCGTGCGCGGGGGACATGCGCGTTCCCCTGGCCTGTCCTACATCTCGGAGTTGCCTCCTGCGGCCTGCGAGACGGAGCGGTTGGTGTAGACGTTGTAGATGCAGTTCGCAAGGGGACGGGCGATCGAGATCTGCTTGATCTTGGAGCCCTGCGTGTTTGCGATGGCGCAGGGTATGGCGTCGGTGACGACGCACTCGACGATCGGCGCATCCTCCAGGCGCTGGATGGCCTGTCCGCTGAAGATGCCGTGCGTGGCACACACGTAGATGTCGCCGGCACCCATCTCCTTGAGCTTGTTGATGGAGCCCGTGAGCGTGCCGGCGGTGTCGATCATGTCGTCGTTGATGATGCAGGTCTTGCCATTGATGTTGCCGATGATACCCATGACCTCGGCGGCGTTGTGCCTCGGGCGGCTCTTGTGGGCGATGGCGACCTCGCAGCCCAGGTAGTCCGAGAGCTTCTTGGCGACCTTTGCCCGACCCATGTCGGGGGAGACGACGACCGTCTCGTTCCAGTCGAAGGACTTCTGCTTGAAGTAGTCTCCGAAGAGGTAGAGGGCCGTCAGGTGCGTGACGGGGATGTCGAAGAAGCCCTGGATCTGGCCGGAGTGCAAGTCAAGCGTGATGACGCGGTCGACGCCCGCAGCCTCGAGCAGGTTGGCGACGAGGCGCGCGGTGATGGGCTCGCGGCTCGCGGCCTTGCGGTCCTGCCGGGCGTAGCCATAGTGCGGGATGACGGCGGTGAAGCTCTCCGCAGAGGCCCTCGAGGCCGCATCGGCGACGATAAGCGTCTCCATGAGGAGGTCGTTGACGTTGCCCCCCACGACGGACTGGATGAAGAAGACCTCGTCGCCACGGACCGACTCGTCGAAGCGCGCGTAGATCTCGCCGTTGGCGAACTTCTGGATCTCGAGACCTTGGAGTTCGAGGTGCAGGATGTTGGCGATGCGTTGGGCGAGCGCCGGGTTGCTGGTGCCCGAGTAGAGCTTGATCTCCTTCTGGTAGGTGGTCGGTTCGCGCAGGTTCTCGTACATCCTCTAGTCCTCTTCTCGAAGATTGGCCCAGTACAGGTCTGCCCATCCCTCTTTGATGAGCTGCCGAGAGCGCTCGAGCGAGAGGGCTCCCGCGGGAACGTCTTGGGTGATGCAGGAGCCGGCGCCGACGAGGGCGTTGTCGCCGATCTCGACGGGAGCCACCATCATCGTATCCGAGCCGACGAAGACGTGGTCGCCGATCTCCGTGCGGCTCTTGTGCTTTCCATCGTAGTTGCAGGTGATGGAACCCCCGCCGATGTTGACGCCCCTGCCCAGGCGTGCGTCGCCTATGTAGGAGAGGTGCGGGACCTTGGACCCCTCGCCCACCTCGGAGCCCTTTATCTCCACGTGGGTGCCCGCCTTGGAACGCCTCATGAAGTGCGCGCCGCCACGCAGGTAGGCGCGCGGACCGCACGAGACGTCGTCGTCGATGGCGGAGTCCACGATGATGGTCTCGTCCACCAGGCAACGGTCGCCCACGCTGGCGTTCACGAGGCGGCTGTTGGGGCCGATGGTACACGCCTCGCCCACGGTCGTCCTCCCCCAGATGATGGTCTGGGGGAGAAGGACGCAGTCACGGCCGATTCTGGCGTCCGGCCCCACCCACACCTGGTCGGGATCGAGCATCGTGACGCCCGCACGCATGAGACCCTCGTTGATGCGCCGCTGCATGACCTTGGTGACCTGGGCGAGCTGGACGCGGTCGTTCACGCCCAGAAGCTCCGAGTAGTCGTCGCAGTGCACGGCCGAGACGGACTCGCCCATGCCGACGTAGATCCCGACCATGTCCGTGAGATAGCACTCGCCCTGGGCGTTGTCGCTGCCGATCCTGCCGATGTTGTCGGTGAGCCTCCCGCCACAGAAGCAGTAGGCGCCGGCGTTGCACTCCCTGAGCTCCTCACGCTGCGCAGGCGTGCAGTCCTTGTGCTCGATGATGGCCCTGACCTGGCCGTCCTCGGTAACGATGCGACCGTAGCCCGTGGCGTCGGGCGGGGTCATCGTGAGGATGGTGCAGGCACTGTGATTGGCGCGCGTTGCGTCGACCAGGGCCGAGATGGTCTTTGGGCGCACGAGCGGCAGGTCGCCGTTGAGCACGACCACAGGACCGGTGAAGCCTCCGAGGGCGTCTTTGACCACGCGGACGGCATGTCCCGTGCCCAGGCGTTCCGCCTGCTCCACGAACTCGACGTCCCCCTCGCCCGCAAGGCAGGAGCGCACCTCGTCCGCGCCGTTCCCGACGACGACGACGATGCGCTCGATGCCGGCCCTTCGGGCGGCGTCAACGACCCACCACGCGAGCGGACGGTCCAGGACCTTGTGCGTGACCTTGGGATGGCGGGACTTCATGCGCGTTCCCTCGCCGGCGGCGAGGACGATCGCGGTGACGGGCATGTGGCCTCCAACGGGTTGGCGTGTATCCACGGCAAAGTTCGGACGTACCAGAAGAGGCGCCAGAAAGCCGGGTACGGCACTGGGCCGCACCCGACCCATCAGATGCGTTGGCTGGGGTAGAAGGATTCGAACCCTCATTCCAGGCACCAAAAACCCGTGTCCTAGCCCTTGGACGATACCCCAGTTCAGCCGCCGCCCCGAACCGGACGCACGCTAAGTATAGCAGTCGCGCATGGCGGCTGCCGTCGGACCCATTGCGGAGGGGCGCGTCGTGCCGTCCCCGTGTCGCCCTACCCCTCGCCCATCTGCAGAAGATAGACGTTCTCGCGCAGCTCGTTGGCTATCTTGCGGGTGAGGGTGCCCTCGGACTGCAGGCGTCCTATCTCGTCGAGCTCGATGCGCAGCGCGTTCTCGTCCACGTCGCGGGCGAACTCGCGCGCCTTGGCGAACTGTTCGCGGAAACGCGGGTTGAAGTCGTGTGTGAGGAGGTCGTAGGGCAGCGTGTAGGCCTTGCGCGAGTCGAGGGGGACGTCCCGCCCGTAGTTGAGGCGGCCCCACAGAGAGTGCAGGGCGAGTTCGTGCACGTCGTGGCGTATATGGGCGGCCCTTGCCTGGCCGACGTCCCCCTCCTTCATGACGCGCTCGAAGTACTCGAGGCTCACGTACTCGAGCTCGATCGCGTAGATGCAGGACTGGCCGTAGATGCGGTCGAGGTCGCTGCCGTCCTTGGCACGGTGGCCTGCGGGGAAGAAGGTCCGGCGCACGAGGGTCGTCGCGCTCGCGAGGAGGGTGCCCCGATTCGGTATGACGTCCGCCATGCGTCCGGTATAGCCGACAGAGCTCCTGATACCGCGGAGAGCGACAAGATGGCGCTGCCAGTCCTGCTCGGAGTGCACCTTGAGGTGGCGGCGGTGAAGCGACTCGAGGGTCTCGGCCTGCAGCCGGGCCTCCTCGTCCTCCACGGCACGATTCTCCTCCTCGACACCGGAGCTGATGAAGCGCTCAAGGGCCAGCTGCAGCTCGTAGCGGCTGAGCGTGAGCCTGAGCGCGGGCAGGTACTCGGTGAGGGCCTCGTCCTCCGCGAGGCGTCTGAGCTCGTTCGTGGTCGCCTCGAACACGGCGATGGTCGCCTCGCGCAGCTCCCCGTCGTGGCCGCCGTCGTCCTCGGGGCGTGGGGCCAGCAGAGGCAGGGAAACGTCGGCCATCAGGAGCGTGAGCAAGATGACTCCCGCCGCAAGGGTGACGAGGAGGCTACGTTCGGGGAAGGGGTCCCCAGCCGCCGTCGTCAAGGGGAGGGTCAGCACGATCGAGAGGGTGACCGCGCCCTTCGCGCCCGCGATGGTGGTCACCAACGCGTCACGCAGGATCCCCCTGCGCCCACCGCACAGCCCCTCCCCCTTGCGACGGTGGACGAGCTCAAGGGCGAGCACCCAGACGAGGCGGCATCCGAGCGAGGCCATGGCGACGAGGAGGATGGCGACTATGACCTGGGGGGCGGGGAGACCACCGTTGAGCCCCGGCATCACGACGAGGGGCAACTGCATTCCCAGCAGCACGAAGATCGTCCCGTTGATCAGAAACGAGATCATGGCCCAGAGCGAGTTCGAGACGAGTCGGCGCCGAGCGTCATAGGTCGAGTGGAATCGCGGGCGCGGCGCTGCCATGACGAGGCCGGCGGCGACGACGGCCAGGATGCCGCTCACTCCCAGGTCCTCGCAGACGAGATAGACGATGAAGGGGCTCAGCAGCTCGTAGAGGGCGTGCGACGTGACGTCCTCGAAGCCGAGGCGCCCCAGGAGCCTCATGGCGCCGGAGAGCACGAAGCCCAGGATGGCCCCCAAGGCGATGCCGCCCACAAAGAGGAGGGCGAACGAGGCTGTGGCGTCCATGAGGGAGAACGCCCCCGTGACGGCTGCCGCAACGGAGAACTGGAAGGCCACGACACCAGACGCGTCGTTGATGAGCGACTCTCCCGACAGCAGCGCCCTCTGGCGGCCAGTGAGGTTGACGGAGGACCTGAGCGCCGTGACGGCGGCGGCGTCCGTGGGTCCGAGCGCCCCTCCGAGGGCGAAGGCGGCCGCGAGGGGTATTGCCGGCACGAGCCGGTTAAGGGCGTAGCCGATGACAAGGACGCTCACGACCACAAGCCCGACGGCGAGCGAGAAGATGTCGGCGCGGTTGCGCCACAGCTCGCGCGGGCTCGCCTCACGCGTCTCGTTGAAGAGGAGGGGTGCGATGAAGAGCACGAGAAAGAGCTCGGAGTCTATGCGGACCTCGTTGATCGTGGGCAGCACGATGGCGGCTACGAGCCCGATGGCTATCTGCAGTATGGGCAGCGACACGCGGCGCACGAACCTGTCGGCCACCGAGGAGAGGCTGACGCACGCCAGCACGATGAGGACGAATTCGAACTGCTCCACCAGCGACGCCCCCCTGCGTCACAGGTCGAACGCGGCGCAGATGGCGTCGAGCAGCATGACCGCGAAGGTCTGTGCGTCACCGGTGGTGAAGGTGCCGTCGTAGTCCAGGCCCAGCGGGAGCTCCAGGCGCACGACGGGCACGTCTTCGCGGGAGCTCTCGACGGTGGTGCGCAGGCGTTGCGGTAGCGTCTCGACGTCGTCGGTCGACAGGTTGGCCATCTTGCTGCCCTCGGGCAGCGGCGTGGTGGCCAGTACGATGACCGCGGCGTCGCCCTCGCGCGAGACCTCGGGCGCCTCGATGAGGTCGAGGCCGCTCCTCTCGCTCGTGGCCGACGCCAGGTTCCAGATGCGACCTGCGACGTTGCGCGAGATGGGATCCTCGGCTGTGAGCGAGAGCTGCGTGTGCTCGAGCACGCCGGCCGCGCGCGCGAAGCCCATTCCGCCCATGGGGTGCGGTCCTGCCGCAGGCTTACCCGCCCACACGTGGTGCAGGCGGTCGATGGAGTCGAAGGTGTCCTGGAAGGCCATGCCGTCGGCCAGCATGCCCTGGCTCTCCTGGAACTCCTTGACGGCGGCCTCGGTGTAGACGCCGAAGCAGCCGTCGGGCTTCCCGCAGGAGAAGCCCAGGATGTTGAGGCGCTCCTGCATCTGCAGGACATCGTTGCCGTGGAAGTTGGGCAGACGCAGGTAGAGCGTGCGGTCGCCCATCGTATAGCCGGCATCGACGAGCGCGGACCAGGTCGGCGCGTCGACCTCGGTGCCCAGGCCCATGCCCTGGTCGAGCCTGAACTTGGCGACGGCCGCCACGCTCGAGGGCCCCATGCTCTTCTCGGCCAGCTCGGCCTCGTCGATCTCGTAGCCAAGACGGCCCAGGCGCTCCTGGATGTCCTCGACTGCGGCGCCGGATGCGCCCTCTCGAATTGGGTCCATCTGCCTCTCCTGATCCGTGTTGCGGAGCGCCTAGCCCAGGCGCTCTACGAAGAAGTCTGCCATAGAATCGAGCACCTCGACGGCATGGCCTGCAAAGTCCATTCCGTCGAGCTCGCCCTTTGCATGGTCTGCGAGGGCGCGGGCATAGCCGCCCACGGCATCGATGGCTCCGCAGTCCCGCATGAGCCCGACCGCGCGGGCGAGCTGCGTGGGGTCGGTCGTGTGAGCCGAGAGGAGGGCGACGAGCTCCTCTCGGTCCTGGCCCTCGAGGCGTTCGAGCGACCACGCCACGACCATCGTGCGCTTGCCCTCGGTGATGTCGCTGCGGAAGTCCTTGCCCTGTGCCGTGGCATCGCCCACGAGGTTGAGCAGGTCGTCCTGGAGCTGGAACGCAAGCCCCGCGTCCATGCCGAAGGAGCCGAGCGCCCCCACCTGCCCGCTGCTGCCTCCGCCGCATATGGCCCCGATGGAGAGCGGCGAGGACGCGGAGTAGAACGCGGTCTTGTGGCGTGCCATGCGGAGGTAGTCGCTCGTGCTCACGTCCCAGCGTCCGTCACGCACCCAGCCGAGGTCGAGCGCCTGTCCCTCTACGGTGCGCTGCTCCATCTGCGCGAGCTCGGCGAGCACGCGCAGCTTGGTCGTTGGGTCGAGCGCGTCATCCTCGAGCACGTCCGCAAAGGTGCGGACGATGCCAAGGTCGCCGGTGTTGATCGCCACGCCCAGCCCCTCGGTGAGGTAGGTGCAGGGCTCACCGCGGCGCAGCTCGCCCTCGTCGGCGATGTCGTCGTGGATGAGGGCGGCGGACTGGAAGTGCTCTATGCCCGCCGCGCTCGAGAGGGCCCGTTCGACGTCGCCCCCAACGGCCTCGCAGCCAAGCAGGACGAGAGCGGGGCGCGTGCGCTTGCCGCCCGAGGCCACGAAGCGCGCGAACGGCTGGTAGAGATAGCGCTCGAGGTCGCTATCCGCAGACGTCTCGTCGGGGGGCGGGGTCGGTTTGTGCTCGGCAAGGTACGCCTCGATGATGGGACGCCTCTCGGCGAGGTACGTCGCGAAGGCGCGGCCCCTGTCGCCGTGGGGCCTGCCAGCGTCTGCCGACACGTCTAGCCTTCGTAGCCGTTGGGGTTCTGGGACTGCCAGTTCCAGCTGTCGCGGCACATGTCATCGATGCCAAAGCGGGCCTGCCAGCCCATCTCCTCGCGGGCCTTGGAGCAGTCCGCGTAGTTGGCCGTGACGTCGCCCGCGCGACGCGGCTCGATGACGTAGGGGAGCTCGCGCCCGCAGGCCCTGGAGAAGGCCCTGACAATCTCGAGCACCGAGGTCCCCCTGCCGGTTCCCAGGTTGAAGGTCTCGCAGCCAGAGCGGCCGTTCATCCAGCCCAAGGCGGCCACGTGACCAGAGGCCAGGTCCATCACGTGGATGTAGTCGCGCACGCCGGTGCCGTCGGGGGTGTCGTAGTCGTCGCCGAAGACGTGGACGCAGTCGCGCTTGCCCACGGCCACCTGGGCGACGTAGGGAAGCAGGTTGTTGGGGATGCCCTTGGGGTCCTCGCCCATGAGGCCCGAGGGATGTGCGCCGATGGGATTGAAGTAGCGCAGGAGGACGACGTTCCATTCGGGATCGGCCACCACGAGGTCGGAGAGGACCTGCTCGATCATCCACTTGGTCCAACCGTAGGGATTGGTGGCTGGCTTCTTGGGGCTCGCCTCGGTCAGGGGTAGGCTGTCGGGATCGCCATAGACGGTCGCGGAGCTGCTGAAGATGATGGACTTGCAGCCGTGGCCGCGCATGACGTCGACCAGGGTGAGGGTATTGCCCAGGTTGTTGCTGTAGTATTCGATGGGCTTGGTGACGGACTCGCCCACGGCCTTGAAGCCCGCGAAGTGTATGACGCGGTCGATCTCGTTGTCATCGAAGACGCGCTCCAGGTCGGCGCGGTCCCTCACGTCGGCGCGGTAGAACGAGAGCCTCTGGGCCCGCTCCTCGCCCACGATGGCGCCTATGCGGTCAAGTACCTTCTCGGACGCGTTGGAGAGATCGTCGACGACGATGACCTGGTAGTCGCCCCGGAGCAGTTCGACGACGGTGTGGCTGCCGATGAAGCCGGCGCCGCCGGTGACGAGGACGCAGCTGTCCTTGGGTTCCTTCTTCTCGCTCATCGCTTATCCTCCGTATCGTGTCGCGCCGCCGCACGGCATGCGCCCGGCGTCCCCCTCGAACCGTTGGAAGTATACGGGAGCGTCGTGTGCGAGACATGTGCGAGATGTGCGGCAAGACGTGGACCTCACGGGCGCGCGGCCGCAGCGCTTCGGCTGGGATGGCGCGCGATCGCGCATGCCCTCGCGTCCCCGCACCTCCAGAAGTGAGTACTTTCTTGAGAAGTGAGTACTTTTTGGGTCGCCGAGAGGCATGTGGCGTCCGACAAACACATTTTTCCTGACATCGCCGCAGGTAATCGGCTCGATAAGATTATCAGAAGTGAGTACTGGCACTCACTTCCGGGGTTGCAACTCGGAGGGACGATGCGGACCATCGGTGAGATGATATAAGAAAGGAAAAAGATAACCGAATGAAAGGAAAAGAGCGATCGAGCAAAAGCCAGAGCCCGCGCGCGCCGAGCGTGGCCTGGCCCATGCGCCGAGGCCGGAAGACCCGGCGGCCAACTCCGGCCCCCGGCCTCCGCGCCCCGGTTCCGGCCCACGGCCTCCGCGCCCCGGCGGGGCCGCCCTACGCCATGCTCGTGACGACCCCCGCGAAGAGCGGCGTTGCGCTCTGGTAGTCGATGATCAGGTAGACGAAGGGGCGGTTTAGGACGACCTCCCTCACCTCTGGGTCGGAGGGACGAGCGGCCGTGGTCTCCATCTCCACCGAGGTCGCTGCCGCGGCCCTCGTGCCCTGCTCGTTCACGTCGACGAAGGTCTTCTGGATGACGCTGCCGACGGCGAGGTTTCCATCCGGCACCGATCCCAGGGGCGAGAAGTCTGCGAGGCTGGGTTCGAAGGCGTCCAGCATCCCCATCGAGTGCAGCTGCTCGTCGAGGAGGGTACGGTGGCTGGCGGTGAACTTGGGGAGACCCGCGCTGACCTCGACGTCCGGGACGGCCCCGGTGACCAGCTCGTGCAGGGACCCGCCGTCGAGTGAGCCCACGAGGTCCCCGATCCCGACGCCCCCCTTGGGAAGCAGCGCGACGAACGCGAAGTCGTGGTTCTCGTAGGGCCTCATGAAGCCCTCGGCGAAGCCATTCTCGAGGTAGTGGGACTCGTGCGAGCGCATCATACGCACGTCCTGCCCCGTGCCGTCCACGGCCGTGAAGGTGTCGTCCCGCACGTCGTCGTCTTTGTAGGGGTCGGACCAGGCGCCGTCGAAGGCGAGGGCGTTGATGAGGAACAGCCGGGCCTCGTCGGAGATCTCGTCCACCATCCCCTCGATCATGCCGTCCGTCTTCGAGCTGACCCAGGAGTTGATGTCCCTTCTCGTCGTCTCATCGAACGGTGCGGAGAAGGCCTGTGCGAAGAGGTCGTCCTTGCAGGTCGCGAGGTAGTCGTCGGTCACGCTGAGACCGCCCGAGTCGCGTAGCCAGACGGAGTTGGCGCTCCTGAGCGCGAGCGCCTCGCCCGTCCCCTGCGTGTCGTACAGAGGCTCGCCACCAATCCTTCTGGCATAGGCTTCCAGGTAGGACGTGAGGTCCCGTACGCCCATGCCCGTCGCCGCCTCCATCTGGGAGAGGGTCTCTCCGGCGGCGCCGTTCTCGGCCAGCGCGAGGGCGAAGAGCGCCGAGAGGGGGGAGACGAGCACGTTTCCCCCCGGCTCCGCCTTGTAGCAGCCCTGCAGCAGACGGGCCGCGAAGTCGTACGCGGCAAGCGTGGCGGCCTGGTCCGTGAGAGTGTCGCCGATGGGCGCCTGCGCGCCTCGCACGGACGCGGAGTCTCCCACGCCTGCCGTGAGGTCCGACGCCGCAAGCAATGGGGGCACGTCGTCTGGGTTGCCGCCGACGCCGCAGCCCGCGAGGGACGACCCCAGCGACAGGGCAAGGGGCAGGCCGAGAAGCGCAAGGGCGGTGCGTCGTTCGATAGGACGTTCCATGGGGGCTCCCTTCTGGGGTCGCAACGTCGTTCATCTTCCGCGGTGTCGCCAGCCTATCAGCTTTGCGGGCTCGTCAGTGTCGCTCCCCCGTCACCCTGGGCGCGACGGGACCTGGCTTCGGGCACGGCGGGAACTTGCCGCGCCCGCCGTGCCCAGGCGGTGTGGCCCTTACGCGAAGTACCCCACGCCTCCCTCGAAGAGTGGCTGGCACATGGCACCTGGCACGTTCTTGAAGTTGCCCTTGGTGTAGCGTTCGCTGTGGCCCATCTTGCCAAGGACGCGGCCGTCCGGGCTGGTGATGCCTTCGATGGCAAGGATCGAGCCGTTGGGGTTCACGTCCAGGTCCATGGAGGGCACGCCGTCCTCGTCCACGTACTGCGTGGCGATCTGGCCCTTGGCGGCCATCTCGCGCAGCAGCTCGTCGCTGGCGACGAATCGTCCCTCGCCGTGGCTGACGGCGATGGTGTGGACGTCGTCCACCGAGCATCGGGAGAGCCAGGGCGAGAGGTTCGAGGCCACGCGCGTGCGCACGAGACGGCTCTGGTGGCGCCCGATGGTGTTGAAGGTCAGGGTCGGACACGCGTCGTCCATCGGTCTGATGTCACCGTAGGGCACGAGCCCCAGCTTGACCAGGGCCTGGAAGCCGTTGCAGATGCCCAGCATCAGGCCATCGCGCTGCAGCAACAGGTCGCGGACGGCCTCGGTGACCTCGGGTGCACGGAAGAAGGCCGTGATGAACTTGGCCGATCCGTCGGGCTCGTCGCCACCCGAGAAGCCGCCGGGAATCATGACGATCTGGGAGCGACCGATCTCCTTGGCAAGGGCCTGGGTGCTCTCCTGCACGGCCGTGGGCGTGAGGTTGCTGATGACGAGCGTGGTGACATCCGCGCCAGCGCGCTCGAATGCCGCCGCAGAGTCGTACTCGCAGTTGTTCCCGGGGAACACGGGAATCACGACGTGCGGCTTGGCTGGGCGGACGGCGGGCGCTACGCGCGAGCCGCCCCTCTCGTCCACGTCGAAGCGCGGGGCGTCCACGGCCTCGCCCTCGCCACGGTACGGGAAGACGGGCTCGAGCCGTGCCTCCCAGGCCTCCTGAAGATCAGAGAGCTCGATCCTCTCGCCTGCTGCCCACAGGGCGTACTCGACAGAGGTGCCGCCCAGGTCGATGACCTCGAAGCCATCCACGTCACGCTCGACGTAGGTGCTTGCGCCCACCTCCACCACGAAGCTTCCGTAGGCCAGGCGGAAGAGGGCGCCCATGTCGAAGGCGTCCGCCAGGCCGAAGCCGATCTGGTTGCCGACGGCCATCTTGAAGAGCGTCTCGGCCAGGCAGCCGTAGCCCGGCGTCGCCACGGCAAGGGCGTCCCCGTAGCCGATCATGGCCTCGACGTAGTCGAGCACCTTGAGGAAGGACCGCGCATCGGGGGTGACGCCGTCTTCCCTGTACTGCGGGCGTACCAGGCAGAGCTTGCTGTCCGTGCGCTTGAACTCCGGAGAGACGATGCGGCCGACCTTGCCGACCGCCGTCGCGAACGAGACCAGGGTGGGCGGGACGTCCAGGTCCTCGAAGGAGCCTGACATGGAGTCCTTGCCCCCGATGGCGCCGATGCCCAGGTCGATCTGGGCCATGAGCGCACCCAGGACGGCGGCCGTGGGCTTGCCCCAACGCTCGGGCCCATGGCGAAGCTTCTCGAAGTACTCCTGGAAGCTGAGGTAGGCGCTCCTGTGCTCGAGGCCGGCGGCCACGAGCCTCGCCACGGACTCGACGACCGAGAGGTATGCCCCCGTGAACTGGTTCTGGCTCATGAGGTAGGGATTGAAGCCCCACGCCATGCCAGAGACCGTGGTGGTCTCGCCAAGGACGGGAAGCTTTGCGACCATCGCCATGCTGGGCGTGAGCTGTCGGCGACCGCCGAAGGGCATCAGAACCGTCGCTGCGCCGATGGTGGAGTCGAAGCGCTCCGAGAGGCCCTTGTTCGAGGCCACGTTGAGGTCGCACAGCACGGAGCGCATGCGCTCCTCGAGGTTCGCACCCTCCCAGCTGGGCTGGTAGCTGCCCTGCTGAGGCACGTGGACGTCCTGGTGCTTGGGTGCCCCGTTGGACGAGAGGAACTTGCGGCTCACGTCGACGATGGTCCTGCCATCCCAGACCATCTTGAGGCGTGGCTCCCGGGTCACCTCTGCGACGACGGTCGCCTCGAGGTTCTCCTCACGCGCATACCCCATGAACTCATCGACGTCTTCGGGTGCCAGCGCCACGGCCATGCGCTCCTGCGACTCGCTGATGGCGAGCTCGGTACCGTCCAGGCCCTCGTACTTCTTGGGGACGCGGTCGAGCTCGATGAGAAGGCCGTCGGCCAGCTCGCCGATGGCGACTGAGACGCCACCGGCGCCAAAGTCGTTGCAGCGCTTGATCAGCCTGCAGGCGTCCTCGCGGCGGAAGAGCCTCTGGAGCTTGCGCTCGACGGGGGCGTTGCCCTTCTGGACCTCGGCACCGTCCCTCTCCAGGGACTCCACGTCGTGAGCCTTGGAGGAGCCGGTGGCGCCACCGATGCCGTCGCGTCCCGTGCGGCCGCCCAGAAGGACGATCCTGTCGCCGGGGGCGGGGCACTCGCGGCGGACGTGGCTGGCGGGGGTGGCGCCCACCACCGCGCCGATCTCCATGCGCTTGGCCACGTACCCCGGGTGGTAGAGCTCGCTGACCTGGCCGGTCGCAAGGCCGATCTGGTTGCCGTATGAGGAGTACCCGGCCGCCGCGGTGGTGACGAGCTTGCGCTGGGGCAGCTTGCCGGGAAGGGTCCTGCTCACGGGGGCCAGGGGGTCTGCCGCGCCGGTTACGCGCATGGCCTGGTACACGTAGGAGCGTCCCGAGAGCGGGTCTCGGATGGCGCCGCCGATGCAGGTTGCCGCGCCGCCGAACGGCTCGATCTCGGTGGGGTGGTTGTGGGTCTCGTTCTTGAAGAGGAAGAGCCAGTCCTGGTCCTCGCCGTCGACGTCGACCCTCACCTTGACGGTACAGGCGTTGACCTCATCGGACTCGTCCAGGTTCTTGAGGAGGCCCTTGTGGCGCAGGTACTTGGCGCCGATGGTGCCCATGTCCATCAGGCAGACGGGCCTCCCGTCGCGGCCAAGCTCGTGGCGGATCTCGAGGTAGCGTCCGAAGGCGTCCCTGACCACGGCGTCGTCGATCTCTACGTGCTCGAGCACGGTGCCAAAGGTGGTGTGACGGCAGTGGTCGGACCAGTAGGTGTCGATCATCTTGATCTCGGTGATCGTGGGGTCGCGCCCCTCGTCCCTGAAGTACCTCTGGCAGAACCGGATGTCCGCGAGGTCCATGGCGAGGCCACGGCCATCGATGAGGCCCTGGAGCTCGGCCTTGGTCATCCTGCGGAAGCCGTCCAGGGTCTCGACCATGGCCGGCTTGGGATAGTCGGACCTCAGGGTCCTGCGGCAGGCGAGGCTCGCCTCGCGGGCCTCGACCGGGTTGATGACGTAGCGCTTGATGGCGTCGACGTCGGCCTGCGAGAGGCCGCCCTCCAGGTAATAGAGCTTTGCGGAGGCGACGGTCGGGCGCTCCCCCTGGCTGATGAGCTGGATGCACTCGCTCGCGGAGTCCGCACGCTGGTCGAACTGCCCAGGTAGGAACTCCACGGCGAAGACCTTCGTGCCCTTGCCCGCCACGGGGCGGCGCGTGGTCGCCACGTCCGACTGCGGCTCGCTGAAGACCGTGGGGACGCACTGCTCGAAGAGGGCCCTCGAGATCCCCTCCACGTCGTAGCGGTTGACGATCCGGAGGCCCTCGAGGGCGGAGATGCCCAGGATGTCCTGCAGCTCGCGCAGCATCTGGCGGGACTCGACGTCAAAGCCTGGCTTCTTCTCTACGTACACGCGTGAGACCATGGGCCTGCCCTTTCCGTGGGGGTTGGTGTGGAGCAAACGTCGGCACATTGGAGCGTGCGTTTGCACACTCACTCCACATGATACGGCGTGCCGCCCTCTGCGCGGCGCCCATCCCCGCGGCGTGTCGCGGGCCTGCAAGAAAAAAGCGGAGCGAAGGCCCGGCTGTGCGTCCCGTAGCGCTCCCGGGCCCTCGTCATCAGCGGTCCGTGAGAATCGCCGACCATGCCGTTATGCCTATGGCGCCCTACCCCAGCGCACCCAGGAGGACGAGTCCTGCGATGCCGAGGGCCGTGATGGCGACGGCAATGAGGTCGCGTGCCGCCAGGCGAAGCGGATGCCAGTGCGAGCGGGCGCCGCCGCCCTCGTAGCAACGTGCGTCGAGGGCGCGCGAGAGTCCGTCGGCGTGATGCGCCGAACTTGCCAGCAGGGCGACCAGGACGGGGACGATGGAGCGGACGCGCCTTGCCACGGACCCCTCGCCCAGCGCCCCGCCGCGAGAGGTCTGCGCGTCAAGGATGGCGGAGGTCTCGTCCGCGATGGTCGGGATGAAGCGGATCATGAGCGAGAAGACCATCGCGAGCTCGTGTGCGGGCACTCCGACGTGCGCCAGGGGGGAGAGTGCGGCGTCGAATGCGTCCGTGAGCTCGGTCGGCGTGGTCGTGAGCAGCATGAGGGCACCCGCGAGGACGGCAACGACCACGCGTAGCGAGTAGAGGATGGCGGCCCAGGCGCCGCCTGCGGTGATGGCGAGGGGCCCTATCTTGACCAGGACGTCGCCCGTGCGGACCAGCAGCAGGTTGAAGAGGCTGAGAAACGCGAGGACCAGGACTATGGGCCTGACGGACTCCAGCAGCTTCCGGGCGGGTATGCGTGCCGCGCCGACGAGCGCGAAGGCATACGCAAAGCCCAGGCACAGCTGCAGGGGCGTCTGGATGAGGAAGGTACAGGCCATGATGGCGAGCGCACAGCCCACCTTGACGCGGGGATCAAGGCGGTGGACGGGGGAGTCGACGGGATAGTACTGTCCTACCGAGAATCGCAACGCCATGGTCAGGGCTCCCCTCGGCGGCCGCCCGCGAGCGCGTCGACGAGCGCGTCGACGAGCCGTGCGAGCGTGAGGGGCTCGCCGGGCAGGGCGATGCCCCTGGCTGACAGCTCGCGCGCCCACACCAGGGCCTTCGGCAGGCCCAGGCCGTGGTCGTGCAGGACCTGGGCCTTCCCGGGCGAGAAGACCTCCGCCGGCGTACCCTGCGCGAGGACCCTTGACTGGTCGAGTACGATGACCTGGCCCGCGCGCGCCGCGTCATCCATGGAGTGCGTGACCTGGATGACGGTGACGCCGCGTGCGTTGACGTCCGCGAGGATGGCGCGCAGCTCCTCTCGGCCACGGGGGTCGAGGCCTGCGGTGGGCTCGTCCAGGACGAGCGTGCCGGGGCGCATGGCGAGGATGCCGGCGATGGCGCACATGCGTCGCTGGCCGCCCGAGAGCTCGAAGGGCGACGCCGGCCCCCTTTCGAGGAGCCCCACCATCTCGAGCGCGCGTCTGCAGCGCCTGTCGACCTCGTCTGCGGGGAGCCCCTGGTTGGTGGGGCCAAAGGCGACGTCCTTCTGGACGGTCTCGGCAAAGAGCTGGCGCTCAGGGCGCTGCATGACGTAGCCGATGCTGCCATGCAGGAGCCTGCGGTTGCGCCTGGTCGCCGTGCTCAGGCCGTTGACCAGCAGCTCTCCCGCATCGGGTGCTTCGAGGGCGCACATGAGGCGCAGGAGCGTCGACTTGCCGGAACCGGTCTGGCCGACGATGGCGCAGTTGGCGCCAGGCTCGATGGAGAGGCTCACGCCATCGAGGGCACGCCGTCCGCCGCAGTCTGCGTAGGAGTACGTGACGTCCGCGGCGCGCACGCTTCCGCCCGTGGCATGGCCCGTGGCCACGTGGCATGGGGGCGTCTCGCCGGGCCATGGGGCGGCGCTTTCGCCTGCGGCCGCGATCGTGGGCGCTTCGGCGGCACGTTGGGAGGACGCGCCTCGAGAGGAGCCGCCGCAGGGGAGGCCGACGTGTGCGGCCAGGCCTGCGAGCTGGGACTGGAGGTCGCGTGCGTCGCAGGTCCAGCGCACGGGCAGCCCCCGCTCGGCGAGCCTGGTCGAGAGCCGTGCGGAGAAGGGCTCCTCGAGGCCGAGGTCGCCGAGCTGCCCCACGCGCGAGAAGACCTCCGTCGGAGCGCCGTCGAGCGTCACGCGGCCATGGCTCATGACGATGACGCGGTCGGCCTCGAGGGCCTCCTCCATGAAGTGGGTGACGTGCACGATGGTGGTCCCGGCGGCGTGCAGCTGCCCCATCACGCGCATGACCGAGCGGCGCCCGCGCACGTCGAGAAGGGCGCCGGGCTCGTCGAGCACCAGGACGCGCGGCTCCATGGCGAGGGCCCCCGCGATGGCGACGCGCTGCTTCTGGCCGCCCGAGAGCCGGGTGGGGTCAGCCCGGGCGTAGTCCTCGAGTGCCACGCGCCTCAGCTCGCGCCGGACGCGCTGCCCTATCCGATCCGAGGGGACCCCCAGGTTCTCGGGGCCAAAGGCGACGTCATCGGCGACCACGGTGGTCACGATCTGGTCGTCGGGATTCTGGAAGACCAGCCCCAGCGCCCGCCGCGCGCGACCATAGGCGGCGAAGTCCGCCACCCCGTCGAGGAGGACGTGCTCCCCCAGCAGGGTGACGGACCCGGCGTCCGGGGCGAGCAGCCCACAGAGGACGGACGCCAGCGTGGACTTGCCCGACCCGTTGGCACCCAGCACGCAGATGCGCTCGCCCTCCGCGACGGAGAGCGAGACGTCGTCCAAGGCGACCACGCCCCGCCCGTACTCGAGCGTGACGTGGTCGAGGTCAAGCAGCATGTCCAAGGGGGCCGCAGGCACGACGGTCGCCGACGCTAGCCGACGAGCGCCTTGGAGACCGGCTTGTAGACCAGTGCGGCGACGACGCAGTTGATGGCGATCTTGAGCAGGTTGAACGGCAGGAGCGCCGGGACGACGAGGGCGACGACCGCGTCTGCGGACATGCCGGCGTAGAGTGGCGTGATGGCGATGTTGCCCAGGATGCAGGCGACGAGGCAGACGACGGCGCCCACCGCCATGCCCAGCACGGCGCCTCGCATGGTGGTGTCGCGGCGGTAGACGAGCGCGGCGGGGACCGAAAGCGACAGCGTCGCGAGGATGGCCATGATCACGCCGTAGACGCCACTCTGCGTGGCAAGGTGCACGAGGTAGGGGATGACCGAGACGACTGCGGCCGTCGAGGGTCCGAAGGCGAACCCCGCCACGAGGGCGACGATGCCCGAGGGGTCGTACTTGAGCCAGGTGACGCCGGGCAGGATGGGGAACTCAAGCAGGAGGGTGCAAATGGCCGCGACGGCGCAGAACAGCGCCGTGACGGCGATGCGCTTGGTCGACCAGCCTCCCCCTTGGGCGGTGGTCGCGTGGGTGTCGTGCCTGCCTGTGGTGGTAGCCATGGGGGACTTCCGTTTCTCTCGTCCGGACTGTAACCGTCGGTCCCGGAGTCTCACCAGGTCAGCCACTCTTTTCGTCGTGGCGCGCGGACTTGGGGCACGGGGCCCGTCACCGCCGGTGGGGAGTTTCGCCCCGCCCTGAAACTGTCATCAGACACTCTAGCAGGAATGCCCTCGCGCGGGAAGCGGCCCCCTTTCGATGGCCTTGGGCCTGATTCCGGGGAACGCCATCGCTGCGGTGACCCAGACGGCCCCGCCTACGGCGACGCTCGCGGGATAGGCGAGGGGGCCTGCGTACGGGACGAGGAGGCCCAGGAGGAGCGCTGCGCCCGCGGGGGGAAGCCAGGTCTCGAACGTGGACCAGGTTGCTATGAGCAGCGGGTAGAACAGGGCGACGACCAGCGTCGGAGGCACCCCGAGGCTCTCGACGGCGAAGCGGCCGACGCCACCGAAGAGACCGGCCAGGGCGAGGGTGCCCCAGGCGCGACGGGGCTTGAGCCGCAGCGTCATGTCTGGGCGGGTGAACTCGGTGTACGTCACCAGCAGGGGCGGTGCCGCAAGGAGGGGGTTGCCGCTGAAATAGGCTGGGGCGCTCAGCAGGGCGAACACCCCCAGTCGCGCTCCCCAGTCGTGCAGCGCCTGCCGGGCGGGGGGCCTCAGGGGCTTGAAGTCGATCCTCTCGCGCAGGCCCCAGCGCTCGAGGGCCATCTGCCCAAGGCAGATGACGCCCACCAGCACGATGACCGTGACGGGGTAGGCCCAGTCGCGTGTTCCCAGAAGCACGGGCAGTATCACGGCGGACACCATGGGCGTCATGTCGGCGCCCAATCCGTTCATGGCGAGGGCGCAGCAGGCGTAGCCCAGCACGGCTCGTGCCCAGATGGGTCCGGGCACCAGTAGGTTCAGGCACAGCCCCATGATGGCGCCCGAGCCCATGAGCAGCATCATGCGGGGGCGGTCCACGTTCCACGCCTGGTGCGGCTGCACCCATGCGCCGCAGAGAATGGCCGCCGTTTCGGGAAAGAGGATCTCGTCACAGCCCGTGAGCTGTGACGCAAGCGCCATGAGGCAGACGAACGCTCCCGCAAGGCAGATGGGCAGCCAACGCTCTCGTATGGACATGCATGCTCCTGACGCGATCTGGTGGTCCCGGCGCGACGAAGGCGCCGCTGTGCCGGGCCTGTGACAGAGCGCGGCACGGCGCATCAAAGACCCTAGCTTAGGTATACTCTCCCCACAGTTTGCGAAACTACATCGCGTATCTACACCGCGCGCCGCGCGGTGCGCAGAAGAGGAGCGTGAAGCGGGCATGTCCGACAGTGCCGACCACTTGCAGGCCCTGACCTGGAGGCTTCGTCAGATCGTGGGGGAGGACGGGGTGCTGGTCGACGAGCCCATGAGCGCCCACACCACGTTCGAGATCGGCGGTCCGGCCGACCTCTTCGTCATTCCCGATGACATCGAGGAGGCGTGCGAGGCCATCGCGGCGTGCCGCGAGGCCGGCGAGGAGTGCTTCGTCCTTGGCTGTGGCAGCGACCTCCTCGTGTCGGACGAAGGCTATCGAGGGGTGGTCATCGCGCTCTCGGATGGCCTGCTCAACGTTTCGGTCGAGGGCGAGGAGATGACCTGCCAGGCGGGCGTCTCCCTGCGCGAGGCGTCTGAGATGGCCTGCGAGCTGGGGCTTGCGGGCCTCGAGTTCGCCTGCGGCATCCCCGGATCGGTCGGGGGCGCCTGCTTCATGAACGCCGGCGCCTACGGCGGCTGCATCGCCGACATCCTGAGTTCCGTGTGCGCCTTGATGCCGGACGGCTCGCTGGCGAACATCCCCGTGGGCGAGCTTGCCTTGGGCTATCGCAAGAGCCGCGTGCGCGACGAGGGCCTTGTGGTCCTGTCGGCTACGTTCAGGCTGCGCGAGGGCAGGCCCGAGGACATCCGCGCCCGGATGGACGACCTCACCCAGCGTCGCGAGGAGAAGCAGCCGCTCGACAGGCCCTCGGCCGGGTCCACGTTCAAGCGTCCGGAGGGCCACTTCGCCGGGAAGCTGATCACCGATGCCGGCCTCAAGGGCTACCAGCACGGCGGCGCGGGCGTCTCGTCCAAGCACGCCGGCTTCGTCGTCAATCTCGGAGGGGCCACGGCGGCGGACGTGCGCGCCGTCATATCCCACGTCCAGGACGAGGTCGAGCGTCAGTTTGGCGTTCGCCTGGAGCCCGAGGTCCGCTTCCTCGGATGATCCCGTCCCGTCGGGTGCGTGTCCGGTATCGTGGATGGGGGCCGGGCGTGGGCGCGGCCTGCGGACGTGCGCCCTACGGCATCGCGTCGTGCGCATCGTCCAGCGCTCGCACCAGCTCGGCCAGGGCGTCGAAGTCCTCGGGTGCGGTGGTGAGCACTGCCAGGACGTAGGGCCCGGAATCCGAGAAGACGACGCCCGCCTCGGACGTCGTGGCGTCTGACCCCCATCCGTCCTGCTCGGGATACCATCCCGCCTTGCTCCAGCTCACCGTGCCCGGCAGCGCCGCCGCGAAGGCGCTCGTCTCCCGGCGTGAGAAGAGGTCGGCGAGGAAGCGGGCCCCCGCCGTCCCGCTCGAGAGGTAGCGGTACGCCCTCTGCCACATGCATGCCAGGTCCCGGGCACAGAGACGGGGGTAGAACGCCGCGCGGACCCTCTCGGGGAGGCCTTCGCTCACGCCGGCACCGGCGGCCCACGCGGCCAGGCGGTCCGTGCCGTATGCGGCCAGGAGCGCATGGTAGGCGTCGTTGTCCGAATACAGGACCAGATCGCGCGAGAGGTCGCGCAGCTCGTCCAGGCTCACGTCCCCGCCCTCCACCTCGCTCTCGAACAGCGAGACCAGGTAGGGGCCCTTGATGCTGCTCGCGGGATAGAATTCCTCGTCGGCGTGGTAGGAGAGCCCCTCCTGCGTGGTCAGGTCGAAGAGGCAGAAGCCCACCTTCCAGCCCCGGGCCTCGAAGGCGTCGACGGCCCGCTCGAGCCGCTTGCGGCCATCGGATGAGGCGAAGCCCGACGAGGTGTAGCCCTGGCGGGCCCCGTCCGAGAGGCAGAGGCCCACGGGCCTCGCGCCGCCCGTCGCCTCCGCTCCCCGCTCGCCGTGGGCCTCCTCGAGGACGGCCTTCCCGGCCTCGGCCGCCTGCCGGTCGAGCGATGGCTGAATCTGCAGCTCCCAGAGGCCGACGTAGGATGCCGCCACGAGCAGGGACGCGGCCCCCACCTCGGCAAGGAACGGGGGCAGCATGGGCTTGGACGGGGTCGGCGGCGCGAGCCTGGACGGCACCATGGCCTTCCTGGTGAGTGGCACTGGTCCCTCTCCCCCTAGTTCTTGAGGGAGTTGAGCGGTGCGGGGAAGCGCCCTCCCCGATGGGCGAGCACGGTCCCGGCGTTGGGGTTGACATGCATGACCGGGGCGCTGCCGAACAACCCGCCAAAGTCCAGTACGTCGCCCTCCTTGCGACCGATGGCAGGGATCAGGCGGACGGCCGTGGTCTTGTTGTTGATCACGCCGATGGCCATCTCGTCGGCGATGATGCCGGCTATGGCCTCGACCGGGGTGTCGCCGGGGATGGCGATCATGTCCAGGCCGACCGAGCAGACGCAGGTCATGGCCTCGAGCTTCTCGAGCGAAAGCGCGCCCGCCTCTGCGGCGGCTATCATGCCGGCGTCCTCGGACACGGGGATGAAGGCGCCGGACAGCCCCCCGACGCTCGAGGTGGCCATGACGCCACCCTTCTTGACGGCGTCGTTCAGCAGGGCGAGGGCGCAGGTGGTGCCGGGGCCGCCGCAGGTGCCGACGCCCATGATCTCCAGTATGCGGGCGACGGAGTCGCCCACGGCGGGAGTCGGTGCCAGGGAGAGGTCGACGATGCCCTTCTCGACGCCCAGGCGGCTCGCCGCCTCATGGCTCATGAGCTCTCCGGCACGGGTGATCTTGAAGGCGGTCTGCTTGATGCGCTCGGCGACCTCCATCGTGCTGGCGTCTGCGGGAAGCTCCTCGAGGGCGGCCGCCATGACACCCGGGCCCGAGACCCCCACGTTGATGACGGCGTCGGCCTCGCCGGTCCCGTGCACGGCGCCGGCCATGAACGGCGAGTCCTCGACCATGTTGGAGAAGATGACCAGCTTGGCGGCCCCGTAGCACTGTATGCCGGTAGTGAGCCGCGCAGCTTCGAGGACCCGGTCGGCCATCAGCAGCACGGCGTCCATGTTGATGCCGGCGCGCAGGCTGGCGACGTTGACGGACGAGCAGACGCGCTCGGTCGCCGCCAGCGCCTCGGGGATGGAGTTGATCAGCCGGCGGTCGCCGTCTCCTATGCCCTTGTGCACCAGCGCCGAGAAGCCGCCCATGAAGTCGATTCCCAGGGCCTTGGCGGCGCGGTCCATGGCATGCGCCAGCGGCACCAGGTCCTCGTCGGGGCAAGCGGCCGCTATCTGCGCGATCGGGGTGACCGAGACGCGCTTGTTCACGATGGGGATGCCGTACTCGCGCTCGAGCGACTCCGCGACGGGCACCAGGTGCTCCGCCTGGCCCGTGATGCGGTCGTAGACCTTGGCGCACATGCGCCCCAGGTCCTCGTCCGCGCAGCCTGCGAGGTTGACGCCCATGGTGATGGTGCGGATGTCGAGGTTCTGGTTCGCCACCATGTCCAGGGCCTCGGCGACCTCCTCGAACGTGATTGCCATGCGTCCCCCTTCGACGGGCCGGTCGGATGCTTGCCCGCTTGCATTATGACGGCAAACGTCGTGGCCATGGTCGGCCCGCCCCTCTCGAGGTGCGCCTTTGCCAAATGAACATCCGCTGCGCCAGGATGGCACATGAGGTACAACTATGGCCAGACGCGCGGCGGATGGCGCCGCGCCCTTGTCGGCGTCATACCAGGAGGGCTTCTGCACATGGGCTATCTCACGAGGTCTGACTTCCTCAGGTTGTCTGGCTTGGCCACGGCGGGCATCTGCGCGCAGGCGCTCCTGTCCTCCTGCTCCCCGGGCACCACGACGCCCGCCGCCACCACGGCAGCCGAGGCCCCAGGGACGGACGGCGTGAAGATGGGCGTCTCCATCTGGAGCTCGACCGACCCTCTGGGAGCACTTTCCGTCGACATCATCAGGCAGGCGGCGAACGCCCTGGGCGCGGAGGTCGTGGTGGTGGATCACGCCTACGTGCCCGAGAGGGTCACCGCCTCGGTCGAGACCCTGGCCGCCGCCGGCTGCGACGGCATCGTCGTCTGCAATGCGACCAATGCCGAGATGGCGTCGATCATACGCAGCTGTGATGACAACGACGTGTACGTGACGCAGTTCTACCGCCACATACGGGAGGATGGGCAAGAGGCGGGCCCCACGGGCGTCCGTGCCCTCGCCGAGGCCTCGAGGCGCTACGTGGGCGCCGTCCATGGGGACGAGGCCGCGTGCGGTGTCGCCCTGATGCAGGCGCTGCTCGAGAAGGGCGGGCCCAGCGGGGGCGGCGCGCGCCATGTGGGGCTCGTGGGCTGGGTCGAGGGCGACGTTGCCTTCCAACAGCGCCTTGGTGGCCTGCAGCAGGCGCTTGACGAGTGGAACGCGGCGCATCCGGACGATACGGCGACGCTCTTCGACCCCATCTACGCGGGACTGACGGCAGGTGGGGGTGCGCGTGCCGTCGAGTCTCTGGCCAACGCCCATCTCGACATGGATGCGCTCGTCGTGGCGGGAGGGGGCGGAGACCCGCTTGTCGGTGCCCTTGGATGGCTGGAGCGCGCAGGCAGGGTCGGCCAGGTCTCGGTCGTCGCATGCGACTTCCCCGATGACCTTGCGGATCGTCTGGCATCGGGGGAGGTCCTGATGGCGGCAGGCGGTGACCTGTGCGACCCGCTCTTCGCGCTCGTCCTCACCTACCAGGCAGTCACTGGCAAGCTCATCGTCTCCGAAGGCGACCTCGGGCGCGAGCTCGTCGTGCCCCACGTCCACGTCTCGGACGCCGAGGGGTACGCGGCCTTCGAGGCCTCGTTCCTCGATCGGCCTCCCTGCAGTGATGACGAGGTCAGGGGGCTGGCGGACCTGAGCTTCGAGGGGCTCAGGGAGCGCGCGGAGGACCTCGTGCAGGACCGTGCGGTCGCGGGTGACAATTGATGGGTGCCCGTGGGACCCGAGGCGGCCGGGCGGCACGGCGGTCCTGGTGGCAGGATGCTCTGCATGTGGGTGTCGTGGCTGCCGTGTCGCTCGCCGTGGCGCTTCTCGGCGCCGTGCGGCTGGGGACGCTTCCCGGCACCGTCGGCTATGAAGATGCCGTTGGCGGCGAGGACGCCGTCCACGTGGACGGATCGGCCGATGGCGACCTGACGGACGTCGACGCCGCCCCCGAGGACGCCGAGCCGGGGGACGCCGAGCCGGGGGACGCCTCCCTCGGGCGGCGTGTCGACGCGTACCTCGACGAGAACTTCCCCAAGACCGGCGTGCCGGGCGTGGCCGTGGCCGTCGTCGACTCGGACGGCGTACGCTACCTCAGGACCTTGGGTGACTGCGAGGACGAGCACGCCACGTTCACGATAGGGTCGCTCTCCAAGTCGTTCACTGCCGTGGCGATCATGCAGCTCGTGGAGGGGGGCAAGGTCAATCTGGACGACCCCGTCCGCACCTACGTCCCCGAGTGCCGCGAGCCTGACGTCGTCACCGTGCGCTCGCTCCTCAACCAGACCAGCGGCTTTGGCTACTACGACTCGCTGTCCGAGGCATGGCCGGGGGAGAGCCTGGGGTCCTTCTCGTATGCGAACGCGAACTACGATCTCCTGGGCAAGGTCATCGAGTGCGTGTCGGGGCAGTCCTATGCCGACTACCTGGAGCAGCACGTCTTCGGCCCCCTTGGCATGGATGACTCCTCGGCCAGGGAGACGGGCCGCGCGGACGCCCTGGGGCACCGCGACTACTTTGGGCTCAACTTGTCGGACGGGTACGCGCATGTGGACGGAGCCGACGCGTGGGGTGGGGCGTCGTCGGGCTACGTGCGCTCCAGCGTCTTGGACATGGCCCGCTACCTGACCATGTATCTCAATGGGGGGGAGGACGTGCTCTCGGAGGGGGGCGTGGAGGCGCTCTTCTTCGACCGTGTTCCCGACCTTGGCGGGGACAGCTTCTATGGGATGGGCTGGACCTCGTACTACTGGGATGACGGCGAGCTCGTCCTGTCGCATGACGGCCAGGTCGAGAACGGCGTGGCGCGCATGTGCCTGCTTCCGGGACGTGACATGGGCATCGTCATCCTGGGAGACGCGAGCGACTACTTTGGCGGCAACGACGCCTTCTTCCAGATGGCCAACGACATCGTCAGCCTTGCCGTGGGCGGAGGGGCGACAGGCGTGGACGCGGGCCTTCGCGCACAGGCGCACGCACAGGCGAACCGCATGCTCGCCGTGGTTGCCGCCCTTGCGCTCCTGCCGCTCGCCCTGCTGCACCGCTGGAGGCTCCGTCTGGGAGACATCCCACGTGACGTGGTCCTCTGGCGCCTCGTCTTCGTGCACGTGGGGCTGCCGCTGCTGCTGTGGTGGGTCCCCGACGCCCTCCTCGGGGCTCGCTGGCGCGACCTGTTGGCGTTCGTGCCCGATGTGGGCTACGTGCTTGCGGCGGCGGTCGGCACGCTCGTCGTGACGGGCGCGGCGAAGGTCATCCTTCTCGTACGGCGCAGGTGGGAAGCGCGGGCAGGCGGCTCCACACCTGCATCCTGACAGGCCCCTGCCCCCTTCGCGCGGCGCAGGCGGGAAGCGCCGTCTGGCTAGCCGACGGTCCTGAAGGCGAACTCGGTCCAGCTGCGGAAGGGATGCTCGGGGGTGAAGACGGGCTGGGGGAAGCCCTTGTGGTGGATGGCGTCGGGGAAGAACTGCGTCTCGAGGGCCACGGCGTCGAAGGCCTGGTAGCGTGCGCCGTCCTTGCCGCGGCAGTCCAGCCCGCCGGGGACGAACAGCTGCAGGCCGGGCGCGCTTGTCGTCACGTCCATCGCGATGCCCGAGCGCTCGCCCACCAGTGTCGCGGCACTCTCGTGCGCCTCGCCGTCCCTGAGGACGAAGTTGACGTCGTAACCGTTGGGGACGCGCCAGATGTCAGCACCGACCTGCTTTCCCGTGCGGAAGTCGTGGGGCGTCTTGCCCAGGCCCGCCACCTCGCCCGTGGGGATGCCCTGCCCGTCCGTCGGGGTGTAGGCATCCGCCGCGATCGTGAGCCCATGGGCAAGGACGCTGCCCGATGCCTGGCCGTTGAGGTTCCAGTAGGCGTGGCAGGTCAGGTTGACGATGGTCGCCTCGCTGGGGAGGGCCTCGTAGGAGATGCGCAGGCGGTCGCCCTCGTCCAGCGCATAGGTCACCGTGACGTCCAGGGCCCCGGGAAATCCCTGGTCCCCGGGACGGCTCAGCAGGTTGAGCGAGACGGAGGAGCCCTTTGCCTCGATGACCTTCCACAGGCGCTCGCCGTAGGCGTGTGGTCCGCTGTGCAGGTTGTTGGCCCCCTCGTTCGCCGCGAGGCGGTACGTGGTGCCCGCAAGCTCGAACGTTGCCCCTGCGATGCGGTTGGCGCAGCGACCCACGGTCGTGCCAAAGCACCAGGGGTTGTCCTGGTAGCCGTAGGCGCCGTCGAAGCCGAGCGTGACGTCGGGGCGTCCGCCGCGCCTGTCTGGCACCCGTACGCTCACCAGGCTGGCGCCCAGGTCAGTGACCCCGACGCTCATGCCGTTGCCGTTGTGCAGCTCTATGAGCCGTGCCTCGCGGCCGTCGGCCAGGGTTCCAAAGGCGTGGGTCTCAAGCGGCATGGTCCCTCCCAACGCTCGGCGGGGCAGACGCGGGCGGCGCCGCTCGCGGGCGATTCCGCCCACGATGCCCCCCGCGGGTCCACAACGGACCCCCTTACAGGATAGGCCCGCCCGCAGGCCCGGGAGGTGGTGGGGCCTCCGTTTTCGGTGAGGGATGGTGTGGAGGCCTGTGGGCGTGCGCCCATGCGGGTGCGCAGTTGTGCGGGTGTGCGCCCGTGTGGCGTCCATGGCACGCGGACTCACCGACCGTGCTGGCGTATCATAGCCCGTAGCCCAAAGGGAAGGGACGCGTGTTTGATCCAGGACATCGGCGATCACGCCTTTGACAACGGCTACGAGCCCTGCCAGCCCGAGGCCACGGACTATGTGCTCTCGTACCGAAGGGGCCAGGTCCTGCTTTCGCGGGGGACGGTCCGACACGGGCCGCCGACCCTCTCGGACTGGGGCATGTCCTCCGAGCAGCTCCTCTGTCGCTACCTGTTCAAGGTGGACGAGAGGCGCTTCTTCCTCGCCGAGAACGAGACTGCCGAGCTGCGTGCTCCCGGCTCCTTCGCCTTCGAGCCCGTCAGTCGCCTGCGCTTTCTGGAGCCACGCTGGCTGGGCTTTGCGGCCGTCACGGGCTACCAACTGCGCAACTGGTACGACGCCAACCGCTACTGCGGCCACTGTGGCGCCGAGCTGGGCCACGTTGCCACGAGCCGCGAGCTGGCATGTCCTGCGTGTGGCCTGGTTGTGTATCCCAAGATCAGTCCCGCCGTCATCGTGGGCATCACCGACGGCGACCGGATCGTGCTGACCAAGTACGCCGGGCGCGCATCAGCCAACCATGCCCTTGTCGCCGGGTTCTGCGAGATAGGCGAGAGGCCCGAGGACACCGTGCGCCGCGAGGTGGCCGAGGAGGTGGGCCTCAGGGTCACCAACCTGCGCTACTTTGGCTCGCAGCCCTGGTCGTTCACCGACACCATGCTCCTGGGATTCTTCTGTGACGTGGAGGGCCCGACCGGCATCCACCTCGACCACAGCGAACTCAGGCAGGGCGTCTGGGTCAGCCGCGCTGACATACCGTCCGACCTGTCGGACAGCTCCAGCCTCACCAACCTCATGATCACCACCTTCGCCCGTGGTGGCGAGCCTCGCTGACGACTTTCGCCCGCATCGGGGGGCCCCGTTCTACTTGGCCGCCAACGCGCTGATGCCGAAGGCCCCCGGCCCGGCATGGCTGGCGATGACGCAGCCCGACTTGACCCACTCGATCTCCTGCGCGCCATGGTCGACCAGGATCTTCTCGACGATGGCCCGCAGGGCCCGGTCGGGCTCGTCACCAACGCTGTAGGTGAGCGATACGCGCGAGAGGTCCATCGGCTCGCGCGTGCAGTAGTCCTCGACCAGCTGTGCCACGCACTTGAGCATGGGCCCTCGACGCTTGGTGGTCGCCACGAGCCTGCCGTCCAGGACCTCGACCGTGGGCTTGATGCGCAGGAGCGTGGCCCCCAGAAACGCAATGTTCGAGAGCCGCCCGCCGGCGCGCAGGTAGTCGAGGTCACCGGGGATGAACGAGAAGCGAATGCGTGCGACCTGGTCGTCCACGAACGCGCGGAGCTCGTCGGGCGTGACGTCCGGGTCGACCTCGATCATGCGTGCGACGTTGGTGACGACGAGGCGCAGCGCCGACGATACGGACTTGGTGTCGATCATGGTGACGTAGTCGCGTCCCTCCGCAGCGAGGTGGGCGCTGCGGTACGAGATGGTCGTGGCGGCGGAATAGGCCAGGTAGACGATCTGCGCGGTGGGATAGAGCCCGTGGATGCGATCAAAGGCGTCTATGAAGTCCTGCGGCGAGCAGCCCGACGTCTGAGGCAACTTGCCGGTGGCGCGGTAGCTCTCGTAGAGCTCCTCGGGCGGGAAGCTGTCGTCATCGCGTGACAGGTTGCCAAAGCTGACGTGCATGGGGACGACCACGATGCCGTGGCGTCGTGCGGTGTCGGCGTGGATGTCCGAGCCCGACTCGGTGACGAGGACGTAGTCTGCCATGGTTCCTCCGGGGTCTCTCGCGGGGTGACGATGGCGTCCATGGTAGCGCAGGTGCCATTTGCGGCTCCCGCGCCTCGGTCAGCCCCAGCGCCATGCCCAGGCGCCCGGGCGTCACGTCCGGGCACCGCGCCCAGGTGCCTCTCTCAGGCGCATGGCAGTGTCAGTGGCCGACGCCTGGGACCCCTCGCCGCCCTTTGCTCCACTGTCGTGTGCCTTCGTGGGACGATGGCACCTCACGGCGCACCGCGCGCCCTGTGCGAGGGGAGACTGACATGCTGGGTCGCCGCATCACCAC
Source organism: Olsenella uli DSM 7084 (assembly GCF_000143845.1). Classification (NCBI taxonomy): domain Bacteria; kingdom Bacillati; phylum Actinomycetota; class Coriobacteriia; order Coriobacteriales; family Atopobiaceae; genus Olsenella; species Olsenella uli. The sequence continues at coordinate 1,774,529 of NC_014363.1, read as the reverse complement.
CATCATCACGCACGACGTCCTGTACAGCAACAGCGCCTACACACGCGTGAAGCTTTGCGGGATGTTTCGCGAGGAGGACATCGAGGCCGTGAACGTGGCCGCCCCAGACCTGTGCGGCTTCGTCGTGAACCGCCCCAAGTCTCACCGGCACGTGGACCGCGACCGCCTTTGGGCCCTGGTCTCGCGACTCGACCCCTCGATTCCGGCCGTGGGCGTCTTCGTCGACCAACCGCTGGGCTACGTCTCGGAGCTTGCTGACGAGGTCCTCGACGTGGTGCAGCTGCACGGGATTGAGGGAAACCCCTACATCACGTTCCTGCGCGAGCTGGTGGACATCCCCATCATCCAGGCCATCGAGCTGCGCACGCGCGAGGACGTGGAACGTGCCAACGAGAGCAAGGCGGACTTCGTCCTGCTTGACATAGGCCGTGATGCCAACGGAAGGCCCGACCAGTCCCTCCTCCCGGGCCTGTGCCGCCCGTTCGTGCTCTCCGGGGGGCTTACGCCCGACGGCGTCGCGCGGGACATAGCCGAGGTTGCTCCCTGGGGTGTCGACATGAGCTCGGGACTGGAGACGGATGGCCTCAAGGATCCCGAGAAGATGCGTGCGGCGGTCGCTGCGGTGCGAGGGGCCACGCCAAGGCAGACGTGACCAAGGCAAAGGTGACCACGGCAGACGTGACCAAGACAAATGTTTCGGTTGGGCAACCTTTGCGCGTCGCGCGCGTGCCATGCCCCGCCCCCTGTGGCACAGTGAGTACACCCTCCTGATGTGGGTCCCCCTGTGGCGCTCGCTGGAATGGCGGTCGTCTCATCGCACATGCCACGCACACGAGAGGAGCACGCCCCATGACACGTAAGATCGACATCTTCGACACCACCCTGCGCGATGGCGAGCAGTCGCCGGGAGCCTCCATGAACACGGAGGAGAAGCTCATCGTTGCCCAGCAGCTCCTTCGCATGCACGTGGACGTCATCGAGGCGGGCTTTCCCATCTCCAGCCCCGGGGACTTCCGCTCCGTCCAGGAGATCGGCCGGCTTGCCGGCGACGACGCCGTGGTCGTGGGGCTCACCCGTGCGGTGGACAAGGACATAGACCGTGCCGCCGAGGCCCTCTCATGCGCCAAGCGCCCACGCATCCACACGGGCCTCGGCGTATCCCCGCAGCATCTGGCCGACAAGCTCCGCATCAGCGAGGACGAGTGCGTCGAGAGGGCCATCCGCTGCGTCAGGTACGCCAAGCGCTACGTCGAGGACGTCCAGTTCTACGCCGAGGATGCCGGACGAGCCGACCAGGGTTTCCTCGAGCGCGTCATCCAGGCCGTCATCGAGGCCGGGGCGACCGTCGTGAACATTCCCGATACCACCGGCTACCAGATGCCGGCTGCCTTCGGTGCGCGCATCAAGGGCCTCTGCGACAACGTGCGGGGCATCGAGAACGTCACGATCGCCGTCCACACGCACAACGACCTCGGCATGGCGACGGCGCTTGCGCTGGCGGGCGTCGAGAATGGCGCCACGCAGATAGAGTGCACCATCAACGGCCTGGGCGAGCGTGCGGGCAACACCGCGCTCGAGGAGGTCGTCATGGCGCTCAGGATGCACGGGGACGAGCTCGACGGCCACACCGACGTCGTCACCCAGGAGCTGACGCGCGCCTCTCGTCTGGTCAGCCGCATCACCGGCATGCAGGTTCAAGCCAACAAGGCCATCGTCGGCGCCAACGCCTTCGCGCACTCCTCCGGCATCCACCAGGACGGCGTCCTCAAGTCCCGTGGCACTTACGAGATCATCGACCCTGCGGACGTGGGCGCCGCCGGCTCGGAGATCATCCTGTCGGCGCGCTCCGGCCACGCCGCCCTCAGGCACCGCCTCTCCGAGCTAGGATACAGCTTCCCTGAGAGCGAATTCGATGACGTGTACCAGCGCTTCCTCGAGATCGCGGACCAGAAGAAGGAGGTCTTCGACGAGGACCTCGAGTCCATGGTCCAGGAGCGCCAGCGCGACGTCACGGCCATCTACGCCCTGGAGTCCGTCCAGGTCGTCTGTGGTGACGCCGCCATCCCGACCGCCACGGTCCACATCACCGACGAGGTCGGTGGCGAGCATGTCGTCGCCTGCACCGGCACCGGTCCGGTCGACGCGGCGTACAAGGCCATAGACAAGGTGGTCTCCGTCCACGGTGACCTCCAGGAGTTCGCGGTCAAGGCCATCACCCGCGGCATCGACGCCATCGGCGAGGTGACGGTGCGCATCGTGGCCGGGGACGGCAGGCTCTACACGGGGCGTGGCTCGGACACCGACATCGTCGTCTCGAGCGCCAAGGCCTACGTCAACGCCATCAACCGCATGATCCAGACCACCCGCTCCAAGCAAGGGAAGTAGGGTGCAGGCGAACGTCGGCACGTGCGGGTGAGGCGCGTGCGGGTGAGACACGTGCGGGTGAGGCGCGAGAAAGACTGCGCATGCGAGAAAGAATGGGTGATCACGCAGTGCGTCACTCCGGGCGGCACCCTCCGGACAGTGCCGGGGCTGCACCGGGGCAGCCTCCCAAGACTGCCCCGTGCACACGATTTTAAATCGCATGCACGGGGCATTTTCTGACCTGGCGTTTTGTCGTGCCCGTGCACCCAGTTTCAAAACGTGTGCACGCGAGGCTAGCCCCAGAGGCGTCCGCGGCCTCTATCTCGTGGCCTTTATGGATATAGAGGACCCTATGGGTTCCATGACGGGCGACTCCAGCCTGAGACGGGCGACTCCAGCCCGAGCCTGGGCAAAGTGGACTCGATGCCTGTCTGGACGGTCGGGCAACTGCCCGGCGACGGTTGTTTCTGGCTGGGGTCCGATTCCGGCAGTCACACGAGGGTCCGCTTCCCGCCGACTATCATGAGAGCCGAGGATGTCCCCTGTAGGCGACGGCCTCTTCAGGCCGGGTCTCCCGAGAGGAGCATGCATCTATGGCTCGCCCCATGACCATGGCGGAGAAGATCCTGGCCGGCCATGCCGTGACCGGCCACGGCGCGATCGGCGACGGCGGCCTCGACGAGGTCGTCCCCGGACAGCTCGTCGAGTGCGACCTCGACGGCGTGCTCGCCAACGACATCACGGCGCCCATCGCCATCAAGACCGTGCGCGAGATAGGTGCGGGTGTCTGGGACAAGGACAAGGTCTTCCTGGTTCCCGACCACTACGCGCCCAACAAGGACATCAAGAGCGCCGAGCAGACCAAGGTCACGCGCGACTTTGCCCACGAGATGGGCATCAGCCACTACTTCGAGCAGGGTTGCATGGGCATAGAGCACGCGCTGCTCCCCGAGCGGGGCATCGTCGTCCCCGGCGACCTCATCATCGGTGCGGACTCGCACACATGCACCTACGGAGGTATAGGGGCCTTCTCCACGGGGGTGGGCTCCACCGACGCGGGCGTGGGCATGGCGACGGGGCGCGCCTGGTTCAAGGTGCCCGAGACCATCCGCTTCGAGATTGACGGGAAGCTGCCCGAGGGCGCCTCCGCCAAGGACGTCATCCTCTACGTCATCGGTCAGGTCGGCGTCGACGGAGCCCTGTACTGCGCCATGGAGTTCGCCGGCTCGACGATCGAGGGCCTCTCCGTCGAGGGGCGTCTGACCATTGCCAACATGGCCATCGAGGCGGGCGGCAAGGCCGGTCTCTTCGAGGTAGACGACGTGGCGCGCAAGTGGCTCGAAGGCCGCGCCGAGCGTCCCTGGACCGAGTGCCACAGCGACGCGGGCGCCCAGTACAAGCAGGTCATCAAGATCGACGCGGCCGACATCGTCCCCACCGTCTCGTGGCCACACCTCCCCTCCAACACCCATCCCGTGGCCGAGAGCCGCCACATCACGGTCGACCAGGCCGTCATTGGCTCCTGCACCAATGGCCGCATCGAGGACATGCGCGCCGCGGCCGACGTCCTGCGCGGTCGCAGCGTGGCGGATGGCGTCCGCTGCATCGTGATCCCTGCCACCCAGGGCGTGTGGCTCCAATGCGTGCACGAGGGCCTCATGGACGTCTTCATCGACGCCCACTGCGTGGTCTCCACGCCCACCTGCGGCCCCTGCCTGGGCGGCTACATGGGCATCCTTGCGGCGGGGGAGAGGTGCGTCTCCTCCACCAACCGCAATTTCGTCGGGCGCATGGGCGACCCCACCTCCGAGGTCTACCTTGCCTCGCCGGCCGTCGCCGCCGCCTCCGCCGTCGCGGGACACATCGCCCTGCCATCCGACCTCGACTAGGAAGGGAGAGACGATGCGATTCAAGGGAACGGCCTTCCGCTACGGCCGTGACATAGACACCGATGTCATCATTCCCGCGCGCTACCTCAACACCTCGGACCCTGCGGAGCTGGCAAGGCACTGCCTCGAGGACCTTGACGCCAGCTTCGTCGGGCGCGTGCGGACCGGTGACATCGTCGTGGCCGACGAGAACTTCGGCTGCGGCTCCTCGCGCGAGCACGCCCCCGTGGCGATCAAGGCAGCCGGCGTGAGCGTGGTCATAGCAAAGAGCTTTGCGCGCATCTTCTACCGCAACGCCATCAACATCGGCCTTCCCATCATGGAATGTCCCGAGGCCTGCGATGCCATCTCCGACGGGGACGTCGTCCGGGTCGACGCCGACACGGGCCTCATCACCAACGAGACGACGGGCGCAACCTTCCAGGCCCAGCCGTTCCCGCCCTTCATCCAGGAGATCATCAACGAGGGGGGGCTCGTGGCGCGCACCAAGCGCACCATGGCCCAGAGGCAGGCAAAGGGGTAGGCGCATGGCCATGGCATCTGCAAGCTATCGCATCTGTACGCTTCCGGGCGACGGCATAGGACCCGAGATCATCGCTGAGGCCAAGAAGGTCCTTGCGGCCGTGGGCGAGAGGAGCGGCGTCGACTTCGTCTGCGAGGACCAGCTCATAGGCGGCTGCGCCATCGATGCCACCCGAGCCGCGGGCGGGGAGGTCTCGGCGCTCCCGTCGGCCACGCTCGCGGCTGCCAGGGAGGCTGACGCGGTCCTTCTCGCCGCAGTCGGTGGCCCCAGGTGGGACGACACCGCACCGGGGGCCGTCCGTCCCGAGCAAGGCCTCCTTGCCATCCGCAAGGGTCTGGGTCTCTACCTCAACCTGCGACCCGTCCGCATCTACGAAGCGCTGCGCGACGCGTCGCCCTTGCGCCCCGAGCGTCTGGACGGTGTGGACCTGCTCATCGTGCGCGAGCTTACCGGCGGCCTGTACTTTGGCGCCCACGAGCGCCAGGAGGGCGTCGTGGGGGCTGGCATGGACGGTGCGACCTGCGCTCCCGGCGCTCCCGGTGCGACCTGCGCTCCCGGCGACCTCGCATGCGACACCACTGGCGGTTTCACCGGCGACTTCGCACGCGACACGATGGAGTACTCCGAGTACGAGATCGAGCGCGTGGTGCGTTGGGCCTACGAGGCCGCCGCGCGGCGCAGCAAGGTGGTGACCTCGGTCGATAAGGCCAACGTGCTCGAGACCTCACGCCTGTGGCGTGAGGTCAACCACCGCCTCAACGAGGAGTTCAAGGACGTCGAGGGCGAGGACATGCTGGTGGACAACTGTGCCATGCAGCTGGTGGCCAACCCTGCGCAGTTCGACGTCATCGTGACGGAGAACACCTTCGGCGACATTCTCTCCGACGAGGCTTCCATGCTCACCGGGTCGCTCGGCATGCTCGCCTCCGCGTCGCTTGGCACGGGGACCGCGCTCTACGAGCCCAGCCATGGCTCCGCGCCCGACATCGCGGGTAGGGGCATCGCCAATCCGCTCGCACAGATCCTTTCCGTCGAGCTCATGCTGCGCTACAGTTTCCAGATGGACGAGGCGGCCGATGCCGTCGCTGCAGCCGTGGAGGATGTCCTGGACGCCGGCTGGCGCACGGCAGACATCGCTGACGCATCGACTCCCGCCGACCGCGTGCTCGGCACCTCGGCCATGGGCGACAAGGTCGTCGAGGCCTTCGAGAGGCGCGCGTAGCATGACGGCGGGTCGTACGGCGCCGCGTCCGCAAGTGCGCCCGAAAGCGCCCCCGCAAGCGTGCCGTGGCGTGTCCGCAAGCGTACTGTGGCGCGCCCCGTGCCTCCGGCGGACCGGCTTCTTGATCACCCAGAAGCGAGAAGTCACTAGGAGTGAGTAGGAGCGAGGAGTCACCAGAAATGAGAAGTGAGTACTTTTTGGGCCCATTCGGGGCCTGTGGTGTTCGGTAGAGTTGCATTTCTCGGTATCTCCGCAGGTACAGGCCCTGCAAAAATTACTAGAAGTGTGCACTGGTGCACACTTCTAGTAGTCGGTACACACTTCTGGCGGCCGGCAACCTCTAACAGCCGGCCCGCGCATTCGGATCGGCACACATTGCCGATAATCGGGGCCGTGTTTTGCCGCAAGTTGCATATTGTCACTTACAATATGCGGTGCATCGGCATACATGCGGTGCATCAGCTGTGTCGCGGTGCCCTGGCTGGGTGCAGGGCACCCCTCTTGCAAGGGAGTTCCGATGTCAGAGATGGCGGCATTGTATGCGCAGGAGATGGACTGCCAGTCGCGTGTCGACGAGCTCGTGCGCGTCCTCGACTCTCTCGCGGACTTCCGAAACCAGGTGAATGTCGCACGCGCTGACTTCGAGGGTCAGCTGGACGACAAGGTGAGGCGGGCGTACAGGGCGTCTGACCTCTCGGGCAGGCTCGCAAAGAAGTACGCGGAGAAGACGGTGGGCTACCTTACGGGCGAGTTCGGACGGAACATGGCCTATGACTTCGCTGAGGTCGACGCACAGGCGGCTGCGGCCACGATCCGTGTCGACGAGGAGCTTGATGAGGAGCTTGATGAGGAGCTTGCCCGCCTCACCTCGATCAGGGAGCGGATCAGGGCCGAGCGGGCCCGCGAACAGGTTGTGCAAGCCGCCCGCCAGGCCGAACAGGCCGCCCGTCGATCGGGAAGGCGGTAGGGCATGGATCTCAAGGTTTCCGACGACGAGCTTGCGTACCGGGTGGATCTGGCGCGCAAGAGCACCGAGCAGCTGGCTGAGATCGCCGTCGAATACAACCATGCGCTGCAGGCGCTCCTGGCGACGGGCATCCAGTCAAGCCGCGTCTCGGCTGCAGTGGCCGACGTCCCCTCGAGGGTGATCGCCGCGTGCGCGGCCCTTGGGGAGGCGGTCGCTTCGCTGGCGCCTCAGACGAACCGGTTCATTCAGAATCTGGACGCAGACGACGAAGACTTCGACTAGGAAGTGGCGCTAGCTAAAGTGGCGCAAGCCAATGTGGGCCAATGCACGAGGAGACGAGGGCTGCGGGAGGGGACGATGGCGACAGACGGGGAGATCCGCGTCGTATATAAGAACGTGGACGAGGTCATCAGCAAGCTGCGGTCACTTACGGAGTCTGCTGAGAGCATCGCGGGAACGGACTACGCCCTCGCGATCACCACAGGCTCCGGCGGAGCGGCGCTCGTGGGCGCAGGCACCGCGGTGAATGACTTCGCGACAAGGCTCTCCACCCTAATCGCGCGCACGGCGGACCGCGTTGAGCAGGCGAGGGCCGAGTACGAGGGTGCCGACTTCGGGGAGGCGTCAAGGCTCGCCAGCATTGGCGTGGGGCATTCTGGCGGTGGGTCGAACGTCGGAGGCGTCTCAAGATCGAGTTGCGGAGGTGGCCCCGGATGGTGAGGGCACGGGTCCCCAGGGCGATGGCCGCGTGTGCGCTGGCGCTCTCGCTGGCCACCATGCCGGGCTGCCTCGCGCGGCCGGCGACGAAGACGAACGACGACGGGGCTGCGAGGGAGGTCCTTAACATGGACGACGAGATCACGGAGCGCGACCTCGAGGTGGCGCAGAGCCTGGGCGCGCCCATGGACGTGGTCGCCGCGATGCGGGGCGGTGCGTGGCCCTCGGCGAGATCGAAGGACAATGTCCGCTACGCGGAGTTCGTCGAGGACCACCTCGCCGCGCGCTACGGCGAGAGGTTCCGTGCCACTGAGGCGAGGCTCTCATTCGGCCTGATGCGCGATCCCCACACCGTGACCTGCGCCGTGGAGACGGGCGGGCACGCCGGGGAGACCTGCGTGGCGTCGTTTCTCTACGAGGACGAACCCCGCTGGGCGGACGACTACCCCTACCTGCGGCTCCACGAGGAGTACGAGCGAAGGCTCACAGAGGTTGCGCAGGGGGCCTTCGGCGACCTGCCCGAGGGGTCGTGGGTGATGGAGGCCAGGATGCTCGATTGGCAGTACCCGAACGTGGCCAGCGACCCGCAGGGCGCGTGGCACGAGGTCCCGCCCTTCGCCACCCTCGAGGAGGCGGGGGTGTTCGTCGACGGATACCTGTGGGTCTCCATCTCCCCCGATAACCAGCTCGCCGAGGAGGACTTCGACGCCCGCGTCGCGAGGATGCGGGAGGCCCTCGACGCGCTCGACATGCGGGTTTACTGGAGCGTCGACCAGATAACCCAGCCGCTCGACGGCGCTGAGTTTACGATGGAGTGGTCGCGCGACGCGGACTACTCATGGCATGCGCTCGGCAACTTTCAGGGGGATGAGTAGCGATGTCTCTTGGGGCAGACGAGCTCGCGCAGCTCAATACCCTCGTCTACCAACCGGGATTCAGGGAGGCGGTCGATCGTAGTAAACAGAAAGACCTTGGGACCATACTGCGGAGCATGCAGACCAGCGGAGAGGCTCACGACAGCTGGATAAGCGACGAGCAGTGTGCCAACCTCGTGCGGGAGCTCTCCTCAAACGAGGCGGTGACTAGCCTGAGCATCGAGGACTTTTCGATGCCTGGGGACAACGTCGGCCAGACAGGGCAAAACCTCACCCTCGTCAGCACTGGCTCGGAGCAGAAGGAGATGTACGTCATCTTCAAGGGCACGGAGAATGGTGACGAGTGGAGGGACAATTTCGAGGGCCTCTACACCTACGACACCGCAGCCCAGAGGAACGCGAGCGACTACGTCGACAGGATGATGGAGGGGCGCGGGGATGACTGGAAGGTGGTGGTCTCCGGCCACTCCAAGGGTGGCAACAAGGCCATGTACGCAGCCGTCACCAACTCCCACGTCGATGAGTGCTACTCATTCGACGGGCAGGGCTTCAGCAACTACTTCTTCAACAAGTACGTGGCCCAGATTGCCGCAAACAGGGACAAGATCCACTCGTACAACTACGAGGGGGACTTCGTGAGCCCGCTGCTGCGCCTGCCCACCGACGACGTCAACTTCACCAAGTCTAATCAGGGATACTCGACCGTTGGGGGCATCCTTAATCTGCTCCTACGAGGTGATGGGAGCTTCCTTCCCAAGAACCACGCCCCCATCTCGCTCTTCGTGGGCAATGACGACCTGACGCTCGATGCGGCGTCAAGGCCGAGCGACTACTGGCAGACCATCAACGGCTTCTCCAGATGGATCATGGGCAACGTCCCCGAGGGCAGGCAGAGGGATATGGTCTCCTTCATCACGGGTTGCATCAATGCCGCATCAAAGGAAAGAGACGGAGGAAGGAAAAGGCAGAAGATCGCTGAGTTCATCAGGGACCATCCCGAGTGGCCGGGCGCTCTCGTCGGGTCCGTTCTCGCATACCCGCGTGCCCCAGAGCTCGTGAAGCAGCTTGCCGGAACCGACATCGATTTCGATGGCCTCATCGACGTCCTTGAAGTCAAGGGGGTTTCCGTAGCGGGCATTGCGAACCTCGGCATAGATGCGGTCTTCCTGCTGCTGAAAGACGACGAGGCCCGTCCCGTCGTGCTGCAGTGGTTCCTCAGCACGTTCCTTGGGGTCGAGGTGGACGACGAGTGGCTTGCGCGCTTCGACTCCGCCGTCAAATCGACCGAGGATGACATCAGAAGCGGCGTCCGCAAGGCCGAGGCCGTGCAGGTCCTGCAGGGGGAGGTCAGGGACTGGACCGAGGCCAGAAGGCAGGAGCTCCTCGCCATCGTCGACGAGGTTGACTCCGAGGCGTGGTGGGACGTCACGCGCTGGGACATCCGCTACCGGTTCGAGGACCTCATGGGTTGGCTCAACGTGGATGGCTACGCCGACAACATGAACGAGTACCTCCGCAAGCAGATAGACATCAACGGGGTCTCGAGGGCGCGCATCGAGGCCGCCTTCGCGGCGGCATGGGGACACGATGCTGAGTACGCATCCGCCATGGGCGGAGTGGCGGAAAACGTCTCGGCGGCGGCGTCACAGCTCGACGGCATCTTGGGATAGGCAGGGCGTCGATGGCTGCCGCCTGCGTCTCTGATGATCACGCCGACATGGCCCCGCCTCTCGTCGTCACCGGTATCTCGCCCGGCTCTGGCGCCCCTGGCTGCGTCCTTGGCGACGTCCTTGGGGCAAGAGGCGTGCGCTCGACTGTAAGAAGTGAGTACTCGGCGGCGAGAAGTGAGTACCCAACCGCGAGAAGTGTGCACCCAACCGCGAGAAGTGTGCACTTTCTTGGCCCTTTGGCGCCCGGCAGGCGAGGCCCTCTCGGCATCGTCGCAGGTACAAGGACTGCTGAGATTTCCGGAAGTGTGTACTAGTACACACTTCTGAGGCAGAGGCGCTCACTTCATGCGCGGAAGTGCTCACTTCTGAGGCTAAGGCACTTACTTCAGGCGCAGAGGTAATTTGCACGTCCCTGTGGCGGCCACCGCTCGCACGCCCCACCCCGTCGTCCCATTGCGCACGCCCCACCCCGTCGCCCGATTGTTTCAGGGTGGTTTTTCTCGCTCCATGTGGGCCTCGTTAACCCTACACTGGAAAGAGCCTGAACGAAAGCCTGAATACGCGCTGCATCCGCGTGGCCCCTGCGACACCCGTGTGGCGCATTTACAGGGTAGGGGGCAGCATGGCGGACGAGTCGGATGTGGTTGGCGGCAGGTACCAGCTTCTGAGCGTGGTCGGGCGCGGCGGGATGTCCACGGTGTGGCTCGCCATGGACGAGACGCTGGGCAAGCAGTGGGCCGTGAAGGAGATTCGCCTCTCCGACGACCCCGCTGCGCGCGAGATGGTGGCAGAGAGCCTGGTCTCCGAGGCCAACCTGATCAAGCAGCTCGACCATGCGGCGATCCCGCGCATCGTCGACCTGGTCGACGAGGGTGGCATCCTCTACGTGGTCATGGACTACGTGGAGGGAAGGACGCTGGAGTCCCTGCTCGCGGAGGAGGGGCCACAGGACGAGGATGACGTGGCGGATTGGGCCGTCCAGCTCTGCGACGTGCTCGACTACCTGCACCAGCGCACCCCTCCCATCGTCTACTGCGACATGAAGCCCTCAAACGTGATGTTGCGTCCGGACGGTACGATGCGCCTCATAGACTTCGGCATCGCGCGTGAGGAGCACGCCGCGCACAAGGCGGAGCGCGACGGGCGCCACCTGGGGACCAGGGGCTATGCGTCGCCAGAGCAGTGCCGAGGTGCAGACATCGACCGCCGCACCGACGTCTACGGCCTCGGTGCCACGATGTACGCGCTGCTCACGGGCGACAGGCCCTCTGCGGAGGCGGAGCGCAACGCAGCGCTGCGCCAGCTGAGGCCCGAGCTGTCCTTGGGCATGGAGTCGCTCGTCTCCAAGGCCATGGAGCCCAATCCCGCCGAACGTTTCCAGAGCGCGGCCGAGATGGCCTATGCGCTCGAGCGATACAAGGTGGACGACGATCTCCATCGCAGGGGGCTGCAGCGCAGGTGGCATGCATTCATGGGGACCGTCATCGCGGCGGGCGTGTGCCTTGCCGTCGGCATCGGTTGCATGGTTGCCCGCAACGTGGCCCTCTCGTCGGACTTCGACTACTGGATGCAGGTCGCCCGGCAGTCCGTCGACCAGGACGACTCCAGGGCGGCCTACGTCAGGGCGGCGTCGATCCTTCCGGGAGACATCAGGCCCTACGAGGGGCTCTTATCCCTGTACCGGCAGGACGGCGTCTTCTCCGCCGACGAGGAGCTGCAGTTCGAGCAGACGGTGACCCCGGCGCTGAGCGAGCTGAGGGCCGACAGCCGGACATGGGGCAGCCTCTCGTACGACGTGGGCAAGCTCTACTGGTACTACTACGACGTCTCCGGAGGGAAAGACGCGTCCGGCGGGGCTGCGCCTGGCAGCTTCGGCGCCGGGCAGAGCTACTCCCGCATGCGTGCCGCCTCGAGCTGGATGCACAGCGCCGCAGAGGTGCCGGACTTCGAGAACCGAGGCCTCGCCGCAGCCTACGCCGAGATAGCCGACTTCGAGATGGACGTGGTGCCCAACATCACCGAGGGCACCGACGCGGGCCTGTACGCTCCGCACTTCCAGAAGCTGTCGGACCTGATGTGGTCGGTCGGCTCGAGCGACAACGCGGTGGTGCGGCTCGACGCGTCGAACCTGGTGCTCGACTCCCTCAGGGCCTATGCCCGCAAATTCCGCGCGGACGGCATCGCCGAGGGGCAGCTTCAGGGCCTCGCGGACGACGCCGGGCGCTTGGCCGCGTCGGTGGATGTGTCCTCCGACGCGGAGGATGCCGAGAAGGCTCGTGCCCAGCGAAACTACCCTCTGGCCACCCAGGCCATAAGCGACTCCTTCGTGGACGTGGGGAGGGATGAGGGATGACGAACGTGCTTGGCGTGGCATCGACGGCAGGCTTCGTGCTGGCAGGCCTCTTGGTGCTGGTGGCGGTGATCCTCTTCTTCGCCCTGCACATCCCGAGCGTGCGCAACGAGCTCACCGGGCGCACTGCGGCGGCCGCCATCGCGCAGATGAGGAGCATGACCTGGGCCACCCGCCGCCATCGTGAGACCGTGGCGCGCCGACTCACCGCCGACGGCACCGATGCCCCGGAGGGAGAGGGCGGCGGGAGCCTGCACCTGCGCGTGATGACCCCGCAGCTCGGGCGCGGAGAGGCGACGACCGCCGAGATGGACGAGGCCGTGACCACCCTGGTGACCCCGGCGCGTGACGCCGTGGACGAGGCCGTGACTACGCTTATGGAGGCAGGGACGGAATCCACAGGGGCATGGTCTGCCGACGAGTCAAAGACCATCCTGCTCGAGGGGGACGACACGCCCAAGGAGGGTGACGGAAGGTGACGGGACGCATCGAAGGCAGGGAGAAGGACCGGAAGGACCGGAGCAGGGGGAAGGCACCTTGGCCGCTCCTGCTTGCGACGCTCGTGGCGGGGACGCTGGCCCTGTGCGGAGGATCGGTGGCTGCCTTTGCCGCAGACGAGCCCGCATCCACAGCCGAGCCTGCGCTTGTGGCCACGCCCGCGTCTACGGACGAGGGCGTGCCGTCGGCTGCGCATGATGCCGCGCCCACGCCGGCGGCTGCGCCTGATGCCGCGCCCGCGCCCGGGGCACCTAGGTCCATGGACTACGCGGTGACCGACGTCGCCATCCAGGAGCCTGGCTCTTCCGAGGAGGTTGCCAACGAGCTGCTGAGCGGTGACGGCACCACGCTGTACGTGGGGACACAGACGGGCGTCACCCTCGGCTTCACGCTCAGGGACGGCAGCGGCGCTGCCGTCACCGGTGCAACGGTACCCAGCGTCCAGGTGGGCGCCGTGATGGGCGGTAGCCTCCAGGCCCACACGGCCACGTGGTCGGCCGCGGCAGGATGCTACCAGGTGACCATCGCCCCCAGGGCCTCCGCCTCGTCCCTGCTCGACGTGACGCGCCTCACCTTCTCGGTGGATCCCACATACGGGACGGTCTCCTCGACAGACCTCTCGACGCTCGGCAGCAGCACGATGACGCCTCTGGGCATCATACGGGTTCCCCTGACGAGCATCTCGTTCGTCGACGAGGGCCTAGGCTGCTCGGTGACGCTGCGCAACGGGACCGCCCCGCTCGCCTCGGATGGCGCGACCAACTACCTGAGCTCCCTCTCCGGCACGGCCGCCGTCACGGACCCTGTGGCCCAGCTGCTGCTGGACGCGCCCGGCACCAACGTGCACGCCGCGCTGGGGTCGCTGGCGCTCTCGGTGGAGCTGCGCGCCTCCGACGGCACGACGCTCTCATCGACCAGCCTGCCGCTCGCGTCCCTCACGGCGGCTGGCGGTGACGCGTGGACGACGGAGGTGGCGTCGCCGCCCTCCGAGGGGGCCCACACCTACACGTTGGCCTACCACCACGACCTCAGCGGCGTGTACGGCTTCGGCGCGGGCCCCGCCACCACCACGGCCACCTACCGCGTCCTCTACGACACGTCCTTCTCGCAGGCGAGCGTGCCCGTGCTGCGCCTTCCCGACGCTGGCGTCACGCCCGAGGTCCAGAGCCAGACGACGGAGGGCGGCACGGTCGTCGACTACCTCGTGAACGCCGGCAACAGGCTCGTCGTCGGCGTCGCCGACGACGCTGGCGGCTCCGGCCTGGATCCCGCAACCCTGCGGCTGTCATACCAGCGCCGCGACGCGACCATGGGCAACCCACAGGGCGGCACCCTCAGCCTTGGCAGCGGCATCGAGTGGGCGGGGGGCGACGAGTACGTCGTCACGCTGCCCGACGGCATCTACCTTCTGGACGAGCTCGCCTTCACGGCGAGCGACCGTGCGGGCAACGCGCTCGGCTCGGGGGTGCACGCCAGCTGCGCCGTCGAGGGGTCCAGCTTTGACGCGCTGCTCTGCGACGACTTCCCGAAAAGCGCGGACACGCGCCTGGGGGTCACGAAGGGCAGCGGGAGATGGACCGACGTCACGGGCGTCGCCGACACCCTCATGGTGACGACGGGTGGGGGCGCGTCCGCGCCCACCATCACGGCATGGGTACGGGATCCCGGCCTGTTCGACTTCTTCTCGGGCTACCTGCAGGCAAGGCCTGCCGTCGTGACGCTGACCTACACCGACCCCGGCGGTGCGGCCACCGGGCCCGTGACCTATGCCGCCGACGCCCTCTCGGCGCTCCCGAGAGGTCGGCACGGGCGGGCCATCACGCTCGACAGGGGTCCGGGCAAGTATGCCATCGACGTCAGCTACCGCGGCGCGTCCAGGTCGTGGACCGTCTTCTACGGGACGGGCGGGTCGTCCCTCGTGGACGTGAAGGTCGCCACCGCCGCCGGGGTGCCCTCCTTCGTCGCCCGCTATGACGCCGACGGCGACACGGCCGCGCATGCGGACTTCGTGAGCTACTCGCCGGTGGTGAGGCTCACGGTCCCCAACCCCATGGACGGCCTTCTGCCGTGGAACCTGGGCGAGCAGGAGGTGACGGTCGAGGGCGTGCGGTGGCGCGAGGCCGAGGGGGACGCGTGGCAGGACCTCGCGACGCCCCTGTCCGCCAGGCGCGGCAGCTCGCGGGACCTCTACGAGGTGGTGCCGCCCACAGCCGGGGAGTACGACCTCTCGCATGCCACGGTGCGCGTGACGGACCCCTTCGGCGTGAGGACCGCCCATGACCTGGGGCCGTTCCTCCCCACCGCAGTCGACGGCGTGCGGGACCTCACCACCGTCGTCCGCATGGACGCGTGGCAGATGGATCCCCGGGTGACGGTCAGCGTGAGCGACGCCGAGGACGGCGTGCCTGCGGTCCGCGATGGCTACCACCGCGGCAGCATGGTGGCCACGGTGACGGTGACCGGCGATCCGTACCTGGACCTCTACCAGCACAGCACGACCGCGGCGACCGACCGGCTCGTGCTCGACTGCGACGACTGCAGGGGCGGGACGCAGACCTTCCAGCGTGACGTGCGCGGCTACCTGCCAACGACCGTCACCAATGCGGACGGCTCGGTCACGAAGGGCTGGGCCGCGACCGTCTCACTGCCGGACACCAGCCTGCCACAGGGCGTGTACCGCTACAGCGCCACGCACAACTGGCTCGATGGCAGCGCCGTCTCGCCGGTGGGCTCCTTCGTCCTGGACTCCCAGCCGCCGATCCTCGGCGACCTGGAGCTGTCGGTGCCCGGGGCCACCATCGAGGACCCGGGTGGCCCGGTCGAGCGCTGGGGTATCCTCTTCTACAGCAGGCCCATGCGCATCGCGCGCACGGCGAGCGACATCGTCTCGGGCGTGGACCCGGACAGCGCACGTGCCTCGCTCGTCCCCGACGGGGGGAGGGCGGCGCGCTTCGACTCGGCGAGCGGCCGCCTCCTCGTCGACCTTCCCGATGACAACGACCGCCTGGTGCTGGACCGGTCGAGCATGACGGTGTCGGACCTCGCGGGCAACGTGGCCACCGACGCCGACGGCACCCTGCTGGACTTCCTCAGGCTGGTTCAGGCGGGCAGGTCCAACGTCGACCCCTCGGCCACCGAGGTCGTCGTGGACACCGAGGCGCCGGTGCTGGCGCTCTCCTTCGACAACGACGACGTGCGCAACGGCCGCTACTACAACGCCGGGCGCACGGGGACGCTCACCCTGGCGGAGTCCACCTTCGACCTCGTCAGGGCCAACGACTCGCAGCTCCAGGTCGCGACCGTCACCCACGACGGGAGCACGTCCGTGCTCACGGCAGGCGACTTCCAGAACCCGTCGGGCGACGGCAGGACCTGGGTGGCGGCCATCGATGCCACCCAGGACGGCGACTGGGACGTGAGCGCACGCTACACCGACGTAGTGGGCCACGCGTCGAACGAGGTCAGCGCCTCGTTCACGGTCGACACCGTGGCGCCCGTCATGACGGTGAGCTTCGACAACGACGACGCCAGGAACGGCTTCTACTACAACAGGCCGCGCATGGCGACCGTCAGGGCCTGCGAGAGGAACTTCTCGCCCGACCTGGCGTCGGTGACGGCGTCGGCCGCCGATGCCTCGGGCACCGCGGCCAGCGCCCCCGGCGCGTCGGGCTGGTCTCCGACCGGCGAGCAGTACACGCAGGCCAGCACGGTGCACTTTGGCGAAGAGCTGCACTACACGCTCCAGGCCTCCATGACCGACCTGGCGGGCAATGCCGCCGTGACCTACGAGGTCCCCGAGTTCGTCATCGACATGACCAGCCCTGCGATAGACATCGAGGACGTCGCGGACCGCACCGCCTACGCCGGGACGATCGCACCGCGCGTGAGCATGCGGGACACCAACTACAGCCTGTCCGAGTCAAAGGTCAGCCTGGTGGGGGCCCATGCGGGCGAGCGGGACTACCTGCCCGGCATGAGCAGGGAGCGCACGGACACCGGCGAGAGCGTCACGTACGCGGACTTCGAGCACAAGCTCGCCTACGACGACGTCTACACGCTCGCCGCGCAGGCCACCGACCTTGCCGGCAACAGCGTGAGGGAGGAGCGGACCTTCTCGGTCAACCGCTTTGGCTCCAACTACGTCTACTCGGACGCCACGGCCGCCCTGCGCGGCACGTACCTGCGCGTCCCGCAGGACGTCTCGGTGACCGAGATCAACGTCTCGGGTCTCGACGACACGCAGACCCATGCCGAGCTGGTGGTGAACGACGAGGTCCGCGACCTGGCGCTGGGCGAGGACGTGCGGGTCGAGAAGTCGGACGACGACGGCTGGGACGCCACCACCTACACCATCCCCGCGGCCGAGTTCTCTGACGACGCCTACTATCGGCTGCTGCTCAGCTCGCACGACCTCGCCGGCAACCTCTCGCAGAACCTGATGGACGGCAAGGACGCGGACCGCAGCGGCGTGGCCTCCGTCGAGTTCGCGGTCGACGGGACCGCCCCCACCGGCGGCTTCGTGGGCGTCACGCAGGGTGCCGTCTACTTTGGCCCCGATCGCGACGCGCTGCCCAGGGCCTCCGACAACATGGCGCTGGGGGACGTGCAGGTCTCGATGGATGGCGGCGAGCCCGTGCGCTACGATGCCGGGCAGGCAGAGGCCGGGCGGATGTCGCTCGTGGTGCCGGCGGACGCCCACCCCCACGACCTGACGATCGCGGTGCGGGACCGGGCGGGCAACGTGCGCACGCAGGAGGTGCGAGACGTGATGGTCGCCGCCGACTGGGGGCAGTACCTGCTGAACAACCCCGGAGCGCTCTTCGCCGTGGTGGGTGGCGCCATCGCGACGGCGGGCCTGGCGACGATAGCCTTGGCGGCGGCGGTGCGCCATCACCGCATGAGCGAGGGAACGAGGAACCCGTTCGGCCACTAGCGCCACACGAGCGCATGCAAGCTCCGTGACAGCGGAGCGCATGGATAGGCAGGGCCATGGAGGAGTGCCTGCGGGCACACGGCAGAAAGGATGAGACATGGCAGGACAGATCAGGATCACCCCCGACCAGATGCGCATGCGCGCAGGCGAGTATCGCACCGAGGCCGAGAACGTCGGCCAGGTCATCTCGAAGATGGACAGCCTGCTGGCCGCCCTGCAGGAGGAGTGGGAGGGCAGCGCCGCCACCGCCTACGCCGGCAGGTTCCAGGAGCTGCGCCCGAGCTTCGTCGCGGCCCAGGACCTCATCACCGAGATCGCCAGCTCCCTCGACGCGACCGCGCAGTCGTTGGAGGAGACCGACGCCAACATCGCGAGCCAGTTCCGCGGCTAGCGGGGGACGTCTGCATGGTGCCCGTACGGCCCACGGGTCGCACGGGCACCCCGTGCCGGGGGATACGACATGACATCCAGCCTGCTCATCACCGTCGTAATCGACGGAAACGCCTACGTCACGACCGTAGGCACCCTCTCCCGTGGCATCCGCCATCTCACGGATGGCACGGGAGAGGGGCGCAGCCATGCCGTGGCAAGCGTCTCGTGCGGCGAGGAGGGGGTCTTCCTGCGCCCCATGGGAGGGGCGAGCCTGGCCGACGAGGCGGGCGAGGAGCTGGAGCGTGCAGCCCTCACCGGCACGGGCACCCAGGCCTTCACGCTCGAGGGCGGACGCGCCGCAGGCGGTGCGAGCGTCTTCGTGCGCAGCGCCACCGTGGGCCTGGCCGACTACCGCAAGCTCGCCCTGGTGCGCGACGGCTCGGTCGTGATAGGGCGTGACGCGTCCTGCGAGCTTGCGTATGACACGCGGTGGGTCTCGGCCCGCCATGCCGAGCTCAAGCTGGAGGGGGAGTCGCTCTCCGTGTGCGACCTGGGGAGCGCCAACGGGACCTTCGTGAACGGGCAGGCCCTGACCCCCCACGTCCCCGCGGCCCTCGCGCCGGGCGACGTGGTCCAGGTCATGGACCTCACGATCCTTGCGGGGAAGAGGGTCCTGCTCATGAACGCCCCCAGAGGCCTCGCGGAGCGGCTCGGGGAGGCGGCCGTGCCCATCGACCACGACGAGCTCGTCGCCCGCGCCCCCGAGGCGACGCCCGACGACCAGCTTCCCGACGCGCACCCGTTCTGGCCCGCGCCGCGCCTCATGCGCACGGTCCACCGCAAGGCCTACAACGTCGAGGAGCCGCCGCGCGCGAAGGAACCCGACGACACCCCCGCCATCGTGAAGATGGGCCCGTCCTTCCTGATGGCCATGAGCTCGATATTCATGGGCGCCAACGCGGTCTCGCGCATCGCGGGTGGAGCCGACGCGCTCAGCACGGCACCCTCCATCGCCATGTGCGTCTCCATGATGGGCGGCATGATGATCTGGCCCCAGATCACGCGCCGCTACGAGCGCAGGAAGGCGGCCCGCGACGAGGAGCGCCGCCGCAGCGCCTACTCCGACTACCTCGCCTCGCTCGAGATGGAGTTCCGCCGCGAGCGTGACGAGCAGGCCTCCATACTCGCCGAGAACCGCGTGAGCGCCGCCGAGTGCCTGCGCAGGGCGGAGGCACTCGACCCCAGGCTCATGAGTCGCAGCCCGCTCGAGGCCGACTTCATGCAGCTGCGCGTGGGCACGGGCACGCTGCCGCTCGAGGCCGACTTCAGGTGGCCCGAGCGCCGCTTCACGATGGACAAGGACGACCTCCTGGACCTGGCCCGCAGCCTCTCGGAGCGCCCGCCGGTGCTCGAGGGCGCCCCCATCGCGCTCGATCTCATGTCCTCCTGGGTGACGGGCCTGGTGGGCGAGCGTGGCCGGCGCTGGGGACTCGTGCGCGCGCTCGTCGCGCAGGTGGCCACGCTCTACGGCTTCCACGACGTGAAGGTGGCGGCCGTGGTGGGGCAGGACGAGCGAGAGGAATGGGAGTTCCTCTTCGCGCTGCCGCATGCGCTCGCCGACGGCGGCCACACGCGCCTCATCGCGAGCGACGAGGCGTCGATGCGCGAGCTCTCGGGCTACCTCGCACGTGAGCTGGGAAGCCGCTCGGGCGATGCCGCGAAGCGCCAGGTTGCCGACTATGGCACCTACTACCTGGTGCTCTGCGCAAACCGCGAGCTCGTGGACCCCTCGGACGCGCTGGCGCGCCTCATGGACCTCCAGGGCAACCGGGGCTTCTCGCTGCTCTTCATGGCGGATGCGGTGGACGAGTTGCCGCGCGAGTGCCTGCGCGTGCTCGAGCTGGGCTCGGGCGAGGGAGAGGGCTCCCGCCTCTACGACCGCGCCGACGTGGCCGGCAGCGAGCAGCCCTTCGAGGCCGACCCGCCCGTGGCCGCCGTGGGCATGGCGCGCCTCGCCTCCCGGCTCTCCCGCCTCGACCTGGGGGGCGACGAGGCGGCCTTCGAGCTGCCGGCGTCGCTCGGCTTCCTCGAGACGTTCCGGGCGGGCTCGGTGGCGGACCTCGACGTGGAGGGGCTCTGGGCCCAGGCCGACTCCTCGCGCAGCCTCGCGGCGCCCATCGGCCTCGACTCCCGCGGGGCCCTCGCCGTGCTGGACCCGCAGGAGGCCTTCGACGGGCCGCACGGCCTCGTCGCGGGCACCACGGGCTCGGGCAAGAGCGAGCTGCTCGTCACCTGGATCCTCTCCACGGCCATGCACTTCCCGCCGGAGCAGGCCGCCTTCGTGCTCATCGACTACAAGGGCGGCGGCCTCGCCGACGCCTTCTCCCGCGAGGGCCTGCGCCTGCCGCACCTGGCGGGCACGGTCACCAACCTCGACGGGGCGGAGGTGGCGCGCTCGCTGGCGTCGCTCCGGGCCGAGCTCGTGCGCAGGCAGGCCCTGCTCGCCGGGGCCAAGCGCACGACCGGAGACGCCACGATGGACGTCTCCTCCTACCAGAGGCACTTCGCCGCCGGCGAGCTCTCCGAGCCCATGCCGCACCTCTTCGTCGTGGCCGACGAGTTCGCCGAGCTCAAGGCCCAGGAGCCCGAGTTCATGGACGGCCTGGTGTCGGCGGCGCGCATAGGCCGCTCGCTCGGCGTCCACCTGGTGCTGGCCACCCAGAAGCCCACGGGCGTGGTCTCCGACCAGATCCAGGCCAACTCGCGCTTCCGCGTGTGCCTGAGGGTGGCGGACGCCGCCGACTCCAGGGAGGTGATACGCCGCCCGGACGCGGCGGCGCTCGAGGGGCCGGGCCGCTTCCTTTTGCTGGTGGGCTACGACGAGCGCTACGTCCTGGGCCAGGCCGCCTGGGCCGGCGCCCCCTGCGCGCCGGGCGGGGGCGCCGCGCCCTCCCGCGACCTGTCCGTGGAGCTCTGCGACGCCTGCGGGGCCCAGCTCGCCTCGGCGAGGCCCGGGGCCCGGGGGCCGGCCGCGGGCACCGAGCTGGACGCGGTGCTCGCCGAGGTCTGCCGCGCGGCGGGCGGCCGCGAGGCGAGGCGGCTGTGGCTGCCGCCGCTGGAGGCCCACCCCACCGTCGCGGCCCTGAGGGCCCGCTACCCCGACGCGCGCGCCGGCCACGCGCCCTGGGAGCTCGACCCCGTCGTGGGCGAGCTCGACGACCCGGCCCGCCAGGGGAAGCGCCCGCTGACGCTTCCGCTCTCGAGGGAGGGCAACGTGGCGGTGTACGGCCATGCGTCGTCGGGCAGGGAGGACCTCGCGCTCTCCCTGGTCTGGAACATGCTTGATGCCAGCCCGGAGGAGGCCTGCGCCTACGTCGTGGACGCCGGCACCGGTGGGCTGCTCGCCTTTGGCGGCGCGCCGCAGGTCCCCGACGCGATGCCGGCCAGCGACGCGCGGAGGGTGTCGGACCTCTTCAAGTACCTGGCCAAGGTCATGTCGGACAGGCGCACCGCGCTCGCCCGGGGCTACGCGGGGCTGGCCGACTACAACGCGCGCCACGACGGCGCGGGGCGGATGTGCCCCGTCGTGGTCGTGCTCAACGGGGTCGCGGAGCTCCTCGAGCTCGTACCGGCGATAGAGGAGCGGCTCGCCTCGCTCCTGCGTGAGGGGCCGCGCTACGGGATGCACTTCGCGCTCTTCGCCGACACCCTGCGCGACGTGCGCTTCCGCATGCGCGCGAGCGTCGGGCTCTCCCTCGTGATGGCGCTCGCCGACGAGGCGGACTACCCCGCGGTGCTCGGCAGCGTGCGCGGGGCGGCGCTCCCCGAGGGGCGCGGGCGCGGCCTCGTGAGGCAGGGCGACGACCTCTACATGTTCCAGTGCTGTTACGTGGCCGACGAGGGGGTTCCCGCCCAGGCGGCGATCGCCGCGCGCGTCGCGGAGGAGGTCGGCAGGTGGGGCGCCCCCACGAGGTGCGTGCCCTCCCTGCCCGAGGTCCTCACCCCGGGCCTCCTGCCCGGGGGCGAGGGTGGTGGCGGGCTGCCCGTCGGCATCGCGGGCGACGACTTCACGCCGGTCTCCCTGGGCGGGGCGGGGGACCGCGCCCACCTCGTGTGCGCCACCCAGGCGTTCCAGTGCGTCCCGTTCATGCTGGCGTGTGCGACGGCCGCCCACGAGCGGGGGTGGGACGTCATCGTCCTCGACCCGGCCGGGGTCCTGGGCGCCGTGCCGTGGTGGGCGGTCTCGGGCCCTGCGGGCGTGGTGCTCGGCTCGTGCGAGGGGGACGGCGGGAGGCGCCTCGTGCTCGCGCCGGGCGCGCGGGACGCGTTCGAGGGCCCGGATGGGGCGCAGCTGGCCGCCATCGTGTGCGACGGCGGGCACGACGGCACGCTGCTGCTCGCGTCGGCGTCCGCCTCCGACCTCACCGCCCTGCAGTCGAGCCAGTGGGGCCAGAGGCTGATGTTCCGCAGCGGCGTCGTCTGGGTCGGCCCGGGGCTGGCGAACGCCTACGCGCTCCAGGTGGCCACGCCCGCCTCCCAGCTGAGGAACGGCCTGGGCGAGGGCGGGGGCTTCTACGTGCGCGACGCCCAGGCGAGGCCGACAAAGTTCGCGGTGGCCCCCGACGGCGAGTGGGGCCCCTAGCGGGGATGCGCACGGGGGGCAGTGCCTCGGGAAGGCGGGGCAGCAAGGTGCCAGTAGGCGGCACGACAAGGGAAGGACGGACGACATGGCATGCAGATGCGCTGACATCGGGAACGTCAATGTGGACCTCAACACACTCGCGCAGGCCGAGGGGAGGCTTGCCGCCCTCGACACCGCCGCCTCGGGCGTAGAGGAGGCGACGAGGAGCCTTGCGAGCGCGGTCGGCACGGCCGTGGAGGTCTCCATGGCGGGCGTCTCGAGCGACATCTACTCGAAGGGCGTGCGCGACGCACGGGGCAAGATCGCGTCCGACGTCCGCGCCAAGCGGGCGGACCTGCAGGCCACGCTCAAGGCGTACCAGGAGGAGGACAGGGCCTACCACGCCGAACAGGACAGGAAGGCAGCGGAGGAGAGGCAGAGGAAGCAGGAAGGGAACGGCGGTTAGCCGGTCGCCCTGCGTTCCAACAGCCGAGAAAGCGGAGGATTTGATATGGCGGGAAAGACGATAGTGGTCGACCACGGGGCCCTGAGCGCGGCCTCGCACAAGTTGGGCACGCTGGCGGATGGCATGGACGGCCAGGCCGGGTCTCTGAGCGACGCCTCGAGCGCGCTGCTCGGCGCCTGGGAGGGGGACGGCCGGAGTTCCTTCTCGACCGCCTCGGACACGCTCGTGCGGTTCACACGGGCGGCCGCGCGGATTCTCCGGGCGGAGTCGGGGTCGATCGCAAAGTCGAACGAGACGTACAGGGAGGCGGACGACAAGGCGGCGAGCTCCATGAAGTCCGAGTAGCCGCTCGGCTCGGACGGAGGCGGGCGGCTCATACCGGTGGGGTAGGGGCTAGCCCAGGAGACGGTCACCACGAAGTGCGAGGAGGCGTGCATGGGCATCAGGTTGACCATAGGCGAGTGCGAGAGCGCCGCGAGCAGGTACCACAGCGTCGCCCGGGGGGTCGCCAGCCAGAAGGACAGGCTGACCAGCGCGAGCGGAGAGCTCAAGGGTGCCTGGGAGGGCACCGCTGCCGATGAGTGGACACACCGCATCGACATCGTCGCCAACCAAGTCGAGCAGGGCGTGGCCGACGACATCTCCTCGGTGGGGGACCTGCTTGACGACGTCGCGCAGGGCGCCAGGGCGCTGCGCGGCAAGGCCGAGGCGCTCCCCGCCTCCCTGGGTGGCTCGGGGGACTCCGGCGGCGCCAGGCTCGTGCTTGACGACGGTGCCGCCGGCGGCGTGAGGGGCGACGTGACGACCCTTGGGGAGGCGCTGGGCAGGGTGGAGCCAGCGATCGCGGACATACGCGGCATCCTCTCTCAGCTCAGGACCTGCTCCCTCAGCGTGGACGACGCCGCGGAGGCCGCGGTCAAGGACGCCAAGGGAAAGCTCGAGACGTTCTCGGGGGACTGGGACGTCTACCTCAGCGGCGTGTCCTCCCTCGTGGACAAGATCACCGCAGGCATGTCCAAGCTCGACCCGAACGAGCTGGCGATGAGGGAGAACGCCATGGCCAAGGCCGTCGCGAACTATGCCAGAGCCACGGGGGCGGCAGCAGCCATGCGCGGCCTCGCCACCAGCAGCTGCGCCTACGGCGGCGACCCCGTCAACATGGTTACGGGCAACTTCATCTACCCGGAGCTCGACCTCAGGTTGGGTGGGGCGCCGGGCGCCTCGGTGGAAAGGATGTACAACTCGGACTCCCCCGAGGTCGGCCTCTTCGGCCTCGGCTGGTCGAGCACGCTCGACGAGTGCCTGGCGTTCGATGGTGCCCTCGTCACCCACCTGCGTCCGGACGGCAGGCGGCGCGCCTTCGCGCCCTCCGGTGACGGCGACGTGTGGAAGACGGTCGACGAGGTGGAGGAGACCATCACGAGGGAGGAGGACTCCTACGTCCTCGAGCGCCCGGACGGCACGAGCCGGGTCTTCGACGGGACCGGCAGACTCGCCGAGGTGCGCGACCTTTTGGGCGTCACCGCCATCGTGCGGCGCGACGGGGCCGGGCGTCCCGTCCGCCTCGAGACCGGCGGTGGTAGCAGGCATGCTGACATTACCTGCGCCGGTACGCACGTCGTGCTCGTCCGCGACCATATCGGCCGCGAGGTGAGCTATGCCTACGAGGGCGACCTCCTGGCGTCCGTCACCAGACCGGATGGCGCCACTTGGGGTTACGCCTACGACGGGAAGGGTCGCCTGTGCGGCGTCGTTGACCCGGCGGGCAGGTGGAGGCTCAAGCAGTCCTACGACGCCCACGGCCGCGTCGTGCGCCAGCAGATGGCGGGGGAGGGCGAGGACGTCTTCTCGTACACCACCGGCAGCACGACGCACGAGTCGGCACGCTCCGGGCGCGAGGCGTTCGTTCAGGACGAGCAGGGCAGGACCACGGAGGTCAGGAGGGGTGCCGTCTCCGAGCGCTACGCCTACACGGAGCGGAACCTCTGGGAGGGGCGCCTGGACGGCGCGGGTGCCCGCACGCGCTGGGGCTACGACGCCGCGGGCGACGTGAGCAGGATGGAGCTCCCGAGCGGAGCCGGCGTGGACATCGAGAGGGACGGCCGCAGGGTCAGCGGGGTGACGGTCGCCGGCAGGCGCCTCCTCTCGGTCGCGTATGAGGACGGGCTCCCCACCTCCGTGACGGATGGCGAGGGCAACGCGTTCGCGGTCACCTGGGAGAAGGACGGGAGCGGCTTCTCCGTGGCCAACCCGGACGGCACCCGGACGTCCATCGCCCTCAACGCCTCGCGCGAGCCCATATCGCTCCAGACGCCCGGCGAGGGGGAGACGAGGGTCGAGCGCGACCCCCTCGGGAGGCCCACCCGCGTCGTTACGCCATCCGGGACGGTTCGCTATGGCTGGGACGCGGAGGGCAGGCTCACGTCCGAGCAGGCCGAGGGCGAAGCTCCGCGGACCTATGCCTATGACGCCCGTGGCGACCTCGCTCGTGTGACCGAGGGGGAGCATCGGCTGAGCGTCGAGCGGGACGAGGCCGGGCGCGTCGTCAGGGCGGAGCTCGACGACGGGCAGTGGATGAGCGCCGCCTACGACGAGGCGGGGCGCATGACGTTCTCCGAGGACTCCCACGGCCGCACGCTGGCGTGCGAGTACGACGAGGAGGGGCGCCTGCGCCGCGCCACCGACGCGAAGGGCGGGTGGGTCGCGTGGGACTACGACGGGGCGGGCAGGGTCGTCGGGGTCTCGGACTGTCTGGGGACGTCCCAGTCGATCAAGTATGGCTTCGACGGGAGGGTGAGGTCCGTCTCCGACAACCGCGCGGGCGACGTCAGCGTGGCGCGCGATGCGCTCGGGAGGGTCACCGCCTCCTTCGACGGGGAGGGGCTCCTGCTCGAGGCCAGGCGGAACGCCAGCGGCAACGTCGTCTCCACCACCAACGCCGTGGGCGAGAGGGCATCCTTCGAGTGCGACTGGGCGGGCAGGATCGTGCGCGTGGCGGCCGACGGCGTGAGCGCCTCCGTCTCGCGTGACGCCGCGGGGCGCGCGAGCGCCGTCTCCGTCTCGGAGGGAGAGGGAGGGCCCACCCTCCTCGAGGAGCGTTACACGTACACCAAGGGCGGCCGGTTGAGCCGCATCGAGGGACCCCTCGGGACGGAGTCCTTCAGGTGGGCTCGGGACGGGAGCCTGCGCTCGCACGAGGATGCCCTGGGCACCACCACGTCGCAGGTGGGCGCGGACGGCCGGAGCGTGCGCGTCGCCAGGCCGGACGGGACCGTCTGGGAGGGCTCGCTCTCCCGCGACTTGCGGCACGCCACGGTGCGTGACGGCGGCGCGTCGGTGGCGGTCAGCTTCGACGGGCTGGGGCGCCCCGTCCGCGCCGACATGGGCGACGGTATGACCGTCGACTACGAGTACGATGGGGCGGGGAGGCTGCTCTCGGTGGCCCACTCCGAGGCTCCCAAGGTCACCTATGCCTACGACGGGGCCGACAGGGTCTCGGCCATCACGCAGGGCGACATGGGCGTCCGCTACGCCTACGATGACGCCGGGAGGGTCGCGCGCAGGGAGTTCTCGGACGGCACGAGCGTCTCCTACGCCTACGACGGGCGGGGCAGGCTGGCCTCGCTCGTGGCGAGGGATGCCGACGGGCACGACGCCCTGTCCGAGGGCTACGCCTACGACCGCCTCGGCAGGAGGGTTGCGCGCACGGTCACCCGCGACGGAGCGACGAGTGAGTTCGCCTACTCGTACGACGGGGCTGGCAGGCTCCTCTCCGTGTCGGAGGACGGCAGGGAGCGGGACGCCTGGGAATACGACGCCCTGGGCAACGTGCTCCGCGCGAGCACGCCGCGCGGCACCACCGCCTACACCTACGACGCGGCCGGCAGGATGGCGGGCTCCGAGGGCCCGGAGGGCTCCAGGCGTTACGAGTGGGACGCGCGCTCGCGCCTCTCGCGCGTGACCGACGGCGAGGGCGCGCCCGTCCTCGAGCTCTCCTGGGACGCGGCCGACAGGCTCGTCTCGTCCACGGGCGAGCGCGGCGCCACCACCTACGGCTACGACGCGCTCGGCAACCGCGTCTCCCAGGAGGGGCCCGACGGCAGCCTCCGCTGGGCGGTAGACCCGCTCCGCGAGACGCGCAACACCCTGGCCTGGGGGCGCGGGGGCGACCTGCGGCCCGCCCTCGCGGACGGGGCGATGCCCCTGTGGTCGAGCGGCACCTGCCTCGTGAGCGACGCCAACGGCACGCCGCTGGCGACCACGTCGGACCTCGCCAGGACGCTCCTGGAGGACCCCTTCGGGCGGGGAAGCTGGGACGGCCTCGCGTTCGGCTACGCGGGCTACGCGCCCGACCCCGCGACGGGCCTGCTCCACGCGCGGCTGCGCGACTACGACCCCTCCGCGCGGAGGTTCTGCTCGCCCGACCCGAGGCGGGGCCACGCGACCTCGCCCCGCACCCTCAACCGCTGGGCGTGCTGCTTCGGCGACCCCGTGAACCTCGTGGACGTCGACGGCGGCTGGCCGGACGTGGGCGGCTGGGTCAGCGACCGGGCAAACGACGCGCGGGAGTTCTGGGACAAGCAGGTGTATGGAGTTGATAGGACCCGGAGCACGCAGAGCGTTGAGGCCAACGGCGTCAAGGGGAGTACGGAAATCTACCAGCATACTGGTGGCGGTCTGATCGTGATGCAGCAGGACGCCTCTGGTTCCACCACTGGCATTAGCCTGAACACGCCGTCAATCTCCATACCTGGAACGAAGATAAAGCTGTCTACATCGGTGTCTCTTCGTTGGGGAGAGAAATGGGGCATTTCAGGTTCCACTAACTATACGAGTGGCGATGGACCTACGTCTTCATTTGGAGGGGAGGTTTCCCACTCCGGCGTAGGGGTGAAGTGCTCGGTTTCCTCAAAACTCCCGAATATCGTAGGAACTACGATTGGGACACGGACCAGTGTCGGCGAGGGTTTCAGCTGGCCGCAGATCGGCTACGCGGCCGCTCTGGCTGGCATGACGGTCGTGGTCATTGCGGCGGTTGCCGACAATGCAGTGGGCGTCGAGGGGGTCGACGAGGCTCCTGCGGCAGCCGGCTGGGTCTACATCCTACGGCAGCTTCTGTCGGCGCCGGCCTTCGCTGCCGCATGCGCGGGCTAGGCTGTGCTCTGCCATTGTGTTGGAATGCCAGACGGCCTCAGGACGCATCCTCTGTGTCATGTGCGCCGTACCTGAGAGGAGGGTCCCATGGGGGGACGTATGCAGATGGGCGGCGGAACGAGGCAGGGGGCCGCGAGGGGCCCGCGGCGTCGGCTGCGCGCCGCCCTCGCCATCGCGGCCATCGTCGCCGTCACCATCCCCGCCCTGGTAGTGGGCGGATGCGTGTACTCCTGCGCCTTCGTCCCGTCCTCCCCGGCCGACCTGCCCCAGTCCGTGGGGGAGAGGTCCGATGCGGCGCTCGGGGACGCCACGGTCGTGCCGGACGACGCGGGGTGGCGCGACACGATAGGCGAGGCGGCCTCCGCCTACGCGGAGGGCGACCCGGACGTCGAGGTGGTCGAGGACTTCCCCGACGCGGGCGAGGCGCTCGTGGTCCAGCCCTCGGGGTCGCCCAAGTGCCCGGCGGTCCGCATGGTCACGTACGCCCGCGTGGGCGGGCGCTACGCCGCCACTGGCCTCTGGGGCGCGAGCGTGGCGAGGCCCGGCGAGAGGTCGGGCCCGCTCGAGCCCCTGTACGACTACACCACGGCCGAGGTCGTCGCCGACGCCCTCGCGGCCTGCCTCACGTCGGGTCGCCCCGTCGCGTTCGGCGTGTCCGTCGACCCGGCCGTGCGCGACCTGACCGTCGGGGGCGCCTCCCCCACGTGGGTGCGGGAGGTGCCCTGCGAAGGGGGGACCTGCTACGTCTGGTGCTACGAGGGCATGGACGTGCGGGCCCTGTTCTCCGCCGCCGGCGTGGACCCCTCGGACTTCACCCTCCGGCAGGTCATAGACGGCCTGGGCGTGCGCGTGGGCGGCGAGGGGTGACGAGCTCGGCCTGGGCATCCGGATGCCGCGGTGCGGCTACACCCGGGTCGAGGCGGTCCTCATGCAGAGGTGGGCCGTGGCCCTCGTGGAGGTCGGCAGGCTGGCTGACGCTGCAGTCGCGCGAAGGAGGCTGGGGGAGTCCCTTGCGGGGAGGCGCCGCCCGGGCAGGTCCCCCTACGGTGCATCGCTGTGCATGCTCTTGGCCGACGTCTCCGCCAGGCTCGGCGACGGGGAGGCCGCGGTGGCGTACGCGGCGCTGTTCAGCGACGCGCTCACCCGCTTCGTGCCGGGTCGCGCCCGGCGCACGCTCGAGGGCGATCGTGAGGAGGGGCTGCTCCTGCTCGCCGGTACGTCGATGGCCGCGCCGTCCGTCCGAGCCGGGGCGATTGCCGCCGAGGGCCTCCCGCTGCTTTCCTCGGGGGCGGAGGCACCTACGGTCGAGCTCTGCGCCTCTCTCGCGAAGACCCCTGCGGTCGACCCGCACCCCGCCGTCCTCGGCGCCGGCGCGCTCACGGGCAGGCCCTGGGGCCTGCGTCGCGCCCTAGCGGCGTTCGGGAAGGCGTTTCTCGTCGTCATCCTGGCACTGGCGGCAGCCACGATCGCCCTCAACGTCCTCGTGGCCCTCGGGGTCGTGAGATGGTAGTGCCCCCGTTGGGCCCCACCCACTGGACGGTCGGGGCCGCCGCGGCTGCGCCCGACGGCGCTGAGTGGTGCGCCATGATCGGCGAGGTGCCATACTAGCGGTGCCCCCGACGGGTTCATGGAGTGGCTCGACGACGAGCTGCCCGATAAGTCGTTGGTCTGGGATCGAGATGGAAACTCGGTCTCGGTGGGCGAATCGACGACGAGATACGAGGCATACAGCTCCGGCTGCACGATCACGGAGCGCAAGGAGTAGGGAGGCAGGCATGCGCGCACTGACGAGGAGGCAGCTCCTGGGGGCGGCGGCCCTGGCCGGCGCGGCGGTCCTCTCCGGCTGCGGGCCGCAGGGGGGCCGGGGGCACCCCTGGGAGGGGGAGCCGGAATCCACCGAGGGGCTCTGGGGCTTCGCGGACATGTCCGGCGCGTGGGCCCGGCCCCCGCGCTGGCACAAGGCAAGGGGGTCCGTGGGCGGCCTCTCGCTGGTCCAGCACGGCGACCCGGCCGGCGCCACCGAGGCCGACCCGCCCCTCGTGGGGCTGCTCGGGCGGGACGGCGAGATGGCGTTCGACCCCATCGCCGGCGACTACGGTTGCGCCCTCTCCCAGGGCGCCTTCGCGGTCGACGCGGACTGGGAGGGCCACTCGAAGGCCCTCGCCTACTACGGCACGGACGGACGCAGGCTCGCCCCCGCGGGGGAGGAGACGTTCGAGGACGCGTGCCCCTTCCGCCCGGCCGACGCCCTGTTCGGCGAGCCCTACGCCTTCGCCCGCGCGTCGGAGGGCGGCTGGGGCGCGCTCTCCCTGGACGGCTCGTGGCTCATGGCCCCGAGCTTCAGGGGCGAGGTCATGGACCGCCTCTACGACGAGCCGAACGAGGCGGGCCTCCTGGTGGCCTCCGCATCCTCCGGCCACTTCAAGGGGAGCTGGGGCGTCGCCGACGCCTCGGGCTCCTGGGTCGTGGGGCCCCGCTACGACGGCATGGAGCGCTTCGTCGCGGGCCACGGCGGCCTCTTCGCGGGCTTCGAGGAGGGCGGGCTCTGGGGCGCGCTCGCGCAGGACGGCTCGGTGGCGGTCCCGGCGGCCTACGGCGGCGTGGACCGCCTCGCCGACGCCGACCTCTGGCTCGCCGAGGACCCCGAGAGCGGCCTGTGGGGCACCCTCTCCGGCGACCTTTCCGGCTGGGAGGTCTCCCCGCGGTGGTCGGCCCGCGTGTCCTTCCCCGCCCCCCCCCTCCGCGGGCCCGATGCTCGCCCGTGACCCCGAGAGCGGCCTGTGGGGGACCGCCTCGCCGGGGGACGGCTCGTGGGTGGTGGAGCCCCGGTGGGACGTTGGCGGCGACGACCGCTACCCCATTCCCCTGGGCGGCCTCGGCCCCGGCCTGGTCTCCGTCGCCGACCCCGAGGGCGGCCTCTGGGGCGCGGCCGACGCCTCGACGGGGGAGTGGGCGGTGGCCCCCTCCTACTCCTGGCTGGCCGACCTCGCGCCCGGCCTCGCGCTCGCCCGCGACCCGGAGGGCGGCCTCTGGGGCCTCGTGGACGCCTCCGGCTCCTGGGCCCTGGCGCCCGCGTTCAAGGACCTCGGGCGCCCGGGCGACGACGGGCTCGTGCCCGCGCGTAGCGCCGAGTGAGCGCGCCGTCGACCGGCCCGCCAGGGGAAGCGCCCGCTGACGCTTCCGCTCTCGAGGGAGGGCAACGCCGTGGTCTACGGGGCCGTGGGGTCGGGGGCGGAGGGGTTCCTCGGCACCGTCGTCTACTCCCTCGCGTGCGACCACGGCGCCGACGAGCTCGGCATCTACGCGATCGACCTGGGCTCCGAGCTGCTCGGCCTGCTCTCGCCCCTGCCCCAGGTGGGCGACGTGGCCCTATCGGGCGAGGACGAGAAGGTCGCGCGCCTCCTTGACATGCTGGAGGGCGAGGTCGAGCGCCGCAGGAGGGCTCTCTCGTCGATGGGCGTGGGGTACGCCGCGCTCCGCAGCGGGGACGCCCCGCTCTCGACCGAGGTCCGGAAGGACTCCCATGGGAGGCTGGTGCCCGGGTCGCTTACGTTTGATTTGACTGGAGATGATTCAGTTGGACCCGTTCTTGTTAGTGATGGTAAGAAAACGTGGGCGGGAGTTGGGATTAAGGGTCCTGCGGGCGATGGGATAGAAGGAGAGTCCCAGGTGCTTCTTGCGTGGCAGCCGGTAGGTGGCTACAGCGCGGTAAGGGCAACGGCCACGGTCTCAAAGGACGTCGGGGCGGCCTCTGCCTCCGTGACGGACACGGAGACGCTGGAGTGGGGCGTAAAGGACCCTGTTACGGGCGTGCGGCTCGACGGCGTGCTCATGCCGTCCGCCTCGACGTCCCCCGCGCCGTCCACGCACACGAACGCGGTGCGGCTGCCCGACGCCCAGGAGGTCGGTGAGGGCGCGGTGGTAGTGGGAGGCACCGTCGTCGTGGGCGTCGTGGCCTACAAGGCGCTGAAGGCCCTGGCGGGCTTCGCGCTCGCCGGGCCGCCCGGCGCGCTCGCGGGGGCCCTCGCCCCCTAGCCGGGGGCGCGCGACGGGACGCCAGGGCAAGGGGGTCACAAGTACGACGGGACGCCAGGACAGGGAGGGTCAAGATGAGGGACCTCATGGGGAGGCACGGGCCGCTCGCGCTGGCCGCGCTGCTCGCCGCCGCCGTGGCGGCGGGGGCGTGGCTCGCCCTGGCCCCGGCCGGGACGGGCGGCCGGGAGCAGGGGCAGGAGCAGGGCCAGGCCGCCGGGCAGGGCGGCGGGACGTCGCCCGGAGGCGACGGCGGATCCGGCATCGTCCCCGAGCCGGAACGCGTGGCGCCGGAGGGCACGAGGCAGGTGAGGCTCCCCGGGGTGCTCACGGGCGGCAGCGTCGCCAGCGCCCAGGCCTACGCCCGCGACCTCCTCGAGGGCTCGCCCAGGGTCTGCGAGGCCGCGTACGCCAACGGGGACGGCACGGTGGACATCTGGCAGACGCAGGCGCAGTCGGAGGAGAACGTCCGCAGGGTCTCCGGGGAGCTGGACTCGGCCAGGGAGTGGCTCGCCGGGAGGGGCATCGCCCTGGAGGTGTCGGGCGACTTCCGCTCGGTCACGCTCACAGTCGGCGAGGGGGCGAACAGGCAGGACCTCGCCTACGGTATCTCCCGCGCGTTCCCCGGGGCGGCCGACCTGCAGGTCGAGGCCACCGGCGGCGAGGGCTTCTCGCTCTCCGTCGACCTCGTGGACGGGACCACCGGCGAGGTGATGGGCCACTTCGACCAGGATTCGTACCTGGGCTGGAGCATGGGTTCCACCTGGGTCGGGGAGGAGGAGGGATCGTGAGCGGGACGGTCGGGCTCGGCGGCGCGGGGCTCGCGGTCCCGGACGGCGCGACCGCGCGCCCGCTGCCGGCCGGCGCCGGCGAGGGCGTGGTCGTGTCGGGGGAGGGCTGGTCGGTGGCGGCCTCCCTCTCGACGGCCCGCGTGACGCCGCCCGAGCTCCTCGCCTGCCTCGAGGCGGCCATCGGCTCGCAGGCCGACGGGGTCGGGTGGGAGCGCGCGCTTGGCCCGGACGCCGACGGCATGTCGGGCGTCTCCGCCGGGTGCTCGCTGCCAGGCGGTGCCCGCGGCATGGCGCAGGTGGCCCCGGTCCCCGGGGGGCTCCTGGTCCTCTTCGGCAGGGTGGAGGCCGGCTCCGGCGGCTCCGCCGCCCGCGCCGTGCGGTCGGTGTTGGAATCCGTGTGCTTGGGAGGGCATCGTGGATAGACGTACAAGGGCGTCCCTGCGCAGGGCGCTGGGCAGGGCGGTCTCGGTGGCGGTGGTCGCGTGGATATTGTCGGGGCTCGTGCGTGCGCAGGGCACCGCCGAGGCGGCGCTCGTCCTCGCGGCGGTCGTCCTGTCGCTCCTGTCGCTTCCCGTGGAGGTGCTCGCCGCCTCCGGCTGGGGGCGCGATAGGGTCGCCTCGTGGGAGCGCCCCGGCGGCCAGCGCCACGACCCCGCCCCCTCCGTCCCCGGCGTCGCCTACACGAGCGAGAGCGGGATATTCTCCTCGTCCACGAGGGTGAGGGTCTCCGTCGGGCCGCGCCTGCCCGGGGAGACCAGGAGGGAGCTCGACCTGGGCGTCCTCGACGGGGCTGACCCCTCGGTCGTGTCGGCGTCCCTGCGCGGGCTCAGGGAGTCCGGCGAGTGGGCGCGCAGGCTGGAGGCCGGGGAGACCGAGGCCGAAATAGCGTGCTCCGTCCCGTCGGTCCGCTGGGCGCGCGAGCGCGGCGAGAGGTGGGCGCGGGGGGAGTGACGGGCGGCCGCGAGGCCGCCGCACGGAGTGGGAGACGCAGGCACGAGAGGAGCTGTCACTGATGTCATCGACGACGAGCGCGCCCAGCGGGGACCCCGGAGGAGTCGGGGGAGGGAGGATCAGGAGCCTGAGCGCCGCGGCGAGCCAGGAGGCGTGGGAGATGCGCAAGGGCCTCGACGGCTACTGCACGTACAGGAGCAGGGCCATCTCGGGGACGAGCGACGCGCAGGGGGCGGGCCCGCACGACGACGCCTCCGCGGGCATAGCGGCGGGCCTGAGCGCGTGGAGGGGGCTGGTGAGCGACCTCTCGGGGGCCATAGCGGAGGCCGACGCGGCTCTGGGCGCCGCCGATGCCTCGTCGGCGGCGAGCTGGGGCCTCGTCGGGGGGAGGCGCGAATGAGTGCGGGCTGCTGTGGCGACGCCGATAGGCCGGGCGTGCGCGAGGTCGAGCGTCTGATGGACGACCTCGCCGAGGCGCGCCTGCGCGCCCGTGCGGCCCGGCTGCGGGCCGAGGGGGAGGTCGCGTCGCGCCGTGCCGGGATGCTCGAGTACCTCTCCCTCAACCCCGGCAACCGCCGCGTGGAGGAGTCGCTCGGCATGCTCGCCGCGGCGGCCGACGAAGCGGGGGCGGCGTACGACGCCCTGGAGGCCGGCCAGGCCCGCGAGGAGTCGCGCCTCGAGGGGGCCCTCGCGGACGCCAGGGGGCGCGCGCGGCGCGCCGGGCCCGTGGAGACGGGTGAGCCCAGTGTCTGGGAGTGAGCGGCGACGGGCATCCCCGGCGTTCCCAGAGGGCCAACGGCCCATCGCCTTTCGCCAACGTCGTCAGAAGGAGATGATTGGATAGCCTGCAGATGCGCTGACATAGCGAGGATCCAGGCGGACCAGAAGGTGTTGTCGGTGGCCGACTCTATGTCGCTCGCGCCCGACCCGAGGCGGGGCCACGCGACCTCGCCCCGCACCCTCAACCGCTGGGCGTGCTGCTTCGGCGACCCCGTGAACCTCGTGGACGTCGACGGCGGCTGGCCTGACGTGGGCAAGTGGATCGGCGACCGGGCAAACGACGTGGGCAAGTGGTGGAATGACCACGCGGCGACTTCGGTCACCACGACCACCATACCTGGAAGCTGCATGGGTAGCTGGTGGGGCATCACGCCATCGCAGACGAAGACCGTCTCCACCGGGGGCGACAGGTGGCTCTACACGAACATCACCGACGGTAAGGTCACTGGAGGCGGCATAAGGATACCGGGGGTCGTCAGCATAGGCTGGAACAACGGCTTGACGGTGTCTCTGGGGGGAGGAAACTACGGCGGGTATACGGTTGGCATAAGTGCCAAGCTCGGGATGGGTCAGTATGGTCTGTCTCTCGACCTCGACGCTCAAGGCGGGAAGTCTGATAACAACTGGGGACTTGGTGTCTCGGCGGGTATCCCCCAAAGCGGCGTTCGATTGTCTCACAACACGACTGATGACAATGGCGTTGTAACGCATGATCAAACAGACGCACACGTCAACACGGCACTTGCGGCTGCCATAGTCGTGATCTCGGTTTTTGGTGGAGAGATAGTAGAGGCATTAATCGCTGCTGGTGCTGGTGGGCTCGCTGGTGCTGGTGCTGGTGGTCTCATCTTCGCCATGATTCCGTCCTTTTCCAGTACATGCGGCTGACCAGGGGCGACAGGCTCCTTCTGGAGGTGTTCTGAGTGACGAAGGTAAGCGTGCTTGTGTCATGCCGTCGGTGGGGTCGGGTGCCTGGGGCGCTCTTCCTCGCCTACGTGGTCACCCTCATTGCCGTCAGCGCCGTCTGCCCTGGGCTGGATGCGGCCGTCAACCACTCGCCGCTCGGCTACGTGCTGATATGGGTTCCCTTTGCGATCTGCGTGGCCGCACTCCTGGTCATGGCGTTCCGCTATGTCTCCCTCGTCGGTTCCGCCGAGAGGCTGCTCGATGTCTCCTGCGACCCGGCGGCGCTGGCGGCGAGGGGCGACGAGCTCGGCCTGGCCGATCCGGTGCCGAAACGGGGCTACACCCGGATAGAGGCGGTCCTCGTGCAGAGGTGGGCCGTGGCCCTGGTGGAGGTCGGCAGGGCCGCCGACGCTGCGGCCGCCCGCAGGAGGCTGGAGGAGTCGCTCGCGAGGAGACGCCGCACGGGCAGGTCCCCCTATGGCGCCTCGCTGTGCATGCTTCTCGCCGACGTCTCCGCCAGGCTCGGTGACGGGGAGGCCGCCGCGGCGTACGCGGAACTGTTCCGCGACGCGCTCGCCCACTCCGAACCGGGTCGCGCCTGGCGCGCTCTCGAGACGGTGGGAACCGTGTCCATCGACACGGCCCTCGCGCTCTTCGCGCCGGGGCGCGCCTCCGGAGGGCCGGGCTTCTCCGAGAGGGAAGTCAGGGACCTCGAGGCCCGTGGCACCATGGGACGCAGGCTCGCCTCCGAGGCGAGGCTCGCCCTCGCCCGGGAGGCCTCCCTCGCGGGCGACCGGGAGGCAGAGCTGCTCCTGCTCGCCGGTGCGTCGATGGCTGCGCCGTCCGTCCGCGCCGGCGCGCTGGCTGCCGAGGCTCTCCGGCGGCTCTCCTCGGGGGAGGCCCCGTCCGGCACTGGACTATATGCCTCGCTCGTGCAGGACCCTGCGGTCGATCCGCATCCCGCCGCCCTCGACGCCGATGCCGCCGAGGCGCTCGCGGGCCACCCCCGTGGCCTGCGGCACGTGCTCGCGACGTTCGGTAAGGTGTTTCTCGTCGTCATCCTGGCGCTGGTGGCCGCCACGATCGTCCTCAACGTCCTCGTGGCCCTCGGGGTCGTGAGATGGTAGCGCCCCCTCCGTCAGGCGCCTCCCCCCGGGCGGCCAGGCCCCCTCGGAAGGGTCGGCTGCGCGCCGCCCTCGCCATCGCGGCCATCGTCGCCGTCACCATCCCCGCCCTGGTAGTGGGCGGATGCGTGTACTCCTGCGCCTTCGTCCCGTCCTCCCCGGCCGACCTGCCCCAGTCCGTGGGGGAGAGGTCCGATGCGGCGCTCGGGGACGCCACGGTCGTGCCGGACGACGCGGGGTGGCGCGACACGATAGGCGAGGCGGCCTCCGCCTACGCGGAGGGCGACCCGGACGTCGAGGTGGTCGAGGACTTCCCCGACGCGGGCGAGGCGCTCGTGGTCCAGCCCTCGGGGTCGCCCAAGTGCCCGGCGGTCCGCATGGTCACGTACGCCCGCGTGGGCGGGCGCTACGCCGCCACTGGCCTCTGGGGCGCGAGCGTGGCGAGGCCCGGCGAGAGGTCGGGCCCGCTCGAGCCCCTGTACGACTACACCACGGCCGAGGTCGTCGCCGACGCCCTCGCGGCCTGCCTCACGTCGGGTCGCCCCGTCGCGTTCGGCGTGTCCGTCGACCCGGCCGTGCGCGACCTGACCGTCGGGGGCGCCTCCCCCACGTGGGTGCGGGAGGTGCCCTGCGAAGGGGGGACCTGCTACGTCTGGTGCTACGAGGGCATGGACGTGCGGGCCCTGTTCTCCGCCGCCGGCGTGGACCCCTCGGACTTCACCCTCCGGCAGGTCATAGACGGCCTGGGCGTGCGCGTGGGCGGCGAGGGGTGACGAGCTCGGCCTGGGCATCCGGATGCCGCGGTGCGGCTACACCCGGGTCGAGGCGGTCCTCATGCAGAGGTGGGCCGTGGCCCTCGTGGAGGTCGGCAGGCTGGCTGACGCTGCAGTCGCGCGAAGGAGGCTGGGGGAGTCCCTTGCGGGGAGGCCCGACAGCGAGGGCAGCCTCCTGAGCGCCGCCGCGTCGCGGCCGCGGATGCGGCCGGAGTCGAAGCCGCCGAGGGTCTTCGGGGCCTTCTGCGGCGGCCTGCTGAGCCCGGGCATCGTCCCGATGACCCGGTCGTGGTGCTTCTCGGCAAGGTAGGGGAGGGCGCGCCCGGGCGCGGCGGGGGCGGCGGCATCGGTTGCCATCATGCCCACCTCCC
This sequence comes from Olsenella uli DSM 7084, assembly GCF_000143845.1. Classification (NCBI taxonomy): domain Bacteria; kingdom Bacillati; phylum Actinomycetota; class Coriobacteriia; order Coriobacteriales; family Atopobiaceae; genus Olsenella; species Olsenella uli. Next base: position 1,736,180 of record NC_014363.1, on the reverse strand, counting down.
GAGGCCGAACTTCTCGGACCCCCGCTTCGTCGGAGTCGGCTCCAGCCGCGCGATCGCCGCCTCCGCCTGCGCGGCGGGCAGCTCGACGGGCTGGACGCCGGCGCACTGGTCATCGCGGAAGCCGCCCTTCCTGCCCCCGTCACCCCTCGGCAACGAGAGCCCTCAGCTCACCTGGCGTCACCCGGATGACACCGGCTTGTATCCTTGTCCTCACGCTTCCCCTTTCGCGAGGCGCCAGCCGATGGCCCGGCTCCTCATGCCGACGAATCGCCGGTACATCCCTTCCTGCGCCATCAGCTCGTCGTGCGTGCCCCGCTGCACGATGCTGCCGCCGTCGAGCACGACGATCTGGTCCGCCATGCGCACCGTAGCCAGGCGATGCGCGATCATGAGTATCGTCTTGTCCTTGGTCAGCTCGGCGATCGCCTTCTGGAGCTCCTGCTCGTTTTCCGGGTCGACGCTTGCCGTCGCCTCGTCCAGGATGACGATGGGAGCATCCTTCAGGATGGCGCGCGCGATGGAGATGCGCTGGCGCTCGCCGCCTGAAAGGCTCGACCCCCCTTCGCCGATATGCGTCTGGTAGCCGTCGGGAAGCGCCCTGATGAAGTCATGGCAGCAGGCCTTCTTCGCGGCGGCGACCATCTCCTCCTCGGTCGCCTCCGGCCGTCCGAAGCAGATGTTGTTCGCGATGGTGTCCTCGAACAGATAGACGTTCTGGAAGACGATGGCGAAGTTCTTCAGGAGGCTGTCGCTCGTATACTCCCGCACATCCCTGCCGCCCACCAGGATCTGCCCCGCATCCACATCCCAGAAACGGGCGATCAAGGAGCACAGGGTCGTCTTGCCGGAACCTGACGGGCCAACAATGGCGCAGGTGCTTCTCTCCGGCACGGTCAGGTCGATATGATGCAGGATCTCCGTGCGGTCGTATCCGAAGGAAACGTCCTTGACCTCGATGGTGAACGTATCGGGATCCAAATCCGCGCCGCCCTCGTCCAAAGACGGCATATGGGTCACGACATCCAACCTGTCAAGCGATGCCTCGACCGCGCGGGCGACGGACGACATGCTGCCCGCCACTTCGACGGTGGCATAGATCATGAAGCTCGCCACGAGCAGAAGAAGGCACTTCTCAGCCGTGATCTCCCCTCCGATCAGGAGGTAGGGAGCAAAGACGAGAATCGCCGCGCGCGCGAACTTGAACACGGTCTGATAGAGCGCCGTCATCTTCGAGAACGCCTTTTCCAAGACGGTATTCGCATCCCTGCTCTCTCCGATCGCGGCGTCCACGGCCTTCTCGGACCTGCCCGCCAGGCCGAAGGCCTTCACGACCCCCATGCCCTGCACGTATTCGAGCATGGAGGTGACCAGGCCCGCCTGAGCCGCTTGTCTACGAGGCGCGTATTTCGTGCCGACCTTGCCGATGAAGGCGTACACGACGAGCGCCACGGCAAGCCCTGCAAGGGAGAGAAGCCCGATGCGCCATTCGTAGGCCAGAAGCCAGGTGCCGATCACGACGGCATGGATGAATCCCCCGGCGACGTGTTCCATGATCGCGACGGACTGCTGCTCGAGGTCGCCCAGCGTGGTGGTCACAGCCGCCGTGATGTCGCCCAGCCTGTTCTCGTTGAAATACCCCATCGGCGCCTTCTTCAGGCGCTCGCCGATCTCCATGCGCTTCTCGGCGCCGAACGCGAAGCTGCCGAGCGTCCTCGCGTTCGCGGAAAGGCCTACGAACGCGATCCTGCCGACGATCGAGACCAGCATGATGCCGAGCGAGATCCAGATCGTGTCTGCGGGCATGCCGCTGCCGTCAAGCGACGCCAAGACGCCCGAGAGCACGACGAGGATCGCCATGATGGGAAGCATCTCGAAAAACGAGCTGACGAGATATGCAAGGAACGATCGTATGATCCGGCCTTTCTGGTTACCCGCAAACGCGAGCAGCCTTTGGAACAGACGTATCATCACGCCACCTCCTCTGCGGTATCGCGACTCGCGACGTGAGCATTCCAGAGCTGCCCGTACAGCGGGCTTTCCGCGACCAGCTCCTCATGCGTCCCTTCGGCGGCGACGCGGCCCCGATCGATCACGAGGATCTTGTCCGCATCGACGATGGTGGAGAGCCTATGGGCGATCACGATCAAGGTCTTTCCCACCACGAGCTTAGCTATGGACGCCTGTATCGCGGCCTCGTTCTCCGGGTCGGTGAATGCGGTCGCCTCATCGAGCACGACGATCGGGCTGTTCTTCAGGATCGCTCGCGCGATCGCGATGCGTTGGCGCTCGCCTCCGGAAAGGTGGCTTCCTGCGTCGCCCGCCAACGTGTCGTATCCCTTCGGAAGGGAGAGGATGAAATCATGGCAGCTCGCCTTTCGCGCCGCATCCTCGACCTCCGCATCCGTCGCATCCGGCTTGCCGATGCGGATGTTCTCCCGAACGGAAAGATGGAACAGGAAGTTGTCCTGCGACACATAGGAAACGAGCTCCATCACCTGCGACAGCGGCATCTTCCGCACGTCGACGCCGCCGATGCGGACGAAGCCGCGCTCCGCCTCCCAGAACGAGGCGATCAGTCGCGCGATCGTGGACTTGCCGGAGCCGGAAGGCCCGACGATCGCGGTCATGCCGCCCTTGGGGCAATCGAAGGAGACGCCGTGCAACACCTCCGTGCCGTTGCGCTCCGAGCCGTCCCCTCCTCCATCGCCGGAAGGCGCGCCCTCGTATCGGAAGGTGACGTCTTCGAAGGAGACGTGCGCATCGACCAGCGGGATCGCCTCGTCCGGCCTTGAGAGTTCGGGGAGGTCGAGCAGGGCCCTGACCTCCTTCACGGTGGAATCCACCATGGCAAGGCTGTCGGTGTACTGAAGCGCCTGGATCAGGGGCTTCACCAGGCCGAGCGCAAGGACGATGCAGGTGATGAACGTTCCCGCCCCTATGCTCCCGTCCATGAACAGCCAGCTTCCCAGCGGCAGGACGCCCGTGAGCGTTGCCGTCAGAATGGAAAGCCCCACCACGTAGTAGCCGTTGGTCTGCCTGAACCACGTCTCCTTCGACGCCCTGTTCTCGGCCACGGCGTCCGCGTACTTCTTGTACGAACGATCACCCTGGTTGAAGGTCTTCACCACTTCGATGCCGCCGATGTACTCCACCGTCGCGGCATCCATGCGCTTCCCCGCCGTCAGCACCCTTTTGTATCGGCGCTCGTAGTCCTTCAGCATTCCCATGTAGCAGAAGATCCCGACCGGGATGGTCGCAAGGGATATCAGGGCTATCCTCCAATCGAGGACGAACAGGTACGCAAGCATCATGGCGGGGATCAGGGTGTTGGCGGTCAGCTCCGGCACCATGTGGGCCAGCGGCAGCTCGAGCTTCTCGACGGTGTCGACCGCAATGGTCTTGAACGTGCCCGAAGGCGTGTCGAGGATCGTCCCCATAGGGACGCGGGAGAGCTTTCCCGCGATCGCCGTGCGGATGTTCCCCAGAATCGTGAAGGCGGCCTCGTGGCTTCTCATCGTAGAGAACGTGCCGAGCCACACCTGCCCCAGATACCCGACGAGCGCGATTCCCGCAAGCAGCGCGAATCCGCCGAAGTCGTAGTCTCCGCGGCAGACCATGATGATGCCTCGCGACGCGGCGATGTACGGAACCATGCCGCACAACGCCCCGAGCACCGCCAGCGCGACCGATTCCGCAAGCATCCCCTTGCACGGCCGCGCGAAGCCCATCAGGATGGACGCCGCACTCTGTCCTGCATTGCTCATCGCTTCCCACCTCGCATCAGATCGACGATCAGACCTCGTTTCCCGCCCGAAAGATCCGCGGCCACGCATCCGTCTTCGAGAACGAGGATGCGGGTGCAGATGCGCATCATGAATTCGACGTCATGGGTGATGACCAGAAGGATCTTTCCCTGGTCCGCAAGAACCCGCACCAGCCCGCCGACCTCCTCCATGCTTCGAAGATCCAGGCCGCTGGTAGGCTCATCGAAAACCAGCAGATCCTTCCCGCAGACCTCGCTGACCGCGACGGCGAGCCGCTGCATCTGTCCCCCCGACAGGGAAAGAGGGTGGCGATCCTTGCACGCCAGCAGATCGACCCTGCGAAGCGCCGACTCGATGACGTCTCTATCGGGATCCTTGATGCCCAGGCGGCATTCCTCCATAACGCTGTCGGAGAAGAGCTGGTGACCGACGTCCTGCATGACCATATAGGCCTTCTTGCGCCGCACGCGACGGCTCAAGGGGCGCCCGTTCCATCGCACGGTTCCCGAAGCATCGTTCGCAAGCCCGCAGATCGCCCGTGCAAGCGTCGTCTTCCCTGCCCCGTTCGCCCCCGCGATCGCGATGATCTCGCCGGCATTCGCCTGGAACGAGATGCCTTTCAACACCTCTGCGCCGCCAAGTCGGACGCTCAGGTTCTCGAGGGAGAGGACGTTGCCGGAAGCGCTCGGGCACGCCGTCGCCTCGGGCTGCAGGGCGGCAAGGTCGCGGGAACGCAGACCCCTGCTGTGCACATTCTTTGCCGAAAGCTTCCTGAAATCCTCGATGGGCATGTCCGAAACGACCGCCCCATCCTGCAGATAGATCACGCGGTCCACGATGTCCATCAGATACCAGATGCGATGCTCGGCGACGAGGATCGTCTTCCCCTTCTCCTTCGCCGTCCGCATGAGCTTCGCAAGCTCCTCGATGGACCTCATGTCCAGGTTGGAGGACGGCTCGTCGAAGACCAGCACATCCGGGTCGGAGGCATAGACGCTGGAGAATGCGATCTTCTGCTTCTCCCCGCCGGAAAGCTCGAACACGCTTCTTCCCCTCAGCGCCTGGAGGTGCAGCTCTTCGGTGACATCATCCAGTCGAGCGCGGAGCTGCGCCCGCGCGATTCCCCTGTTTTCCAATCCGAACACGATCTCGCTGTCGACATCGGCATTGAAGAACTGGGTCCGTGGATTCTGGAATACGGTTCCCACCGCATCGGAGAACGCGGCGATCTCCGTTTCTTGGGAATCCATGCCGTCCACGCATACGGTTCCCGCGAGCTTTCCTTCAAAGAAATGGGGAATCAGCCCGTTCACGAGCCGGGCGACCGTCGTCTTCCCGCAGCCCGATGCACCGCAGAGCAAGACGCATTCTCCACGAGCGATGCGAAGGGACAGCCCGCGCACGCCGCCCCTGCCGCTTCCATCGTCCTTGCCGCCTCCGCCGCCTCTGCCGTCCTTCGCGCGGCCCAGGTCGTCTTCCCTCCCTTCCCCGGAGAAGGTCGTCCGATACGCGAAAGAGACATCCTGCATCTCGATCATCAGAACACCCCCCTCGCGTTCGCGAAGACCATGACTGCGACCAAGGCCGCGTAGGCAAGGACCGCCGCCGCATCGACGGCGGAAAAGGAGGGTTCTTCCAGACTGGTCCTCTCGTGCGCATGCTCGATGCCACGCGTGATCGCGGCCTGCGTGATCTCGTCGGATATCCTCGACGCGGATACGAGCAGGGGGACGTACACATGCTCCGTCGTCTGCGCGGGATGGCGGATCGCCCCGCCTACCGAGGCCGATAGGCCGCGAAGCGCCATGGCGTCTCGGATGGCGGCCCATTCCTCGGCCAGGGTGGGAAGGTATCGGAGCGTGACGGCGAGGGCGATCGTCAGGCCTTTGGGCAGCCGAAGCTTCGCGAGGGCGGCCAAAAACGTGCTCACACGCGTCGTGGAGACCAGGTAGCTCCCCAGCATGAAGCAGGGCAGAAGCTTCCGGATGTACACGGCGAACATGTAGACGACCCCGCCGGCCGCCACCGGAAGATGGGGCACCGCGCACAGCTGCACCACTAGAAGCAGGACGAAGAACGAGCCGTACTGTACCGCCTTCTTCGGCTGTCCCGACGTCGCAAGCATCAGAAGCGGAATGCCCGCATACGCGCATTCGACGGCGATGCTCCTGTTCAGAAAGACGGAAACGCTCGTGATCGCCAGAATCAGGAGCTTCGTGCGCGGATCGAGCCCCATCTACGCGATCCCCGCCTTCTCGAAATGCTTCCTCAGAAGCCTCTTGCCGATCCAGCCCCCGATCAGCGCGCAGACGAGGGTCCCGGCGACCAGCGCGGGAAGGATCCACCACGTTCCCCCGATGGCATGGATGACTCCCTCGAAGGAGGCGACATCCCCTTTGCTCCTCATGAAGGCATCGAACTGCTCAGGCATGACGACCATGGGAACATACGCGCCGAGAGGCGCAAGCGCCATCACGCAATAGGCGGCCAGGTTCTTCCTGAACGACCTGAAGCCCCCCGATGCGCAGATTCCGTCCGCCATGATCCCGAATACCAGGAAGAACGCGGACATCATCCAGAACATGCCCGTGACGAACAGCAGGATCGCGGCGATGACGCCGAGGATGGAAAGGGCGCCCCTCTTCGGGATCTTGGCCACGTACAGCATGAAGACCGTCCCCGTGAACAGGGCCACGATCATCGGCATGAACGGAAACGTGACAGGCGTCATCTGCGCCACGCCGCCGACCACGAACGCCACCACGGCGTAGATCAGCGAGAAGATGCCGACGGAGATGAAGTCCCTCGTCTCCAGCCTCACCGAACCCGTCTTGCTCATGATTCGCCTCCAAACGATACGTTGGTTTGTAAGCTTCAGCTAACTTATTGTGGAAAAGAGCGTCCGCTCCGGATGAGCGCCCTCCTCCGGATGGACGTCCCGCTCCGGAACGAGCGCCTTGCTCCGGACGAACCGACCTTTCCGGAGAGCGCCCTACTCCAGTCGAAGGAGCCCCTCCCAACCCGAGCTGAAGAACCTCGCGAGCTCCTCGACATACTGCATGGCCTCGTCCTTCGGCATGGCATGGACGATGGTCTCGCACACGGCAGTGAAATAGGCGCTCGTGATCATGTGGTGCAGCTGCCTGGACATCCTGCCGCTCAGCTTTCCCCTCTCGCGGAGGATGCCGTAGTACTCCTCCGACCTCTCCACCTCCAGCTCGACGAGGTCATGGATGAAGGAGGCGTATTTCGTGCCTTCCGAGCAGCACAGGATCAGCCTGAACTCGTCGAAGTGGGCGTACAGGTACTCCACGAAGGAGCGGAGGTAGTGCGTGGACAAGGCAAGGCTGTCCCTCGTCTTGTCATCCGGGATCAGGTCGAAGTGGGCGTCCTGTGCGGCCTTGAACTGGCTCACGAGCCCGTCTGCCGCCTCCCCGACGATGTCCTCGAAGAGGGCCGCCTTGTCCGGGTAGTAGCCATAGAACGCGCCCTTCGTGAAGCCGGCCTCGGCGACGATCCTGTTCAGGGAGGCATCCTTGAAGCCCTTTTCGAGAAACTCCCGCTTCCCGACCTCCAGGATCTTTGCCTGGGTTTCCGTTCGGTCCATTCGTCCCCCGTCCACGGACTGGTGCACTCATGCCGAGCTGGCGCGCACACGCTGGCAATACCTTACATACCGGCAGTATATACCACTAGTATATATTTGGCGTCGAGACTGTCTTGCAGAATATGACTGGACGGGACAGCAAGTTTTGTGAGCGGTGCCGGGGGTCAGATCACAATAACTCGTCACACATCCATTTTCCGAGGCCTCAAGGACAGCAGGAGAACTATTGTGAGTGACCTATCAAGCAAGACTCACAATAGTTCGTCTCGTATCCCCGATGCACCTAAAAGATGGACGGGAGGGGAATATCTGTGAGCTGCCGCTCCAAGAGGCTCACAACAGTTCCCCTCCCATCCAAGGGCTGCCCAAAAATGGACGACAAGCGAGTTATTGTGAGTTCGCCTCGAGTGGTGCCCTTCGCCTTGCGCGGCACTCACGATGACCAGCCCCTCCTTGCCTAAGGCGGCCAAAAGCCTGTCCCACACCACTCGTTGGGGCCTTGCAAGGTAAAATGACGGTCGCAACTGCGTCCCAGGGGCATCACGGCCGTACCCCAGAGTATATTCAAGAGTATGTTCAGGTCTATGGGCCGTGCTCGTCCAGGCCATGCGGGTCGTTTCAAGCCATTCGGGCCGCGCTCGGTCCATGCGGGCCGTTTCGGGCCGCATGGGCTGGTCTGCCCCATGCGGTCCGCGACGGGTTCTGCTCGCCATGACGTGCTCATGCCCGCCGTACGTCGGGTCTACATGGGGGCGCGGGGAGGGGAGAGGCATGAAGGAGAAGATCGAGCTCCAGGTGGTGCTGGCGCCCACGCACGCGGCATATACCTTCAGGGTTCCGCTGGACCTTACGGTGGCCGAGGCCGCCACGCTCGTCTCGCGCCTCCTGGAGCGACAGGAGCCGGCACTCTGGAGGGCGACCGGCAAGGAGGACCTCATGCTCTGCGACCTCGGGGCCGAGGATGCCGGCGAGCTGCTCAACCCAAACGAGACAATACGAGCGCTGAGCGCCTTCGGAGTCCTCGCGAACGGGACTCGTGTGGCGTTGGTGTAGGAGGAACGTGAAGGAGAGGCTCAGGAAGTCGTTCAAGGGTGGACTCAGGCTGCTGACCCTGACGCTTGGCAGCGGGGAGCACCTTGACTACGTTCGCTCCGAGTGGCTGGCAGAGGGCCCGGGCGAGGGCCTTCTCCCCTTCAGGTACCAGGGGTGCGAGAAGGGCGCCACCCTCAACTATGATGTGCTGGGCCTGGTCCAGCTCCCGCAGTTCGTGAAGGCCCCGCTCTCGTCCGCCCAGTACGAGTCGCTTCTGCGCCAGCTCTGCTCGGTCGTGGCGCTGTGCGTCTCGCAGGACGTCCCCACCTCCGGGCTCTGGTTCGATCCCGAGGGGGTCTTCGTGACGCCAGAGGGCAGGCTCCGCTTCGTCCTCGTCCCCGTCTCGGGCTACGTCAAGGCACAGCACTCCACGCCGCTCGAGCTTATCGGGTGGTTGGGGTCGTCGGCTCACGTGAGCATGGCCGTGGGGGAGAGCCACCGTCACGTGAGCGCGGTAGGCGACTGGGCCCGGCGCCAGAGCGTCTTCTCCCCCCAGAAGTTCGGCCGCTTCCTCGATGGGGAGTACGAGCGCACGCCTGTGCCTGGGCCTGGGGCAGGCCCAGGCTCGCCGGGCCCCAGCACACTGTCGGACTCCAGCCCATTGGGCCGCGGCTGCCATGATTGTGCGGAGGCGGCCAAGTCTGGCCGTGGGCAACGGGCCGCCCAGGGGCGTGACGGGGCGACCCTCGACCCGCTCGACCTCTTCGGCGTAAACGCCCAGGGGAGGGCTCCCCGTCCCATGGCGAGGCGCATCTCCCGGGCGACCTACGAAGTCGTGCCCCATGAGGTCGAGCGGCCGTCCGTCTCGGGCGACACGTCGAGCCTCGGCTCTGGCTCGCTGGGCACGCGGCAGGACGCCATGCGGCCCGTTCCTGCGGCCGATAACGGAGCCCCTGCGATCGCCTCGCCGCCGGCAGTCTCTGTCAGGCGACTGCGCGACGGGCTGCGCCTGCAGGTCCCGGGACAGCCTGCGGTGCTCGGGAGGTCTGAGACATGCGACCTCCATTTTGGCGGCAACCTCGGCATGAGCAGGCGCCACCTGGAGGTGAGCCCCGATGCCGATGGGCTTACGATCAGGGACCTCGGCTCCTCGAACGGCACCTACGTGGCGGGCTCGCGCCTCGCGCCCCAGGGCAGCGTGCACGTCGACCGCGGCGGCCACTTCACGGTTGCGGGCGACGACTTCCTCGTGGAGTAGGCTCGGGGCAAGTGCGCCGACGAGGTCGGGCGTGCGGTCACCGCCGGTCGAGGACGGTCCCCGAGACGCTGTGACCCGACGCCAGCTCGAAGTGGAGCGTCACGATGCCCAGGTCGACGTTGCTGAAGAAGCCGCCCGTCGACCGGCGGGTGACGGTCTCGCCGTCCGCGCCGAGCGTGAAGAGGAAGTGCTGCTGGTTCATGGCGGTGGGCGCAAGGGCCGCCGCACGCATGCCGCGCCTGAACCAGTCGGGCGTCTCGGGGCCGTGGGTGTGCGAGAGTTCGGACAGCGGCTTCGAGCGATGCGGACATCCCTCGGCGGCGGCATAGCCCACGGCGATGACGATCACGAGCCTCTCTCCCGGGGCGATGTCCGCCTTGACCTTGCGCTTGCCGAAGGTCCCGCCAACCCAGCAGGTGGAAAGGCCCGCCTGCTGCGCCGCAAGAACGACCTTCTCGCCGAAGTAACCGCAGAGCTCATCCAGGTCGGGCGACTTGGGGCCGATGCAGGCGACGTAGTTCTGCACGTTGTCGAACCTTCTGCGCGCCAGGAGGCCCCTAAACGCCCCGGGACTGTCACGGACCAGCTGAAGATGCAGACCCGAGGCGGCATTTGCCCGGGAGATGGCATCCTCGAGGGCGGCAAGCGCCTCTCCCTCGATGGGCTTGTCGGTGAAGCGCCGCACCGAATGGCGCTGCTCGATTGCCTGCGTGACGTCCATACGGGCGCTCCTCTCGTTCGCGTGCTCTCGTCTATCCTATCAGGCTCGCAATGACCGACGCGAACGCGATGACGACGCCCACGATGGATTCGCCGCCCAGGACGCCTGAGGCCACCACCAGGGCACCTTCCCGGGCGTCGGCCTCCCGCCGCGTACGCTCTCCATCTGACAGGCCCGTGCTGCGCGCCCTCGCGACGCGGTCCCACGCCAGCTTGGCCACTGATCCAAGAAATGCCGTGAGCGTCATGTAGAAGGGCAGGTAGACACCCAGTCCAACCATCATGGCCGGAAGCTTCGCAAGGTACAGGGCAACTCCCGCCGCCAAGCCTGCCACGAAGGCGGGCACGCTCGGGATGCCCGCGACCATGGCGGCCACGACGGACGCCTGGGCCGAGACGAACATCCGGCCAGGCCCGAACGCATCCGGACCGTATGCGGTGACGAGCGCGACCATCACGCCCGCCGCGACGAGGGCGCCCAGCACGCCGCCTATGGCCTGTCCCAGCCACTGTGCGCGCGGGTCGGTCCCCAGGATGTGCCCGGCGCGGAAGTCGTTCATCACGTCGCCGGCAAGCCCGCAGGCCACGGCCACGATGCCGGCCACGAAGAACAGCTTGACCTGGGCAAGCTGCGCGAAGGCGGCCACCAGCAAAAGGACGATGAGACCGAAGATCTCCATGGGGTCTATGCCGGTCTGCCCGCAGGACTGCGCGCTCATGATCGTGGTCACGAAGCTGAGGAGGACGACGGCGATCGAAGGCAGGGGACCCAGACCCAGGCCAAGGCACGCCATGACCGCGACGGCGGCCGTTGCCAGCCCCAGGATTCCGGCGTCCGCGCGCAGCCTGCCCGACACCAGCGACGTGGCCGCGCCCTCATCGCCCGACCTCAGGCCGGATGCGATGGCCCTGGCCTGGGGGAGGATGTCCTTGAGGACGACTGCCGCCCCCGAGCCCATCATGAGGCCCATGCCCAGGGACTTGACGATGCCCTGGGCGCCCGCCGCGTCCCAGAGGCCCAGTGCGCCGCCTCCCACGACGAGGCCGAAGTTGGCGAGGACGCCGCCCGCGAACCAGAAGGCCACGGCCGTGCTTCCCACCAAGAAGCCCACGGAGAGCATCATCGGCGAGTTGTAGATGCCAAAGCCCACGCCTGGGATGGGAAGCGCGCAGAGCATGGTGGGGATGGCCCCGAGGGCGTCGCGCAGCGCGCAGTAGAGTCCCGCCACGCCCATGGATGCGAACAGCTGCCGTCCGGTCCTGCCGCCGGCCTCGGTGGCACGCAGGGTCTCGGCGGCGGAGGTGCCCATGGGGAACTCCAGCTGGGAGTCCTCGATGAAGTGGCGATGGATGAGCGCCGTGCAGACCAGGCCCATGAGGGTGCCCGAAAGTGCGACCAGGAGCATCTGGGCCATGCCAACCTGGTCGACGTAGCCCAGCATCCAGGCGCCGGGGATGGTGAACGCCAGCCCGCCAGCGACCATGGCCCCCGCGGACATGATGGTATGTGTGACGTTCGCCTCGCTCAGCGAGGCGTTTCCCAGCAGCCTGAGGAAGAACAGCGAGACGACTGCCGCGAAGACGATGGGCCAGGGGAGGGCTCCCAGGCGCAGTGCCGTATAGGCGGAGGAGGCGGTGATGATGGCGCAGCCAATGCAGCCGATGACGACACCGCGCAACGTGAGCTGACCACGCCACGAGGCGTGGCCGGAGGGTTTGTCCATGTGCGTGCTCCTAACGTATATCCGCTCCCCCTTGTGGGGAGTCGGGTTACCGGACGTCCGCCGCGTCGGACGGGCACGGCGAACTTGCTACAGTATAGGCAGGCGGAGGCGCAGGCGCGGGCGAGGGAGGATGGTGTCCATGGCCGTTGCGGAAGGCGGGGTCGTGCGGGATGGGCCCTGGCAGGTGCTTGCCGTGGACGTGGGCAACACCACGACGGGGTTCGGCCTCTTCGCCGCTTCGGCGGCCGCGGAGGCGGAGCCCCTCTCGACGCTTACGCTGACGACCCCGGCGCGCCTCACGTCCGACGAGGCCTACCTGCAGGCCATCCATGTGCTGACGGGCCTCTGTGGCCAGACGGGCGCCCCGCCCGTCCGCGCGGTCCTCTCCTGCGTGGTTCCCGTGCTGATGGAACCGTGGCGCCTTGCGCTCGACCGGCTGGGAGGCCCACGTCCGCTCGTGGTCGGCCCAGGGGTGCGCACGGGCATCGCACTGCGCTACCGCGACCCCTCCGAGGTGGGTTCGGACCGCCTGGCCGACGTGCTTGCCGCCCGAAGGCGCTACGGCGCGCCCGTGATCGTCGTTGACTTCGGAACGACGATGAACATGGAGGTCGTGGACCGTTCCGGCACCTTTGCCGGGGGCATCATCGCACCGGGCCTCGCCCTGTGCGCGCGTGCGCTCGACCAGGCCGCGGCACGGCTCCCCATGATCGAGATTCGACCACCGCGCGAGGTCGTCGGCCGCTCGACGCGCGAGGCCATGCAGTCAGGCGTGGTGCTCGGCGAGGTCGCACGCATCGATGGCCTGCTCGACCGCGTGTTCGGCAGCCTGGGTTACGAGGCGCCGGTGGTCGTGACGGGGGAGTATGCGGGGGAGCTTGCAGGTCTGGTGTCCCACGAGGTGGCGGTCGACCCCACGCTCACGCTGCGGGGCCTGCACCAGTTGGCCCTGGCGAATCCCCTCGGGGGTGCGGGTAGGGACGGCTCGGGTGCGGGCGGCTCGGGCACGAGCGTGCATGCAAACTCCGGCAAGGCTTAACCCGGGCGCAAGGAGCGCTTAATCTGCGAGTGAGACCATACGACGCGACAGGGGCGAGGGGCGCCCCGCGGCACCGAAGGGACCCATGGCCATGGAAAGACTCGAGAAGGTCGAACTCATCCGCGAGAAGTGCGACGTCAGCTATGAGGACGCTAAGGGGGCGCTCGACGCCAACGGCGATGACGTGCTGGATGCGATCATCTGGTTGGAGCGCTCCGGCAAGGCGAGGACCCAGAGTGCGCACTGCTCCACCAACTCCACGGCGCAGCAGCCCGTCTCGGACGAGATGCGCGCAGCCCAGGAGGCCTACCAGGAATCCGCCAAGCGGACCGACTTCTGGGAGCACGTGCACTCGGCGATGGGGGTCATCAAGGACCTCCTGCGCAAGAGCGTAGAAACCAGCTTCGTGGCCGAGCGTAACGGCAGGCAAGTCCTCTCCGTCCCCGTGCTCGTCATGCTCTTGGGCATCCTGCTGTGGGGTGCGACTATCTGGCTGGTCATCATCGGCCTCTTCCTTGGCCTGCGCTACCGTTTCGAGGGGGTGAGGAGCGTGACCGTGGACCTCAACGGCGCGATGGACAAAGCGGCCGATGCCGCCGAGACGATCAAGAGGGACCTTACCGGCAATGACTAGGATCCTGGTCGTAGAGGACGAAGAGAAGATCGCGCGCTTTGTCGAGCTCGAGCTCCGTCACGAGGGCTACGAGGTCGACAAGGCCGCGGACGGGCGCTCTGGCGTGGAGGCGGCCCTCTCGTCCGACTATGACCTGGTCCTCCTTGACGTGCTGCTGCCGCAGCTCAACGGCATGGAGGTCCTGCGCCGCCTGCGCCGTCAGAAGGACACCCCGGTCATCCTGCTGACCGCACGCGATGCCGTGATGGACAAGGTGGCGGGCCTCGACGCCGGGGCGGACGACTACATCACCAAGCCCTTTGCCATCGAGGAGCTCCTGGCACGCATCCGCGTGACGCTCAAGCACCGTGAGTCGGGCCAGCTGCCTTCGACGTCGTCCGCCACGCTTGCGGCCTGCGGCGTCACGCTCGACCCAGATCGTCACGAGGTCCTCGTCCAAGGTGAGCCAGTGGCCCTCACCAACAGGGAATTCGAGGTCCTGCACGCCCTCATGGCGCACAAGGGGGTCGTCCTCACCCGCGCGCGCCTGGCGAGCGAGGCGCTGGGGTACGAGTACGTGGGCGAGACCAACAACGTCGACGTCCACATCGCCCACCTGCGCTCCAAGATCGACGATCGCTTTGGCATCAAGCTGCTTACGACGGTCCGTGGGGTGGGGTATGTCGTCCGCGAATCCTGATGCGTCCCTCGCTCAGGCGCATTGGGAGCCCGATCACCAGGGTCGCAAGCCACGTGGACGTGAGCTGCGCAGACGTGATTCGCCCGGTCTGCACGGACGTGGGCGGATCTCGTCCATTGCGCGCTCCATCAGCTGGGGCTTCTGGTGGCGCCGCCTGGTCGGCTTCATCTCCCTCGACGTGGTCCTGCTTGCCGTGGCCCTTGCCCTGGTCCTACACGGCTACAACCGGGCCCTGCCCGAGGGCTCCTTCGTGGACTGGTATCGCCCTGCGCCGGGCACCACGGTACGCGTGGGCGGCCCCTCCTCCATCCCAGGTGACCTGCGCGGCGTCACGTACGTCGTTACGTCTCCCAGCGGGGGGGAGCGTAGCTTTCCGCTGGGTGCCGACATGCTCGACGCCTGGCCCCTCTACGTCGTGGTGCTCGTGGCCCAGGCCCTCTCCCTTCTGGGTGGCCTGGATGACACGCGGCGCGTGAGGCGCTCGATGGCCCCCTTGAACGACCTGGCGCTGAGGGCCGAGGAGCTGGGCAACGCAAGCGTCATCGATCCCAGCAAGATGGAGAGCCTCGAGCAGGCCATAGAGCGGGCGACGGTCGAGTCGCCCCGGGTCGTCACGGGCGACCAGGATCTCGCGAGCATCGAGGTGGCCCTCAACAGGCTGCTGCGGCAGATGCAGGAGGCCAAGCTGCAGCAGATGCGCTTCGTGAACGACGCAAGCCACGAGCTGCGCACCCCCATCGCCGTCATCCAGGGCTACGTGAATATGCTGGACCGTTGGGGGAAGTCCGATGGTGACGTGCTCGATGAGTCCATCTCGGCGCTCAAGGTCGAGAGCGAGCACATGCAGGAGCTGGTCGAGCAGCTCCTGTTCCTCGCACGTGGCGACTCGGGCCGCAACTCCCTCAGGAAGGCTCCCGCCAACCTCGCGCGGATCGCCGTCGAGGTCTGGGAGGAGTCCGCCATGATCGATGCGGGCCATGCCTACCGACTCATGTTCGACGAGGGGTTGGCGCATGACGGGCGCTTCGCGACCACGGGTGATGTCGCCCTGCTCAAACAGGCGGTTCGCATCGTCGTGCAGAATGCGGCCAAGTACTCGGATGCGGGGACGCCCATCTCGTTTGACGTGGGCTCAGACACACACGGCATCGGAGACGACCGCGGGGGCGGAGGCAGCGTCTGGGTCTCTGTGGCCGACGAGGGCGTCGGCATGTCGCCTGGTGCCGCCGACCACGTATTCGAGCGCTTCTACCGTGCGGACAACGCGCGCGAGCGGGGGACGCAGGGATCGGGCCTGGGCCTCTCCATCGCCAAGTGGATCGTCGACAGCCACGGCGGGTCCATCGAACTGCTCTCGCGCGAGGGCGTCGGCTCCCGGTTCACGCTGCGCGTCCCGCGCGCGGCGGGCTGACGGCGTGGCGGACCCCGCCCGCCACATACGACCGATTCCGGCGGCCCGCCGGCAAGGGCCGCCCTCGCCGTGGCGTCCGCCAGCCGCCGCGGTCCGCCAGCCGCAGCGCCTACCAGCCGTGCGTCGCGTAGACCGCCTCATCCTCCCAAAGGACGACCTCGCCCGTGGCAAGCGAGCGGGGAACGTCGATGAGGCGCTGGTTGCGCGAGCCACGGAAGCGCAGGCCGATGTCGTACTCCGCCCGGACGAACGGACCATCCACCAGGACGTCCAGCGTGGCGAGGATGCGATCCATGTCAGGGCTGGCATGGTCGCCGTCCCCCGTGAACTCCTCCCACGTGCGACCGGAGTACAGCCAGATGTCCTTGGCGGGATACGCCGCGCGCACCCTCTCGAGGAAGGGTGCCAGCACGGTGGCGTTCTCGGGTTCGGTGGGCTCGCCGCCCAGGACGGACAGGCCGTCCACGTACGATGGCGAGAGGGACTCCAGGATCCTGTCCTCGACCTCGACCGTGAAGGGATCCCCCACATGGAAGGACCAGGCTCCGGAGTTGAAGCAGCCCGGACAGCGTAGCCGACAGCCCGAGACGAAGAGGGAGGTGCGCACCCCGACCCCGTTGGCGATGTCGCAGTATTTGATGCTTGCGTAGTTCACTGTCAGCCTTCGGTCACGCTGTTAGAGGTGCAGCACGCGATCCTTGATCTCCTCCGTGCGACCTTGGTTCCAGAACTGGGTGCCAATGTAGCCGCAGGTCCTGCGGGCGACGTTCATCTTGGACTGGTCGTGGTTGTGGCACTTGGGGCACTCCCAGACCAGCTTGCCGTCATCCTCGACGATCTGGATCTCGCCGTCGTAGCCGCATACCTGGCAGTAGTCGCTCTTGGTGTTGAGCTCGGCGTACATGATGTTGTCGTAGATGAACTGCATGACGCGCACGACGGCCTCGAGGTTGTCCTGCATGTTGGGGACCTCGACGTAGGAGATGGCTCCGCCGGGGGAGAGGCGCTGGAAGTCGGACTCGAAGCGGAGCTTGGTGAAGGCGTCGATGTCCTCACGGACGTTGACGTGGTAGGAGTTGGTGATGTAGCCGTGGTCCGTGATGCCCTTGACCATGCCGAAGCGCTTCTGCAGGCACTTGGAGAACTTGTAGGTCGTGGACTCGAGCGGGGTCCCGTAGAGCGAGTAGTCTATGTCCTCGGCGGCCTTCCACTCGGCGCACTTGTCGTTCATGCGCTGCATGACCGAGAGCGCGAAGGGTTTGGCCTCCTCGTCGGTGTGGCTCTTGCCCGTCATGTACTTGACGCACTCGTAGAGGCCGGCGTAGCCCAGGCTGATGGTCGAGTAGCCTCCGTAGAGAAGCCTGTCGATGGTCTCGCCCTTCCTCAGGCGTGCCAGTGCCCCGTACTGCCAGAGGATGGGCGCGGCGTCCGAGAGGGTGCCGCAGAGGCGGTCGTGACGGTAGCGCAGCGCCTTGTGGCAGAGCTCGAGACGCTCGTCGAGGATCTGCCAGAACCTGTCTGCGTCCTGCCCTGAGGAAAGCGCGACGTCTGGCAGGTTGATGGTGACGACGCCCTGGTTGAAGCGGCCGTAGTACTTGGGCTTGCCAGGGACGTAGTTGCCGGCGTTGGCCACGTTGCCGTAGCCCCCCTCAGAGCGGTCGGGGGTTAGGAACGAGCGGCATCCCATGCAGGTGTACACGTCGCCCTCGCCCTCGACCTCGCCGGTCGAGAGCTTGTACTCCCTCATCTTCTTCTCGGAGATGTAGTCGGGGACCATGCGCTTGGCGGTGCACTTGGCGGCAAGGCGGGTGAGGTAGAAGTAGGGGTCCCCCTCGTGAACGTTGTCATCCTCGAGCACGTAGATCAGCTTGGGGAAGGCGGGGGTGATCCAGACCCCCTCCTCGTTCTTGACGCCCTGATAGCGCTGACGGAGCATCTCCTCGATGCAGAGCGCGAGGTCGCTCTTCTCCTGCTCGTCCTTGGCCTCGTTGAGGTACATGAAGACGGTGATGAACGGCGCCTGGCCGTTGGTGGTCATGAGCGTCACGACCTGGTACTGGATGGTCTGGACGCCGCGGGCCACCTCCTCGCGCAGGCGCTTCTCGACCAGCTGGCCGATCTTGTCCGCACCAGGGCGGGCGCCGATGGCCTCCATCTCCGCGTACACCTGGCGACGGATCTTCTTGCGGGAGACGTCGACGAAGGGCGCGAGATGGGCGAGCGAGATGGACTGCCCTCCGTACTGGGTGGAGGCGACCTGGGCGATGATCTGCGTGGCGATGTTGCACGCCGTCGAGAAGCTATGGGGCTTCTCGATCATGGTGCCGGAGATGACGGTGCCGTTCTGCAGCATGTCCTCGAGGTTCACCAGGTCGCAGTTGTGCATGTGCTGGGCGTAGTAGTCGGCATCGTGGAAGTGGATGATGCCGGCCTTGTGCGCCTCGACCACGTCGGCGGGGAGCAGCTCGCGCATGGCCAGGTCCTTGGAGACCTCGCCGGCCATGTAGTCGCGCTGGACGGACACCACGGTGGGGTTCTTGTTCGAGTTCTCCTGCTTGACCTCCTCGTTGTTCGACTCGATCAGCGAGAGGATCTTGTCGTCGGTCGTGTTCTTGTGGCGCTTCTGGTTCTGCAGATAGCGGTAGATGATGTACTTGCGGGCGACGGCGAAGCGATCGAGCGCCATGATCTGGTCCTCGACGAGGTCCTGGATCTCCTCGACGGTGACGGTGTGGCCTGCGGCCTTGCAGGCGTCCTCGACATTCAGGGCGGCGAAGCGCACCTCGCGCTCGGTGAGGCGCTCGTCGGCGGTCACCTCGGCGTTTGCGGCGTTGATGGCATTCACGATCTTCTCGAGGTCGAACTGCACCTCGGAGCCGTTGCGCTTGATGATCTTCATGTCTTCTCCCGTTTGCTTGGCCCTGCGCTGCTGCCCTGTCTGACTCTGCACTGCTGTGCCGTTGGAAAGGTGGTGCACGCCAGTGCCTGCCGGAAGGGATGTCCCCAGCCGGTCCACACCTTGTGCGCAAGAACACTATGACACAAGTTGTTGGGTATATGCGAGAACAAAATACTAGATATTGTTGGAAATAACGCTTGACTTCCTAAGAGGGGAGGCATTGCGCAGGTACCAAATTGGTTCTGTATCAACACTTTTGGCAAATGGGCGAGAGGTGCTTCGGCGTGCCTCCTGCGGGGCAACGGTTTGTCCACATTGGGTGGTGCCGTACGCGCCGAGGCTCGCGCGGGTTGGCCGTGGTGCAGAATGAGGTGCCGGGAGGCGGCCCGTCGGTGGCTTGCCTGAGCCTTCGCGTCACGCGCCAGCTAAGGAGACCGAGGATGACCGCATGGAAGAAGCTCGAGGATATCCGCGCCGCGTTCTTTGACGTCGACGGCACCCTCGTGAGCTTGGAGCAGAACTGCGAGCCAGAATCCACCAAGGAGGCGCTCAGGAGGTTGCGCGCGAACGGCATCATGCCGTTTCTCTCGACCGGTCGTCCCAAGTACACGCTGCAGCCGCTTGACCTGGGCGGCTTCGTCGCCTTCGTCACGATCAACGGCCAGTACTGCTACACGCGGGAGAGGGTCCTCTACAAGAACCCGCTCAACGGGCATGACGTGGCGACCGTCGTGGGACAGGTGCGCCAGGGACTCTATCCCGCCCTGTTCCAGGAGGCGGAGCGCTGCTACGCCAGCGACCACAGCTCCCGCGTCCGCGACATGGAGCACTTCGCCAACCAGAGCTACCCCGAGGGCGACCTCCAGTGGGCCCTGGACGGCGACGTCTACCAGATCAACGCCTATGTCTATCCGGGCGAGGAGCAACAGATCCTGGACGCCACCGACGACCTCAAGGTGACGCGCTGGACCGACAAGTTCGTGGACGTGATGCCCAAGCATGGCGGCAAGTCTCTGGGTGTCCTGCGCATGTTCGACCTCTTTGGCCTGCGCCCCGAGGAGACCATCTGCTTTGGCGACGGAGAGAACGACCTGGGCATGTTTGGCGTCTGTGGCACCTCGGTGGCGATGGGCAATGCCTATGACCTGGTCAAGCGCCATGCCGATCACGTGACTGACGATGTGGACCACGACGGCATCTACAACGCCTGCGTGCGCCTGGGCCTGATTTAGGCATTGCCCATCAGGTCCACGATGCTGTCGAAGCGCACGGAGGACGCCTCGATGGCCTCGCGTGGGCCGAAGACGCAGACCAGGCGCTCCTCCTGTCGGTCGGCCAAGGGCCTCGCGAGCGTACGGATTCCGTCTGCGGTCACGGCAAGCTCCTGCGCACGGATCTGTGCGCGCCAGTCGGCAGGCCGTGCGCCAAAGTGCTCGCTGTCCTGTCGGCGGGCGATGGCGCGTGGCTTGGCTGGCGCGTCGTGGGCTGCGATGACCGAGACGATGTAGCCATCCAGCTCCTCCTGCGTCCCCGCCCAGCCCGCAAGCCAGGCGGCTGCGGTGCGGTAGCGCCCGAGGGTCGCGTCGACGCTGGGGTCGCGATACGACCAGAACTGCAGGTTTCCTGGGGTAGTGCGGCGGAAGCCAACGCCGTAGGCCCCACCCTTCACGCGGACCTCGTTCCACAGGTAGTCGAAGGAGAGGGCACGTGCCGCGACCTGCCAGTCGCCGATGCTGCCCGTGTCGAGCGCGGAGCGCGGCGAGCCCGCCACGACGAAGCTGACGTTGGAGGGGATGACGAACGCCTCGTTTGCGGGTGAGGGAAGCGGCGCCTCGAGCCGGTGGGCACAGGCCTCCCCGGAAGTCCCGTCGACGGCGGCGAGCCCCAGGGTCCCGCCCACCTCCCAGAAGCGCGCGAGGTCCTCATGGCTGCCGGTGAAGCTCACGGTGACCTCGTCCGCCGTGAAGACGCGACGCTGGAGCTCGGCGAGCTTGGAGGCCAGGGCGTCCCTGCGCTCGTCCCAGTGGGCGAGAAGCCCCTTCAGGAACTGGTAGAAGCCCACGCCTCCCATCTGGTCCGCCACTGCGGCCGAACTCGAGAGGTGCGCGGCGAGGCGCGATGAGGCACAGGAGTGTCCCAGGTTGGCGAAGCCTTGCTCCAGCGCGACGCGACGCTGGGTCAGCGCGGCGAGAATGCGGTCGTCGTCCGCGAAGGACGTCGAGGACCATACCTCGGAGGGTATCGTGGCCAGCTGTGCCATGCGCTCGGACAGGGCGCTGGCACCTACGACCAGCACGGGGTGGGCGAAGGTCGCATCGTCGTCCCGGCCGTAGGTCTCACAGAAGAAGTCCAGGCTGCCGAGGTTCTCCTCGACCAGCGTGTCGAGCTCGGCGGCGGAATGCGCGCGGGTATCGAGCTTGCCGAGGAGCTCGGCCAGGACGGCGGCGTAGGGCAGCTCCTCGAAGGTCAGGCGACGCAGGTCGAAGTAGTGGTAGGCGTAGCCGATCCGGTGAGTCGGCAGGTCATGGTAGAGGCAGGGGAGGGGGGCCTCCACCTGCGCAAGCGGCCTCTCCTCGGGCGCATCTGCGATGTCGTCGACACCCAGGCGTGGCAGCTTGGCCAGGTCGGAGGCCTCGTCGGGAGCCTCCTGCTCCGCACGCAGGCACCCCACCTCGGCGATGATCGCGTCAAGCTCCGCGTCCGTGAGCCCCTCCTTGAGATCCCTCAGTTCGCAGGCCTCCTCGTCTGCCGCGCCCGAGGTGGTGGGCACCAGCTCGATGGCCGCGCAGTGCATGGACTCGCATATCAGCCCGCGCAGCAGCCCCTCGAAGTAGTCGGACTCCAGGCCCGCGCGCATGTGGTCGATGGCATCCTGGTAGCGCAGGTAGTCCACGGGATGGCCGTCGTCGTAGAGCCAGCTCGAGAGGACCTGCATGGAGAGGGCGACGCCATCGCCGCAGGAGCCCCAGTCGCCCTCGCGCAGGTTGAACTCGGCCTGGGCGAGCGATGCCGAGAGGCGCGTGCGGTCGATCCCGTCTGCCACGAGCCTGCCGCAGACGTCCTCCACAAGCCGCTGGAACCGTGCCGCCACGCCGGGCCTGGCTCCCTTGAGCTGGAACATGGCCTGGGGTTGGAGCTCACCGTCGATCAGGGAGGCGATGAGGTCGTCGCCCAGGCCCGCGTCGAGGACGGCGCGCTTGAGGGGTGACTCGTTGGAGCCGCAGAGGGCATCCAGCAGGACGTCCGTGGCCAGGACGCGTTCCCGGTCCGTGGCCAGGCCGACCACGTAGGCAAGGCCGACGGAGGCGTTCTCGGGCGCGGTGGCCATCTCCACGCGTGCGAGAGGCGCTCGCACGGGAGCCTGGACGTCGAGGGGGTTGGGCGCGCCGCAGCCGCCCTCGGTCGCCCCATCGAAGCGCCGTGCGATGAAGGCGAGCTCACGGTCGATGTCGAGGTTGCCGTAGAGGATGGTGTAGCTGTTCGCCAGGGTGTAGTGGCGGGCATGGGCGTCAAGGAAGCGCTCGTAGCTGAGGGTGGGGATTGCACGCGGGTTGCCGCCCGACTCGTGGCGGTAGGCGGTGTCGGGGAAGAGCGCAGCGCTGAGCGCCTGGAACATCACGTCGTCGGGGTCCGACAGCGCACCCTTCATCTCGTTGAAGACCACCCCGTTGTAGCTGAGGGGGCCGTCCCTCTCGGCCAGCTCGAGATGCCAGCCCTCCTGCTCGAAGATGCGCGGGCGCCGGTAGATGGCCGGGTGCAGCACCGCGTCCAGGTAGACGTCCATGAGGTTCTCGAGGTCCTGCGTGTTGGTCGAGGCCACGGGGTACATGGTCTTGTCGGGGAAGGTCATCGCGTTCAGGAAGGTCTGCATGGAGGTCTTGAGCAGGCTGACGAAGGGCTCCTTCACGGGGAAGCGATCGCTGCCGCACAGGACCGAGTGCTCCAGGATGTGGAACACGCCCGTGGAGTCCGAGGGAGGGGTCTTGAACGCGATGGAGAAGGACTTGTTGTCATCGTCGCAGGCGATCCATAGCGCGCGGGCGCCCGAGGCGTCGTGGCGCATCACGTAGGCCGTCGCCGACAGCTCGGGGAGCGCCATCGCGGACGTGACGGTGAAGCCTGCGTGGCTTGTGCCCGCCGCGAGGGCTGGGTCGCAGGTGGTGAAGGGTGTCCTTGCGCTGGTGTTGTCTGACATGCGCGCTCCAAGCCTGGCCGTCTCGAGGCGTGGCGCCCCAAGAGGTGATGTGTGCTTTCCGACAGCCCCCACTCTACCTGTCCTTTCGGTGGCCCTGTCGCGACGGACGGTGCTAAGGTGCAATGCGCCAGACAATCACCAGAGCGTGCGGGGGATGCCGTGAGCAATTGTGCCGCGAGGGACGAGCGGGCCGCAGCGAATGTGGCGGATGGGGCCCGCATGGCGGGCGAGGCCTGCGCGGCAGGCGAGGACCTGGCGGGCGACCCCCGGCCGTCAGGAGGGTCCCGTCCGGTCACGTCCCATGGCAAGACGCTGTTGAGGGGCATCGTTTTCACGCTGCTGGGAGGTACGCTCTGGGGCATCAACGGCACCGTGTCCAAGGTGCTTATGGACGCCTATGGCGTCGATCCCCTGTGGCTCGCCAGCGCACGCGAGCTCACCGCCTGCTGGCTGTTTCTGATCGCCGCGCGCGTGACCTCTCCCGGGCGGCTTCACGGCCTGCTGCACGACCACCATGCGCTTTGGGGGGTCCTGGGCATCGCCCTTGGCTCCATCCTGCTCTCGCAGGTCGCCTACCTCGAGGCCATCGACTGGACCAACTCCGCGACCGCGACGGTCCTGCAGAGCCTCGAGGTCGTGCTGGTCATGGCCTACGTCTGCGTCGTGAACCGCCGCCGCCCACGCAGGCGCGAGCTCGTCGGGCTGGTGCTGGCGGTGGTGGGGACCTACCTGGTGGCGACGGGCGGCAACCCCGGCGAGCTTCGGCTGCCACCCATGGGGCTCTTCTGGGGCCTGGCCTGTGCCGCCGCCGCCACGATACTGGCGATCCAGCCCGTGCGCATGATCGGCCGCTGGGGCAACTTCGCAGTCAACGGCCTGGCCTTCCTCTTCGCGGGCGTCGCCCTGTCGGCGCTCTGCCATCCCTGGGAGCACATGCCCGCCCTCGACGCCTTCGGCGTCGCCCTGGTCATGGCGTCCGTCGTACTGGGAACCTTTGGCGCATATGCCCTCTACCTGCAGGGCGTCAAGGAAGTGGGCTCCGTGCGCGGCTCCATGCTCGCGACCACCGAACCCGTCATGGCCACGGTGAGCTCCGTGGTCTGGCTGGGAACGTCCTTCTCGCCCGCGGACCTCCTGGGCTTCGTCATGATCGTCGTGATGGTGTTCCTGACGGCGTAGGGTGCCTGCGGGCCCATGGGGCTACGGGTGCGTGGGACGGGGTCGCGGCCGAGGTCGCCTGCAGGTCCAGCCCCATCGATGGGTTACGCCCCGAAGCCTACTTCACGACCAGCGTGTCGCACTTGGCGTTGCGGATCAGGAACGTGGAGATCGAGCCGAGAAGGGCGTACTTGATCGACGAGAGGCCGCGTGCCCCGCAGATGATGAGGTCGGGCTCGATGACGTCGATCATCTCCTCCTTCAGGGTCTCGCGGATGCGTCCGGCCTTCACCGTGACCTCGACCTTCTTGATCTGGCCCTCCGCCTCGGCCTTGGCCACCTGCCCGGCGATCGAGCCGCGGAAGTCCCTCTCGAGGCTCTCGAGGAGGTCCATGGGGTAGGTCCCGGCGGTCTCCAGGGCAGTCGAGTCGATCACGTGGCCGACGTAGAGCTCCGCGTTGTTGTTTGCTGCCAGGATGATGGCCCTTTCGAGAACCTCCCCCTGCTGCTCCGTGCCGTCAAGGGAGACGAAGATCTTGTCGTATCCCATGTCCCGATAATCCACCATGTCGGACACCTCCCAGAACGTGCGGCCCATTGGACGTTAGCTGCAGTCTACCCACGACGTCTCCACGGAAGTCCCACAGCTGCGCGCGGTCGGGCGAGTGGTCGTGGTTCTCTTGTGTCGGTCGCCCGGCGCCGTCCGCGCGCTGTCATGATGGCTGTGCTTGATACGCCGCAAACGGGGCATCGGTCTTGCCCCGATGGGGATGAGGGGGAGTCTTTGGATAGCATCGAGCTGCTCAAGTCGGCGCTCTTTGGTCTGGTCGAGGGTATTACCGAATGGCTTCCCGTCTCATCGACGGGCCACATGCTGCTCCTCAACGAGTTCGTGCGGCTCGGTTCCTCCACGGACTTCTGGGACATGTTCCTCGTCGTCATCCAGCTGGGGGCCATCCTCGCGGTCTGCGTCATGTTCTTTGGCGAGCTCAATCCCCTCTCGCGACGCAAGGAGCCAGCCGCGCGTCGCTCCACCTGGGCGCTCTGGGCCAAGATCGTCGTCGCCTGCCTGCCCGCCGCCGCCATAGGCATCCCCCTCGACAACTGGATGGAGGAGCATCTGGGAAGCCCGTTCGTGGTCGCTGCGGCCCTCATCGCCTATGGCGTCCTCTTCATCCTCATCGAGACCCGCCGCGAGCACAAGGCCGAGCTCGCCTCGTCCATGGGGGAGGGGTCCCCATCCGTTCGCGGCAAGCACCTCGCGGCGCCCTCCCCGGAGGGGGACGGGTCCCATGCCAAGGCATCCCCCGCCGACCGGGACGCTCGCATCCAGGACACCGAGGACATCGACTGGCCGACCGCCATCGGCATCGGCTGCTTCCAGGTGCTCTCCATGGTCCCCGGCACCTCGCGCTCGGGGTCCACGATCATAGGCGGCCTGCTTCTGGGCTGCTCGCGTACCGTTGCGGCGGAGTTTACCTTCTACCTGGCCATTCCCGTGATGTTCGGTGCCAGCGCCCTGCGCCTGGCGAAGTACTTCCTCAAGGGCAACGTCTTCACGATGGAGGAGGCGGCGGTACTCTTGGTGGGATGCGCCGTGGCCTTCCTCGTCTCCCTGCTGGTCATCCGCTTTCTGATGGGCTATATCAGGCGGCATGACTTCAAGCCCTTCGGCTGGTACCGCATAGCCCTGGGCATTGCGACCATCGCCTACTTCGGCCTGCGGCTCGTGGCGTAGGGGTCTGGGCACTGGGTTCCCCGGCAGGGGGCTATCGCTTCCCGGGCGGGCGGGGTGGCGCAACGTGGCCGGCGCAGTCCTCACCGCGGCATTGGTCTCCTCGGGCGTGCGGGCGCGCGGGGTGGCGGGGCCATGCGGGGTGTGCGCCCCCCACGTTTGTTGCACGTAGGTTGCCGCAGGTATAGCCCTTGCATGAATGGGCATAATCGGACGAGCAGCGTGTCCTTCTCCGTCATCGGCCCTCACGATAGCGGGCTAGTCTCAAATGAACGGCTTTTTGGGTCTGCCGTGGGGCTACGATGTGGGACACCGTCCAGCAGGAGATTCGAGGGCAGCCCATCGCAGGGCTGCCAAGGGGAGAGGTGCACCATGGCACTCAGTGACATCATGCTTGACCGCCGCCAGGTCATCGGCCTGGGCTTCGCGACCGCTGCCGGCCTGGGCATCGCAGGCTGCAGCACCAATGACGCTGCGTCGACCGACTCCATGCCCACCGACGCGTCGTCGCAGACGGGCGCCATCGATGCGAGCGCGTTCGACGCGCTGCTGGCTGCCGGTGCCGTTGCCGACGATGCGTCCGTCTCGGCCAGCTCGTGGGCCAAGAGGATCAAGGATGCCGGCAGCTTCCGTTTGGGAGGCGTCCAGACCTCCACGCTCTTTGCCCAGCTGGATGAGACGGACGGCAAGCTCCGCGGCTTCGATGCCGGCCTTGCGCAGCTGCTCGTCCGCTACATCCTCGGCGACGAGTCCAAGTACGACTTCACGCAGGTCACTTCGTCCACGCGTGAGTCCGTCCTGCAGAACGACCAGGTGGACGCGGTCTTCGCGACCTACTCCATCACGGACGACCGCAAGAAGGCCATCTCCTTCGCCGGTCCGTACTACACCTCCCAGCAGGGCATCCTCGTGGCTGCCTCCAACAGTGACATCAACTCCGTCGATGACCTGGCCGACAAGAACGTCGCCGTCCAGTCCGGCTCCACCGGCCCCCAGATCGTCGCCGAGCTTGCGCCCAAGGCCGTGACCCAGGAGTTCACCACGGACGAGGAGGCGCGCACCGCCCTCGAGCAGGGCCGCGTGGACGCCTACGTCATCGACGTCACCATGCAGCTGAGCTCCATCGCCAAGAACCCCGGCAAGTACCGCCTCGCCGGCGAGGCCTTTGGCCCCACCGACGCCTATGGCATCGGGTTGCCGCTTGA
Organism: Olsenella uli DSM 7084; assembly: GCF_000143845.1. NCBI lineage: Bacteria > Bacillati > Actinomycetota > Coriobacteriia > Coriobacteriales > Atopobiaceae > Olsenella > Olsenella uli. The sequence continues at coordinate 1,709,120 of NC_014363.1, read as the reverse complement.
CTCCGACGGCGTTGCCTTCGTCAACGCGTGGCTCAAGGCCATCGAGGATGACGGCACCTGGGGGAAGCTGTGGAAGGTCTGCATCGGTGACCGCACCGCCGTCGCCAGCGTCCCCAAGCCTCCCGCGATCGGGGCCTAGCGTCGGCCAGGAGTCACCAAGTCGGAGGCCCTCCGTGCGCAAGAGCACCGAGGGCCTCCCCGCGTGAAGCAAGGAGGGGCCATGAGCTTCTCGGAGTTACTGACGAGCTACGGAGACCTGTACGTCCAGGCTTTTCTCAACACCTGGTCCATGACGCTCGTCTCGTTCGCCTGTTGCATGCTGCTTGCCCTGGCGGTTACCGTCATGCGCGTCTCGCCCGTCAGGCCCCTGCGCATGGCGGGAGACCTCTACGTGCAGATCTTCCGCAACATCCCGGGCATCTCGCTGCTGGTCATCCTGGTCTACGCGCTCCCCAACCTCAAGGTCGTCCTGGACTACCGCCTCTGCGTGATCATCACCGTGGTCCTCGTGGCGTCATCGTTTGGGTCGGAGAACTTCATGAGCGGCATCAACACCATCGGCGTCGGGCAGATCGAGGCCGCCCGCTCCCTGGGGATGAGCTTTCCCACGATGCTCAGGCTGGTCGTCATTCCCCAGGCCCTGCGCTCTGCGGTGCTGCCCATGACCAACCTCTTCGTGGCGGTGCTCCTGACGACGGCCCTGGGCTCGCAGGTCCCACTCAATCCTGCCGAGCTCACGGGGCTTGTGAGCTACATCAACACCCGCGAGGTCGGCGGCATCGTGCCCTTTGCCCTCTCCGCGCTGCTGTATGCGACCTCGGCCTTCGCCATTGGCGTCGTCGGCAATGCGGTGGACAGGAAAGTGAGGATAGTCCGATGAGCGCGCAGGCCTCCATCAGGGACGTGCTCTACGAGGAGCCCGGTCCCAAGGCACGACGTCGCATCCTTGTGGCCACCGTCGCCGCGGCCGTTGCCCTTGCGGTGCTCCTGGCGCTCGTCGTCCGGCGCTTCTACGTCACCGGACAGCTCGCGCCCAAGTTCTGGGCCTTCTTTGCGAGGCCCACGACCTGGGCCTTCCTGTTCCAGGGCTTCCTGGGGACGATGGAGGTCTCCCTCACGGCGGGCCTCATCGCCATAGCCTTGGGCTTCGTGCTGATGCTGGGACGCGTGAGTGGCAGTCGCATCCTGGGTGGCCTCTGCCGTGTGGTCATCAACTTCTTCCGTGGCGTTCCGAGCCTGCTGCTGATCTACTTCTTCTTCATGGTCGTTCCGCAGTACGGTGTGAGGATGCCCTCGTTCTGGATGATCACGCTGCCCGTGGGGCTGGCGGCCTCGGGCGTGCTGGCGGAGGTCTTCCGCGCGGGCGTCAATGCCGTGCCCCAGGGGCAGTCCGAAGCCGCGTACTCGCTGGGCATGCGCAGGATGAAGGTCATGTTCAAGATCGTCTTCCCCCAGGCCGTCCGCTACGTCATCCCCTCGCTGATCTCGCAGTTGGTCGTCGTGGTCAAGGACACCACGGTTGCCTACGTCGTCAGCTACCCGGACATGCTCCAGAACGCACGTGTGCTCATCAGCAACTACAGCGCGCTCGTCTCGACCTATTTCGTCGTGGCGATCATTTACATCCTGCTCAACTATGCGATCAACCAGGCGGCCATCGCGGTCGCGCGCCGCACCGACACCAAGATCATCACGCGTTCGAGCGAGAATCCCGTCTAGTCCCATCGATCGGAGAACCATGGCCTCTGAGCAGCAGAACAGCGAAGCGCCCGTCGTCCGTCAAACGCCCGTCGTCCGTCTTGAAAACGTCAACAAGCACTACGGTGACCTGCACGTCCTCAAGGACGTCAACCTGACTGTCCGCAGGGGTGAGGTCCTGGTGGTCATCGGGCCGTCCGGCTCGGGCAAGTCCACCATGATACGCACCATCAACCGTCTGGAGACCATCGACTCGGGATGCATCGAGATCGAGGGCCAGCCCCTGCCCCAGGAGGGCAAGGAGCTCGCCGCCATGCGCGCCGAGGTGGGCATGGTCTTCCAGTCCTTCAACCTCTTTGCGCACCGCACGATCCTGGATAACGTGACCATGGGTCCCATCGAGGTCCTGGGTACGCCCAAGGACCAGGCGAAGGCCGAGGCGATGGAGCTCCTGCGGCGCGTGGGCGTCGCCGAGCAGGCGCAGAAGGTTCCCGCCCAGCTTTCGGGTGGCCAGCAGCAGCGCGTGGCCATCGCTCGCTCGTTGGCGATGCACCCCAAGGCGATGCTCTTCGACGAGCCCACCTCGGCGCTCGATCCCGAGATGATCAACGAGGTCCTCGAGGTCATGGTCGAGCTCGCGCGCGAGGGGATGACCATGATCGTCGTCACGCACGAGATGGGCTTCGCCCGCCGCGTGGCCGACCGCGTGGTGTTCATGGCCGATGGCCGCATCATGGAGGAGGGTGCGCCCGAGGAGTTCTTCGATCATCCCCAGACCGAGCGTGCTCGCGACTTCCTGGACTCCATCAGGGGGCATTAGGCAATGTCAGCGGCGGCGGCAGTGGCGGCGGCAGCGGCAGTGGCAGCGGCAGCGGCGGCAGTGGCAGTGGCGATGATTTCAGCAGCTCTCCGGACGCTACGGACGTGTGGCGAGCTATTGTGAGTCGCATGCCGGGGGGCTTCACAATAACTCGCCACGCATCCATTTTTGAGAGTCTTAGGGACGGCTGACGAAGTATTGTGAGTGGCTTGCAGGACGAGACTCACAGTACCTCTCCACGTGTCCGCAAGGTGTGAAAAAGGCGGATGGGAGAGGAACTTCTGTGAGTAGTCGTGCCAGATGACTCACAGTAGCTCCTCTACCATCCAGAGGGCGTCCGAAAACGGACGTGTGGTGAGTTATTGTGATTTTACCTCTGACTTCACTCACAAAAGTTGCTCTCCCGTCCACCTGCATACCCCCTCTCGCATGCTCCTCACCTATACCCTGCGCGCCGCGCTGTCCCTTGCTGCAGTCTCGTTGCCGTAGTCGCAAGTGCGCGTGCCTGCCGTGTATGCCTGCCGTGTATGCCTGCCGTGTATGCCTGCCGTGTATGCCTGCCGCGCGTGCCTGCTGCATGCGCCTGCCGCGCGTGCCTGCCGTGTGTGCCTGCTGTTACGCCAGGCAGCCGGCCAGGTCGTCCTCGACGGTACCGGCGGGAGCGATGTCGTAGCTCTTGACCAGGACGTCCAAGACGCCGGGCGAGACGAACGCAGGCAGCGACGGCCCCAGTTTGATGCTCTTGATGCCCAGGTGGAGCAAGGTGAGCAGGACGCAGACGGCCTTCTGCTCGTACCAGGAGAGCACGATGGAGAGCGGCAGCTCGTTGACGCTGCAGTCGAAGGCCTTGGCGAGTGCCACGGCAACCTGGATGGCAGAGTAGGCGTCGTTGCACTGCCCCATGTCCAGGATGCGGGGGAGGCCGACAACGGTGCCCAGGTCAAGGTCGTTGAAGCGGAACTTGCCACAGGCGAGCGTGAGGACGAGGGAGTTGGCGGGCGTCGCCTTCACGAAGTCGGTGTAGTAGTTGCGGCCGGGCTTGGCGCCGTCGCAACCTCCGACCAGGAAGATGTGCCTGATCTCGCCGGACTTGACGGCGTCGATGACCTTGTCCGCGACACCAAGCACGCTGCCGTGGCCAAAGCCGCAGGTGACCTCATGGCCGCCGTTGATGCCGGTGAACTCTTGGGCCTCGGCATAGCCGCCGAGCCTCTTGGCCTGGTCGATGACGCCGGAGAAGTCCTTGGCACCTCCCTTGGTGTCATCAATATGGGCACAACCCGGGAAGTCGACCACGCCGGTCGTCCACACGCGGTCGGCGTAGGACTTGCGGGGTGGCATGAGGCAGTTGGTGGTCCAGAGGATGGGTGCGGGGAGGTTGTCAAACTCGCGCTGCTGGTTCTGCCAGGCGGTGCCGAAGTTGCCCTTCAGCTGTGGGTGACGCTTGAGCTCGGGGTAGGCGTGGGCGGGCAGCATCTCGCCGTGGGTGTAGACGTTGACGCCGGTGCCGTCAGTCTGGTCCAGCAGCTCCTCGAGATCCTTGAGGTCGTGTCCGGTGACAACGATGAAGGGGCCGTCCTCCACGGTGAGCGGCACGATGGTGGGAACGGGGGTGCCGTAGGTGCCGGTGTTGGCCTCGTCCAGCATGGCCATGCAGTCGAGGTTGACAGCGCCCGCCTCGTCCACCAGGACGAGAAGGTCGTCGGCCGCCGTGTCGGAACCGATGGCGGCCAGCGCCTTGTAGAAGAAGTCGAAGACCTTGCGGCTGCTGCGCCCGAGTGCGGCGGCGTGGTATGCGTAGGCGGCAGTGCCGCGGATGCCAAAGAGCACGAGCGACTTCAGGGAGCGCACGTCCTCGTCCCCCTCGTTCCAGAGCGCGTCCATGTCGAAGTCGGGCGTCGTGTCAAAAGGTGCGATGGCGGTCTTCACCGCGTGGACGTGGTCGATGGCCGCCTGCACGGAGGCGGGGTCAAAGTCGACGTTGGTGATGCAGGTGAAGAGGCCGCGCATGACGGCCCGGTCGCTCGCGGCAGTCGCGGCGGCACCCGCCACGATCCCCTGGGACAGCGCGATCATCGCGCCAGTGAGTTGGTCCTCGAGACCGGCGACCTCGGCGGATTTGCCGCATACCCCCTGTTTGCCGGTGCAACCCGTGCCGCGTGCGGTCTGCTCGCACTGGAAGCAGAACATCTGTTGGACCCTCTCGGGCGTGAGCGTAGCCTCGACCATGTCCCTCTCCTGTCGTCGGATGTCGCCACATGTGGCGGCGCCTCCCCTTCGACAGACAGTCAAGCAGGTATGTCACGCACGTTCTGTTTGATTTCCAACGAATGCTGAGGACTCGACGAACCCTGCGGACCCCATGGGCCCTGAGGGCTCGACGGAACTGACGGACTGGCCTCGTCGGTCCTCGTCAGGACCCTATGCTCGAAGGACGATGGGGGAGCCGTCACAGGAGAGCCTGCCGTCGCTCACGGTCACATCCCTCTCGTCCAGGAGGTTCCGGTAGTCGCCGTCCGCGAGGTCGACCTCGACCTCGTCGCGCTTGCCGCGCAGGCTGAACACGCCTAGCTTGCGTCCGTCGGCGTTCGTGCGCGCGAGCAGTGCGACGTCGCCTGCGGCCCGACCCGAGAAGACGTCATCCGCACCCAGGACGTCGTGCTTGATGCGACCCAAGCGGGCCAGCAGGCCGGAGAGGTCGCGCCCCGCGCCCCAGTCGATGACGTCCTTGTCGAAGAGGCTCGGCACATGCGTTGCCGCGACCTCCTGGCCGGCGTAGAGCAGGGCCGTCCCCTTGAGGAAGTACATGAAGGCAGTCAGGTTCTCGAGGTCCCAGCCATGCGCCTCCTGCGCGGCGATGCGCGGCAGGTCGTGGTTCTCAAGGAAGCGCAGCTTGTTGTAACCGGCGGGGTAGGTGCACTCCTGGAAGTCGAGGAGGTCCAGGTAATGGGCGAGCGAGATGGTGCCTGCCAGGTAGCCGTCGAAGGCCTCCTGCACGTCGTAGGCGTACTCGATGTCGAAGGCGGAAAACGCTTCGGTGTCACGGACGCAGTAGACCCCGCGTGCGCGCATCTTCCTGCCGAAGGAGCGGTGGACCGTCTCGGCCAGCCACACGCAGTCGGGGTTGACCTCGGCCACCTCGGCACGCGCGCGCCTCCAGAAGTCGACGGGGACGAACGACGCGACGTCGCAGCGGAAGCCGTCCACCAGCCGCGCCCACTGCACGAGGCCCTCGACCTGGTAGTCCCAGAGCTCGGCGTTGCCGTAGTCCAGGTCGATGATGTCCGTCCAGTCCCCCACGCGGTTGCCCGGCCTGCCGTCGGGCCTGCGGTAGAAGAACTCCGGATGTTGGGCAAAGAGGGTCGAGTCGGGAGAGGTGTGGTTGTAGACCACGTCGATCATGCAGCGCATGCCCTGCTCGTGGATGGCCCGGACGAGAAGAGCCAGGTCCTCGTAGCTGCCGTACTCGGGGTTCACCTCGCGGTAGTCGCTGTTGGCGTAGGGGCTCCCCAGCGTGCCCTTGCGGTCCCTCTCGCCGATGGGATGGATGGGCATGAGCCAGATCCAGTCGACACCCAGGCCCCTGATGCGCGGCAGGTCGCCGATGAGGGCCCTGAAGCTGCCCTCGGGTGTGTGGTTGCGCAGGTAGACCGAGTAGATTACCTGGTTCTGCAGGCGCGGGTCGGTGTCGGTTGCCATGGGCCTCTCCTTCGTGCGCGTGTCATTGCGCGTGTGGCGCGCGCCGTTGGCTTTACGGATGGGTCGGTATCTCGCCGAGACGGCCATATTGACCGCTCGTGAGTCAAAGCCTACCGCTCATACCGAAAAATCGTACGCTCACACCCATATGAAACAATCCACGGGCCACAGAGAACCTAAAATGCTATAAAGGTTCCATACGTTCTGGAAACGTTATCAGTAACGATACCAGAAACGTTTCCGAGCATACGGAAGGGAGGCGGGCCCATGACCATCAAGGACGTGGCGGAGTACTGCGGCGTTTCCGTGAGCACCGTCTCTCGCGTCCTGAACGACCATCCCGACGTGAGCGATTCCGTGCGCTCGATGGTCAACGAGGCCATCGAGCGGCTGCACTACGTGCCCAACAAGACGGCCCGCGACCTAGTCAGCGCCCCCTCGGCCACGCTGGGCGTGGTCGTGCGTGGTCGCGGCAACGCGTTCTTTGCCCCCATCATCGATGCCATCAGCCGCGAGGCGGCCGAGGAGGGCTACTCCCTGGTTCCCCAGATGATCACCTCGAACGAGGACGAGGTCTCGACCGCCGCCGAGTTCGTGCGCGCCAAGCGCCTGCGCGGCGTCGTCCTGCTGGGCGGTCACTTCGACTATACGCGGGCGGAGGTCGCCGGCATCAACGTCCCGTTCGTGTGCTGCTCGTTCGACAACCAGTTTGGCGACCTTGACAGCGCGGACTACTCGTCCGTCTCCATCGACGACACCGCAGAGGCCTTCAAGGCCACCTCGACCCTGATCGGGGCCGGCCACACCCATGTCGCCATGCTCCTGGACTCATCCTCGAGCAACTCCATCGGCGAGCTCCGCTACAAGGGCTACTGCGCGGCGCTGCTCGATGCCGGCATCCAGCTGGATGACGACCTCGTGGTCGAGGTCGGGGACTTCTCGATGGCCGCCACGTACGAGGCGACGGCCAAGCTGCTCGCACGCCGCCCCGACGTCACCGCGATCTTCGCCATCTCCGACCTGATGGGCGTCGCGGCCATGAAGGCGGCCTCGGATGCGGGCCTCAGGACTCCCGATGACATCTCGGTCATTGCGATCGATGGCATCGAGACGACCCTTTACACCATCCCTACCCTCACAACGCTCTGTCAGCCCCAGGAGACCCTGGGCAAGCAGGCGGTCAAGATCCTGGTCGACGTGCTGGACAAGCGGCTTCCCAGCAAGCACGTCAGGCTCGAGACCACGCTGCGCGAGGGTGGGTCGGTCGCACGTGCAAGGTAGTTTCCCCATGCGCCAAGGGCGTGGGGAGGAGAGAGAAGGAGTGTCTCACATGAAGGCAATCACTCGTAGGTCGTTCGTGGGCGGCGCCTCTGCCGCCGTCGTTGCCGGTCTTGCCGCCTGCGGCAACGCCGGTTCCGGCAGCTCCGAGTCGAAGGACAGGGCGCCCGAGGACCGCAAGGGCAACGTCTACTGGCTGAACTTCAAGCCCGAGCTGGACGAGACCGCCCAGGCACTCGGCAAGAAGTACATGGAGAAGTTCCCCAACGTCACCGTCAAGGTCGTCACCGCCGCGTCCGGCACCTACAAGCAGACCCTCACCTCCGAGATGGACAAGTCCGACGCGCCGACCCTCTTCGTCATCGGCAACCAGGATGGCGTCAAGGAGTGGGGCGACTACGCCATGGACCTCAAGGACACCGACCTCGTCAAGGCCCAGAACACCGACGAGTACAACCTGAAGGATGGCGACAAGGTCGTCGCCGCCGGCTACTGCTACGAGTGCTATGGCATCTGCGTCAACGACGACCTCGTCAAGAAGGCCGGCCACAGCACGGACGACATCAAGGACTTCGAGTCCCTGAAGGCCGTCGTCGAGGATATCCACAAGAACGCCGCGACCCTCGGCTTCGACGCCTTCGTCGCCACCGACCTCGACGACTCCTCCTCCTGGCGCGTCACCGGCCACCTCGCCAACCTCGAGTACTACTACGAGGAGAAGGACGCCGGCGATGCCTGGACCAAGGCGCCTGCCACCATCAAGGGCACCTACCTGCCCAACTACAAGAACCTCTTCGACCTTGCGGTCAACAACAGCACCGTCGAGCCCAACACGCTCGCCACGGGCGGGCACGACCCTGCGACCGAGTTCGCCAGCGGCAAGGCCGCCTTCATGTTCTCTGGTTCCTTCGGCTACGCCGACCTCGGGGGCGCCGTCGAGAACACATCCTGCATCCCGTACTACTGCGGCGTCCAGGGCGAGGAGAAGGCCGGCCTGAACTGCGGCACCGAGAACTGCTGGGCCGTCAACGACAACGCCTCCGACGAGGACAAGCAGGCCACGCTCGACTTCGCCCTCTGGCTGGTCAGCGACCCCGAGGCCGCCAAGTCCATGGTCGCCGAGCTCGGCGTCCTGCCCTTCAACGACGCCCCCGAGGGTGACAACCCCTACCTCAACGACGCAGTGTCCTACCAGAAGGACGGCTGCTACACGATGGACTGGGCGACCAACTACCAGCCGAACGTCAATGAATACCGTGCTGCGCTCGTCTCCGCGCTCAACGCCTACACGGCTGACATGAGCGACGCCAACTGGGAGCCGGTCAAGACCGCCTTCGTCGACGGCTGGGCTTCCAACTACCAGAAGGCCAACGTCTAAGGCATCGGCACGCGTACCGCACGTCAGTCGGGGCTGGGTGGGTTCCCGCGCCCGCTCGGCCCCTTTGTAGCCTTGTTAGGGGTCTCCCATGAGCAAGAAGAAAGTCAAGGGGGGAAGCATCCGGCAGAGCTCCATCAAGAAGTGGGCCATCATCTTCATCTGTCCCGTCTTCGCGGCGTTCTGCATCGGCTTCGTATGGCCGTTCCTCCAGGGCATCTACCTCTCGTTCTGCAACTTCAAGCTTGTCTCCAAGGCCACGTGGGTCGGCCTGGACAACTACGCGGCGGCATTCGCCGACGCGAGCTTCGCGCACTCGTTCTGGTACACCGCAAGCACCGCCATCGTGAGCCTCGCCCTGATTAACCTGATCGCCTTCGCCGTGGCATACGTGCTCACCCAGGGCATCAAGGGCTCGAACATCTTCCGTACCGTCTTCTTCATGCCCAACCTCATCGGCGGCATCGTCCTGGGTTACATCTGGTCGATGATCTTCGACGGCATCCTCCAGGCGTACGGCACCTCGATCCTGCTGGACACGACCTACGGGTACTGGGGCCTCATCATCCTGATGTGCTGGCAGCAGATCGGCTACATGATGATCATCTACATCGCCGGCCTGCAGGCGGTGCCCGAGGACATGATCGAGGCGGCGAAGATCGACGGCGCGAGCAAGTGGCAGACGCTCACGAAGGTCGTCATCCCCAACGTGATGCCCTCGATCACGATCTGCGTGTTCCTCTCGCTCACCAACGGCTTCAAGCTGTTCGACCAGAACCTCGCGCTCACCGGTGGCCTGCCGTACATCATCCAGCCCGACGGATCCACCATCAACACGACCGAGATGATGGCGCTCAACATCTACAACACGTTCTACACGACGGGCGCGGCCACCCGTGGCGTCGCCCAGGCGAAGGCGGTCATCTTCTTCGTCCTGGTCGCCGGCCTCGGACTTGCCCAGCTCGCCTACACCCGTAAGAGGGAGGTGCAGCAGTAATGGCCGGGAAGCAGGAGACCCTCGCCTCCGAGAGGCGCCGTAAGACCACACTGTCCGTCGTCCTCGCCGTCATCTGCGTCATCTACGTGCTGCCGGTCGTGGCCGTGGTGATCAACTCGTTCAAGCTGAACACCTATGTCAAGACCGAGACGTTCTCGCTGCCCACGTCGGAGAGCTTCGCCGGTTGGTCCAACTTCATCAACGGCATGACCTTCGGCAACTACCCGTTCGTCATGTCGGTGCTCTACAGCGTGTTCATCACCGTGGTGTCCACGTTTTTGATCCTGCTGTTCTGCTCCATGGCGGCGTGGTACATCGCCCGCGTGAACTCCAAGTTCTGCAAGGTCGTGTACTACCTCTGCATCTTCTCGATGGTCGTCCCGTTCCAGATGGTCATGTTCACCCTCTCCAAGACGGCCGACTCGTTGGCGCTCAACACGCCGTGGACCATCCCGGTCGTGTACCTGGGCTTTGGCGCGGGTCTCGCCATCTTCATGTTCGTCGGCTTCGTCAAGTCCATCCCCCTCGAGATCGAGGAGGCGGCCTCCATCGACGGCTGCGGTCCCATCCGCACCTTCTTCCTGGTGGTCCTGCCCATGCTCAAGCCGACGCTCATCTCGGTCGGCATCCTCGAGATCATGTGGGTCTGGAACGACTACCTCCTGCCCTACCTCGTGCTCGACATCAACGCGTACCGCACCATCCCCATCCACATCCAGTATCTCAAGGGCAGCTACGGCACCGTGGACCTAGGCGCGACCATGGCCCTCATCCTGCTCAGCATCGTCCCAGTCATCGTCTTCTATCTGCTCTGCCAGAAGCACATCATCAAGGGTGTCGCGGCAGGCGCCGTAAAGGGGTAGGACATGGACCGTTCGAGTGGAATCATCCTCCCGATCTCATCTCTTCCTTCTCCCTATGGGATCGGGAGCCTTGGCAAGGCGGCGAGGGAGTTCGTCGACTTCCTCGCCGCTGCGGGCCAGTCCTGGTGGCAGATGCTGCCGGTCGGCCCCACGAGTCTGGGCGACTCGCCCTACCAGAGCCCCTCGGCCTTTGCGGGCAACCCCTACTTCGTGGACCTCGACCTCCTGGTCGAGGACGGGTTGCTCCTGCAGGACGAGGTCAGCGCCCCCGACTGGGGCGAGGACCCCGCGTCCGTCGACTACGCGCTCATCTACCGGAGCCGCTTCGACCTCCTGCGCAGGGCGTTCGGACGTGGCTGGGGGCGCGACCGGGAGAAGGTCGCGGCCTTCGTCCGGGAGAACGCCTTCTGGGTCGAGGACTACGCCCTGTTCATGGCCATCAAGGCGCACTTCGGCATGACCTCCTGGATCGATTGGCCCGACGAGGGCATCCGCCTGCGCAGGCCACAGTCCCTGGCGGCCTATCGCTCCCGGCTTGCCCGCGAGGTGGACTTCAACCTCTACGTCCAGTACCTGTTCTTCAGGCAGTGGGACGCGCTGCGCGCCTACGCGCGCGAGAAGGGCGTCGGCATCATCGGCGACCTGCCCATCTACGTCGCACTGGACTCTGCCGACGTGTGGGCCGAGCCTCAGTGGTTCCAGCTGGACGAGAAGAACGTCCCCATCGAGGTCGCGGGCGTGCCCCCCGACAGCTTCAGCGCGGACGGGCAGCTCTGGGGCAACCCGCTGTACGACTACGACGCGATGGAGAGGGACGGCTTCGGCTGGTGGATCCGCAGGATCGGCGGCGCGGCGCGGCTCTACGACGTCATCCGCATCGACCACTTTCGTGGCTTCGAGTCCTATTGGGCGGTGCCCTTCGGCGAGAAGACCGCTCGGAAGGGCCATTGGGTCAAGGGGCCGGGCATGGCGCTCGTGGGCACCCTGTCCGACAGCTTCGAGGGCCTGCACTTCATCGCCGAGGACCTGGGCTATCACACCCCTGAGGTCGAGCAGCTCCTGTCGGACTCGGGATTCCCGGGCATGAAGCTGCTCGAGTTCGCCTTCGACTCCCGCGACACCAGCGCGTTCCTGCCTCACAGCTTCGAGCCCCACTGCGTGTGCTACGTCGGCACGCATGACAACCAGACCATCATGGGATGGCGTCAGGAGGCGGACGCCACAGACGTGGACATGGCCCGTCGCTACTTGGGCCTGAACGAGGAAGAGGGCTTCAACTGGGGCTTCATCCGCGGTGGCATGTCGAGCGTCGCGGCGCTCTTCGTCACGCAGATGCAGGACTTCCTGGGCCTGGGCCCGGATGCACGTACCAACACTCCCGGGACCCTGGGGGGAAACTGGCAGTGGAGGATGCTGCCAGGTCAGATTACGCCAGAGCTCACCGAGCGCATCGCCTCGATGACTCGCATGTATGGAAGGAGCGCGGGCTAACCATGGCCGAGGTGAGTTTCAAGCACGTCAGGAAGGTCTATCCCAACACCGAGCGCAAGGGCAAGAAGGACAGGGGCAAGCAGGAGGCCAAGTCCACGATCGAGGTCACGGACGAGGGCGTTGTCGTCGTCAAGGACTTCAACCTCGAGGTCGCCGACCGCGAGTTCATCGTCCTGGTCGGCCCCTCCGGTTGCGGCAAGTCCACGACGCTGCGCATGATCGCCGGCCTCGAGGACATCACCGATGGCGAGATCTCCATCGACGGCAAGGTCGTCAACGACATCGCCCCCAAGGACCGCGACATCGCGATGGTCTTCCAGAGCTACGCCCTGTACCCGCACATGAGCGTGTACGACAACATGGCGTTCCCCCTGAAGCTGCGCAAGCTCCCCAAGGACGAGATCGACAAGAAGGTCCGCGAGGCCGCCGAGACCCTGGGCATCACCGAGTACCTCGACCGCAAGCCCAAGGCCCTCTCGGGCGGCCAGCGCCAGCGCGTCGCCATCGGGCGCGCCATCGTGCGCGAGCCCAAGGTCCTGCTCATGGACGAGCCGCTCTCCAACCTGGACGCCAAGCTCCGCAACCAGATGCGCGCCGAGATCATCAAGCTGCGCAAGAAGATCGACACCACGTTCCTCTACGTCACGCACGACCAGACCGAGGCCATGACCCTGGGCGACCGCATCGTGATCATGAAGGACGGCATCGCGCAGCAGATCGGCACCCCTCAGGAGGTCTTCGACCACCCCGCAAACCTCTTCGTCGCAGGCTTCATCGGCGTCCCGCAGATGAACTTCTTCGACGCCGAGCTCAAGCGCGACGGCGACAGCTACGCCATCGAGATCGGTCCCGTCACCATCGTCCCGGGCACCGAGAAGCAGGTCAACCTGCGCGAGCATAACATCCAGTCCCAACCCATCACGCTGGGCGTGCGTCCCGAGCACGTCGCGCTCACCACGACGGAGAACCCCGTCCTCGAGGGCACCGTCGAGGTGTCCGAGATGATGGGCTCCACCGCGCACCTCCACATCAGCTCGATGGGCCAGGACGTGGTGGCCGTGGTCAGCTCCACCGACGGCGGCGACGTCAAGGTTGCCGACCACTCCATCGGCGAGCACGTGACCTACCTGTTCAGCGGTAACGCCGTCCACATCTTCAGCAGGCAGACGGGCAAGAACCTGGAGTTCTAGGCCAGCAGCCGTAGGGGTTGCGACGCCCCCCGCATGTGGGATCCCCGGCCCCGCGACCGTGTCCATCCGGTCGCGGGGCTCTCCTAGTTGCGGGGCGCTCCTATTTGGGATCTAAACGCCTGAATAACTTCAGCATGCCCGAATAGCCTCAGCGTTATGTTCAAGCGAGCCGCAGGGAAGGGCCCAAGCAGGTAGGGAAAGGCAAAACTAGTGGAAAAACAATCCCGCCCGGGACTTTCCTGAGACCCCTGCCCCACGCCTTCGAGGTACATTTGAGACCAGAGATGAAACCCTGGCAAGCATTCGTGTGCGTGGAGGCGAAATGATGGAGAACTATCTGGCAGAGACGCGAATGCTTGATTATTCTGACCCCTCCATCCAGGGGCTTCTCCAAAGAAGAGGCTGGAAACAAATGGGGGAATTCGAACGGATCAGGGCGATCTATAACTATGTGAGAGACGAGGTTCTTTTCGGATACAACATCGATGACGACATTCCAGCATCTAGGGTACTTTCGGACGGATACGGGCAGTGCAACACGAAAGGCACCCTTTTCATGGCACTCCTTCGCGCGTGTGGCGTCCCCTGTCGCGTGCACGGATTCACTATCGATAAGAATTTGCAGAAAGGCGCAATGACGGGACTCGTCTATCGCAGCGCTTCAAATGAAGTCCTGCATAGCTGGGTTGAGGTGTTCCTTGAGGGCGTATGGTACGAACTGGAGGCCATCATATTGGATAGGCCTTACCTTGAGGGACTGCAGTCGACAAACGGGGATTGCTCTGGTGCGTTTTGCGGCTACGGTGTCGCGGTAGAGGATTTTCGGCATCCTGTGATTGACTTCGACAGAAACGACACCTACATCCAAAGCGAGGGCATCAATCAGGACTTCGGAGTCTACGACTGTCCGGATGACCTGCTCAACGAGCATCACCAGGAATTATCACCAATAAAGAAGTTCGCATATAGGCACTTTGGCAGACACTGCATGAACAGAAACGTCAAACGAATTCGAAATCGCTGGCGTTGACGGGTGACGCGTCGGCTGGAGCTCCGCATGGGAAAAGGCGAAAGCATTGCAGCTTCCAGCCGACTGGCTTCTGACCTCGCCCGACGGACTGATGGCGGAGTTCATCCTGCACGCCACATATGAGGTGGCTGATTCCTGTCGACCTATGAATCTGTCCCACCGATACGCCATCCGGCGGCCTCCCGGCGCATCTCGATGAAGCGTCGGTAAATACCTTCTTTCTTTATCAGTTCATCATGTGTACCACGCTGAACGATGCACCCGCTGTCGATCACAAGGATCTGGTCAGCATCGCGTACCGTGTTCAGGCGATGCGCGATGGTAACAAGGGTCTTTCCTCGTGTCAGCTCTGCTACTGCCTTCATGAGCAGGTGCTCGTTTTCCGGATCGACCGAGCTCGTAGCCTCGTCAAGGATGACGATCGGCGCATCCTTCATAATGGCGCGTGCAATGGACACTCTCTGGCGCTCTCCGCCGGAAAGGTTTGCCCCGCCTTCCTCGAGCACCGTGTCGTAGCCATCGGGAAGTCCCATGATGAAGTCATGGCACCGCGCACGCTTGGCCGCGGCGATGACCTCTTCGCGCGGCGCATCGGGGCGACCAAAGCGGATGTTGTTCTCGACGGTATCATTGAACAGGTATACGCTCTGGAACACCATCGATATGTTTGCGAGCAGGCTTTCCGCCGTTCCCTCGCGGACATCGATGCCGCCGATGGTGACGCGTCCCTTCTCGACATCCCAAAAGCGCGCAAGCAGATTCACCAGCGTCGTTTTACCCGAGCCGCTGGGACCGACAAGCGCGCAGGTTGAGCCTTCGGGAATAAAGAGCGTTACTCCGTCTATGACACGACGGCCGTCGCCGTAACCGAATGAGACATCCTCCATGGCCAGGGCAAATCCGTCGGGCGAGAGTGTCTCATCCGTAAGGTCTTGCTTTGGCACCGAACATACCTCGTCAATGCGGTTAAGCTCTCCTTCGATCTTCTTGGTGAGAAACGCACTGTTGTTCGCGCTGATAAGCTCTCCGTAGATCATAAAAGCGGCAACCAGCAGTGTGAGCGCCCATGAGAGAGACAGAGCGCCTGTCAGATACAGTGCGCATGCGGCGAGAAGGACTCCGCAGCTTGCAAGGTTGAACACGAGCGCATAGAGCTTGAGGATGCCCTGTGCCGCCTGCTCTTGGTCGTAGTCTGCCTGACGCTTCCGCTCAAAGGACGCCTTTGCTGCGGCAAGTGTCCCGTCAGGTGTCGCGAATGCCCGCAACACGGCCATGCCGCGGGCGTATTCGATCACCTTGTCGGTCATCTCCTCCTGTGCGGCAGTGACCTCCCGTGTGACGGCGGTCGAGCGTCTTCTCAGCCAATCCAAAACAATGAGGCCTACGGCAATGCCGACAAAGGTGATGAAGGCGACCGGCGGCGCTTGAAGCAGGAAGAACAAGCTCATGATCACCGCCATGGCCACGCCACCCGAGAGTCCCGTGAGACAGATGGTCATGAACTCTTCGAGTTGGTGCACCGTGGTAGTGAGCGTGGTGGTTATCGCCGAGAGACGCTGCTCGGAAAAATAGCCCATGGGAGCGCCCTTTAAGCGGTCGCCCACCCGTAGCCGCAGGTCACGGAAGATGTGGAACCCCTCGGCGTCCATCTGTATGTCCACGAGATATTGGAAGGCAAACTGACCCGCTACGCTGATGGCGAGGATCCCCAGACATTGCAGGGCAACTCCGGCGCTCAGGTGGCTTCGCGTCTCAAGGGCCCACCATACCGCCATGAGCATTCCTGACATGAAGAACGCTTTGATGACGTTGCAGACCATGCCTGCCATGAGGCTGCGTCGTGACGTTGGCGAGAAGCTCCCGGCCAGGTCAAGGATGCGTTTCATTATTGCAAACATGAGCGCCTCCCTTCTGCGTTGACGGTAGAGCTCATATGCTCCTTCCACATGCGAGCATACAAAGGACAGGTTTTCAGCAGCTCACCGTGACGTCCGCGCGCAACGATGCGTCCGGCATCCATCACGAGGATCTGGTCGGCGCCTGTGATCGTTGACAGACGGTGGGCGATGGTGACAAGTGTTTTTCCTGCTACAAGCTTGCTCAAGGCCCGCTCTACCAGAGCTTCGTTCTCGGGATCGGCATAGGCGGTCGCCTCATCAAGAATGACGACGGAGGCATCTTTTAAGATGGCGCGGGCAATGGTGATGCGTTGGCGCTCGCCGCCGGAAAGCCTTGCACCTGCCTCACCGGCAGGAGTGCGATACCCTTGAGGAAGCCGGCTGATGAACTCATGAGCGCCGGCTGCACGTGCAGCAGCCTCGACCTCTCCATCGGTTGCATCCGGCATGCCCATGCGGATGTTGTCGGCGATGGTCCTATCAAACAGAAACGTGTCCTGTGCCACATACGAGACGTGCTCCATAAGCTGCTCGAAGGGAATGTCCCGCACGTCGGTACCGCTGAATGAGATGCATCCGGAACTTACATCCCAGAAACCGGCCATAAGCTTGGCTACCGTTGATTTGCCCGATCCGCTGGGTCCTACGATAGCTGTGATCTGCCCGGGCTCCGTCTTAAAGTTGATATCGTGCAACACTTCCGTGCCCTCATGATAGGAAAAGGAGACGTTCTCAAAGGTGAATGACTTGCCATCAAGCATTACGCGCTCACTCGGCCGTGAGAGCTCAGGCTCTCCCAGAAAGTCCCAGACTACGTTCAGGCAGGTATCCATGCGTGAGATTTGACCTGCCGCCTGGGAGAACTTAAGTATTCCTCCGATGAATCCCAATGGGATGGTGATGCACACCATGAAGGCGGGCAACGCGATCCGTCCGACCGAAAGCAGCCAAACGCCGAGCGGTATCGAGAAGAGCAGCGTGCAGGGGACGATAGCCCGTATCGCCGCCATCCATATCCAGCTTTGGCGAAACCATGCAAGCGTGGAGTCGTGATACTCGGCTACCGCCTCGGAAAACGAGCCGTATGAGGATGCAGTGCGCCCGAATGCTTTGATCACCTGGATACCGTTGACATACTCTACCAGCGTTGAGTTCATCCGCTGTTCGCTTGCGATATAGCGGGCCATTTTGGGCTTATAGTCCCGCATCATGCCAAGATAGAAGAGCATGCATAAGGGGATCGTGGCAATCCCGGCAAGCCCCATGCGCCAGTTGATGGCGAACACGATGACCATTGCCAAAAGCGGCGCGAATACCGTGCTTGGAAGCTCGGGCATGAAGTGCGCGATGGCGTCCTCAAGCTGGTTCACGTTGTCCACGAACCGGTTCTTGAATGCGCCCGTCGGCGTGTCGACGATGGTCCCCATGGGCACGCGAGCCATCTTCTCCGCCATCTGCTCGCGCATGGTGCGCAGGGCCTTGAAGGCGATTCCGTGGCTGATCATGGAAGAGCGCCAAGTGAACAGGAACTTTGCAATCTGGGCTGCCGCAGCAGCAGCTGACAGGAGAGCAGCCGACTCAAGTGTGATCGTCCCTTCCACCAATCCCGCGGCAAGTAAGGCAACGACGACATAAGGAACCATGCCCGCCGCCTCGCCTATGCATGCCAGAAGAAGCGAGAAGAGCATTCGATGCCTGTCGGGTCGCATGAAATAGAAAAGCTTGGAAAATGCACTGGGACGTACCGCTTGGTCTTTTGGCGTAATGCGGCTCATGGAGATATCAACCCCTTTTCTGCGACGACAGGTCAACGATGCGGTTGCCTGCCAGTCGCGCCAACAGCTCGTCGTGCGTTATGACCACAACGGCCCTTCCCCCGGATGCAAGTTTGCGGCACCAGCATGCAACCTCGCGCATCCCGCGCCCATCGAGCCCGCTCGTGGGCTCGTCGAGCACGATGAGTTCGGCATCCGAGCAATATGCTGCGGCAAGTATGACGCGCTGCTTCTGTCCGCCGGACAGGCTTGCCGGATGCCGGGTGGCCAAGTCCGTCAGGTCGAAAGCCGCCAATGAGTCCCGGGCACGCGCCTTGAGAGAGTCATCTACATGCCTGCCGAGCACTACCTCGTCCGCAACACAGCTGGCATAGAGCTGGTAGTCAACGTCCTGCATGACAAAGTAGCTGAGGAGACGGCGTTCCTTACGGGAAAGGCGTTTCCCGTTCCTGGTGACGATGCCCCCCTGCTCACGAACAGCTCCCACAAGGACCTTCGCGAGCGTAGTTTTGCCTGTTCCGTTTTCACCACATATGACCGTTACGGATCCGAATGGAAATTCGGCGGTAATGCCATCGATTCCACGTTTTGTCGGAGGGTACCGATAGGTCACATCTGCCATGCGCCATCCGTCCGAGTCCTTTGCGGAATAGGGTTTGATTTTGGGGTCGGACTTCATGTCGGGATGCCGAAGCCCAAACTTTGCCGTTTCGCGTTCGGAAAGAGACGCGAACCTCTCGGCGCTCCACCGAGCGGCTATGCGTCCTTCCCGAAGATATACGAACTCGTTGGCCACGGGCAAAAACTGATGGAGCCTATGCTCGGAGATGACCATTGCCACGCCGCTTCTCCTAAGCTCTCCGAGGATCTTGACGAGCGACCGAGACCCCTGTGCGTCCAGGTTCGAGGTGGGCTCGTCAAGCACCAGCACCTGCGGATGGCATGCCGTTGCCGTCGCGAGGGCGACGCGTTGCTTCTGTCCGCTTGAGAGCTCGGTGAGCCTCTCATCAAGAAGATCCTCGATGCCGCACAGTGACGCCGCCTCTCGAACGCGCTTGACCGTGAGCGAGGGATCGGTACCCATATTCTCCAAGGAGAACGCGATCTCATCGCCTACCGTCCCCATGAAGAACTGGCTGCGCGGATCCTGCATGACCACGCCTATGCTTTCCGTGCGATCGCGTGGGGACAGATCAAACACGTCCGTTCCTCGCACGAGGACCGCACCGCCCTTCTCGCCGGGGAAGAAGGTTCCTGCCAAACCGTCGATGAGACGCAGTACCGTGGTTTTTCCGTTGCCGGAACGGCCGCAAAGTATGGTGCATGAGCCGGCCAAAACGCTGAGACAGATCTCCTGTACGCAGCTTTCCGTAGATTCTCGCCTGCCGGCTGATACCTTGCTATCAGCTGACACCTCGCTCGAAAGCCCAGACTCGTCGAGGTAGCAAAACGAGGCGTTCTTCAAGGCAACGGCTTCCGGTCCACTCACGAGACCGCCCCCAACGCGTATATGCCTGCCGCGGCTGCAGCCACGACAACAGCGCACACCGCGTCGCGCAGGGAGAATCCCACGTGGTATACTGACGTCCGCCCTGCTCCTATATCAATTCCTCGCAGTTCGGCCGATGCGGCGAGCTCGCTTGAGAGTCTCAGCGAGCGCATGACAAGCGGCGTGTAAAAGCATTCGTATGCGAGTGCGGGTTGCCTTGCGATGTCTGGCAGGCTGGGGAAGATACCTCGCATGCGGATCCCGCGAAGTATTGAGCGCATCTCAAACGGAAGGATCGAGGCAAATCTGAATATCATGCAGATCCCAACGAGGAGCTTTTGCGGGAGATGCCACCGGTCGAGTGCGCACATGATTGCCGAAGGAGAAAGCGAGAAGAACGCGCACCCGGTCGTAAACGGAGGGATCATGTGCAGCATGCTCACGAAAAGGACCCCGTACAGCCCCGGGAGGGGAAGGAAGCTCAGGCCGCATATGGCCGCGAAGCCTACACAGGACTTCGCCGCACTTCTCGTCCGTCCGTTTGCAGCGAGATAAGTGGCAGCGAGTGCCTGCAAAAGCGCTGTCTCGAGGAGGCCCACTATCAGCATGGAGACGATTCCCACAACAAGGAACGATGACAGATGTGTCCTTGGGTCAAGGCCGAGAAGACCGCACTTGATGTCCGCCCCTCCCATAGCGTCTATGCGATCTTCGCTTTGCGGACGTGCCTTTTCAGGAACTTGGATCCGATGAGGCCGCCCACGATCGTTCCCGCTGCAAACAGCGCCATCATCAGAAGGATCCAGGGGAGTTCGGTATATTGGGCGATCATCGCGGTGATGTCGGCGGCATTGTAGTAGGTCCCCAACTGCTTCATGTAGGCTTCCCTAAACAGTAGGTACGGCATGATCCCATAAAAGCCGAACGTCACCCAATACACGATGTAGCCGCCGATGACGCGTCTGATGTCGTGATAGGAGTCCTTGCCCCACATGGCCAGCTCGCCTATGACTGCGCCTGCAAGGGCAACCGGTGCACAGTAGAGTCCGCCCATGAAGGTGTAGAGGATGCCAAATATGAGGATCGATCCGGCAAGTACGCCGCGCTTGCCGATGCGGTCGGCCATGACGAGGTAGAACGGCGTTGCAAGCAACGGAAACAGCCACGATCCGACGAAGAACGTGTTTTGTGGCGCCAACAGCATGTCCTCGACCACCTTCGCCACGGTGATAAGCACCATGATGATGAGGTTGAATATCACAAACGTCAGGACGTCGCGCATGGTCCACCTGTTGTCGACAGGGTGCCCTGCTTCCGTTCTCATAAGGTGACCCCCTTGCGGTCGAATCTCCATGTCGATGCGTACCGATCGACCGTCGACCAACCCGATCAATTGTTATCTATAGGAAACTCTGCCTTATAATGGACGGACGGTGGGTCACTGACCGTTGCATTGGCGAGATGCGTCCCCATACGGAAAGAGAGTGCCGAACCGGGGAAGAAGACCGGGAACCAGACAAGCGGAGGGGAGGGAAGATGAAGAGCATCGAGACAGATCTCTACAGCGGGGCGTTTCGGGGGTGGGGCCTCAAGCCTTTGAAGGGAGTCCGTGGTTATGGCCCTGAAGGCGTCCTGCACACGTTTGAAAACGAGATAGGGTCCGGTGAGTACTGGGCGTACTTCCGTGGAAACCTTTTTGCCGTGAATGCGTTCAGGATGAGCTTTGCAAAGAGCGGGACCATGCGGTACCGCTGCAGCGAGCATATCTGCCTCGGATGCTACGATGACGTCAGAGGCATGGCGCAACGGAGGGGTGCCGCGCTCGTTCCGGGGGCCATCATGGTGTATCTCGGAGACGAGCATGGGGAGTACGAGGCTCACTTCTCGAAGGGGGCCGTCGCGAGGGCCTCGTCTATCACAATTTCTCCTGACTACTACAGGGATTACCTGCAAAGCAGGTTCGGGAACGTGAAGGATGTCCGAAAAGCCTTTGCCAAGGTCGACGGAAAATACGATCTTCCCGAACTTGTCGATCTGCTCCGCAAGGCACGTGCGTATCAGGGCAAGGGAATTGCCGCGGAGCTGTTCTATGAGGGCGTGGTCGCAGAGGCCGTCGCTCTTGTCATGGAATACGCAAGCCGGGAAGACGGAAGCGGAGAACACAGGGCCTTGTCTCAGGGCGATGCGTGTGCAATCAGCCATATCAGCAGCTATATCGCTGATAACCTGAGCGGAGACCTCTCTTGTGCGCGACTTGCGTCAGAGCTGTATATCGGGCAGACCAAGCTGAAGAGACTATTCAAAACAGCGACGGGGCTTTCTCCTTCCGCATACGTCACACGGGAACGGATGGAGGAGGCGGCCCGGCTGCTCAGGGAGACCGACCTTCTGATTGCGAGCATCGGCAAGGCGGTCGGGTACCACAAACCGGGAGCGTTCACGGAAGCCTTCCGAAGGAGCAAGGGCTTCTCGCCGGCAGACTTCAGAAGGAGCAACGGTGTCTGGCGGTCACAGCGAATACCAGAGCAACCTGCGCATGCGGCATGCCACAAGGCTCGTGACGGAAGGCAGTATGAGGGTGGGTGAGGTCGCAAGCGCCGTAGACCCTGCGAGCCAGCCTCGCCTTGCGAAGGTGTTCCGCACCCGTTTTGGGGCTTCTCCTCTGGTGTGTCGGCGCATGAAAGACCGTGGCTGCGATCCCTGCCCAAAATGAGATGGGGTCCCTTATAGGCTTCCTGCCGGATACCGATTTCGATACGTCTGGCCTGGCATTCACGACCATGCCACAGACACCGCCTCCGCGAGGGGCGATGCCTCGCATCGCCTCTTATCCACGGGTTCCTGTTGGCAGGTGGTATATGATTGCTGCACACTGTCAGCATAGCGCAACGGACCACTTCTTCATGAAGCGGCTTTAGCAAACGTCGGCAAGGCGCCCCATAAGCCCCACCCATAGTCGAGGATTCCTCTATGAGCTGGCATCCTCCTGCAGGAAGAGGCAATGGGCCGCCTGCGTCGCGCGCTACGCATATCGATTGCATCTTGGCAACGTTCGCTAGTGCACCGATGCCGTCCCGCCTTCCACGCACAGCGCCCGGTCGCAGGCACACGCGACGAGCTCCAGGTCGTGCGTCACCACCAGGATCGCGCCAACTTGCGTCCCATCGTCGCATGACGAAAGGACAGGAACATGAAACGACCGTTCCAAGAGCAGGCGTTGCGGAAGCCGTCGTTCGCGCAGGAGCCTTCGCCACCGGGGTTCGGTTCGCTCCGGCGCTCCTATCGTTCGCGAGATGGAAACTGCCGGGGCTGGTTCCACTTCCTCTCTCCCGAGGACGCGCCGTGGAGCATCAGCATCCATGACTTCACCATGCGCGATGACTACGTCATGGACTTCAAGCCGCCCAGCTACCTCACCGTCACCTGGTTCAAATCCATCGCCGGCGAGGAGTTCAGCCCGTACCGCAAGCTCAAGCCCAACAGCATATGGGGACAGAGCATCGGCGGCCCGTGGAGGGGCGTCGCGCATGGCAGCATACCGGTGCAGAGCGTCTCTATCGAGGTTTCATCGGAGTTTCGGCACGGTTCCTGGAACGGGAGTATGGAGGGGAATCCCAGAACGTAGCACAGGCCTTCGCCTCGCTGGGCCGCGATGACGAATTCCCTGAGATGAAGGCCCTGCTCTCCAGGCTATGGCCCCGGTCGGGCGACGAGGGACGCAGCGCGTTGCACTACGAAGGCAAGGTGCTCGAGGCTATGGGACTCATCGTGGAGCGCTCGAGAAGGCGGACGTCCGATGTGGGCGGAGCCGCAAGCGCCGCCGATCGCGAGCGCATACACGACGTGGTGTGTTACATCGACGACCACTGCTCTGTCGACCTGCGCATCTCCGAGCTCGCCGCCATCGCCTGCATGAGCCCTACCAAATTCAAGGAGACGTTCAAGTGCGTGAACGGCATGACGGTCACGCGCTATGTGCAGGGGAGACGCATGAGCCAGGCTGAGCTGCTGCTGCGCCAGGACGACTTCACCATCGAGCAAATCGCGCGCGCGGTCGGAGCGGGATGTTCAAGTTCGAGACGGGCGTGCCCTTGGGAAAGTATATTCGCGGCGTGAGAATGAACGCTGCGAAGGAGCTGCTTGCCGATACGAATCTGAACACCAGAGAAATAGGCGAGATGGTGGGCTACGGGGACGCCGCCAGCTTCACCAAAGCGTTTAAGCGTTGTGTCGGCGTGACGCCCGGCAGGTATCGAGACGAGATCGTCCGGTGACGAGATCCATATCGGGCACTGCCAGCCAGCCCAAGGCCGCCCGCGACCTCACGCAGCTCATCCGTAGGTACCCCCGTGGACAGCCGCCAGGGCCACGACGTTCCCGGACTTCATCTACGAATGCCCGATGGCCTTCAACCTCACTGCCAACGCAGGCGAGAAGGGGGCGGATTCCATGTCGGCAACGGCGGATCGTGCCTCGGGTCCAGGAAGGATGATCCCTCCGACACGATCCGCTCTAACGCCTATGTAGTGTCATGCGGTATCCCTTGGCAAGGCTCTTTGGCGATGCCATCTCTGGGCTTCAGGAGGAGCTTTGGCCCACACTTGTCGATGGCCCGATTCTTGGCGGCGCCTCCGATGCGAGGCGTAAAGGGGCCCAGGAGAGCTCACACAACCGTCATCACCGCAAAGCGCTTCACGAGCTCTGGAAGCCCGTGGGTCGAGTGCTCCCGCTCCCAACCCGTCTGGAACGAGCCTGTGCGGTCTGGACGTCTCCCGTTTGCATGTCCTGGATCGCTACCTGTTCAGACAATGCGCTCCCGATCGTCTCCCCCGCCACCGACGCCAACACGGAGACCTTACGACGTGCGAGGTGCCCGCCTACCCCTCGCGCACGCGCAGGAGGGCGCCCGCGGCCAGGGCGAGGCCGGCTGCCGCGAGGGCGGCAAACGCAAGGCAAGGTTACAGCGACGAGAGCTCTGCCTGCCATGCAAGCCCTAGGCACCGGATATGTAGCTCCGGTCCACGGTGATGACGCAGTCGTAGCCGGGATGCCTCGACTTCACCAGGCCACTGATGGTGCCGCGCAGCTCGTCGTCGCTCATGGCGAGCCCGTGGGGGCGCACGCAGTCAAAGATCACGTTGGTGTGCGTGGGCCCGGGCACGCAGCGCAGGTCGTGGATCGTGAGCTCGGGGTCGATGACCTTGACCTGCTGGGCAATCCAGTTGCGCAGGTCGCATACCTGGGGGTCGTCGGTCACGATGGGATCGTAGTGCAAGACGACGTGCATGCCGTCCCGCTCGAGGAACTCCCGCTCGATGTTGTCGAGCGTGTCGTGGCTGTCGAGCGGGCTTGCCTCGGCGGCCATCTCCACGTGGGCGCTCGCGAACTGGCGGCCGGGGCCGTAGTCGTGGACCATCAGGTCATGGGTCCCCAGCACGCCAGGATAGCCCATGATCGTGTCATGGATGTGCCGCACAAGCTCGTCGCTGGGCGTGCGCCCCAGGAGGGGGTCGATGGTCTCCCTCATCAGGCCAAAGCCGCTCCACAGGATGAAGCAGCCCACCGCCAGGCCCGCCCAGCCGTCCAGGTCGACGCCGGTCAGCGCCGAGACCACCGCAGCGGCGAGGACCGCCCCGGTCGTGATCACGTCGTTGCGCGAGTCCATGGCCGTCGCCTCGAGCGTGACCGAGCCGATGAGCCGTCCCAGGGTGCGGTTGAACAGCATCATCCAGGCCTTCACCAGCATGGACGCGACCAGGACGATGGCGACGGCAGGGGAGAACTCGGTGGGCGAGGGATCGACGAGCTTCTCGACCGACGAACGGACCAGCTCCACGCCGATGACCAGGACCAGGACGGCAACCACCATGCCTGCCAGGTACTCGTAGCGTCCGTGGCCGTAGGGGTGCTCGCGGTCCGCGGGCCTGCCGGCCATGTGGAACCCCAGCAGGCTGACCACGTTGCTCGAGGCGTCGGACAGGTTGTTCACGGCGTCTGCCACGATCGAGACCGAGCCCGCGAACAGGCCGATCGCACCCTTGCCTACGCACAGCAGCACGTTGCAGACGATGCCGACGGTGCTTGCGAGCGTGCCGTATGCGTTGCGGACGGCGGGATTGGCGGTGTCGTCGGCGTTCTCTATGAAGCGGTGGACGAGCAGGTCGACCATGCGGAGGCCCTCCTTGGGCGTGGGGTGGTGCCAGTGGTGGAGAGTGTACCCGTTTGGCGTGATCCGACCGGCCAGCACCCGTCTCGCGTTAGACTCTTGGAGGTGCGAACACGAGGCTAGAGGAGAAATGCATGCCCTTTGACCAGCAGCAACCGCTCTTTTCGACCGAATCGGCTCCCGCCGGGGACCCAGGCCTCGCTCCTGTTGGCGCTCCTCCTGGGGTGCGGCGGGCGACCGTGGACCTGTCGGGGCTGAACCCCGCACAGCGCAAGGCCGCCGAGACCACCCATGGCCCGCTCCTGGTCCTGGCTGGTGCCGGCTCCGGCAAGACGCGCGTGCTGACGTACCGCATCGCCCACATGATCGCGGACGAGGGCGTGCGACCCTGGCAGGTCCTTGCCATCACCTTCACGAACAAGGCCGCAGCCGAGATGCGCGAGCGCCTGGGGGCGCTCCTTCCCGGCGGCACGCGGGGCATGTGGGTCTGCACCTTCCACGCCATGTGCGTGCGGATGCTGCGCGAGGACGGCGAGCTTCTGGGCTACCAGCCCAACTTCACCATCTACGACGACGACGACTCGCGGCGCCTGGTAAAGTCCATCATGGCTGACCTCGACATAGATCCCAAGCAGTGCCCCCTGCAGTCCATCCGCGCCAGGATCTCGGCCGCAAAGAACGCCCTCGTCGGTCCCGAGGAGATGCAGGCCCACGCCCAGACGCCTCTGGACCGCGCCGCCGCCCGCGTCTATCACAGCCTCGAGGGTCGTCTGGCGCGTGCGAACGCGATGGACTTCGACGACCTCCTGGTCAAGGCCTTCGATCTGCTCTCCAAGCACCCCGAGGTGCTCGACGGCTACCAGGAGCGCTTCCGCCAGATCAGCGTGGACGAGTACCAGGACACCAACGGCGTCCAGTACGCCATCACCAACCTCCTGGCCAAGAAGCACCAGAACCTCATGGTCGTCGGCGACGACGACCAGTCCATCTACAGCTGGCGTGGCGCGGACATCGCCAACATCCTGAGCTTTCGCAAGGACTACCCCGACGCCGTGGTCGTCAAGCTCGAGCAGAACTACCGCTCCTTCGGCCACATCCTGAACGCCGCGAACGCCGTCGTGCGCAACAATGCCCGCCGCGAGGAGAAGCGCCTGTTCACGGATCGTGGCGACGGCGAGAGGGTCGAGCTCTTCCAGGCTGCGGACGAGCGCGACGAGGGGCGCTGGATAGGCTCTGAGATAGAGAAGCTGCACGACGGCGGCACCTCCTACGATGACATCGCCGTCTTCTACCGCACCAATGCGCAGTCCCGCATCCTCGAGGACATGTTCCTGCGCGCGGGCGTCCCCTACAAGATCGTGGGTGGCACGCGCTTCTTCGACCGCGCTGAGATCCGTGACGTCACGGCCTACCTCAAGGCCGTCGTGAATCCCGATGACGACGTGAGCGTCCTGCGCGTCATCAACACTCCGCGTCGCGGCATCGGGACCACGTCCATCCGCAAGGTCCAGGCCTATGCCGCCGAGTACGGCATCTCCGTCTTCTCGGCCGCCCAGGCCTGCGTGGCCGAGACGGGGCTGCTCTCCGCCAGGGTCAGGGGGGCGCTTGGTGACTTCACGTCCACGATCGAGGCGGCGCGTCACTTCGGGGGCGAGCTGGCGGACGTGGTGGAGGCCATCGTGGACCGTGCGGGCCTGGTGCGGGCGCTCGAGGCTGAGAAGAGTGTGGAGGCGGACGGCCGCATCGAGAACATCCGAGAGTTCCTGAGCGTGGCCCAGGAGTTCGACGAGACGCACGACGACGCGGCCGAGACGCTCGAGAGCCTGCGTCAGCTCCGTGCGGCGGGTGCCCTGGACGATGCCGCCGCGTTGGGCCCGGCCTCGGTCGCCCCTGTGGGCGCCCACGCCGCAGGCGCGGGCGTTCCCGCGACGGCGGCCGGCACGCCGGGTTCGGGGGGAGCCCTGCCCGACGTGGCAGCGGAGAAGCTGCCTGCGTTCATGGAGTGGCTCGCCCTGCGCTCGGACCTGGACGCCCTGAGCGGACAGACCAGCGCCATCACGATGATGACCGTGCACGCGGCGAAGGGCCTCGAGTTCCCCGTGGTCTTCGTCGCAGGTATGGAGGAGGGCATCTTCCCGCATCGTGGCCACGAGGACGAGCCCTCATCCGTGGAGGAGGAGCGCCGCCTGGCCTACGTCGCCATCACCCGCGCCGAGCGCAAGCTCTACCTGACCTACGCGGCGACGCGTCGCGTGTTCGGCTCGGTCCAGGCCAATCCGCGCAGCCGCTTCGTGAACGAGATCCCCGAGGAGGACGTCAACGCCATCGGCGTTGGCTCGTCGGGCTTCAGCGGCGTGGGCTGGGAGAAGCGCGGCGACCGCCACGGGACCTTTGGCAGCGGCCGCGGCTCCGAGGTCTACGGCGGCAACGTCTTTGGCTCGCGCACGCGCTCCACGGGTGGCAGCCCGCGGGCGCCTAGGCGCGAGGGCAGCTTCGCCGACCTGTTTGGAGGGGCTTCGGGTGGCAGCTTCGGCAGCGGTGCCCGTGCGGGTCGTGCGGACGAGCGCGTTGCCGGCGCGAGCACCCCCATCCGTCGCGATCGCGCCAAGGCGGCAGAGGCGTTTGCGCCTGGCGACCACGTCTCGCACAAGACCTTCGGCCCGGGCGTGGTGAAGAGCGCCTCGGGCGACACCATCGAGGTCTTCTTCAGCCGCACCGGGAAGACCAAGAAGCTCATGAAGGGCTTTGCGCCCATCGTCAAGATCGAGGGGTAGGGATAGGGGGCGCCCAGGACCCGGATGTAACAAAATCGGGGGTTATGTGTGGTTCGGGAGCCCAGCTGGAGGGGACGGGCCGGCCCGTCCGCGCGACCGATCGGGCGGGTGACGCTCCCGGAGCGGCGCACCACGTAAAACGCCTGGCAGGTGATGTGATCAAAAAATACAGCACTCCCGCACCCCGCGACGGGGAGGCGCTCCTCGGGCGTGGATACGCTCCGAACCACACATAACCCCCGATTTTGTTACATCCAGCCTTTTGCCGCGGCGCGGGATATGGGCGCGGTCTGCCGCGGCGCGGGGCGCGGTTGCGAACGGCCTCTCGGGTCACCCATATGGTGCATCTATGGGGGGTGGTCTAAACTGGGCGCCAAGCCGACCAGGCTGAGGGCAGGCGGCGTTCCGGATGGCCCGGAAGGTGGAGTGCCGCGGCAGTTGGGGAGTGGTATGGCATCTTATGTTCCTATATCTGGTCTTTTTTCTGCGGCGACCGTGGAGGTCGCCCTGGGGGATGCCGCCGCAGGCGGCAACGTTGGGGCGATTGGCGCAAGTGGGTTGCCGGGGAAGCTCGTTTTCCTTGGCGTTGTCATCGCCCTAGCGCTGGTGGTGCAGCGTGTGTTGGTGCGTCTGGCGAGCAAGGCGCTGGATTCGTCCAACGTGCCGTCGGCGTCGATCTACATCAACATCCTTCGTGCGATCATCTGGTCGTTTGCGCTGCTGGCGGTGCTCGAGCCGGTGTTTGGCGTGCAGCCGACCGCGTTCGTGACCGCCTTGGGCGTGACCTCCGTCGTGATCTCGCTGGGTCTGCAGGATACGATTTCGAACGTGATCGGTGGCCTGGGACTCATGATGGGGCACGTGGTGCAGCCCGGCGATTACGTGGTGGTCAGCGGATTCGAGGGCTTCGTGACCGACGTCAACTGGCGGAGCACGACCGTCGAGGACCGCAACGGCAACGTCCACGTGATTCCGAACAGCGTGCTTAACAAGTCCGCGTTCACGCGTAAGGGGCCAGCGACCAGGGGATCGTGTGCAGTGGAGTTCACAGTGGACGCCGAGGCGGATCTTGCGCAGGTGAGCGAGGAGGTCGTTCGGCTCGCCACGGAGGCGCTGGGGGAGTTGCGCGACCCGGCCTACCCCGTGAGCGTGCTCTTCTCTGACTTCGATAGCTATGGCACGCACGGAGCCGTATGGGTCCACGTGACCGATGACGCAGGCTTCTCTGCGGCGAGGGATGCCGTGGCGCGGGTACTGCAGGGGAGGCCCTGGCTTGCGCATAGGTAACTCGACATCGTGACTTTGTGCGGCAAGGGCGGGTGTGGGAACGACATCGGCCTGCTGGGGCTGGACGGCCGCTTCGCCCAGGCGATCATGATCGGTGCACCTATCGCACGGGCCCGATTCACGGTCGCTCTTCAAGTTTGTACATGATGCTCGTGGACGCGACACCGGATGAGATGCCCTGTGTGGGGGACTCGCCCGAGGGCACCGGCTGCGCGCATGACGCCGGTGTGGAAAGACCCCATTCCATTTAGGAATGAAATCGAGAAGCATCCTGCGTTATTCCATTCGGGGAAGCAAACCTTCACCGTGCGTCAAGTGACGGCTTTCCCTGCTTGCGAGACTGTAGCTGTCCGCAAGGCCAGGAGAAAGGAAGAGGTCAGATGGCGCAAAAGGCTTACCAGGATCTTCGTGGCTTCCTCAAGACCCTCGAGAAGGAGGGCCAGCTCGTCCGCATCACCGACGAGGTGCTTCCCGAGCCGGACATCGGTTCCGCCGGTCGTGCCGCCAGCCGCATGACCAACGGCCCTGCCGTGATGTTCGACAACATCAAGGGCTACGGCCCTGGTCACCCGGTGGTCACCAACGTCCACGGCTCCTGGGCCAACCATGCCCTTATGATGGGCATGCCGAAGACGGCCACCACCAAGGAGCAGTTCCTCGAGCTCAACCGTCGCTGGGACCTGTATCCCGTGAAGCCCAACGTCGTCAAGCGGGAGGATGCGCCCTGCAAGGAGAACTCCCTCGACGGTGATGAGGTCAACCTGTTCGACCTGCTGCCCCTCTACCGCATCAACGAGCAGGACGGCGGCATGTTCATCGGCAAGCCCGCGACGGTCACGGCCGATCCCGACGACCCCGGCAACTTCGACAAGATGAACGTCGGCACGTATCGCATCCAGGTGAAGGGGCCCAATCGCATCGGCATGCAGTGCCTGGCCATGCACGACATCGCTAAGCAGTTGCGTGCCGCAGAGGCCAAGAACGAGCGCTTCCCCTTCGCCATTGCGCTGGGCAACGCCCCGCTCATCACCTTCATGGCCTCGACCCCGATCGGCTATGACCAGAACGAGTACGAGTTCGTCGGCGCCCTCAACGGCGGCGTCCCCTGTGACATTGTGAAGTCTGACCTGTACGACCACCTGTACGTTCCGGCCGGTTCCGAGGTTATCCTCGAGGGCTATATCGATCCTCGCGTAAGGACCTGCGAGGGCCCCTTCGGCGAGTTCCCCGGATCCTACTCTGGCTGTCGCGCCCAGTGCGAGGGTGTCATCACGCATGTGACCTATCGCACAAGCCCGATCTTCGAGAACATCTACCTGGGCATGCCCTGGACCGAGATAGACTACCTGATGGCCCTCAACACCTCGGTGCCCATCTACAAGCAGCTTCATGGGGAGGGCTTCCCCGAGGTCGTCGCCGTCAACGCCATGTACACCCACGGCTTCACTGAGATCGTCTCCATCAAGCCTCGCTATGGCGGTCATGCGATGGGCGCCGCATTCAAGCTTCTCTCCACGCCCCATGCCATGCCCTACTGCCACAACGTCATCCTCGTCGATGGCTACGTGGACCCTTTCGACCTCAACCAGGTTATGTGGGCCCTCTCCACGCGCGTCCGTCCCGACAAGGACGTCAAGGTCATCCAGAACTGCGCGGGCATGCCTCTCAATCCCTCTGAGGAGACTCCCGGCATGACGGCCAAGCTCATCATCGATGCAACCATACCCGTGGATCCCGAGCCGCTGCCGCGCACCGTGGAGCTGCTCAAGGACCCCGCGAAGTCCGAGGAGTACGCAACGATCATCGCCGATCTCATGTCAAAGAACAACGAGTAAGAGAGCATTCTGAGGGAGGAACCCATCATGAAGTGCCCGCGTTGCGAATGTGACCACATCTCGACCATCGCCAAGTCCCCGATTCCCGGCGCTTGGGAGGTTTACGAATGCGACCGCTGCTACTACAGCTGGCGTTCGACCGAGACGCCCCATGTGGACGACGTCTTCAAGCTCACGCCCGAGCAGATCAAGAATCTCCAGGTGATTCCTGCCGTTCCTCCACTGGAGGCCTAGGGAGGGGTCCGTACGCTCGCCGAGCCGTGCGTCTGGGCCCATGTGTCCCTTGGGGTGCTGCCGAGGAGGGTTCCCGTCATGATCCATCTCGTTCAAAAAATACAATAATTGATAAAGGAGAGACGCCGTGACAGAGCAAGCGGTCAAAAGGGGATTTGGCAAGCGCCAAATCGGTCTGGTTGCGGGCATCATCGTATTTCTCCTTCTGTACCTCCTGCCCATCCCGGGTCTTGGCGTGGTGGGGCAGACCGTGCAGATAGGCGACGTGGCTTCCTTGGGATCAGGGCTGGTGAGGGGGCAGGACTATACCGTCGTGGATCTCTTTGGCGTCCCGACTGCGAAGTCATGTCTGGCGCTTTCGCTCATGACGGTGGTCCTCTGGGCCACAGGAGTTGCGCAAAACGGCTATACCGCAGGCCTCTACCTGGCACTTCTCGTGGTCATGGGTGTCGAGGCGCCCGCAAGCGTCTTCTATTCCTGGACAGGCGGCACGATGTGGCTGGTCATTGGCGCCTATCTCATCGCCAACGCCGTCAAGACCTCGGGGCTTGGGGAACGCATCGCGTACAACTACATGCTGCGCTTCGTCACCGACTTCCGCAGCATCATCATCGGCTCGTTCGTGCTCACCGCGATCCTTTCTCTGCTCATCCCGCATCCCTGGCCACGTGCCTTTTTGATCATGGCGGTCATGAGCATCGTGATCGAGAGTTCGCACATCGTGCATGAGGATGCCGTCAAGATTGGCTTCTCCGTCTTTGCTGCCTCGGTCCCGGCCTCGTTGATCTTCATCACGGGCGACGCCGTGATCAATCCGCTCGCCGCCTCGTACTTCGGCGGGGCGACCTTCCTCGATTGGTTCGTCTACATGGGGCTACCCTCGATCATCATGACTGTCATCACGATGCTGCTCTTCCTGGTCCTCTTCAAGCCTACCAAGACCTATACGGTCAACAAGGACCAAATCAGGGAGAGGATAGAGCAGGCCGGTCCCATGACCAAGCTTGAGAAGAAGACCGCCGTCTGGCTGGTCATCGCCATCGCTCTGTGGATGACCGACTCACTTCACCATGTCGACATCGCCTGGGTCACCTTCATCGTCGGCATGCTAATGTCGTTCCCAGCCATAGGCGACGTGGTGAGTGCAAAGGATTGGTCTGCCGTACCCGTGCATGTGCTCATCTTCCTGACGGCAGCCATGGCCATCGGCAAGGTTGGCGGTCTCACCGGCATGAACTCCTGGATTGCCGACACCATCTTTCCGAGTGCGGTCCCGAGCAACGTTTTTGTGTTGGCGCTCATGGTTGCCGCCCTCTCCATCATCATCCACATGCTATTGGGTTCCGTCATTGCCGTGATGGGAGTGGCCGTGCCGGCCATCCTCACCTTCACCGTGGGCGGGGACGTCACCCAGGGTGCCGCGATCGCTTGGACGCTGATCTGCTACACGGCCGTCGCCGCGCACTACATGTTCCCGTTCCAGCATCTCAACACCCTAGTGGGAGCAAGTCCCGACACCGGCATGTATACGCAGAGGGAGACGCTCCGTCTGGGCGTGCCGCTCATCGCCGTGGTCTTCGTAGTCTGCGTGGGTGTGATGGTTCCCTGGCTCATGCTGCTTGGTCTTCTGTAGGAGATTTCGCCCCTGCGTACCGGACGTGGCAGATCGCAAGGCGTTGCGTCCGGTCGCGTGGGTGGTCGTTCGAGAGGGAGGTGAGGACAGATGACCAAAAAGAGGCTGATCGTGGGCGTGAGCGGGGCCTCTGGCTCGATGCTCGCGTTGTCTCTCATGCGTGAGCTCAGCCGGCACGAGGACGTCGAGACGCACCTCGTGGTGAGCGACGGGACAAGAAGGATGTGGGAGCTAGAGACCGACCTGCCGTTAGAGTCCCTCACGAAGCTCGCGAGCGTCGTCCACGATGACCATGACTTGGCCGCCACGATTTCGAGCGGCTCCTTCGTCACCCACGGCATGGTCATCTGCCCGTGCTCGATGAAGACGCTCTCGGCCGTCGCGAACGGCTATGCCGACAACCTCATCTCCCGTGCGGCCGACGTGTGCCTCAAGGAAGGACGGCGTGTCGTGCTCGTCCCACGCGAGATGCCCTTGGGGCGAGTGCACCTGCGCAACATGCTTTCTGCAAGCGAACTGGGCTGTACAATCGTCCCACCGATGCTCACCTTCTACAACGGACCGATGGCCATCGACGACGAGCTCACCCATGTGGTGGGCAAGGTCATGCGGCAGCTGGGAATAGAGCCGAGCGAGTTCCACGGTTGGGAAGGTCCCGAGGCACATGGGGAGTAGGGAGGGGGACCCATGGATTTTGACCAGATGAGGGCCTTCCTCGTTGTGGCATCCACGGGCAGGATGATTGACGCCGCCAACGAGCTCTTCATATCGCAGTCCGCCCTCTCCAAGCAGATGTCGAAGCTCGAGGACGAGCTGGGCGTCACCCTCTTCTCCAAGACACGCAGTGGCGTGGAACTCACCCAGGCCGGCTGGGACTTCTACGCCTATGCGCGTAAGACCGTGCTCGACTACCAAGAGGCCAAGAACCGTCTGAGCGACTATTCGGAGAATGCGGTGAAGACGCTGCGCTTCGGCTCGCTTCCCCTCTCCGAGGACTATGGGGTCGAGGACGCGCTCGGCCAGTACTGGGCAGACCATCCCACCGTCCAGATCGAGTTCATCGTACGTAGCCAAAGGGACCTCTTCAAGAGGCTGGAGAGCTGTCAGCTCGATCTGGCGCTCATTCGTACCGATCTGCTTGACAGAGGACGCTGGAGCATCAAGTCTCTGATTGCTGACGAACTTGTCGTGGTCTGCACGACAGACCATCCCCTTGCGAGGAAGAGGAGCATTCCCCTGGGCGCGCTGCGCAACGAGCGCTTCATCCTCTTGGAGAGCAAGTCGGACATCACGCAGCGCTTCGTGACCGAATGCGCAAAGGTGGGCTTCTGCCCCAACGCCCCGCTCCATGCATCACGCCATCGCGTCCTGCTGAGGGCCGTGCAGAACGGGCTGGGAATCACCGTCTCGCCAAAGCGGATGGTCGAGAGCTACCTCTCGGCCGTTCTCGTAACCGTACCCTTCAAGGAGCAGCTCTTCACAACGGTGGGCTTCGTGTGGGCGGGCGACGTCCAGCCCAGCCAACTCATGCAGGATTTCATGCAGGGAGTCCATGACAACTTGGGGAGGATGGGGAGCCTTTCCTATAATCTCTTGGACTGACAGGATCGGACAGGAGATCAGAAGTATGAAGATCGGAATCATCGGCGCCATGGACGTCGAGGTCGCCCGCCTCAAGGACCGCCTCGAGGACCTCAGCGTCTCGGTCGTCGCGGGGTCGACCTTCTGCGAGGGAGCCATCGGCGGTACGCCGGCGGTCATCGTGAAGTGCGGCGTGGGCAAGGTCGACGCAGCGGTCTGCGTGCAGGTCCTCGTCGACCTCTTTGGAGTGGAGGCCGTGGTCAACACGGGTGTGGCCGGCTCGCTCGACAACCGGCTGGACATCGGTGACGTGCTCGTCTCGGCCGACGCCGTGCACCACGACGTGGACGTGACGAACCTGGGCTACGCCCCGGGCGAGGTCCCCGGGCTGGGAACCACATACTTCCCGGCTGACGAGCGGTTGCGCAAGGCGGCCGTGG
This sequence comes from Olsenella uli DSM 7084, assembly GCF_000143845.1. Taxonomy (NCBI): domain Bacteria; kingdom Bacillati; phylum Actinomycetota; class Coriobacteriia; order Coriobacteriales; family Atopobiaceae; genus Olsenella; species Olsenella uli. The sequence continues at coordinate 1,673,567 of NC_014363.1, read as the reverse complement.
ACGCCGTTGCGGCCGTGGCGCCGGAGATCGCCTGCGTCGAAGGGCGCGTGGCCTCGGGCGACCAGTTCGTGCGCTCGCAGGGCGAGAAGAGGAGAATCCGCGACACCTTTGGTGCAAGCTGCGCCGAGATGGAGGGCGCCTCCATCGCCCAGGCGGCCTGGATGAACCATGTGCCGTTCGTGGTCGTGCGCGCCATCAGCGACAAGGCGGACGGCTCGTCCCAGATGGAGTATCCGACCTTCGAGGCTGCTGCCGCCGAGCACTGCGCGAAGATCGTCGAGTACATGGTGGCCCACCTGTAGGGAGGGGGATTTCTGGCGCACCCCCCTTCGTCGCGGGGCACACAGGCGCTCCTTGTCCGATGCCCTCCGCAGGGTCATTGAGAAGGTGAGGGAGGAAGGGCATGCATCACAGACTCGTGGTCGCTGGAGAGGGTCGCTTCGCCGTGACCCTGGAGGCAACGAGCACCGATGGCCAGGGCATCTCGTGCTTCCTGTATGGCGGCACGCTGCCGCACGTGGGAGGTTGCGCCCTGGCCGCCCCTGGTCCCAAGTTGCACGGAAGGCAACTCTCGCGGGCGGATCTGTGGACCATGACGGTGCCGGGGCACAAGGACGCCGAGGCCGCGAAGACCGTGGCGCGTCGGCTCGCAATCGTAACGGGGCAACCCGCATGCGTCTCGTGCGGCATCCATGTCGACGATGCCACGCCGGAGGAGCTCGAAAGGCTGGGGCACAGCATCGACGCGGCCGTGGATGGGCTTCTCGAGGAACTGGGCCTCGACGGGACTGGTCAGGAGCCTGCTTCCAACAAGGGTTCCGACGAGGCGTCCGCTCCAGGGGAAGCGGCGCATCATGCCGCGGGGGAGGCGGTCTTCGATGGTCGATGACTCCTCCGGTCGGCTGGTTCTGGTCGACCTCGCCGATCGCGAGCTTGGCTTCTGCGAGAAGCTCCCCTGCCATCAGAAGGGCTTGCTCCACCGGGCCTTCTCTGTCTTCCTCTTTGATGGTAACAAGGTGCTTATGACGCAGAGGTCGCTCTGCAAGTACCACTCGGGCGGCCTGTGGACGAACTCCTGCTGCTCACATCCTCGCGTAGGGGAAGGGCTGGACGAGGCTGTCGCTCGCCGTCTGTACGAGGAGTTGGGCATCTCGGGCGTCACGTGCCGCGAGGCGGGCCACTACTGCTACCGCGCCACCTTCGACAACGGCATCGTCGAGTACGAGTACGATCACATTTTCGTGGGCGACTATGCGGGTCCGCTCTCACTCGACCCCACCGAGGCGATGGACGCCCGCTGGGTGGACGCCGCCCACGTCGCGCGCGACGTGCGCAAACGACCCGAAACCTTCACGGCCTGGCTGCCGGGCGTGCTCCCTATCGCCTTTGCCGCCCAGGCCGTGCGCTGGTAGGGTCGACATCGACACAAGAGACGCCGCCATTCGTGGCTACTCCGGCCTTCGGAATGGGTCGGGACTGGGGGTGTCCGCCAGGCGCCACGGCATACAACAACAGCGTGAGACAAGCTGCAGGACCCCATGCGTAGCTCCATCCGGCCTTTTGCCGCGGCGCGGGGCGCGGGAGCCCCACGGCAGTTGGGGCGCGGGAGCGCTGCGCACACATCGTAGGGCGCGTGGTCGTCGGGCTGTAAGCGGTTATCTGAAGTCGGACGCTGGTCGGAGCCAAGCGGAGCGTTAGGCCTCTTAGGCCCCATGGTGCCTTTGGGTCCTGTGGGGACCCTAGGCTCGCTGGGTGCATTGCTCACCGCGTCTGGCAGGCCGTGCTAGATCGTCCTCCACGCGGTCTCGAGCGAGACCCTCATCATGTCGGTGAAGGACTGCTCGCGCTCCTCGGCGGAGAGCGACTCTCCCGTGAAGAAGGTGTCGGACACGGTCAGGATGCTGATGGCCTTCTTGCGTGAGGCTTGTGCCTCGATGTAGAGGCCGGCGGTCTCCATCTCCACACACAGCAGTCCCAGGTCGCGGTAGCGTCGGGCGGCGTCGGGACGGGGGTTATAGAACACGTCGGAACTCACCACCTGGCCTACCTTGTAGCCAACGCCCAGCTCCTCTGCCGAGGTCACGGCGCCGCGCAGCATCTCGAAGTCCGCCGTGGGGGCCAGCTTGACGGGCGAGTCGTAGAGCTCCGCGATGCTGCTGTTGGTGGCTGCGCTCATGGCGATCACCACGTCGCGCGCATGGACGCCGTCGGCCAGGCCACCCGTGGACCCCACGCGGATGATGGCGTCCACGCCCAGCTGGGTGTACAGCTCGTGTGCGTACAGGCACATGCTGGGGATGCCCATGCCGCTGCCCATGACGCTCACACGCTTGCCCTTGTAGCTGCCGGTGTAGCCCAGCATGTTGCGCACATCGTTGAAGAGGGTGGGCCCCTCAAGGAAATTCTCTGCGATGAACTTGGCGCGCAGCGGGTCACCCGGCATCAGGACCACCTTGGCGATGTCCTCCTTGTCGCAACGGATGCAGGCGGATACGGTCTCGAACTGCGACATGATCCCTCTCTCCTCCTCTTTGATGGGGCTGTCCGCCTGAATGGTGCGGGCACGCCGAGGGTGCGGTCTCACTTGAACAGCGCGGCCAGGCTTTGCGCGTACGGTGGGCGACAGACGCCCCGCTCGGTTACGATGGCGGCGATCAAGTCGTGGTCGGTTACGTCAAAGGCCGGGTTGTAGCACTTGACCTGTGGCAACGCCTTGGGCTCAAGGTAAAACATCGTCTTGATTTCTTCGGGGTCGCGTTCCTCGATCTTGATGTCGTCACCTGTGGGACACCGGCGGTCGATGGTCGAGGTGGGCCCCAGCACGTAGAACGGGATGCCGTAGTGCTTGGCCAGGATGGCCACGCCCGAGGTCCCGATCTTGTTGGCCACGTCGCCGTTCATGGCAACGCGGTCGCAGCCCACCATGCACGCCTGCACCCAGCCGTTCCTCATCACGATCGAGGCCATGTCATCGCAGATCAACGTCACGTCGATGCCTGCGTGCGACAGCTCGTAGCTGGTCAGGCGGGCGCCCTGCAGCAGCGGGCGCGTCTCGTCGGCAAACACGCGCAGCCGCTTGCCGTGGTCATGGGCAAAGAACAGCGGCCCCTGACCGGTGCCATAGCCCAAGCACGCCAGCGGGCCGGCGTTGCAGTGGGTCAGCACGCCGTCGCCATCCTTCAGGAGGCTTGCGCCGTACGCACTGATGGCCTCGCTCATCGCCAGCTGCTCCCGGTGGATCGCCACGCATTCCTGTCGGAGAAGAACTACGACCTCGCTTGGCGCCAGCTGGGGATGCGCCTGGACCGTGGCGTGCATGCGGTTGAGCGCCCACGAGAGGTTGACTGCCGTCGGGCGAGAGGAGCCGAGGTAGTCGCGATGGGCCGCCATGGCATTCGCGAACGAGGACGGCCCCGCACCCCTCTCGGCCTCCTGACGGGCGAGCACATAGTAGCAGTAGCCCGCGCAGACGCCGATCGCCGGGGCACCGCGCACCTTAAGGTGGTAGATGGCGTCGTACATCTGCCGTGGCGTGGTCAACGCAACGTGCTCCAGCCTGTTGGGCAGAAGCGTCTGGTCGATGATCACGACCGCGCCGTCGCCATCCGCCAGCTCGACTGCGCCCGCGTCCGTGACGCCGGCGCGACGGGTCGGACCTTCGGACTGAGCCATGCCTCCTGAATGCGCCACGTCACCTTCGGGTTGGGCCATGTCGCCTCCACTCCTTGAACGTAGGTCAACGAGTTCGATTGTAGGACCGACTTCATCCGGTGGGGCGACGTATCGGACAGACGCTACAATCTGGGGGATCATCAGCGGCGGCGTGTGCGTCGCAGCGTCGGAAGGACACGCAATGGAGAAGATAGCGAGCTTCACGATCGACCACCTCAGGCTCGAACCCGGCGTCTACGTAAGTCGTGTGGACAAGGACCCCGCGACGGGAGCGGCCGTAACCACCTTCGACCTGCGCATGTGCGCGCCCAACCGCGAGCCGGTCATGAACACCGCCGAGCTCCATACCATCGAGCACCTGGGCGCCACGTTCCTGCGCAACGACCCCGAGTGGGCGAGCCGTGTGGTCTACTTTGGGCCGATGGGTTGTCGCACAGGCAACTACCTGCTGCTTTTTGGAGAGTATGGCTCGCATGACGTGATCGGCCTCGTCACGCGCATGTTCGAGTTCATCCGCGACTTCGAGGGGGAGGTCCCGGGCGCCAAGCCTGACGAGTGCGGCAACTACCTGGACCAGAACCTGGGAATGGCGAGATGGCACGCCAGGCGCTACCTCGAATCCACGCTCCGGCGCATGGACGAGGCCCACATGAGCTACCCCGCCAGGGGGTAGCGATCCTGCGGTCCACGATCCCGCAGCCCTGCTGCCTCGGTCCCGATGGCTTCGGCCGGTCCTCGAGGCTCCCCGCCCGCCCTTGGCCCCGCAGGGGCTACTCGGCTCGCTGGATGCCGATGCCCACCAGGTCGGGGCCGGTGTGGACCAGGAGGTCCGCCGAGATGTCGCTCTCGAGCATGCTGACGATCGTCGAGGGAACCTCCGCGTGCAGGCGGTCCGCCAGCTGCCGCATGTGCACGTTTGTGGCGTCCGAGCAGCAGACGGACAGGCGGACCCGCTCGAAGCGGCCTGCCGACCTCACCGCCAGCCCGACCATGGCATCGAGCGCGCGGTCCCAGCCACGCGCCTTGCGTGCCATGACGTAGCGCCCCTCGTCATTGCAGGTCAGGATGGGCTTGATGTTGAGGACGCTGCCGATGCGGTAGATGTGTCCGCCGATGCGACCGCCTTTGTACAGGTATTCGAGCGACTTCACGCCAAAGTAGATGTCCGAGTCGCGGGAGCTGCGCTCCAGCCGTCCGGCGAGCTCCTCAAACGGGACGCCTGCCTCGACCATCTCGACCGCGCGCGCCACGACCATGCCGCCGACCATGCCTATGGACTTTGTGTCGACCACGATGGTGGGGAAGCCCTCCATCTGCGCGGCGACGAGCTGCGCGGTCTGGTTGGTGGCCGAGAGCCCGCTCGAGATGGTGATTATCACGGCCCTCTCGTAGCCGTCGGCGCGCGCCTGCTCCAAGGTGGCGCGAATCTGCTCGGGCGAGGGCAGGGACGTGGTCGGTATCTCCTGCGCGAAGCGGGCGACGACCTCGGACGGCGTGATGTCGACGCCGCTCTGGTAGGTGGTGCCGTCCGAGTAGATGATGCGCAGTGGCACCACGCGCACGTCGTGCTCGCGGATGAGGCATTCTGCGGTGTCGGTTCCCGAGTCGGTGATGATGGCGATGCGCTGGCTGTTCATGGCTCCTCCGTTTGGCAGGTGGCTGTTTGGGCGCAGCCGCCCCCTCGACCGTACTTGCGTTACCCCGTCCCTAGATTAATCTAGTTTTGAATACTAGGTGATATGGACTACAGTAACAACAAAGTTGGACGCGAACGGATGTGATGGCTGCCGGGGGGTGTGGGCATGGGTGCCAGGAGGGACGTCGGCAAGGATGTGGCAGAGAAGGATGCCCCCTTTGACTTCGCGGCTGCCTATCAGGAGCTCTCCCTGAGCATGTCCAGGGTCCACATATCGCGCTTCGAGGAGCTCCCCCGCATCGACCTCTATCTCGACCAGGTGCTTGCGCTGGTTGCCGACGAGCTGTCGTTCATTCCGCTTGAGGGGGAGAAGCTCCTGACCGGCTCCATGGTCAACAACTACGTGAAGCAGGGGCTCGTTCCGGCCCCGGAGCGCAAGCGTTACTCCCCGCGCCACGTCGCGTACCTGCTCTTCGTCTGTTCCCTCAAACGCTCCCTCTCCATCGCCCAGGTCGCCGACCTCCTGTCTGTCGTCGACAACGCCCAGGTCGACCTGCTTCGCGCATACAACGACCTGGTGTCCGCCTTCGAGGTCGCCATCGCACGGGAGTTCTCGGATGGCCCGGAAGGTCGGGGGGACCCCGTGCCCATGAGGGTCTACGACGTCCAGGGGGTCGAGGTGGACGATGGTGTCAGCAGGCTGCTCACCACGGGCATCAGGTTGCTGGCCAGCAAGGTCTATGTAGACCATGTGCTCGAGCTCCAGTCGCGCCGCCTAGGCTGATCGTCCACCGTTTGCATGCGAGGGGAACGTGGGCCCTGTGTCAAGATGGGGCGCGTCGGCCTTCGTGCCATGTCCTGCCCCCGTCACGAGGAGTCTCCTTGAGCACGGTCTACGTCTTTGGTCACACTCATCCGGACAACGACGCGATCCTCTCCGCCGTCGTCCTGTCTCAGCTTCTGAATGCCCGTGGGGACGGCAACCTCTACCTGCCGTATCGCCTGGGCGACATCCCCAGCGAGAGTGCCTCCATCCTCGACGCGTGGGACATCCCCGAACCGGCTCTCCTCGACGAGGTGCCAGGCGCATCCGTGACGGGGGAGCGCCAGAAGGTCATCCTGGTCGATCATAACGAGGAGATCCAGTCGGTACGCGGCCTGCGTGGCGCCGACATCGTCGGCGTCGTGGACCATCACCGCATCGCTGGCTTCTCCACTCCGGCTCCCACATACTTTGTCGCGCTACCCTGGGGCTCCACCTGCTCGATTATCTACCACCTGTTCGGCACGCTTGGCATCGAGCCCACTTCGGCACAGCTCTGCCTCATGCTCTCGGCAATCATGACCGATACGATCATGCTGAAGAGCCCCACCACGACCGACCATGACCGGAGGATAGTGGCGGACATCTCGCGGGAGCTCGGCGTTGACCCTATGGAGTTTGGCATGGGCATCTTCCTCGAGCGTGCCGACGCCCACCCCTCGCCGCGCGAGGTGGTCGCCGGTGACGTAAAGGCCTTCGAGATCGAGGGGCGGCGCGTCGTCATCTGCAAGCACGAGACCATAAACAAGGACGTCGTTCTCGAGGACGTCCGTGCCCTGCGCATCGCCATGGACGACTACCGCCGCGAGAACGACTGCGAGACCCTGGTCCTCGTGGTGACCGACGTCGTGCGGGAGGGGAGCCAGGTGCTGCTCTGCGGAAGCGTGTCGCTGCCCGAGAGGGCGCTCGGCATCAGCGACGCGCCCGAGGGCGCGTGGATGCCGGGCGTCATGTCGCGCAAGAAGCAAATCGTCGCCCCCATCCTCGTCGCCAGCGACCGGTAGCCCCGCCTTGCGGAGGGCTCTTGTAATCGCCCTGTTTTCGGCAGGCGGTGTGGGGGGAGGGACTTCCGTTCGCCATATGCTCTTGGGACAGGCAACCCAGGAGAAGGCACGATATGACGGACGACAAGAAGCACATGGCACATACGGTCACGGTGGCCACAGGCGATATCGGTGGCGCACCCGAGGGCGCAGCCGGTACGGGCGGCAGACCGAACCGCAGGGTCACCATCATTCGGGAGCCCGCCGTGACCCGTCGCATCGCGCATCGCTCGGCGCTGCAGAAGGTCACGTCGAATGGGACGATCGCCGCCGCGGTCATGGTCGCCGCGGCCCTCCTCGCCGTGATCGTGGCAAACTCGCCGGCGTACGAGGTGGTGCACGAGGCCATCGAGACGCCGCTGGGCGTCACGGTCGGCCCCCTGGCGGCCTCGATGTCGGTCGAGTCGTTCGTGAACGACTTCCTGATGGCGATATTCTTCCTGCTGGTGGGCATCGAGCTCAAGTACGAGATGACCGTCGGCCAGCTCCGTCGCCCCCGCCAGGCGGCCCTGCCCATGCTCGCGGCCGTCGGCGGCGTATGCGTTCCGGCCTTCATCTACCTGGCCCTCAACCTCCCCGCGGGCAACGTCCACGGCTGGGCCATCCCCATCGCCACCGACATCGCCTTCGCCCTGGGCGTCATGTCGCTCCTGGGCAACCGCGTCGCGTCCGAGACCAAGGTGTTCTTCCAGACGCTTGCCATCGCAGATGACATCCTGGCGATCGTGGTGCTCGCCCTCTTCTATGGGCAGAGCCCCGACGTCGCCTGGTGCGCCGCATCGCTTCTGCTCGTCGTGGTGCTCGCCCTTCTCGCCCGTGCCCACGTCTTCTCGTCCAAGCCCTACCTATTCGCCGGTCTCGTGCTGTGGGTTTGCATGTACAACTCGGGCATCCATGCCACGCTCGCGGGTGTCATCCTGGCCTTCTTCCTGCCCGCTCGCTCGGATGTGCGTCTCTCGCACCTTCGGGATTGGCTCAGCTCACAGGCCCGCTCGCTCGACGATGACTACGACGACGAGGCCCACGTCCTGGGCCAGCATGACTTCACGGCCTCCGCCGAGCGCGTCGAACACATCCTACATCATGTGACACCGCCGCTCCAGCGCGTGGAGCGCCTCATATCGTCCTGGGTCAACTTCGTCATCCTGCCGCTGTTCGCGTTCGTGAACGCGCAGGTCCGTCTGATGGGGGCGGACTTTGCCGCCCTGGCCGCCGACCGCGTGACCCAGGGCGTCTTCCTGGGGGCCGTGGTGGGAAAGCCCCTGGGCATCATCCTGGTCACACTGCTGCTCGTGCGGGTCGGCTTTGCTCGCCTGCCCCGACATGTCAGCTGGGATCAGGTCGTTGCCGTGGGCATCATGGGCGGCATGGGCTTCACGATGTCAATCCTGATCGCCGGCCTGGCGTTTCCCAACCCCTTCGAGGTCGTGGCCGCCAAGTGCGCCATCCTTTTGGGGTCGTTTGCGGCGGGGGTGCTGGGCATCCTGTTCGTCCGCGTCCATGACGCCCTCACCTCGCACGGCGCGTCGGGTGGCAACGCTGCGGGTCGCCCCGCGCGGGGTGACGCCCCTGCGCCAGGCGAGGGGGACTAGGCGCCGGCCAAGCAAGGGACGGGCGGGCGGAGGCGGACGAGAGGGGCCGCCCTCCCTGTTCGACGGTTCCGTAGGCACAGGCCCAGCCGTGCGCCGTGACGATGGAGTTCATCTGGTCGCAGAGGCGCTGCCGGGTGTAGCTGCCGCCGCCCGGCAGGAGGTCGATGACCTCGCGCAGGTCCTCGCCGGGGTCGTCCATCTCGACGCGCATGAGGGCGTCCAGCTTGGTGATGGTGCCCTGGGGGTCGTCGCAGAAGAGTTCGTCCACCAGGCGCTGCAGGTAGCCGTACTCCTCCGAGGGCTGGTTGGCGGGTCCGTGGGTGTCCTTGTGGCTATCCATGGGACATATCATACCTTGCAGCCGCGTCGCCGTCGCCCGCGCCCTGCCACCTGGTTTCTGGGGAGGGGTGGATGCCGCCGTGGCGATATACTCGAAGCTGCCTAGCCTGGCTCGGCCTGACAGCGACTCCCCGGGAGGAGAAACTATGCCCAACGTATACCAGGGCCTGCCCACCGACGAGCTCGACGCCCTCATCGCAACGCTGGAGCGCGAGGCTGACGGCCTGCGCGAGCAGCATCTCTCGCTTGACATGGCCCGCGGTAAGCCCTCTGCGGAGCAGACCGCGCTCTCGCGGCCGATGCTCGACCTCATCTGCTCCTCATCCGACCTCACGGACGGCGATGCGATCGTCGACAACTACGGCACCCCCGAGGGGCTGCCCTCCGCGCGTGCCCTTGCCGCAAGGATCCTTGGCGTCGACGCCGCCAACGTCGTGGTCGCCGGGTCGTCGAGCCTCAACCTCATGCACGACCTCGTAACCCACGCCTTCACGAACGGCGTGGCGGGAAACAAGCCCTTCTGCCGACAGGGGGAGGTCAAGTGGCTGTGCCCCGCACCAGGTTACGACCGGCACTTTGCCGTGACGGCCCACCTTGGCATCAAGAACGTGCCCGTTCCCATGAAGAACGACGGTCCCGACATGGAGGTGGTCCAGCGCCTGGTCGAGAGCGATCCTGCCGTCAAGGGCATCTGGTGCGTCCCCAAGTACGCCAACCCCACGGGCATCACCTACTCGGACGCCGTCGTCCGCCGCTTCGCGTCCCTGAGGCCTGCCGCTCCGGACTTCCGCATCTACTGGGACAACGCCTACGCGGTCCACTCCTTCGCCGAAGGTGACGATCGGCTCCTCGACATATTCGAGGCCCTTGCCGAGGCGGGCGCGTCCGACCTCGTCTACGAGTTCGGATCCACCGCAAAGGTGACCTTCCCCAGCTCGGGCATCGCCTTCGTGACGGCCAGCCCGTCAGACATGGCTGCCATCCGCCAGGCCTTTGCGGTCGAACGCGTCAGCTCCGAGAAGTTCTCCCAGCTTGCCCACGTGCGCTTCCTCAGGGACCTGGATGGCGTGAAGGCCCACATGGCCAAGCACGCCGCAATCGTGGCGCCTCGCTTCGCGCTCGTCGAGAGCAAGCTCACGGAGGGTCTGGGGGCGCTTGGCATCGCGAGCTGGAGCCATCCCCACGGCGGTTACTTCGTCTCGTTCGACGGGCCCGAGGGGTCGGCCCGCAAGGTCGTCTCGCTCATGGCCGAACTGGGCGTCAAGCTTACGCCTGCAGGCGCCACCTGGCCCTATGGGCACGATCCGCGCGACACCAACATCCGTATCGCCCCCACCTACCCTTCGCTCGAGGACCTCGGGCGGGCACTGGACGTCTTCGTGGTCGCGGTGAAGCTCGTCTCCGCCCGCCTCGAGCGCGCCTCCCGCCGCTAGTCGTCTGGGAAGGACCTGAGCCCAGGGCTTGCGGCCACGCTCTCCCTCCCTGGCCGGCCGTGTGACGGTTTTGGTGGGGCACGGCGGGTGTGGGGCTGTTTCGGTAGAATGGGCAACCATGCGCCCCGACATCCGTCGGCACCGACGCGCCTCCCGCGCCCTCGCGGCGCGACTCCACGAAAGGTCTGCACGCAATGGCACAGAACGGCTCGAGCTCGTCAAGGCAGAACAAGCGTCTCGCCCGCGCGCGGGTCGCCCCCATGGACGGCGGCGGCCCCGCTGCCAAGGGGCGTGCCGGCAAGGGAGCCTCCCCCAAGGGTCCCTCCAAGCCCAAGCCGGCGCCCGCCGAGGCCCGGAGAGCTCGCAAGAGGCGCACCATGGAGATCGTGGTCGTCGCGTTCGCGGTCATCATGGCCCTCTCCATGATGCTGCCCTCGCTCGCATCCATCTTCGCCAACAAGTCGTCTTCGTCCGTCCAGGAGCAGTCCACGGATGGCACTGACGACTCGACTTCAGAGGGGTCTCCCGCCTCGTCGGATGCCGCCTCCTCGTCAAGCGAGACGAAGTCTGGCGTAGAGGCGGCCGACGCCAAGTACTCCGCCGCCATCGCCTCGCTCGAGTCCAGGCTCGAGGGGGACCCCGACAACCTGGCGACGCTTCTGAACCTGGGCGACAGCTGCATGAGCTGGGCATACTCCGTGTCCCGCTCGTCGGCCACCGATGCCGACAAGAGCCACGCAAACGACCTCTATGCCAGGGCCATCGGCTACTTCGACCGCTACCTCGCCCTCAACGACTCCAACGCCGTGCGGGTCGACCGCGCGCTCTGCCAGTACTACTCGGGTGACGCCGATGCCGCCAAGACGGCGCTCGAGGAGCTCACGCAGGGGAGTGCCGCAGACTACGGTCCCGCTTGGGCCAACCTGGGCCTTCTGTACGAGTCCTCGCGTGACGCCGATGCCGCGAGGAGCGCCTACGGCAAGGCGACAGAGACCGACCCCGACGACGAGTACGGCGCCAAGTCCTTCGCCGAGACACGCCTGGCAGCCCTCAACGTGGCGCAGAACTCCGCGTCCTCGACCTCGTCCACAAGCGCTGGCCCTGCGGCCGACGGCACGGCCGCCGGCCTGTCCGACGCGTTGGCCAACGCATCCGGTACCACCCTCTAGGAACAGGAACAAGACCATGGCACTCTCCATCACCACCACCGGGCCCGCATCAGAGCGTCTTGTGACGGTCACGGGCGAGGTCGACGTCTCCAATGCCGCCGAGCTGCGCAGCGAGCTTGACACAGCGCTTGCGACGGGCGCATCGACCGTGCGCGTCGACCTTGCGGGGGTCCCCTACATCGACTCCACGGGCATCGGCGTTCTCGTGGGCGCCGCCCATCGCGCCGACGAGGCGGGTGCGGACCTCGCCGTCCTCAACCCCCAGCGCAACGTTGCCCGCGTCCTCGACATGCTTGGCGTGAGCGGCGAGCTTGGGATAGGGGACTAGCCCCCCTCGTACATCACACGCACAGCAGGAGGTGCAACCGCGTGTTTGGCATCGGTGAGACAGAGTTCGTCATCATCCTGGTCTTCGGCTTCATGCTCTTCGGCCCGGACAAGCTTCCCGGCATGGGCCGTACGATAGGTCGTGCCCTCAGGCAGTTCCGCGAGGCACAGGAGGGCTTTACCGAGGTCGTGCAGAGCGAGGTCATGGACCCGCTCAACAAGGCCATGAGCGAGCCGCTCTCCGGGGACGCAAGGAGGCGCGCTGCAGAGAAGAGCGCGGCGTTCGACGAGGACAGCGATCTGGACGGCGACGGGGCGCACCGCGAGCGCACGACCGAGACCTTCGCGGAGCGTCGCTCGCGTCTCGAGAGGGAGCGCAAGGAGCGCGAGGCACGCAAGGGCGAGGGGTCTGCCAAGGCCTCTGGTGCCTCTGCGGTCGGCGGGGGCGCGACGGGTGCCGGGCCGGATGCCGAGGCGGTTGCCGACCCCGCTGGTTCGGACGCTCCTGCCAGCACGGACGCCCCCGTCGGCACAGGCGGCGACGGCCGTGTTCCCGCTGCGGCCACCGGGCCCTCGTCCCCCGGGATCGCCAAGGAGGCCAGGCCCGACATCAGCGCCGCCGCCCTCTACGCCATGCGGCCGGTCCGCGGGGAGGCCGTGGAGGCCCCTGCGGACCCGAGTCCCGGTGAGGCCGCAGACCCCACCGCCGACGCCAGCGCCATGGGGGAGGAGTAGAGATGCCCATCGGACCCGCACGCATGCCCCTGATGGATCACCTCGGTGAGCTCAGGAGACGCCTCACCATCGTCGTCGTCTCGGTCCTGGTCACCGCCATCGTGGTCTACGCTGCCACGCCGACCTTGATCGACATCATGATCGACCCCATCCGCAGCGCCCTCCCCGAGGGCAGCTCGCTCACGGTCCTCACGGTCCTGGGAGGCTTCACCATCCGCTTCAAGGTGGCCCTGTTCTTCGGCCTCATCATTGCGGCACCCATCGTCATCTGGGAGATCATGGGCTTCTTCCTGCCCGCCCTGACCGAGAGGGAGCGTCGCTGGGTGGTGCCCACGGTCGCCGCCATGGTCATCCTGTTCCTCCTCGGCATGCTCTTCTGCTACCTCGTGATCCAGAACGCGGCCGTGGGCTGGATGATCGACCAGTCGACGGAGTTCGCCGCGGTCATCGCCGACGCGGAGGACTACCTCAACATCATGATGCTGCTCGAGATCGGCTTCGGCGTCGCGTTCCAGCTGCCGCTCGTGATCTTCTACCTCTCGATCCTCCACATCGTCCCGTACAAGGTCTTCCGCGAACAGTGGCGCTACGTCTACGTGGGGCTCATGATCCTCTCGGGCGTCGTCACGCCGGACGCCTCGCCCGTCACGATGATCCTCATGTTCGCGGCGCTCATCGCGCTCTACGAGGTTGCCCTCGCCGTGGCGCGCTACATCCTCATCGCCCGCGACGGCAAGGCGTCCCTCAAGTGGACGCGCGAGGACTACGAGCGCCACGAGGAGGAGAAGTACGAGGAGGACCTCTCCAAGCAGTAGGCGTGCGGCGCATGCCCGCCACATCCGGGTGGCGCCACGTCCACCCAATAGGGTATAAAGTGTTCGCCGCAGGCAAAGGCGTCGTGGCGTGCATCAGGCCTTGTCGTGCGCCGTGCGAGGCGTGCCATCGGCGTGTCCGTGCCAGCGCATCCGCACCACCGGCCAGCACCCGTTGGCAAGCCGCCAAGAGATCAGGGGTCCCAGCTTGAAGCTCGTCGTCACAGAGAAGAACGACGCCGCCCAGCAGATTGCGCGTCTGCTGTCGACGGTTGGCAAGCCCAAGGCCGACAAGGTCTACGACACGCCCGTCTATCGCTTCACGCGCGAGGGCGAGGAGTGGGTCACCATCGGTCTGCGCGGCCACATCATGGCACCGGACTTCCCCTCCGAGCTCCATTACAGCAAGCGGGAGGGATGGTTCGCGGTAAGCGAGGGGGGGGAGGTCCTCCCGGCACAGATCCCCGACACCCTCCTCCGCCCGCCCTACGAGAGCAAGCGCAAGCCCTTCCTCAAGGACGGCATCGACATCAAGGGCTGGAAGGTACCCAGCCTCCCGTACCTGGTCTGGGCCCCCATAGAGAAGCTCCCTGCCGAGAGGGGCATCATCCGCGCCCTCAAGAACCTCGCCAAGAAGGCGGACTCCATCGTGATCGGCACGGACTTCGACCGCGAGGGCGAGCTCATCGGCTCGGACGCCCTGCGCCAGATGCGTCAGGTCGCCCCTGACGTGCCGGTCAGCCGTGCACGCTACTCCGCCTTCACCAAGGCCGAGATAGACCATGCCTTCGCGAACCTGGTCGACCTCGACCAGGACCTCGCCGATGCCGGAGAGAGCCGCCAGTACATAGACCTCATCTGGGGCGCCGTGCTCACGCGCTATCTCACCATGGCACGCTTCGGCGGCTTCGGCAACGTGCGCTCGGCCGGTCGCGTCCAAACCCCCACGCTGGCACTGGTGGTCGAGAAGGAGCGCGAGCGCCAGGCCTTCGTGCCCGAGGACTACTGGGTGCTCTCGGGCATGCTTGCGCCTGCGGGCACCGCGGACGAGGACGCCCGGTTCAAGGCCACCCACACGACGGCTCGCTTCAAGGACCAGGCGGCGGCCCAGGCCGCCTGGTCCCACGTGCGTGATGCCAGGACGGCCACCGTCACGGCCGTGGAGAAGAGGTCCCGCACCACGCGGCCGCCCGCGCCGTTCAACACCACGTCGCTGCAGACGGCGGCGGCATCGGAGGGCATCTCCCCGGCACGTACCATGCGCCTGGCCGAGTCCCTCTACATGGATGGCCTCATCTCGTACCCCCGTGTCGACAACACGGTCTATCCCAAGTCGCTTGACCTCAGGGGATGCGTCCGCATGCTGTCCCAGGTGCCGCAGTACCGCGCCGCCTGCAGGGAGCTCCTGGACGCGGGCCCGCTCCACGCGACGCGTGGCAAGCAGGAGACCACCGACCATCCGCCCATCTATCCCACGGCCGCGGCCGATCCCGGCAAGCTGGAGGGCGCGGCCTGGAAGCTCTACAACCTCATCGCACGTCGCTTCCTGGCGACGCTCTCGCAGGCGTCCGTGAGCGAGGGCACCAAGGTCGCCTTCGACGTCAGCGGCGAGCCCTTCAGTGCGTCCGGAACCGTGCTGGTGAAGCCTGGCTTCCGCGCGATCTACCCGTACGGCCTGCGCAAGGACGAGCAGCTGCCCCCGCTCGAGGTGGGGGATTCCTGTGACGTCGTCTCCATGGCGCTCGACGCCAAGCAGACCGAGCCTCCGGCGCGCTACAGCCAGGGTCGCCTGATCCAGGAGATGGAGAAGCGCAACCTCGGCACCAAGTCCACGCGCGCCTCCATTATCCAACGGCTCTACGACGTCAAGTACCTCAAGAACGACCCGGTCGAGCCATCGCAGCTGGGCATGGCCGTCATCGACGCGCTGACGCAGTATGCCCCCCACATCACGAGCGCGGGCATGACCGCCCAGCTCGAGGACGACATGACCAAGGTGGCCGAGGGCACCGACACCCAGGACGAGGTCGTGACCCATTCGAGGTCCCTCCTCGCCTCCATGATGGACGCCCTCATCGAGCACAAGGACGACCTGGGCGATGCCATCGCCGACGCCGTCACGGCCGACGCGAAGGTGGGCGTCTGTCCCAAGTGCGGCAAGGACCTGGTCATGAAGACCTCCGCAAAGAACCGCTCGAGCTTCGTGGGCTGCATGGGCTGGCCGGACTGCGACGTCACCTACCCGGTGCCCAAGGGCCGCATCTCTCCCATAGAGGGGGAGGGCGGCGTCTGTCCCGAGTGCGGCGCACCACGCGTCAAGGTGCAGCCGTTCCGTCAGCGTGCATACGAGACCTGCATCAATGCGGCCTGCCCCACCAACCGCGAGCCCGACGTGGTCGTGGGCGAGTGCGCCGTCTGCAAGGCCGCCGGGAATCACGGCGACCTCGTCGCCCACAAGAGCGAGCGCACGGGCAGGCGCTTCATCCGCTGCACCAACTACGACGTCTGCAACACCAGCTACCCTCTGCCCCAGCGCGGCGAGATCCACGCCACGGGCAAGGTCTGCGAGCACTGCGGCGCCCCCCTCGTCGAGGTTATCACGCAGCGTGGCCCCTGGCGCATCTGCGTCAACATGGACTGCCCCGGCAAGGAGAAGAAGTCGGCTCGCGGCACCCGCAAGGCCGGTGGGGCAAAGGCCGCTGGTGGCAAGGGTGCCTCCCGTGGGTAGGGGCGTGCGGCGCGCCACCCCCGTCCCTGACGTACGAGAGGCACCCGCCGAGAGCACTGCCCGCCGCGGCCGCCTCGTGACCCTGGAGGGCATCGACGGCTGCGGCAAGTCCACCCAGGCGGCCCTCCTGGCCGACCATCTCGAGGCATCCGGGCACGAGGTCGTCTGTCTGCGCGAGCCCGGCGGCACCGCCGTCAGCGAGAAGATACGCCAGCTGCTGCTGGACCCCGTCAACGACGAGATGGCCGACGAGTGCGAGCTGCTGCTCTACGAGGCCTCCCGCGCCCAGCTGGTGCGTCAGGTGATAGAGCCCGCGCTCGAGCGGGGCGCCGTGGTCGTGTGCGACCGCTACTTCGACTCCACCTACGCCTACCAGCACGGGGGCCGCGGACTGGACCGCACGCTGGTCGAGCGCTGCAACGAGCTGGGCAGCTGTGGCCGCAGGCCGGACGTCACGCTCGTGTTCGACCTCGACCCGACCGTCGCCTTCGCCCGCGCGACCCAGGGGGGCAGGGACCGCCTCGAGGGCGCGGGCCTGCGATTCCAGGAACGGGTCCGTGCGAGCTACCTCGATCTTGCGGCGAAGGAACCCGCCCGCGTGCGCGTCATCGACGCAACGGGCAGCGCGGACGAGGTGGGCAGGCGCGCCCTTCTCGTCCTCGCCGACGTCCTGCGCTGACGAGATGCCCACATCGGCCTGCTAGAGTAGGGGTGCCCATCCCACCGTCCGCCCACGATGGCGCGGCTTGTCCGCGCGACAGGAGGCGTTTGTGCCCACAGCCTCACCCACGGCGTTCGACTGCCTGTCCCAGCAACCACGTGTGAGGGAGTTCCTCTCCGTGGCGGCGGGCGAGGGACGGCTGAGCCATGCATACCTGTTCGTGGGGGCACCAGGCTCCGGCATGTTGGAGGCCGCTGAGGCAGTGGCGCAGGCCGTCGTATGCCCCTCGGGGGGTGACGGCAGCTGCGACGAGTGCATTCGCGTGCGCCATCACACCCATCCCGACGTGCGCTTCCTTAGGCCCGAGGGCACGAGTGGCTATCTGGTGGCACAGGTGCGGGAACTCATCGAGGACGTCTCGCGTGCGCCCGTGCGGGCGCAGGGCAAGGCCTACGTCCTCGAGGATGCGGGGCTTTTGCGGGGAGCTTCAGCAAACGCCCTGCTCAAAACCATTGAAGAGCCACCGGAGGGCGTTCACTTCATCCTGATGGCACGCTCTGCGGCGGCAGTGATGCCCACCATCGCGTCGCGCTGCCAGCAGGTGCCCTTCCGCATCGTCTCGCCCGGCGCCGCCGAGCGGGCCGTCGAGCTTGCCGCAGGCACCGTCGGCTGGGAGGCGCGCGTCGCCCTCGCCGTGGCGGGGACGCCCCAGGGGGCGGCCGAGTTCCTCGCGTCATCCGAGAGGAGGCAGGTTCGGCGTCTGATGGTACGTACCATAGGCGAGCTCTCGCGTGACGACGCCTGGGACGTGCTGCGCTCCGCCAAGGGGATCGTCGAGGCCGTGAAGGCGCCCCTGGGCGAACTCAGGGGCGAGCAGGAGGCGGCCTTGGGCGAGAGCGCCGACTACCTGACTACGGCCGCCCTGCGCAGGATCGAGGACGCCAACAAGCGCGAACTCACCGCCCGGGAGCGTTCGGGTATGATGGAGGCCCTCGCAGCGGCAGACTCCCTGCTGAGAGACGCGCTCCTGCGTTGCGAGGGAGTTCGTGAGCCCATCGTGAACGAGGACGTCGCGGATGTGGTCGAGCGCATCGCGTCCGACTCGTGCACCGAGGGCGTGGTCCGTGCGCTCGATGCCATTGACGTCGCGTCAGACGACCTTGCCCACAACGTTGTCCCCCAGCTGGCCTTCGAGGCCATGCTCCTCACTGTCAAGGAGGCACTCGCATGCCCGCCGTCATCCCGGTGAAGTTCAAGTATGCTGCCCGTGACCTGTGGTTCGATCCCGCCCAGACGGACGCCCAGGAGGGTGACCACGTCATCTGCACGACCGAGCGTGGCCAGGAGATCGGCCTCGTGACTGCGGGTGCCCGCGAGGTGAGCGACGAGCGGCTGCATGAGGCCATCGGTGAGTCCACGCTGAGGCCCCTCGACCGCATCGCGACCGAGGGCGACCTCAACCATGCCGCCAGGCTCGCCGACAAGGGCGACGAGGCCCTGCCGACGTTCAGGCGCCTGGTCCACGAGGCCGGGCTGGACATGAAGCCAGTGGGCGTGGAGTACCTGTTCGGTGGCAACAAGGCGGTGTGCTACTTCTCGGCCGAGGAGCGCGTCGACTTCCGCCAGCTCGTGCGGGACCTCTCCCGCGAACTGCACGAGCGCATCGACATGCGCCAGATCGGCGTCCGCGAGGAGGCGGCCATCGTCGGCGGCTATGCGCACTGCGGACAGGAGCTGTGCTGCGCCCGCTTCGGGCACCAGTTCGAGCCCGTCTCGATCCGCATGGCCAAGGAGCAGGACCTGCCGCTCAACTCGTCCAAGATCTCCGGCGCCTGCGGACGCCTGATGTGCTGCCTGCGCTACGAGTTCGAGGCCTACCGCGACTTCAAGGGGCGTGCCCCCAAGCGCAACGCTGTGATAGAGACGCCCCTGGGCAAGGCGAAGATCGTCGAATACGACACCCCCAAGGAGCAGATCTGCCTGCGCCTCGAGAACGGCAAGCAGGTGCGCGTCCCACTGGTCGACATGGAGGCCTCCGAGGCGGCCCGCAAGAAGAGCGAGGAGCTGGGCTGCGCCTGCCGTCCCGACACCGTCACGCGTTCCGCCCTGGAACGACTCCAGTCACCCGACGTGCAGATGGCCCTCGCCGAGCTCGACCGCCAGATGGGCATCGAGACCGGGGTCACGACCTACAGCGAGTCTGACATCTTCGTGGAGACCAAGCCGAGGCGCCGTCGCGGGCGCAAGCAGGGCGGCAGCGGCACCCAGGCATCCGATGGCCCCTCGGACAAGGGCGATGTGGTCGAGAGGGGTGCCTCCAAGCGCACCCGCCGTCGTCGCAAGAAGGGCGAGCCCCCCACTGACACCGTGGGACAGGGCGCACCAAACGCCGACGAGCCCGCCTCCCGTCGCCGTCGCCGTCACCACGGCGTGACGGGAGGCGCTTCCGCAGCTCAGCCGGATTCGACTTCGCAGCACCACGCCCGGCGTACCGCGGAGCCGCAGGGTTCCGCCGGGCCCAAGCCTGGTGCGCGCCCCGTGCGCCGTCGCCGCCGTCCGGGAGATCACGGCGGACAGGGTCCCGGCGACGCCAGCGCACAACGATCCGACGGTCGTCCGCAGGGGCAGGGTGGCTCCCGTGGCGAGGCTGGCCTGCAGGGCGAGGGTGGCGGCAGGTCCAGGCGCCGTCGCAGTCGCGGCAGGGGTGGCAGCGGCAGCGGCACTTCCGGTGCAGGCGGCAGCGAGCCTGCCAGCGAGTAGGCAAGTGGTGACGTCAGGGCACCAGGGCGTCGCGGGGTGCGGGGGGCTTCGCGCGGGGTGCGGGGGCGCGACGGGCGAAGACGACAGGGGGAGCGCGTGTACGGACTCAAGACAGAGGCGAGCTTCGACGGCGCGCACTTCCTGACGGACTATCACGGCAAGTGCGAGAACCTGCATGGGCATCGCTGGCGCGCGTCGTGGCATACGTGCGGCAGGAAGAACTGCAGGCCGAGGGCACGACGCGTGGCATGGTCGTAGACTTCGGCGCCTTCAAGCAAGCGGTTCGCGAGGAGGTGGCCAGGCTCGACCACATGTTCCTTGTCGAGGAGGGATCGCTCAGGAGGTCGACCATAGAGGCGCTCCAGGGCGAGGGGTTCACTCTGCTGGTGCTGCCCTTCCGCACTACGGCCGAGAACCTCGCCAGGTACCTGTACCAGCGAATCTCGGCACGCCACCTGCCCGTCAGCCAGGTGGACGTGTACGAGACGCCCCTCAACTGCGCCAGCTACTTCGGGAAGTAGGCATCGGGAGGGGTGGTCCGGCGGGCAGATGGCCTGGCGGATGGATTGCCTGGCGGGCGAATAGCCTGGCGGATGGATTGCCTGGCGGGAAAGCGGTTCGTCCGGGGACGCTGCGGCCCCTGCCTCCGAGGCGCTGTCCCTCGGCCTGTTTTCACAATAGTTGCTCACACGTCCGCTTTTCGTGACCGTGTGGACGGCTGGGCAACTATTGTGAGCGACGGGATCGGGAGACTCACAATAACTCTTCAGCCATCCCAAAGAGCGTCTCCCAAAGGACGCGTGGAGAAGTATTGTGAGTCTGGTGATGCTAAAGTTGAAAAACTTTTCACAATAGTTCGCCAGCCGTCCACGGGGGTCGTGAAATTGGATGCGTGACGAAGTATTGTGAGTTTCGGATGGCCGGGACTCACAATTCTTTGTCAGGCATCCATTCGGCATTAGTTGACGACCTGTCACCCATGCTGCGGTACCGGGATCGGTGACGTCAGGGCAAAAGGGCACCCGACGTTGATGGGGTCGACGCCCTCGTATGTCGCTGCGCCGTGGGTGGTCCTTCCGGTTATGACGATGCCGACGTCGCCCACGGAGCAGGCGACGGTTCCGGCGTAGAAGCCCGGCCGGCCATCGGGGAACCTTGCGGGTCTCGGAGCCGGACATCGGTGGCGCTGGGAGCGCCGGAACCCGGTGTCGGTCTCGCCAATCGCCAGAAGTGAGTACCAATGCTCACTTCTGATAGTTTCAGTAGGCTTGGTACCTGCGACGATGTTGAGAAACGTAACTTCGTTAGGCGTCACGTGCCTCTGAAGGGGCGAAAAAGTACTCACTTCTGGCTTACGGGCCAGGCCCTTCGTACCGACGTCCTGGATGATGAGGCCAGTGCGGCCATAGGCGCGAGTGACGTCCACTTCTCCTTGGCCGAGACGAGCTCCCCCCTCGTCCGATCCGTTGCCTACGAACGCCTCCCCGGGACGAACGTCGCGGGTCCTGGCAACGGCTTTGCGCAGGGGCATGCATGTTTGTGGCGAGTGGGTATACTCGAAGCCAGACGCGACGGGACGAGAGGAGGGCAGCCGTGGCGGAGCGTGCGCTGCATGGCGTGAACCTTACGGGTTGGTTGACCCTTGAGCCGTGGGTGACCCCGGAGCTTTTTGCGGACTCCGGAGCCCTCGAGGAGCCGGACCTCGTCTCGGCCGTGGGCCGCAGGGGCTACAACGACCGGGTCTCTCGCCATCGCGCCTCGTTTCTGGGGGAGTCTGACTTCCGGCAGATCGCCGCTCGCGGCTTCAACGCCGTGCGCCTGCCCGTTCCCTGGTACGTGTTCGGTGACGCCGGGCCCAACCCCGGGCCGTTCCTGGGCTGCGTGGACCTGGTGGACGCCGCGTTTGACTGGGCCGATGGCATCGGGCTCAAGGTCGTGCTGGCGCTGGCCGTGAACCCTGGTGCGGAGGGGCACGAGGCGGATCTCGTGCACAACCATGATGACTTCAGGCGCTACCGTGATGATTTGGTTTCGGTGGTGGCGGCCCTTGCCAAACGCTATGCGAGTCGCGTGGCGTTCTCGGCCATCGAGGTGGCGGACGAGCCGGCGATGCAGGTTCGCCGTGGTCTCTCGGTCATCCCGGGCGTACCTCCCCACCAGCTGCGCAACTACTATCGTAGCTGCTATGAGGCCGTACGTGGGATTGCGGGGGAGGACCTCGTCGTCGTGGTCCCCGACGCCGGGCAACCGGGCGCGTGGCGCCACTTCATGTCACAGGACCGCTATCACAACGTCTGGCTCGACAGCCACCTGTACCACTATGCCGATCATGTGGACTCGTCGGGACCCGTAGGCATTCGCATGCTCACGGACCGCTCCCGCAAGTCGGTCGAGCTTGCCGGTAGCAGCGGGCTGCCGGTGATGGTGGGCAAGTGGTGCGCGTCCCTGCCGTTCTCCGATACCGTCACGACGCCCGAGGGTCGCATAGCGCTCGAACGCGTCTTCTCGTCCGAGCAGATCGGTGCCTTCCGATCCTGTCCCGCCTGGTTCTTTCAGACATGGAAGACCGAGGGCCGCCTGCCGGGCTGGGACGCCCGCGTCGCGCTTGCCTCCTTCGAGCGCAGGATGCTTGGCTGATGGCAGGGACGCAGACGGGCGGGCCCCTCGGCGGGGTCCTCTCCGTCGTGGGCACGCCCATCGGCAACCTACGGGACGTCACTCCCCGCGCGCTCGAGACGCTGCGTGCGGCCGACCTGCTCCTGTGCGAGGACACCCGCGTGACGTCCAAGCTGCTCGCACACTTTGGCATACGGGTCCCCTTGCAACGGGCCGACGAGAACGTCCTGGCCGAGAGGGTCGCGCCCGCCATCGCTCGGATCGAGGCGGGAGGGCGTGTGGCCTTCGTGTCGGATGCGGGCATGCCCGGCGTGTCCGATCCGGGCCAGAGGCTCGTCGACGCGGCCCTGGACCGTGGCCTGAGGGTCGAGGTCATCCCGGGGCCCTCAGCCGTGACCTGCGCCCTCGTCGCCTCGGGCCTGCCGATGGAACACTTCTTCTTCGAGGGCTTCCTGCCGCGCAAGGCATCGGCCATGGCCAGCCGCCTCGAGGCGCTGGCAGGCATCCCCGGCGCCCTCGTGGTCTACGAGTCCCCCCATCGCGTGGCGTCGACGCTCGATCGCATCGCCGAGGAGTTCCCCGCGCGCCAGGTGGCCCTGGTGCGCGAGCTCACGAAGCTGCACGAGGAGGTGGTGCGCGGGGCGAGCCTGGAGGTCGCGCGCAAGCTCGCCGCCAGGGAGACCCTGCGGGGCGAGTGCGTCATCGTCATCGGGGCTCCCGACGCCGCGGAGCTTGCCGAGCGCCAGCGTACCGCGGTGCCAGGGGAGGTGCCCGCCACCCTCGAGGAGGCCATCGCCCGCGGCCTGGAGGAGGGCGAGCCCAAGAGCAAGCTCGCAAAGCGACTCGCCAGGCCCTTCTCGACCAGCAGGGCCGAGGTTTATGAGAGGATCCTGGACCTCGCCGCGCATGAGTGACGGGTCAAGGCTGACGCATGGTCTGCCTGCACGCGAACGACCAGCTGAGGTCGACGCGTGACGTTTGGCATGGCGTCGGGCATGGTGCGTGGGTCCGTGCCCCGTGGGACGGTGACCTATCCCGTGAGATGGCCGCGCGCGGCTTCGATCTGTGTCGTGGCGAGCCCGCATGCCGAGAGGTACGCCGAGCACGATCCATAGCGCTTGAGCAGGATGCGAAAGACGCTGCGAATCACGTCGACTAGCAGTGGGTCGAAGTCCTGCGGGGGCGTGTCCCCGAAGATGGCCGCGTCTGCGACCTCGTGCGGGAAGAAGGAGTAGGCATAGTCCGCTGCGACGTGGTCCTCGTCCGCGCCGGCGAGCGCGAGAAGGAGCATGCTTACGATGCCGGTGCGGTCCATGCCCGCCGCGCAGTGGAATATCACGCAGTCCGTCGGTCGCGCGGTGGCGAAGAACGTGAAGATGCGCCGAACGGCATCTTGGTTGGCGAGAATCCTGAGGTAGCCTCGTGCGAAGTAGGAGAGCTCCTCGTCACCTGTCTGGGCTGCCTTGAGATCGGGGTCATGGAGGTTGAGGTCGAGCGCGGGGACGTTGAGGTAGCGGATGGCGCGGTGGCGGCCAAGGACGTCGGGCGAGCGCATGACCTCTTCGGGACTGCGGAGGTCCAGATCGAGCGTGATGCCGTAGCCGACCAGGTAGTCTACGTCCTCCTCCGAGAGTTCGGAGAGGCTTGCCGAGCGCACGAAGCGGCGTGTGAGCGTGGAGCCTCCTGGGACGGGGATGCCACCGAGGTCGCGGACGTTCTCGCTCGTGGGCACGCACAGGACGCCGTCCCGAGGATCCGGTCTGGTCGAGTTGGTCGCGTGGACGTGCCTGAGGATGTTTGGAAAGCGCATGGTGCCTCCGCCCGTCGGTGTGCTCAGGTGGCATGTTCCTCGGCCCTATTGTAGATGCTGGTTGCTTGCGGGTACCAACTGGCCGATAGGTTGCGGGCGCTGGCGGGTTGCGGGTGCCCACTGGACCCGGGTTTCCTATCGGCCATCTCGTCGAGCGCCCCGCCGGATATCTCGTTGAGCCTCGTTGACCGTTCCGTCGGCGGGACACCTTCACAGAACCTCACCACGCGTCCATTTTTTGAGGCCGCCGGGATGGCAGGGGAAGTTCTGTGAGTCATGGTGAAGGAGAAACTCACAATAGCTCGTCACACGTCCATAATTCGCACTCTGGGGGACGGCAGGAGAGGAATTGTGAGTCGGTTTGCGACATCCACTCACAATAGTTCGCCTACCATCCTCGGAACTCCCGAAATCGGACGTGTGACGAACTATTGTGAGCGATGCCCCGAACTCCACTCACAATAGTTTCTCTGCCGTCCAGACGCTTCTCCCGTCGGAACGCTCCCTCCCGCTTGGACGCCCCCTCCCGTCCACATGCCCTCCCGTCCGCATACCCCTCGTCCGGATGGCTTCGGAATCGGCCGTTCCTGCGGGCGACCGGCCCCGCGACTGAGGTACAATCAGCCGTCGTGTGCGTCGTGTGCGTCGTGTGCGTCGTGTGTCTCTGCGTGGCGCCCTGCTGCGTCCCCATGCGGCGCCTCGCGGTGCTGCACGACGGCATACGGCGTCCCGACGTGCGGCGCGTTGCGGAGCGCAGTGCCCCACGGCGCCGTACGGCCCGGACCCAGAGTCCCAAAGACCCAGGGCCATATCCGTCATTAGGAGACTTCACCCATGGCAAAGACCCCCTTCTTCATCACCACGCCCATCTACTATGTCAACGCCAGGCCGCACCTGGGCACGGCCTACACCACCGTCCTCTGCGACGTCCAGGCACGCTATCGCCGCGCCACGGGCCTCGACGTCAGGTTCCTCACCGGTATGGACGAACATGGCGAGAAGGTCGAGGAGGCCGCCCGCTCCCATGGCATGGATCCCCAGGAGTGGTGCGACAGCCAGGCGCCGTTCTTCGAGGACCTCTGGCAGACGCTGGAGATCTCCAATGACGACTTCATCCGCACCACCGAGGCGCGCCAGACGCGCGCCGTCCAGTACCTGTGGGAGCGCATGAGGGAGTCCGGCTACCTGTACAAGGGGACCTACGACGGCTGGTACTGCGTGCCGGACGAGACCTACTTCACCGAGACCCAGGTCTCCCATGCGGACGAGGAGCGCGGGACGCAGGGCCAGCACCTCTGCCCCGACTGCGGCCGCCCCCTGGAGCGTGTGCAGGAGGAGTCCTACTTCTTCAGGCTCTCCGCCTTCCAGGACCGCCTGCTGAGACTCTATGACGAGCACCCCGACTTCGTGATGCCAGACTTTCGCATGAGGGAGGTCCGTAGCTTCGTCGAGGGCGGCCTGCAGGACCTCTCGGTCAGCCGCACCTCCTTCGACTGGGGCATCCCCGTTCCCTTTGACGACAGGCACGTCACCTACGTGTGGTTCGATGCCCTTCTCAACTACATGACCGCCGTGGGCTTCGGCCAGGGCACAGACGAGGCTGCAGCCGAGTTCGCACGTCGCTGGCCCGCCCAGTACCACATGGTGGGCAAGGACATCATCCGCTTCCACTGCGTCATCTGGCCTGCGATGCTCATGGCCATCGGGGAGGCCCTGCCCGAGCACGTCTTCGCGCATGGCTTCCTCATGGTCAAGAACGAGGAGACCGGGCAGGGCGAGAAGATGAGCAAGTCCCGCGGCAATGCCATCGCGCCCGAGGAGGTCATCGACCTCTTGGGCGTCGAGGGCTACCGCTACTACTTCATGACCGACTGCGTCCCCGGCGAGGATGGTGCCATCAGCTTCTCCCGCATGGAGCAGGTCTACAACGCGGACCTCGCCAACAGCTGGGGCAATCTCGTCAGCCGCTCGCTCAACATGAGCGCCAAGTACTTCGACGGCAAGACGCCGCAGCTCGCGGATGGGTGGTCCGAGCGCCCCAACCCGCTGTGCGACATCGCCCAGGGCATCTTCGGGCGCTATGCGGAGCACATGGACAAGATCGAGTACGTCGCAGCCAAGGACGTCGTGATGGAGCTGGTCCACGCCGCGAACCACTACATCGAGGACTCCGCCCCCTGGACCGTCGCCAAGGACCCCGCCCGTAGGGAGGAGCTCGCAGGCATCATCTGCAGCCTCCTCGAGTCCATTCGCATCTGCGCCCACCTGCTCTCACCGTTCATGCCCCAGACCTCCGCAGAGGTCCTGCGCCGCATGAGCCTTGGGGACGAGGCCACAACCGACGACCTCGCCGCCGCCTGCGCGTGGGGCCAGCTGGCGGGGGACGCTCCCGTCAGCAAGGGCGACGCGCTCTTCCCGCGCCTCTCGCCCAGGGCCTAGGGGAGAAGACGTGTCCTGCCTGGCTGACGCCGACGGCGTTTCGGGCACCGATGCTGCTGGCATCCCGGGCGCCAGCGCCGCGTCGGACAACGCCGCGCTGCCGCATTCCTGGCTCGCCAACCCGCGTGCCACGAAGTCCGTCCTCGATGGGTTCGGCCTCTGCACCAAGCATCGCCTGGGGCAGAACTTCCTGGTGAGCGATGCCGTGATCGGGAGGATTCTCGGTCTGGCCGAGCTGGGGACCTCAGACGTGGTCCTCGAGGTCGGTCCGGGCATCGGCACCCTCACGGTGGCGATGCTCCCGTTGGCGGGTGCCGTCTGCTCCGTCGAGGCGGATCGCTCCCTCGCGCCCGTCCTCGCCCACACCTGCGCGCGTGACTCCGAGCGCTTTTCCCTCGTCTTGGGGGACGCCCTTGACGTCGACGGCGCGTCCCTCTCGGCCGAGCTTGCCTCGCTTGGCATAGACGGCCTGCCCGCCTCGCCCAACAAGCTCGTCAGCAACCTGCCCTACCAGGTGGCGGCCACCATCGTCCTCAAGGCCTTCCAAGAGATGCCCAGCATCCGCCGCGCCGTCGTGATGGTCCAGTCCGAGGTGGCCGACCGCATGTCCGCACGTCCTGGCAGCCGCGCATATGGCGGCTACACGGCCAAGCTGGGGCTGTACGGCACGGTCACGGGTCGCTTCGAGGTGGGGCCCGGCAACTTCATGCCGGCGCCCCACGTGGACTCTGCGGTGGTCCGCATCGACCGTGTGCCCGCATGCGATCCCCAGACGGCCGAGCCGCTCGACACGGGGCGCCTGGCTTCCTGCGTCGTGGCAATCGACGCCGCGTTCGCCCAGCGCCGCAAGACCATCCGCAACTCCATGGCCGCGTCAGGGTTCGAGAGGGACGCGCTCGACGTGGCCCTGGCGGAGGCCTCCATCGAGCCGACCGTACGTGCCGAGGCCCTCTCGACGGCAGACTTCGTGCGTCTGGATGCCGCGCTGCGCTCGGCGGGCGTCTCGGGCGCAGGGCCCGATGCCCCGACGCCGTCGGCACCCGCCACGCGCTAGGAGGCCGCCCATGCCCCGCAAGCCCCAGACACCACCGGACGCCCTCGCCCCCGAGGATGGCACGCTCTTCCATGATGCCAAGGGTCGGCCGGTGCCACTGCCACGGCCACTGGCCCCTCTCGCGGACACCCACGGTCACCTCACGCACTTCCGCACGCATGACGCCTCGGTGGCCCTCTGCCGCGCTGCCTTGGCGGGCGTCTGCCTGCTGGTGGTCCCCATCGATCCCGCAGACGACATGGTGGGCGATGCGACCTGGGGCACGAGCGTCGGCGCCCTTCTCGGCTGGCTTGATGACCAGGTCGAGCGTGCTTGCGGGCGCATGGGCGAATGCGCGGCGCACGGGCTGGTCCCCCCGGAGTTTCCCGGCTTCGCCGACGTGCCCGACCTGCTTGGCAACGTCCGCATCGTGGCGGGGGCGCACCCGTACGGGGCCCGACGCTACCTGGAGGACGCCTCGGTCCGCGCACGGCTCGAGGAGCTCATGGCGTCCCCGCGCTGCGTGGGCGTCGGCGAGATCGGCCTGGACTATGGCCCCTACAACGAGCTTCCCCGCGACGTCCAGCTCGCCGCCTTTCGCGCCCAGCTACGCCTGGCTGCCGAGAGGAACCTGCCTGTCGAGCTGCACCTCCGTGATGCCGACAATGACCCATCGGCTGCCGCGCATGCCGATGCGGCCCGCGTCCTGTCAGAGGAAGGCGTCCCCTCGGCTGGCTGCGACATCCACTGCTTCACCTGTGGGCCCGACGTGATGCAGCCGTTCGTGGACCTGGGTTGCCACATCGCGTTCGGTGGCGCCGCGACGTTCAGGCGCTCGGAGGACATCCGTGCCGCCGTAGGCACCTGCCCGGACGGCTTGATCATCTCAGAGACGGATGCCCCGTACATGGCCCCGGTGCCCCTGCGCGGGCAGGAGTGCGAGCCGGCCATGGTCGCCTTCACGGCATCGCTTCTGGCAGACGTCCGTGCCCGAGCGGGCATCGCCACGCGTGGGGAGGCCTACCGCCAGCTCTGGGAGAATGCCACCTCGCTTTTGGGAGGGTAGACACAGCCATCCTGTGCCCATGGGGTGCCTGCTCGCGCTATCATCGTCTCACAACCAAGCCGACCCCCCGCGCGTACGAGCGCCAGGAGGGTCGTGTGCTTTTTCATGCTGGTACGAGGCTGGAGGCGCTGCTACGCGATGCCCTGTGCGACCCACTGCATGATGCCCTTGGCAATACCTTGCATGGCGGCCTGCTCTCCGGGGGAGAGGAACTCGTCTGGCCCACGCGCTGCGTTCGCTGCAATGCGCCCGGCAGCCTGCTGTGCGAGGAGTGCCGCACCCACCTTGCGTGGATAGGCCAGCGTTGGGCCTGTCCCGTCTGTGGCGCCCCGTTCGGCTGGCTCACCTGTACGGAGTGCACGGGGGACTGGGAGCTGCGCACGACCACCTGCGCCCTCGTGTTCGCGGGCACGGCAGCGCGCATGGCCACGGTCCTGAAGGACGAGCACGAGCTTCGGCTCGCGCCGGTTCTGGCGTCGGCCATGGCGACGTCCCTGGACGAGGCGTCGGCATGGGCCGCACCCGACGGGAACGCCCGCTTCGATGCGGATCGGGTCGACGCGCTCTGCTTCGTTCCGGCAACCCAGGCGGCGTGCCTGCGCAGGGGCTTCGACCACATGGAGCTCGTGACCCGCGCCCTTGCGGCGGAGCTGGCCCTTCCCGTGGCTGACGTCCTGGCGCGCGATCCCGCTCGGGACCAGCGCACGCTGGACAGGCGAGGGCGTGCGGCCAACCTCGAGGGCGGCGTGCATGTGGTCGACGACGTGCGCGGCGCCCGGCTCCTGCTGTTGGACGATATCGTCACCACGGGCGCAAGCATGCGGGCCTGTGCCCGCGCGCTCATCTCGTCGGGCGCTGCCGAGGTGGGCGGCTGTGCCCTGGCACGCGTGTGGTAGCGTCCCGCCACGAGCCGTCCCGAGACCCAGGGCACGACGTTCGCCGTGCCCTGGGAGACAAAACGTTGCAACTGTTATAATCGGTGCGTTTTACCCAGGTCTGTGGTTGCGGGCGCAAGCCCTAGTTCATGGCAGACGAGGCCGAAAGGATCCACGTAAGCCCGGGTGTGCGCACCCGGGCGAGCATGGCTCGTCCTAGAAGTAAGTCGCACCGCCCGAAACCAAGCCGAGGCGTCCAGCCTCACGGGCGAGAGGGCCATCAGTGGGGGACCGTGCAGTCCCGAAGCGAGAGCCCCGGTGTGCGAGTGTGGGGTCAAATACCAGGTCAGCTGGGTAAAACGCTGGCTCGAGGCACTTGGGGCGCGCGTGCCGGGCAGTGTGGCGGAGGGGCAGACAGAGGAGCAGGGGCAGGCAGATGAAGAACACAGGCACATTCAGGTCCGTTGCGGCGACGGCGTCCCTCTCCCTCGCCCTGCTGCTCACCGGTTGCGATGGTCTGCCAGGCGTCCAGACCACCTCCGTCCCAGACGCCAAGGCCGCCCATGCCGCGTCGCTGTCCCCCAAGGTCGATGCCTCGGCACTCGTCGAGGCAGGCTACCTCACGGTGGGTCTCAGGACCTCCTCCTCGACGGCCCCGTTCTGCATCACCTCGGACGGGAGCCAGGTGCAGGGCCTCGACGTCGAGCTTGCCTACGCCCTGGGTGACGAGCTGGGCCTCAGGGTCAAGTTCGTCGATGTCAGCGATGCGGGTTCCTCTCTGGGTCAGAGCTGCGACGTCGTGATGGGCATGAAGGGGAGCGACACCAACGCCGCCGTGCTCGCCGGCAGCTACGCCGAGTCCGCAGCCGCGCTCTTCCGCAGGGGCTCGACGGGCGTGGCCAAGATCGAGGACCTCTCGTCCAAGAAGCTGGGACTGCAGGCAGGCTCCGTGTCCGAGAAGACCCTCGGCAACACGGGCCTCGTGGTGGAGCGGGCCAGCTACAGCAACCTCAACGAGGCGTTTGCCGACCTTGAGGCGGGAAAGGTCGACTACGTCCTGTGCGATGCCTACTCTGGCGCCTACCTGGCAAAGGCATACGACGACATCAGCCTTGCCGGTACGCTCGACGCGCCCGCCGCTGTCGGCGTCGGCGTCGCGCGCACGAACTCCGAGCTCTTCTCGGCCGTGAGGTCTGCCCTGGAGGCCATCCAGTCCAACGGCATCATGGACCTCGAGCGCACCCGCTGGGTGGGGTCTCTGGAGTCCCTGGGTGCCGGAGCCCAGGTCAGAAACATTCCCGAGGCAACCACATCCGCCGGCTCGGCGACGGGGTCGTCCGCGGGGGAGGGGACTGACACGAACGCTGCCGGCGTCGACGGTGCCGGCTCGAACGCCGTGACGATGTAGCCACCTCGCTCGGGAGCCTGGCATCCCTTCGGGTGTTGCCCTGCGGATTATTGGCCCATTCGCCGGACGCGTCCCGTTGGGGGCATTCCGATTGGGTATCAATGGGATACGACAGGACTCCCATAGGGGTTTAAACGCGACACGAGGAGGTACTGATGGTAGACATCAAGATCTCAGGACGCAAAGTCTCCGTGACGGACGCCATGCGCGACCATGTGAACGAGAAGGTCGGCGAGTCCCTCAAGGTTTTCGATATCAAGCCCATGACCTGCGACGTAGTGCTGCGCGTTGACAAGAACCCCTCGAACCCCGACCGCAAGATGTGCGAGGTCACGGTGTTCGTCCGCGACAACGTGGTGCGTGTCGAGGCCAGCAGCGCCGACATGTACGCCGCCATCGACGAGGCGGCCGACAAGGTCGCCCGCCAGCTGCGCAAGTACAAGACGCGCGTGATCGACCGCAGGCAGCGCCCGGTTCCCATGCCCGTGCCCTCGAGCAGCGACGACCTCGCAGACCTCATCGTGGACGAGGACGATGCCCTGGTGAGGGAGAAGCTCATCGACCTCAGGCCGATGACCGAGGAGGAGGCCCTGGTCCAGACCGACCTCATAGGGCACGACTTCTATGTTTTCGAGAATGCGACCACCGGTCTCATCAACGTCATCTACCACCGCCATAATGGTGGCTATGGAATCATCAAGCCGAGACTCGAGACCGAGGACGGCGTGGCATAGCGGGAGATACCACACATGGCTCAGGATCTGTCTGACCAGCTGGCGCCTGCGGGGGCTCCGGTCGACGTGAGGAGCGTCGGCCGGGCCTATCATCAGAAGCGCCAGGTCAAAATCATCGTAGACTCCACCGCAGACTACGCGCCCGGCGTCGCCGAGCAGCTGGGCGTCGAGGTCATTCCCTTCACCTATGTGGGACCCGACGGCGAGCATGTGGACGACCTCTGGGCCACGAGCGACCCGCACGAGTTCTACGAGGGTATGCGCAAGAACCCCCACGTGCGCTACACGACGTCGGCCGTCACCCCTGGCCGCTACCTCGAGGTCTTCGAGCGCGCCGCCGAGGAGGGCCTGCCCACCATCTACATGGGCCTCACCGCCGGCCTCTCGTCCTCCATCTATGCGGCCGAGCAGGCCGCCCAGATGGTGCGGGACAGCCATCCCGACTTCGAGATCTACGTCCTGGACACCCGCTGCGACTCCGCTGCGGGGGAGCTTCTCGCCATCGAGGTCGTGCGCCAGGCGTCCAACGGCCTGAGTGCGGAGGAGCTCTACGCCTGGGCGTCCGACGCCCGCTACTTCGTCCAAGGCTACTTCACGCTCGATAGCTTCGACGCGCTGGCGGCAGGCGGGCGCATCCCGCCCGCAGCGGCGAACGTGGGCGGCAAGCTGGACATCAAACCCGAGCTCTCCTATGACCTCAATGGTGCCCTGACGCTCAGGGGCATGTGCCGTGGTCGCAAGAAGGCCCTGCGTGCCATCATCCAGGACTTCCGCGAGAACTACGCCCATGACAGCTCGCTGCCGCTCGCCATCGTCTCGACCGATGCCGAGAAGGACGCAGACTGGCTCGAGCGCGAGGTCCGCAAGGAGAAGGGCTGCGAGGACGTCACCGTCATTCGCAGCCAGGTCTCGCCGATCCTGGGGTCCCACGTTGGCCCCGGCATGGTCGCCCTGGTGTTCTGGGGCACCGACCGCAGGGAGAAGGTCTCGCTGACCGACCGCATCGCCCGCAAGGTCAAGAAGGGCGCCCAGTAGGGAGAGAGCATGGCAGTTCAGAAGATCCGCAGGGTCGCGTTCGTCGGGACCGGCATCATGGGCGCCCCCATCGCGGGCCACGTCTTGGACGCAGGCTTTGGCCTGACGGTCCACAACCGCAGCAGGGAGAAGGCAGACGGCCTCGTCGCCCGTGGCGCCACCTGGGCCGACAGTCCCGCCGCAGCCGCTGCCGAGGCGGACGTCGTCTTCACGATGGTAGGCTACCCGGATGACGTGGAGGACGTCTATCTGGGCGCAGGGGGCATACTCGAGGCGGCCAAGAAGGGGGCTTGGCTCGTCGATCTCACGACCAGCTCTCCGACGCTTGCGCGCGAGCTGCATGATGCCGCCGAGGTCGTGGGCAAGCATGCCTTCGACTGCCCCGTCACGGGCGGCCAGTCGGGCGCCGAGGCCGGTACCCTGACACTGATGGTCGGTGCCGGGGAGGACGACGCACGCATCCTCCTCCCCGTGCTCGAGAGCTTCTCGTCCAAGGTCTACTACTTCGGCGCAGCCGGCAGGGGCCAGGCGGCCAAGCTCTGCAACCAGGTGTCGCTGGCGTCGTGCATGATGGGCTATGCCGATGCGCTGGCGCTGGCCGAGCAGTCCGGGCTCGACCTCGACCAGGTCGTCGACATGATGTGCGACGGCATGGGTGGGTCGGCCGCCATGGAGCGCCTGGCGCCCAAGTCCGTCGCCGGCGACTTCAGGCCCGGCTTCTTGGCGGAGCACCTGCGCAAGGACCTGGGGCTTGCCCTGATGCGCGCAGACGACCTCGACCTTACGCTCCCGGGCGCCGAGACGGCCTTCAACCTGTACGACACCCTCTGCACCGTAGGCGGCTCCCGCCTGGGGACCCAGGCGATCTCCCTGCTCTACGCCGACGAGCAGACGGGCTTCGCAGCTGGCTTGGACTGGTCGCGCCTGGACGCGAGCGAGTGGGAGGACGAGCCCGGATGCGCTCACGACCATTGCGACCATGACCACCGCGGTGACGGCCATGGCCACTGCGAGCACGACCACTGCGGCTGCGGGCACCACCATGGGGAGGCCTAGCCTTGGCGTTCTCCCTGGCGGTCGTCGCGCTGCTCCTGTTCTTCTTCGGCATCGTGCTGGGCCTGCGCGTCGGGGCCGAGCTGGCGCCGCGTTGCGTCACCCGACATGAGTATTGGATGGCCAACCTCGGGGTCCTGGGTGTGGGGGTGGTGGTCTCCGCCGTCGTGTGGGCGAGTGGCCTCCTGCTGCTCTCGGGCATCCCCTTGGGAGGCATGGCCGGGGCCATCGCGGCACTGAAGATGGACTTCGGCGAGAGCGTGGGGCCGTGGAAGTTCCACGACCGTGCGCTTCGCGTGAACAAGGACCAACTGAGGCGTTCCGAGGACGGCAACGCCGAGGCGGTGCGCCGCGCGCGCAGGGACGGCACTCCCGAGCCCGAGCTCATGAGTGTCGCGACCGGTGCGAGGCCGGCGGACCACGAAGGGAAATAACGACACATGAGTGAAGCAAACCAGAGCTCCCTGGCGGTTCTCATAGACTACGAGAACCTGGCGCTGGGAACGGGCCGCCGCAAGCGCAACGGCCACCAGGAGCCGGGTCCGCGCCCCGACGCCAAGCGCATCCTGGAGCGCCTCGTCGACAAGGGCCGCATCACGGCCAAGCGCGCCTACTGTGACTGGCAGCGCTTCGATGACGCCATCACGCCCCTCCACGAGCTGGGCATCGAGCTCATCGAGATACCCGACCGCGCCTTCACGGGCAAGAACTCCGCCGACATCCGCCTGGCGGTCGATGCGATGGAGATGTGCCTGACCAAGGACCACATCGACACCTTTGCCATCCTGTCCGGCGACTCGGACTTCTCGCCGCTCGTCGCCAAGCTCAAGGAGTTTGGCAAGACCGTGATCGGCGTGGGCATGAAGGAGTCCACCAGCACGCTTCTGGCCGAGGTCTGCGACGAGTTCCTGTTCTACGAGGACATCGTGAGCGCCGGCGGCGTGCCCGACTTCACGCAGAAGGTCAGCAAGGACAAGCATCCCTGCTACCAGCTGCTGTTCGAGACCATCGACGCGCTTCAGGGCGAGAGCGACAGCGCCGTCCTGGCGTCGCGCCTGAAGGACACCATGAAGCGCAAGCGCCCGCAGTTCTCCGAGAGAAGCTATGGCTACCGGTCGTTCTCGATGCTGCTGCGCGAGGCCTCCAAGCTGGGCTTCATCGACATACACCAGGACCTTCGGAGCGGAACCGTCATGGTAGACGGCTTCTGCGAGTGACGCGAAAGGAAGCAACGCATGGCAGAGGATGAGAGCAAGGACGGCGCGTCGCTCGAGGCGCTGGTGGAACGGCTGAAGGGATCGCGCCGCCGTGGTCGCCAGGAGGCCGCGCACGAGATCGCCGTGCTGGCAAAGGCAGACCCCCAGTCGCTGGTCACATATGCCGACGATCTCGTCGACGCGTTGGATCGCCCCGAGGCCCAGACGCGTTGGGAGATGCTCGACGCCCTGACCTCGGTGACATCCGTCGACGCGTCGGTCGTGGCGGCGGGGTTCGACGGTGCCGAGGCATCCCTCTTCGATGATGGGTCGGCCATCGTCCGCCTGGCCGCCTTCAAGTTCCTGTCCTGCTATGGCGCCACCTCGGAGCGGGCCTCCGATGCCGTCTGGCCCCTGCTGGACGAGGCGGTGCAGTGCTATCACGGAGACCCCGAGTACCATGACATGCTGGTGAGCATGCTGGAGTTTGCCCGTGGCTCCCTCTCGGAGAAGAGCCGTGACGCCCTGGCCGCTCGCGTCGCCTTCGACGCGGAGAGCGGCCGTGGCTACATCAAGGCTTATTCGACCGAGATAGCTGCGGCCGTGGCGGCCGCACGGGGGCAGTAGGCTTGTCTTCGGGGCTTTGCGCCTCTCGACCCGAGGGGAAGGCCCCTTTCAGTCGGTGCGTAGAGATATGTTCGCTTGGATGCCAGGCCCGTGGTTCTTGCCGTGGCCAGACCAAGTAGTAGCATGAAGACGTTCTGCCAAGCGTACGAGCGCAATCGTACGGAAGTGACTCCCGTTCGTCGGGAGCGACGAGTGGGAGGTTATGCGATGGATGACTCCACCAAGGAGCCAGAGGTGACCGAGGAGACGGTCGAGGACGCGCCCGAAGAGGAGGTCGAGAGGGACACCAAGAAGGACACCAAGAAGGACACCAAGAAGGACACTTCTGCACCCGATGACAAGCCCGCCGCCGCACGCAAGGGGCTTTCGACCCCGGTCTGGGTCGCCCTTGTGGTCGTGGCGCTGGTGGTCGGCGTGCTGGGTGGCCACTTCCTGCTGGGCGGTATCGGAGGCAGCAGCCTGTCGGGCAAGACGACCCTCTCGGAGGACCAGCTGGACTCCGTCATGGGTACCTACACCTATGGTGGCAAGACGTACGACGTGACCGCGCGTGACGTCATCACCACACAGTCCTCGCTCAGCTCCGCAAAGCAGGAGGACGGCAGCTACAAGGTTCCCGCTGCCGACGGCGTCGTCTCGTACGCGCGCTCGGCGATCCTCGCCAAGGCCGCCGAGGACCAGGGCATCTCCATCTCCGACGAGGACCGTGACGCATACGCCCAGTCCACCCTGGGCAACAGCGACTACGACAGCATAGCCTCCTCCTACGGCATGGACGCCGACACCGTGAAGAAGCTCATCAGCCAGTCCGCCGCCATGAGCAAGCTGCGCGACAGCGTCGTGACGACCAATGCCGGCACCGCGCCGACCGCCCCGACCAAGCCGGCCGACGGCCAGCAGGACGCCGCCACGTCAGACTACGCCCAATACGTCATCGGGCTCGCCGGCAGCGAGTGGGACGCCGACAACAATGGCTGGGCTGCGACCGATGGCCCCTACGCCACCGCACTCTCCAACTACACCATCACCAACGACTCGGCTACCTATGAGGCTGCCCAGGCCGCGTATTACGTCGCCTACCAGCAGTACTCCTCGACCCAGTCGGTGGCCAAGTCCCAGTGGACGAACTACGTCAACGGCCTGCTCTGCAACGCCAGCATCTCCGTCTTCTCGCTGGTCGCATAAGGAAGGCATGCAGCTTGCCACGATGGTCCTTCGGACGAGCTTGATGTAGCGAAGCCGAAGGTCCTGGCATCGCGTGATGCCATCGCGCCGCAGTCCGCGACGCAACCATGGGCATTCCCGTCATGGATCAAGCCCGGCCGGGCCCTTTGAAGGGGCCTGGCCGGGCTGCCCTTATCGGGGCAGACAGAGCCGTTAGCCTCTACTGAGTGGGAATAGTATCGTATTTAGCATTTGCTAGCAGGAACTGTCATCGAGCGTTATTTCGTGCAGTTTCTTGCATCAATAACACCCGACTAAAGATTATAGTGTTGCAATTGTAGGGTTATAGCCTACAATTGCAACATGAGTAATTCGAACCACATAGAGGCTATCGCACAACTCTCGGAATCCGAGAGCATCTTCACTACGGCGCAGGCGAGACGCATGGGCATCCCCCGCGATGCCCTGCACGATGCAGTCGAGTCCGGCCGCATCGAGAGGATCGTGCGCGGAGCCTACCGTATGGTCGGCTCTGGCTCATCCTTCACTGACGAGCTCGCAGCGATATGGAAGCTTACCGAGCCGGCGAAGTTCACTCACGAGAGGCTGCGTGCCTCCGAGTGGGACGGCATCGTTGTCGGGGGATCCACCGCATCGGCTCTTCTCGAGATAGGCGACCTCCACCTCTCGCCATACCGGCTCTACGCCCCCAAGAGGATAAATACGAGGAACCCGTCAGCGAGCTTCGCAAAGCGCACGGTGCCCCGAAGCGACGTGATGTTTTCCCACGACCTGCCGGTGACTCGGCCTGAGCGCACCGTGTTCGACCTCGTCGTGGACGACGAGGACTTGTCTTTGATCGCCGACGTGTTGAAGGATGCATGGCATGCAAACCGCGACTTCGACTTTAAAAGGCTCGCCGGCCTCCTGAGAAGCCACTACGGAGAAGCGAGAGCAGAGAGCCTCTACCGAGGCCTTCTGGAGGATTCGGGCCTGAGGGATAAGGAGGGGACGCCATAATGTACAAAAGCGCCGCTGCTCTGGAAATGGCGGTCAAGGCCGCTGCTTTATCATCTCCCCTCAACACGAGCAGGGCCATCTCCTCCTTCTATTTCCACCGGTTCCTCTGCCGCGTGTTCGCCGGCGGTAACGATGCGTTTGTCCTCAAAGGCGGCCAGTCGATGCTCGCCCGCACGATCGATGCGAGGGCGACGCGCGACATCGACCTGCTGGCGACAAGGGGCGACCTCGACGAAGCGCTCCGAAGCCTCATCGGACTGGCGCAGGAGAATATGGATGACTTCGTCACTTTCGAGTTCGCCGGATCGAGGCCCATCAAGGCCGAAGACGAACACCGCAGCGGCCTCTCCGTGAGGTTCATCCCCATCATCGGCTCAAAGCGCATGCAGCAGATTGCGATCGACCTCGTCATCGAAGAAATTCCCCTCGAGGACACAGAGCTCATTGCACCCGTGGACAGAAT
Organism: Olsenella uli DSM 7084; assembly: GCF_000143845.1. Lineage (NCBI taxonomy): Bacteria > Bacillati > Actinomycetota > Coriobacteriia > Coriobacteriales > Atopobiaceae > Olsenella > Olsenella uli. The sequence continues at coordinate 1,635,298 of NC_014363.1, read as the reverse complement.
CGACATTGAGGGGCTGCAGACTTGCGACTATCTCGTCTACCCCGTGGAGAATGCATTGGCAGACAAGCTTTGCGCCTTGGCTGAAAAGCACGGCGGAAGAGTATCCTCGCGAGTGAAAGACCTGGTCGACATTGCAATCTACGCGACGACGTGCTCCATCAATGGAGATAAGTTGCAGAAATGCGTGCATCGCGAAGCAGCCGTCCGAAGGGTAGCCCTGCCGAAATCCTTCGCCATTCCCGAAGGCTGGGATGAATCCCATGAGGGGCGGTTCGAGAAGATGTGCTTGCAGACGGGATTAGCTGATTCGTTTTGGAGCATTGACGCGTCGGCTAAGCTCGCCCGCAGACTTTTCGACCCCGCTCTTGCCGGTTTGGCAAATGACATGACGTGGAGTCCGCAAAAGACAGCTTGGGAGGAGTAAGATCGCTATGGCAAGCAGCGAAGAATACCTCGAATTCGTCCTTGGTCTGCTGCGGGACGTCCCCTCTGTTACCCATCGGAAGATGATGGGCGAATATCTCCTGTACAGCGAAGGCGTTCTTTTTGGAGGCGTTTACGACGACAGATTTCTGCTGAAGGATGTACCTGCAGCCCGCGCCGTGTTCCCGTTAGAGCAAACACCCTACGAGGGAGCTAAGGCTATGCTCCTCGTCGATATTGAAAACCCAAGCGAGATTGCGAGCGTGATTGCCGACATGATACCCGAGGTGAAAAATCCAAAGAAGAGGCGCTGAAACAGCTTTACAAGTGATGCGAGTTCTCACTTTGAACCTGGTTGCCTGCCATCAAGTAACGTTACCGCAGATCAAACCATATATTCTCCAAAGCGTGGACTTACTCCCCAGCAAAGTCAGATAGGATTTTCCAACTCCGATTCCAGCGTGAACTCAGCCGTGTGGCACGTTTCAACATTTCAACAGGTCAGACGTTTACTCCCTAGTAATCTGTATTTATTCTCGGCTATCGCGTGCCAAAGTGGAACTCAGTGTTGAGTTCCGGCTGAATTCCAGTTTTGGGACCATTTCGCGATGCTAGGAATAAATAAAGTCGCTGGCTAGGCATCTCTTTGAGTTCATGCTTCCCTGTTTTGCAACTATCGAGTGGGAATAGAATACATCCTAATATTAGCCAGTTTCTTCAGGAACACGTCCCTACTTTCACCTTTTGGGGGTGTGGACTAAAGCTTGGAGACAAGGAGGTCCGCCATGTATGATCGGGAGACGAGGGAGAAGTCAGCCTACCCAAGCTGATCAAGGACCTGAGACGAGGACACAAGGAGGTTGGGCTCACGGACGAGCAGCTCTCTCGTCCTTGAATATGCCCTTCGACCATATATGGATGGTTCGGGCGATAGTTCGAATCCCCAGTACATACGGGAGTGCGGGTGTAGATGCTGATGAGCAAGCGCGACTCTGCGAAAGACGGGCACGAGGGAGTCGCCCACACTTACGGCAGGAAGGTCATCCTCTCGCGCAAGGGATTCGATAGCAGTGCGGGAGGAAAAGCTAGTCCGGTTTTCTTCGAGGACACACGCGACCTCGCGGGTACGCTCCTCTCGCTTCCCATCCCAGATGGTGATGCCCGAGACTCGTATGCTGACCTGGAGTATGACGGAATGGGGTACGACCAGGTCGTCTCGTCTCTCAAAGCCAAAAACAAGACGGCCAAGTGCCACGTGGACCCCGATATCCGCGAGGGGACACGCAGAGAACAGCCTCGCGACTGGAAGCCCGCGTTTGGACAGACGGGAAAGGCGCAGAAGCAGCTGTGTAACGCTGGCGTCATGAAGGGAGACCTCTTCCTGTTCTTTGGGTGGTTCAGAGGCGTCATGAGAACCAAGGATGGGGCGCTGCGGTATATGAGCAAGGGTCGCGACTTTCGCCGCAGCGAGAACTCCGATGACTGGTACCGCTTCTCTGACCTCCAGGTTATATGGGGCTACATGGAGGTTGGCGCCATCCTCACCGATTCCGAGGAGATACGCCAGTACTACTGGCATCCGCACGCACAGCCTGGCAAACTCGATGGCGACAACAACACCCTGTATATTCCCACCCAACGATTGAGCTTCGCTCCAGGGCTTCCGGGCTACGGTACCCTGGATTTTGCCCGAGGCCGCGTGCTGACAAAGGAGGGTATGACGAGAAGCGGGTGGATTCCCTACCCCTTCCTCATGCCAGAGCACGTGAGCGGCAATCGGAAGAACGGCTTCCGCCCCAAGACGGGGCAGAGCGCGGGGGACGTGCTCATGTACGGGGGACAGTGGCAGGAACTTGTCTGCTACGAATCCGATGGCCTTCTCGACCGGGCCAAATCACTGATCTGCGGGCAGTAGGGAGTGCTCCACAGGTCACGTTCTACGTGAATCCCTCGCTCCTCTTCCTGCACCGCTACGCTCCACCAGGCCCTTCCGCTCGAGCGAAGCGAGCAGGCGCCCCGTTGTCGAGAGGCTCATGCCGCATGCATCCGCAACCTGCTTGCGAGCCATGAGCATTCCCGCTGGAAGCGCATCCAAGATTGCCCTCTCTTCGAGAGTCGTGAATCACGTTCTCCACGTGCAGGCAATCGCCGTCGACGTCTCGGAGGCCCACGGTGGCGCCATCATCGGACATGCCGAACACGCATGTGAACATGGACTGTAAGCGTGAGGCAGCGGCCGCCGCGAGCAAGTCGTTCTGGTCCGTTCGGCCGTAGCTATTCCGTTTGGACGATACACATCGGATACGTCCTTTCCCGAGTTGGCATATCCTACACGTGGTCGCATTGGGCGGGTGGGACGGTGTGGTCCCGCCCGCCCTTCCGTATGGAGGGGAGGGGATGCCGTGCGCGTCATCGTGAGCGAGTGCCTGAGGGGCGTCGCGTGCCGCTACGACGGGGGAGCCAAGCCCGTCTCGGCCGTGCAGGAGCTCTGCGAGAAGGTCGACGTCGTGGGCGTCTGCCCCGAAGTGGCCAGCGGGCTGCCCGTGCCCCGTCCGCCTGCAGAGCAGGTGGACGGGCGTGTGATATTGAAGGACGGCAGCGACGTGACGGAGGACTTCAAACGCGGGGCTGACATCTCGCTCGGGAGGGCCAAGGCCTCTGGTGCGCCGCTCGCGGTTCTCAAGGCCAAGAGCCCCTCATGCGGCGTCGGGGTCATCTACGATGGAAGCCATACCGGCAAGTTGACCAAGGGAGACGGCATCCTTGCCCATCTCCTGCAGGAGGAGGGGATCTGCGTGGTAACCGAGGACATCGTCAAGAGCTGCAAGCCGTCCGTCGAACATCCCGTGGCGATCGTGTTGGGCACGGGCCTCGGCCACCTGGGTTCGCTGGTCAAGCCCGCTCGCCACATCGACTACCACGACATAGACGGCTTTCCCGACGAGGCCCGCCCCATGGCTGGCCACAGCTTCCAGGCTGCCGTCGGTACGATAGACGATGTGCCCGTGGTCGTCTATCCCGGGCGCATCCACCTGTACCAGGGATACAGCGCCATGGAAATCACTTCGCTGGTGCGTCACGCGCATCACCTGGGCTGCCGTGACATCATCTTTGCCTGCGCCACGGGTTCCGTTCCCGGAAACGCCAGCACGGGCCTGGGCATCCTTACCGACCAGATCAACCTCACCGGGCGCAACCCCCTGGCCGAGTGGGACGAGATCCGCGAGGTCGAGACGCCATTCGTGGGCATGACCGACGCCTACACCCCCTACCTGCGCACGCTCGCCCGCGGCGTGGCGGACGACCTGGGCATATCCGTGGAGGAGGGCGTCTACGCCGGCACGCTCGGGCCCACCTTCGAGACGCCCGCCGAGATCGGCATGCTCAGGATGCTGGGCGTCTCCTATGTGGGCATGTCCACCGTCTGCGAAGTCATCATGGCGCACGCCCTGGGCATGAACGTGCTGGGGCTTACGTTGGCAGCCAACGAGTCCGGTGATGCCACCGTCACGCATGAGAGCGTCCTGGCCGAGGCCGGCAGGCATGCCGATGACTTCGAGCGTCTGGTTCGCGGCGTGCTGCACCTGCTGTAGGGGAGGGACCATGTCGTCTCGTGCCGTTCTACCGCGCCTCAGGAGCAGCCTCGGCAGCATGGCAGCGGTTGTGGGCATCGTCGCCTTCCTGGTGCTCGCGCTCTTCGGCGGCGTGCCAGACCTGGGTGGTGCCGGCAGGGCCGTCGTCACTGCGGACAGCGACCCCTCGGCCGCAGTCTCGGCGCTCAAGCGCAGGGATGACAGCATCTACGGGGATTCCAACCTGCACGACCTCTTGGATGGCGTCGAGCCCAACGACGTGGGCTCGACGCCCCCCTCCGATGGGAACGAGAGCCCCATCGATGCGAGCGGGGACCCAACGGGTGATGTCTCCGCAGACGATGGCGAGCTCCACGACGCCTGGAACGAGAACGTCGGCTACAGCTATGCCAGCGAGGCCTATCGGCATACGGAGAGGGAGTAGATCGCTGCCTACGGCTCCACGGTCCTGACCGACTTCGACGTCGCATACCCGCAGTTTCATGGTGGGATTGCCAACGTGGATCAGGTGAACGAGACGCTCGGGCAGACGGCCATGCGCTTCGTGAGCGACAGCTACGAGAGCCCCACCGACTACTATCGCTCCGTGATGGCGAGCGTCATTTCATTGAGGACGGCTACGGGAGCGGCGGCGATGGCCGGGTCTCTGCGGACGAGTGCCTCCTGACCAAGATCGCCCCGCGTGAGCAGCTGGTCCAGGCACTCAAGGGCCAGGGGGAGCTTGCCCAGCGCTTTCAGACCACGCTCTTCGTCGACGGCAACGGCAAGGTCAACCTGGACGTCACGTTCTGGGTCTCGAAGGACGGCAGCTTCATCCGTGGCTGGCAGGACGTGACCGTTCCCGACGGCGAGCTTGCCGCCGCTCGGAGGGACTCCACGTTCTGGTCGCTGCTGCCCGCTCCTGGTGCATAGGGCTGTGATGGTGGGGGAGATTGCAGAGCGGCCCTTGAAAGGGGAGGGCTCTTCGCTTAGTATCTATACGCCGCACCGCGAGGTGCATCATAGGGGCGCCAGTTTAGCTCAGTTGGCAGAGCACCGCTCTCGTAAAGCGGGGGTCATCAGTTCGAGTCTGATAACTGGCTCCAGGGAGAAGCAGGCCGGAGGGGATGACCCCTCTGGCCCTTTGCTCCTCTCTCATAGTGCGGGTCCCCTACCAGCAGCTCGGTGCCCTTCGTGAGCGTGTAGCCCCCGTCCTCGCCGAGCGCGAGCTCGATGTCGGCGGGCACGTGCCCGCCGAGCACGCGACGGACGTTCTTGTCGTCCGACCGTTCGAACCAGGCCTCTGCCTCCTCTTGCGTGGAACCGCCCTTCAGCTTGCGACCCACGAGCCTGTCGCGCAGCAGCCCCATCGGCGCGGAGATGTAGACGGTCTCGTCGGCAAGCTCGCCAATGCCCGCCCATGCGCCCTCGCCGATCTGGAAGTAGTTGCCCTCGACCAGCAGGATGTCCCCCGTGACCTCCATCGCGTCGGGGACGGCGTCATGCAGCACGCGCGAGTACTCGGGCCAGGGGGTGGGGTGCTCGCCGCGCGCGTCCGCCAGCTTCGCCCGCAGTCCCGCCACGTCGTAGGTGAAGGACGCCCCCTTGCGCGAGCGCAGCGTGATCGTCTCGCCGTCCTCCACGTAGGTATGGGAGTCCAGGTAGGCGTTGGGATAGTGATAGCCGTCCATGCCGATCGCCTGGATGGGCACGCAGCCGTCCATGTCGTGCGACAGCTGCGCGAGGCAGAGCGAGAGCGTCGTCTTGCCCGATCCCGGAGGCGCGCTCATGAGCACGATGTAGCGCCCGCCCAGGCGACGCTGGGCGGCGGACCAGTGCCGCACGAGGGGTTTGAAGACGCCCTCGATGTCCTCGTCGCGATAGCTGGCCTCGATGTCCAGGCCGTTCACGGTGATGCTCACTCGCATGGCTCCCCTTCGGACGTCCTCTGCGCCACTGCGCCCCTCCCACCACATCCTAACGGACGCGCCCCGCGCCTTGTATGTCACGTGGGGAGCACCTCCGTGGAGAAGCCTCCCTTCTCGCCAAAGGCACCCATGCCGCGACCGGGGAGCCCCCAGTACCCGTCGGTGCGCTGCGTGTCCACGGAATGTCCCCTTACGGCTCATGGACGGCCCAGATGTTCCGGGCCGTCTGCGGATCGGTGACGAAGCGGAAGAGCTCGTGGTCGCGCTCGTACTGCTCGTAGATGCTCATGCCGCTCGTCAGGCCCAGCTCCTCGGCGCCACGGGCCTCGCGCAGGATGAGGGAGGACGGCTCGTATGCGTCGTTGTGCACCCACGAGAGGCCGCCGGTCCTGACCTCGGGAAAGTAGGCCAGCCCCCCATGCCGGCGAACATCCGCATAGTCGAAGCCGTAATCTCGCACGCACCAGGCCCCGAAGGCCATGGGACGAGACGGATCGGCATTGACGGTGCAGTGGGCCCAGGCCGGCGGCACCACCACTACCTGCCCCGGCTTGGCATGAACCGCATAGCAGCTGCCAGGCTGGTCCTGGGCGCTCTCCTGCATGTAGATGACGGCCTCGCCGTCCCAGATCTCATAGACCTCTGGCGTGGAGCAGCCGCACGAGACGGAGACCGCATGCACATGTCCCTGGCTGCGTACGGGCTCGCTCCCCAGCGTGCCGACGGCGTAGATCATCGCGCCATAGAGCAGGTTGCGCCCTATCAGGTCCGTGCGATCGGCCATGCGCCCCACGTCCATCGACACGATGTAGGGGATTTCGGGTCCCGTGCAGCATGGGTCACGCAGGCTCTGCCTGATGTCGTCCAGATGCCGGCGCTCGGGCATCGGGCCAAAGGTGTCGGGACCGTACCTGAAGGTCATGGCCCGGTAGTCAGGTTCGATGTCGAATCCAGGGTCGAACCACATGGCTGCCCCCTCCTTCTAGTTGCGGACATAGGCTTGGATGACGGCAATGCGGCGGTCCGCCTCGCTCGTGTTGGTGATGCGGTAGGTGCCGACCCGTGCCGGCACGATGAAGGTCTCGCCGTAGTTCACGGGGAAGGGCTCGAAGGGCCCATCGACGCTCTCCACCCGAGCGCTTCCGCCTTCCACCAGGTTGAGCACGTTGACGCTGTCGTGACATTCGAGCCTGGCGGAGCGCGTGAACCAGTGGCGGCGCGTCTCGATGAACTCCAGCTCGTTGAGACCGGTATGCTCCTCGACCACGCCTTCCTGCGAGGAGAGGTTCTGGTGCGGATCTGCCGCACGGTCGATGAGCCGTGTGGCGCAGAGCTCGGTGTCGCGTGAGGTCAGGATGTTGCGTGCACCATGCTCCACATGGGTCGGACGGGGGATGCCGTCGAGGCCGACGCGGCCCCAGTCCCACAGCTTGAAGGTGAATACATAGGGCGTGGCGCTGATCTCGAGAATGACGGTGCCCGCGCCCCCGCAGTGAACTGTGCCTGCGGGAATGTGCACGTGGTCATGCTTGTCCACCGGCAGGCGGTTGACATAGGCCTCATCGGGGAAGCGAATCTCCCCGGCGGCGGCGCGCTCGAGGTCGCGCACCATGTCATCTTTGTTGACGCCGGTCCTCACGCCCAGGTACACATGCGACCCTGCCATGGCGTCGAGGATGTAGTAGCTCTCATCCTGCGTATAGGCCATGCCAAAGCGGTCCCGGATGTACTCGGTGAGCGGATGCACCTGCAGGCTCAGGTTGCCGCCACCCATGGTGTCCAGGTAGTCGAAGCGTATGGGGAATTCGGTGCCAAACCGTGCATGCACCTTGGGGCCCAGAAGCTCGTCGGGATGGAAGAAGACCAGATCGAGTGCCGGCACCTCCACCTCGATGCCCCCAAAGTCCATGAGAAGGGAGTTCTCCTCCGGCACGCCATCGAAGGCCCAGCCGAAATTGGGTGCCTCGGGATCCAGGCCAAAGTGCTCCTGCATCCAGCGGCCTCCCCAGACGCTCTGATCGAAGTAGGGGACCAGCCTGAAGGGACGAGCGGACAGGCGAGCGAGCGCCTCCCTGCAGGCGGCGCCATCCACCATGCGTGGGTCATCAGGACGGTTCGTATCAAGCACCAGGTCGGCCGTTGGCATCACGACCTGCTTGAGACGGTCCGCCATTCGCCACTCGAAGAAGTAGCCTCGCTTGAACTTGCGCAGCGCGTCCTCCCCGTCGTTGCCTGCCTTCCAGTTGGGCATCCCACGACGGTGGCGGCACTGGATCTCCCAACGGGTGAGATCGGCATAGACGACAAGGTCGGGCTCGCAGAGAAGGGTGGCGCCGAAGCCCATGACCACCGCAAGGCCATGCGCTCCCGCCACTTTCGTGCGTGCGGCCTCCAGGCGCTCGTCGTCAAAGAACTGGTCGATGGTGTAGTGGGACATGACGCCGAAGACGCGGTCGTTGGTGATGGTGTCGGCGATTCGAGCTTGGACGCGATCGACGTCCCAAGAGAAGTCGTCCGCTCGAAGCACGACGGAGGGCGAGAGGAGGGGGAGAATTCCTCGCTCAAGCTCGGATAGGTCCACGCCCGGATAGCATTCCAGCGCCAGGACCGCAGGCCCGGCGGTTGTCGCGGCAAGCCGCGCATCGATGGCCCCGGCGATGTCGTGCCAGCTGCGCCAGGCGGGCCCCAATTCGGGGAAATGCGTACAGGGACGTGTCTCATACATGGATGACGTACCTCCTCGGAGGTCTAGCTTACCGCTTTACAAATTATCCCTTGAAAGTAAGTACTAAATAAGTTAATACGAAACGTATACCAGTATAACGGTGATCACTCACGAAGACTGAAGAGTCGTTTTTGGCGTCCGGGAGGATGGCTTCGGCGTTTAGCGAAAGGAGTTCTCATGGAAGGAATAAAGGGCAAGGTCGTGGTGGTTACCGGTGCAGCGAGTGGCATCGGAAAGGCAACCGTGAAGCGCTTCTCGGACGAGGGGGCGCTCGTCGCGATGCTCGACCTGAAGCAGGACGCACTTGAGGCGTCTGCCGAGGACCTGGGCCTTGCCGAGGGCGCATATATGGTCCAGCCTGTTGACGTCACGGTTGACGGGCAGGTCTGCTCCGCAGTGAGTGCGGTAGTTAAAAGGTTCGGGCGCATCGATGTCCTGTGCAACATAGCGGGAATCGGTGGCAGGGTCGGTCCCGTGGAGGACCAGCCCGTTTCCGATGCGCGCACGGTCATCGAGGTCAATCTCCTGGGCACGTACTGCATGATCAACCGCGTCCTGCCTGTCATGAAGGCTCAGGGCGAGGGCGTGATCCTCAATACCGCCTCGGTGGACGGAACCGCGTGCTACGCATATGAGGCCCCCTATGCCATGAGCAAGGCGGGGGTCATCCACCTCACGCAGTGCCTCGCCAATGAGAACGGCAACACGATCCGCGTCAACTGCGTGTCACCCGGCTGGGTCAAGACCCCGATGATGGATGAGACGGCAGACGGCTTTGGTGGCATGGACTACCAGAACGAAGGCGACCTGGTGGACTACGGTCCCCTCGGTCGTGCGGAGGAGCCCTCCGAGATAGCGGGCATATTCGCCTTCCTGGCGTCCGACGACGCGAAGGTCCTCAACGGTGTGGACATCCACGCTGACGGAGGCAAATACCTGGGAAAGCAGTAGCAGCTTAGGAGACGGGGCGCACGCCCTCCTGTGGCGACGCCCCGTCTTTCCCGGCAAGTTTGGTTCGGACCATCAACACGTAAGGATGCGACCCAGATGATCAAGTATGACAGGCAGCACGAGCTGGACAGCGTCAATGGCGCGCTCGCGATTCGTCCCCAGATCGAGAGGGTGGTGGACGAGATCTGCGAGAGGGGCTACGACCTCATCTGCTACATGGGCATCGGCGGCACGTGGGCATCTGCGCTCCAGGTCGAGTCCCACGTCAAGGAGCTCAGCGACCTCCCCATCACGGTGGAGAACGCGGGGCAGTTCAACGTCGTGGGCAACAGGCGCATCACCAAAAAGAGCGTCGTGGTCTTCTCGTCCGTGTCCGGCAACACCGCAGAGATGGTCGCTGCGATGGAGACCCTCAAGAGGGAAGGCGTCACCACCATCGGGTTCGTGGACGTCGCGGACTCCCCGTTGGCCAAGGACGCCACCCACTGCATCACCTACCCCGAGAACGAGCAGCTCAAGTTCTCCATGGTCGCCGACCGCTTCATGGAGAACGCCGGACAGTTTCCGCAGTATGAGGAGTACTACGCTCAGCTTGACGCCAACCTCGCCGAAGGTCTCGCGAGCGTCGCCGTGGCGTCCGACGAGTTTGCGCGGGACTTTGCCCAAGAGCATCACGACGATCCGATCCACTACTTCGTCGGAGCTGGTGGGCAGTACGGCTCCACGTACTCCTACGCCATGTGCTACTGGGAGGAGCAGCACTGGTTGCGCACCAAGTCCATTCATGCCGCGGAGTTCTTCCATGGCATGTTCGAGGTCGTGGACAGGGACACCAATGTCACGGTCTTCCTAGGAGAGGACGCCGAGCGTCCGCTTGCCGAGCGTGTGGCCAAGTTCCTGCCCAAGGTCTGTGCGCGCTATACGCTGATCGATTCGAAGGACTACGAGCTCAAGGGGATCTCTTCCGAGTACCGTGGCTATCTGAGCCACCTCGTGACGCATCAGGTCACCAACCGCATCGACATTCACATCGAGCGCATCAACTGCCATCCGATGGAGATCCGTCGCTACTACCGCCAGCTCGCGTACTAGGCATCTTGGCGTGGCCATCCCAGCCCGGGATGGCCCCGTCCCACTTTGCGTTCGTCCCGGAGGATTTACGTTGTGCAAGGGAGTGCCTTATGTCGACAATTGCCATGCGTGACGTCTCCGTCATGGGGACGTCCTACGTGCACCACTCATTCGAGTACTTTCTGGACTCCATGTGCGAGCTTGGTATCCATGGTATCGACCTCTGGGGCGCGGAGCCCTTCTACTGCAGGCTCGACTACCCAGACAGCCACTCTGCGATGCAGCGATTGAGGAAGATGCGTGCGGAGATGGAGGCCAGGGACCAGCGCGTCACCATCTATACGCCGGAGACCCTCGGCTACCCGTTCAACTTCAGCGATCCCAATCCCGCCCTCACCCTACGGACCATCGAGTACTTCAAGTGGGCGTTCGAGGACGCACACGTGCTCGGGTGCAACCGCGTGTTCATCAACAGCGGCTCGGGGCTCAGAGACCTCTCGCGTGAGGAGTCCCTCAAACGATGCGTGGACACGTTCAGGGTCATACTCGACCTCGCCGAGGCGGAAGACATCATCGTCCCCCTCGAGCAGCTGCAGCCGTACGAGTCCAACCTTGTGGTGGGGCTTGGGGATGTGCGCCACATGCTTGAGGCGGTCGGCTCGCCCAACCTGAGGGTCTGCGTTGACCTCACGGCCATGGAGGTCCAAGGGGAGGACCTCGAGCAGTACTTTGACGCCTTCGGAGACAAGGTGGAGTGGATCCACTACTCCGACAGCCACCACGAGGTTGTAGGCAGCGGCGCCTACGGGAGGGACAAGCTTGCGGGATTCATCCGCACGCTTGAGGACCATGACTTCGAGAACGGCATCGATCTCGAGATCAACGACTCCATCTACTGGGAGGACCCCCATGGGCCACATGTTGAGACGTGCAGGTACCTGCGCGAGGAACTGGGCCTGAGGGACTAGGCCCCCCGTTCTGGCGCGCACCCTTCCCGTTCGGTGGCCCCTCGCATGCGTGCCCATGCCTGAGGGGACGGGCGTCGACATGGCTTGGCCGACCTTGTCCCCTCCGGCGCCCTGTGCCGGAGACTCTTAGCAGCCTGACCCTTCCATCCCGCAAAGCATGCGGATGGCGCGCTCTATGGCCGTGTTCCAGAAGAGGAAGTCGTGACGTCCGGGCCAGCTGGAGAAGCTGTTTTGTATGCCGAGGCGCGTGAGTTCCCGTGCGACCTCCTCGACGTACGGACAAAATGGGTCATCGGTTCCGACCATCTGGATGATCCTGGGGATGGCGCCGGCACCATGGCTGAGGACGGACATTCTCGCGGTGCTTGCTATCGAGTCGTCCTCAAGGGGTCCCGAGGGTCCGAACACCGCCCTCCACTCGTCGCTGCCGAAGAAGAGGCTCGAGAAGTCGTTTACGAGGGCCAGCGGGTCTGTGACGGGGGAGAGGGCGACGACGCCTCCGTAGCGGTCAGGGTTCTCGAGCGCAATCCTCAGGGCACCAAAGCCGCCCATGCTCTCGCCCGCTATGAACGTGTGGTTCCTGTCGGAGGGGAGCCTGAACCAGGTGTGGATGAGGCCTGGCAACTCTTGGGAGATCCAGTCAAGGTAGTGCGGACCGTAGGTCATGTTCTCGTAGAAGCTGCGGTTGCCGTCCGGCATGATGACTGCGAAACCGTAGATTTTGGCGTAAGCCTCGATCATCGAGAAACGCGTCCACTCGTTCGAGTTGGAGCCAAGCCCGTGCAGAAGGTATAAGACGCGGACCCCATCATCTATCTTGGTCCAGAAGTCCTCGGACTCATCTGGTATGATCACGTTCACATGCTGGGTGATACGCAGTGACTTGGAGTAGAGGTCTCCGCTCAGGGTGCTCATGGCCCGACTCCTTCCGACAGCGCCCGTCCTCGTCGTAGCGTATGGGAAAACCATCGAGATGCCAAGTCATACCATGGCAGGGATGCCCGATGCATCGGTTTGCGCAAGGCGTTGGGAAAACCTGGGGGCAGAGTCCGCACGTCACGTGTTACTTAAAAGTATAGATAACCATTACGGTAAATTTATACCACTTACCGAAAGGTAAATAAGTATGGAATAATAATTGACCACTTGTGCAATCCTACTCCCTAGGGGCACCGTGGGCGATTGCCAGTCTCCCGGCGTCTCGAAACGCTAGCGATGAAACGAGAGGAGTGGGCATGTCTGGCAACAAAGAAGTTGTCAAGGGTGGCGAGGGCATGGAGCGCCACCTCGGCCTGAGCACGGCAATCGCGCTCGGTGTCGGAACTACCATCGGCTCAGGAATCTTCACATCGGTCGGCGCGGTTGCCGCGGCGGCTGGCGCGCCGCTTCTGACGATCCTCGCCTTCCTGCTCGGCGGCATCATCATGATTCCGCAGAACCTCATCTATGCGGAGTATTCTACGGCCTACTCCGAGGACGGTGGACAGTTTGTCTACTTCCGCGAGGCCGGATGGCCGTTCATGGCCATGTTCTTCATCTGGTCCTGCTGGTGGGCCTCTGATCCTGTTGGCATCGCGATCATGGCCCTCACGGTCGCGAACTACCTCGCGTTCTTCACCGGCTGGTCCTCGATGGTCGTCTCTGTCATCGCATGCCTGCTGATCATCTTCTTCACTTGGCTGCATATGTGCCATAAGCATGCGGGCGCCAAATGGCAGAACTTCATTACCGCGTTCAAGGTCATCCCGTTCCTGCTCCTTGTCGTCGTCGGCCTGTTCTTCATCAGTGGCGGCAACTTTGGGGCCGCTCCCGTCGCGAGCTCCGCTGCCGCCTCGGGAAACATCTTCGGTGCAATGATCGCCGGCGTTGCCGCGACCACGTGGTCTTATGACGGCATGCAGACCTGTGTCACCATGGGTGGTGAGGTCAAGAACCCCAAGAGGAACATGCCGATCGCCCTGATCGGTACGGTCTTCGCGGTCACCCTGCTCTACGTCCTGCTGTCCGTCTCTGCCGTCGGCCTGGTCGACATCGACGTCCTCGCCGCATCCGACGCGCCTGTCGCCGAGGCGTTCTCGCACATTCCGGGCATCGGCACCCAGGCCGGTACCGTCGCCGCCATCCTCGCCGTCGTTGTCGTAACCGGCTCCCTGTCCTCCCTCATCATGTTCCAGGCTCGTGGAGAGATGAAGGCCGCCCAGGAGGGCTACTGGTGGCGTTCCTGGGGCAAGATCGACCCCAAGTACGACTCCCCTGTCGTCTCGATGCTCTGGCAGTCTGGCTTTGCGCTCGTTCTCGTCTGGGCGACCAGCATCCAGTCCCTTGTCGCCATCTTCACCTTCATCTGCCTGCTGCGTAACGCCCTGCTCTTCTGTGCCTGGTTCTCCCTGAAGAGGAAGTCCAACTACCACCCGACCTTCAAGGCCCCCGGCGGTCCGGTCATGGCCATCCTTGCCATCGTCCCGTCGTTGATCCTGATGTTCGGCGAGCTGAGCGGCATCATCTCGGGCGAGGTCCCCCTGTTCAGCTTCAATCCGATCAGCGCCGGCATCTTGGTCGTCATCTCGGCGCTGCCGTTCTTCCTGCGCTGGAGGAGGGTCAACGCCGACATCATCGAGGAGGCCGAGGCCCGTCGTAACGCCGAGATCAAGAAGGAGGTTGCCGAGGAGGCCGCGGTCCAGTAAGGGCAGAACTGCAGCACCGTAGCAGGTGATCATCTGAGCCATCTGAACATTGCCACCCGGCCGTCGGACGAGAGTCGATCGTCGGGTGGCCGCTCTCTGGAGGTGTCAGGATATGCTGATGAACAGGCTCACGAGTCAGGAGATCTTCGACTGGTGCTCCATCCCTTGGCGGGAGCTCGATGGGAGGGACAAGAAGATCAAGCTCGCCGTCCGCAAGGACCGCAGGGAGATGATGGAGGAGATAGGCAGTCTCATGGCCGACGAGGTCAAGGAGCACAATGCCCAGGGGCTGCCGACGAAGTGGGTGCTCCCCGCAGGTCCCTGCGACGAGTACGACGGCTTCATCAGGAGGGTGAACGAGGAGGGGATCGACTGCACGAACCTCTGGGTGTTCCACATGGATGAGTTCCTCGACTGGCAGTGTCGCCCGTATCCCGTCTCGGACGCCTATGAGAGCCTCGAGGGTACCATGGCGGCTTGCTTCTACGACAGGATCGACGAGGAGCTGCGGCCCGGGGAGGACCATAGGATCTGGCCAAGGATCACGAACCTCGACTACCCGGACGAGATGTGCGACAAGCTCGGCGGCGTCGACACCGTGTGGGCGGGCGTGGGGGCCACGGGCCTCATTGCGTTTGACGAGGAGCCTCGCGACTACTGGTGCCGACCGACGGTCGAGGAGTACGCAGACTCCAAGACGAGGATCGTCGACATCAACTCCGATACCATGTTGGCGATGGCGGAGCGCTCGTTCGGCACCTGCCTCGACCGCGTCCCGCCCAAGGGCCTTACCATCGGCTTCCACGTCATCTGTTCCGCCAGGCGGGCGGTCTACATGGTGGCGACCGGCGACTGGAAGAAGACGGTCTGCCGCATCATGCTCTTCAGCGATCCGACGACCGAGTACCCTGTCACCATCCTGCCCAAGTACGTGTCTGACGTGACGCTCTACACGGACGAGTACACGATCGACCACCCCATGTCACACGAGACGAAGGGGTGGTAGGGATGTCGGCAAAAGACGTCATCGTCCTCAACAGCCATGGGGTGGGGCAGTACGCGTATTGCGACCGCATGCCCCGCTGGGGGGAGACCCTCTCGGTCAGGAAGTGGCATATCGCCGAAGACGGCGGGAAGGGCTCTAACGTGACCGTGGCGCTTGGGCGCCTTGGGCTGAACGTGGCCTACGTCGGCAAGGTGGGGAATGACGCGTGGGGCGACCTCGGTGACAGATGGATGCGCGAGGCAGGCGCGGATACGACCTACCTCTACCGCGACCCTGGCGTATCGACGGGGACGGGTCTCGTCCTCATCGCGCCCGACGGTCGAAACTCGATCATCGATGGGGACAGCTCGGGCGCCGCCCTCACCATCGAGGAGGTATATGCCGCAATCGACGCGATGGCCGGCTCGAAGTACTTCGTCACGGGCTTCGAAATACCCGAAGAAGTCGCGCTTGCCGGTGCTCGCCATGCCTGCGAGCTGGGTATGAAGACCGTCCTCAACCCGTCACCGCTCCCAGAGGGAGGGCTCTCCCCGATCGGCTACATCGACTACCTCTTCGTGAACGAGGTGGAGTCCGAGCACATCGCGGGCGTCTCGGCGAACGATCCGAGGGAGCTTGCGGCTGCGGTGCTCAGGGTGACCGGTGCGAAGAACGTTGTCGTGACCCTGGGTTCCGAGGGCTCCTGCGCCCTTACGGAGGAGGGCGACTTCATCGAGGTCGATCCCGTCCACGTGGACAACGTGGCCAACACCGCCGGAGCTGGCGACGGCTTCATGGCCGCTACGGTGGCCGGGCTCGTGCGGGAAAAGCCCCTGCGCGAGGCCATGGAGTGGGCGAGCCACTATGCCGCGCTGGTAGTCACCATCGACGGCACCATCCCCGCCTATCGTCCCCTCGACGAGGTCGAGGCCTTCATCGAGAGAGAGGATGTCTTGTCATAGGGTGACAGCTTTCTTTCTGGTGGCATGGAGCACAATTGAGGTTATCTGTATCTATTTCAAGAGGGAACGGAGCTCGTGGGATGTCACACTACATCACCGGCGTACTGACCGAGATCTGCACGCCGTTCAGGGAGGGCGGGCAGATTGACTTCGAGTACCTGCACGATCTGATTGCTTGGCAGATCGGCTGCGGCATCGAGAACTTCTTTGTCAACGGCTATGCGGGTGAGTCCTTCGAGCTCTCGTTTGACGAGAAGCTCGAGGTTCTCGGCTGCGTCCACGAGGCAAGCCAGGGGCGCGCCAAGATCATGGGATGCTCCTTCGAGAATGACCTCCGTGCAAACAGGAGGCTCCTCGACGCCTACGAGGAGACGGGAATGTGTGACTGCTACTGCGTCACCGCACCCCCCTTCTACAAGTTCTCCCAGGCGGCGCTCTATGACTGGACGGCCGAGCTGATTGATTATGCCAAGCGTCCCGTATTCATCTACAACTGTCGCGAACAGGGTGTCATGTACGCGCCCGAGACCCTGGGCAAGTTGGCACGCGAGCACAAGAACCTGCGCGGATTCAAGGATGCGTCGACTGACATCATCAACTTCCAGAACGACCTGCTTCAGGTCGATCCCGAAGACTTCGACCTCGTGGGCGGCTGTGACGGATTTGACGGCATCATGGTGCTCCTCGGTGGCGTGGGCTGCGTCTCCTTCATGGCCGTGCCCTTCCCTCGCGAGATGAAGGAGATCGTCGACAAGGGCCTCGCTGGCGACTGGAAGGGATGTGTCGAGGCCCAGCAGAAGGTCCTGCGCATACGCAACATTCTCAAGAAGACACCGTTCAACGCGGGTTGGAACTGGGCGATGCAGTATGGCTTCGGGCGCCCGACCATCTCTCGCATGGGCGAGAAGCAGGACTGGGTCCCCCTTGAGGTCAAGAGGGAGCTTGATGACCTCATGGTCGAGTACGGCTACCAGAGCCTTGGCGACAAGATCTCACCGACCGAGCTTGACGAGGAGCTATCCGGAAGGACGGACTTCCGCTGAGCACGGGCGCTCGAGGCGATGTGCCCATCGGTTGAGGTGGGGGACCCCGGCATACCCCATCCCAGTCACTTGTTGGAGATCGGCGGCGATAGATTCGATGGGGCCGCACGGGGCGGGCCCGGATCCGCCTCCGAACAAGGAACGGAGCGTTGAAATGGGCAAGAACGGACCTATCGACGTGATCGTGATGAACTCCCATGGCGTCGGCCAGGTGTGCCGCGTCCACCGCCTCCCTCGTCGCGGCGAGACCATGGAGGCCTGGGACTGGCATGTCGAGGAGGACGGCGGCAAGGGTGCCACCGTCTCCGTCGCGCTGGGTCGCCTGGGTGTCTCGACCGCTTACATCGGCAAGGTCGGCTATGACCCCTGGGGCGACCTGGGAGACAAGTGGATGAGCGAGTCTGGGGTGGATACCACCCACCTGTATCGCGACCGCAGCGTCTCCACGGGCACCGGTCTCATCATGATCGACGACGATGGGCTCAACACCATCGTCGATGGCGATTCCGCCTGCAAGGCACTCACTATCGAAGAGATCCATGATGCCATAGGGGCCATGAGGGAGGCCAAGGTCTTCATCACGGGCTTTGGCATGCCCTACCAGAAGGCCCTCGCCGGTGCCAGGATCGCCAAGGCGGAGTTTGGCATGGAGACGTTCTGCAACGCGTCGCCGCTGCCGTCTGACCTTCTGGGCAACCTCAGCTTCGTGGACCACCTCGTCGTCAACGACGTCGAGGGCAGGGTGCTGTGCGGGTTGCCGGAGGACTCCGGCGTGTCCTTCGAGGACGTCTGTCACAAGATAGTCGCCGATCACGGCTGCCACGGCGTGATCATGACCTGCGGTCCCGATGGCTCTGCCGTGCTCGATGGCGATGAGTACTTCTTCGTCGAAGGCACCAGGGTCAAGGCCGTCTATACGATTGGCGCCGGCGACGGCTACCTTGCCGCCACGGCAGCAGGGCTCGTGTGGGGCAAGCCCCTCAGGGAAGCGTGCGAGTGGGCCAGCAAGTATGCTGCCTGTAAGGTTACGCGCGAGGGGACGATGACCAACCGTCCCGGTGAGGGCTATCCTCCGCTCGCCGACGTCGAGGAGTGGATGAGGGCGCACGCCGAGCAGTGAACCGAGCAGCGAAGCGCCCCATAGCATGGCCGCTACCATGCTCCCGGATACTGCAGGGTGACCGCCGAGCTCCGGGCCCCCTCGTCCATGCAGGCCGGTATATCCTTGCCCTCGAGGACCCCCTTGAGGAAGCCTGCGATGAAGGAATCGCCCGCACCCATGGTGTCCACGACGTCGACCTCGACGATGCCATGCTTGTAGAACCGATCGCCATCGTAGGAGAGGCTTCCGTGCTCGCCGAGCGTCACGGTGACGACCTTGGGTCCCATGGCCTGCTTGCGCTTCATGAACTCCCTGATCCGCTCGGTGTCATCCGACTCGAGGCCGAAGAAGGCATAGTCGACGTTGGGGATCGAGGCGTCGACAATGGGGTCGTCGGGCTGATCGGAGTAGTCGAACGCGATGGGCGTGCCGTGGGCCCTGATCTTTCCCAGGTCCTCGGCCGTGTGCCCCCAGATACCGCTCACGACGAGGTCCTGTGAGCAGAGGAACTCGACGTCCTCGTCGGTCAGCCTGAAGTCCTCCATCACACCCTCGACGTAGTCGCCGAACACGCGGTTTCCGCTGACGATCTCGACGTAGGTCACGGCGGTGGGGCCTTCGTCCACATGGACGTGGCTCGTGTCGACGCCCCTTGCGTCAAGTGCGTCGACGAGGAGCTTCCCCTGCTCGTCGGTACCCACGGCACCGGTGTAGGAGGCGTCCACGCCCATCCGCCTGAGGTATACGGCAACGTTGACCGGGTTTCCTCCCGGATACTGCCTGCCCTCCTTTTCGTACACGTCGACGCAGTTATCACCCGTGGTGGCAACCTTCACGATGATCCCCCCTAGAGTCAAAGGCGTATGCACCCCCACTATAGGAGGACCGGATGCCTCCTTATGGTTGTATTCGTGTAGAGGTATGAAAATATCGCCTATCGGTATATAGATTCACATCGCTGTGCCTCGGCTTTGAAAATTAGTAGAAGTGGTGTTGAACGTTATAAAAAATACGGTGAACGGTAGTTGGGACATTCGTCCACAGTATGTGTGAGAATGATAATATATAAGTATATCATATTTACATACCAGACGGAGGAGACGCGAATGAAGGCGGCCTGCATTGGCGATAACTGCGTCGACTACTATCGCAACCTCGATCGCGGCTATCCCACGGGGAACGCCGTTGATACGGCGGTCAACATGCAGCATCTCGGGGTCCCTTCGGCAATCATCTCGACGACCGGATCTGACGAGTATGGGACCTGGATGATCGAGTCCCTTAGGAGGGAGGGCCTCGACACCTCGCACCTCAAGGTCGCGAAGGGTAGGACTGCCGTCACGTACATGGACCTCGAGGGCCTGGACCGCGTGCATGGCGAGTACGAGGAGGGCGTCCTGGCCGACATGGTCTTTGATGACGAGGACGTCCGATTTGCCTGCACGCACGACATCGTGCATACCGCCCTCTGGGGAAACGCCGAGTCCACCCTTCCCAGAATCCATGAGGCTGGCATCCTCGTGAGCTTTGACTATGCCGACAGGCTTGACCATCCGCTGGTCGAGAGCACGCTCGGCTCGGTCGACTATGGCTTCTACTCCTATCACAGGGGCAAGGATGACTTCATCCGAGACTTCCTCAGGGACAAGGTGGATCGGGGCCTCAAGGTCGCCACCGCCACCTTTGGCGAGGAGGGGAGTCTCTCCTGGGATGGGGCCAGGTTCTATGACGGTCCGGTCTATCCGGCGGAACACCTGACCAATACGGTCGGTGCCGGCGATTCGTTCGTCGCGGGCTTCCTTGTGGGCGTCCTCAACGGTGATGGCACTGACGGCTGCCTGGACCGTGGCGCACGCATCGCCTCTCGGATAGTGAGCGTCTTCGAGCCTTGGGTCGTCAGCGAGTGACCACCTATCCGATGGGGGTGGTCATCGGATGCCGAGCGGCAGAAGGGGCCTTTGACTTTTCGTCAAACGGCTGGCAGTGGGGTTGCAGGAGAAAGGACGGGGTATGTTCAAGATCGGCATGTTCACATCAGGTTATCAGCGCAACAACATCGAAGACATGTTCATCGACGCCAGGCGCTTTGGCTATGACTACATAGAGCTTTGGGGAGGGCGTCCCCATGCATATGCTCCTGACCTTGCCGATGGTGACATCGATGAGATCATCCGCCTGCGCGACAAGTACGGTGTGCCCATCACGGGCTTCTGCCCCGAGCACAACGCCTATCCCTATAACTTCATGATCGGATCCGAGCGCCAGCGCGAGGATGCCGTTCGCTACCTGAAGGTCTGTCTTGACCAGGCGAAGGCCCTGGGTTCGGACTTCATGCTTATCTCGCCTGCGCATGCGGGATACGAGACGACGTATGTGCAGATGCATGACCGTCTGTACAGGACCGTAGAGGACCTGGCCGCCTATGCCAAGAACGTCGGCGTGAAGCTCGTCGTAGAGACGCTCACCCCCGAGGAGTCGAACTGCTTCAAGAACGCCGACGATCTCCTCGACCTCTTCGAGCACGTGGATAACGACTATCTGTATGGCATGATGGACATCGTGGTGCCGTTCATCCAGCAGGAGCAGATGACGAGCTACTTCACGCTGCTCGGGGACAAGCTCTACCACCTGCATATCCCTGACTCCAATGGTGTCGACGCGACCCACCTGGTTCCAGGCGAGGGCGTCACGCCATACAAGGAGCTCCTGCAGGAGATTCGCGATCTGCCCTACGAGCGGACCGCGACGATCGAACTCGTCACCAACTACCTGAGCGAGCCGCGCCTCTACTCGAGGCGCTCCATCGACAATGTGCGCGCAATGCTCGACGAGTAAGGGCATGGGTGGGAAGACATGTTCATCGACGTTCACGCTCACCCAGCGTTCTATGAGCCGATCAACGATGACCCAAGACGCGAGGAGATGCGCCACGAGGTGCTCGACATCCACCTCAACGGCATAGCCAAGCTCGAACACGTCTTGAACCAGATGCGGCTTGCCGGCCTGGACAAGATGTGCCTCATCCCCCAGGACTATCTGAGCGAGGCTGGGTGCACGCCCGTCACGAACGAGGAGGTCAAGAGGCTCGTCGACCTGAGGCCTGACGAGTTCATAGGCTTTGCCGCCGTCGACCCACATGACCTCGAGGCGCCCGACAAGCTGGAGCACGCCTTCGCCGACTTGGATCTCAGGGGACTCAACCTGCATCCGGGCAGGCAGCGCTTCTATCCCATGGACGGCTGCGTGCAAGGGCTCTATGACATCTGCGAGCGCTACAACAGGCCGGTGATGTTCCACACGGGGATGTCATGGGAGCCCCATACGCTTGCCAAGTACGGAAGGCCCGTCGAGTTCGAGGAGCTTGCGGAGACCAGGCCAAGGCTGCGCTTCTGCTTGGGCCACTTTGGGTGGCCATGGTTGGAAGAGGCGGCGATGCTCATGGTCAAGCACAAGAACGTCTATGCGGACACGGGACTCCTGTACTTCGACAGCGCGAGGGAGTTCTATGCGCATCTCTTTACACGAGAGCTCCCCAGCACCTGGATCGACAGGAGCCTCCGCCACCAAGTGATGTTCGGCAGCGACAGCCCACGCTTCGAGCAGATCAGGATGGCACGCGCACTGGACGGGCTGGGACTCAGGGAGAGCACGGTCGAACTGATCAAGGGTGCCAACGCACTCGACTTCCTCAATGGCTTGGAGCAGTGAGTACCCATGGTGTTCGAAGAGAGCTTCACGTTCCTCACGAGCGAGTACAACCAGTACATACTCGTGACCGACAAGATCGAGCAGGCCGTACGGGAGAGCGGCATCAAGAACGGCATGGTGACCGCCATCTCGAAGCACACGACCGCCGGCATTACCACCAACGAGGCCCTTGAGTGCCTCGAGAGCGACATAGACGCCTTCCTTGCCCGCCTGGTCCCAGAGGACCATCCGTATTCCCATGCAAGGATGCTGTCGGACTACGGTTCGACGGCGGGCAACCCAACCGGGCACCTCAAGGCCCTGCTCACGGGGAATCACGCCCATTTCGTCGTGCGCGACGGTATGGTCGAGAGGGGTGGAGCACAGGAGGTCTACCTCTGCGAGTTCGACGGTCCGTCAGAGAGGACCCTCATCGTTCAGGTGATGGGAGACTAGACGCCTCCGCATGCCTCGGTGTGCCGGTGACGCAGCGGTCCATGTCCGCGCAAAGGGGTTGTGGACCAACGGCTATAATATGGGCGTAATCAGGGAGGCGTTGCAGGAGACGATACTTTGAATGGACTGGAACCCAGATGAGTTCAAGAGACGAGATTGCCGAACTCATCCAGTCTTTTATCATCGACAAGGGGCTAGGGCCAGGGGACAGGCTCCCGTCCGAGCGCGAGCTGTGCGAGATATGGGGCGTGAACAGGATGACGTTGAGAAACGCCATCAAACGCCTTGAGGAGCTCGGCGTGTTGGAGAGCAAGGTGGGTCTGGGCACCTTCGTCGCAAAGCCCAGAATCGTGCGCAACCTTCAGGACACCCTGAGCTTCTCGGACGCCGTTCGCGCTGCGGGCGGCAAGCTCACCAGGCACGTCGTGTACAGCGGGCTTGTCGAGGCAGACAAGTTTGCAATGAAGCACCTTCACGTCATGCTCGCCTCCCCCGTGCTGGCGCTGATCCGCGTCGCGAGCATCGATGGAGAGAAGGCCGCCATCGAAAACGTCCTTGTGAATGCCCGCGGCTGCGATGGCATAGAGCGGCATGACTATTCCGTGGAGTCACTCTACGGAGTGCTCCAGGATGACTACGGTATCATCGCGGACCATGGGTCAGAGAAGATCGACGTCACGTCGCTTGACGAGGACGAGGCGGGATTGCTTGGGTGCCCTGTGGGCGCGCCGGCGTTTTTCCAGGAGGGCCTGATGCTCAACCAAAACGGTGATCCCCTGGAGTACTTCACGAACGTGATCATGCCCCGTCACGTCATCTTGGGTACCGAACTCAGGCCTTTCGTCAGTGAAGATGGGACCAGGGATGTCTAGGATCGATGAGAACTCCCCCATTTTCATGCAGCTGCGCGAGGTTGTCCGTGGGCGCATCACCACCGGAGAGTATGCTCCCGGCGTCGCCATTCCCTCGGAGAACGTGCTGGCACAGACCTACGGGATCAATCGCCTTACCGTGAGAAGCGCGCTTGACGGCTTGGTGAAGGAAGGCCTCCTCAAGAGGGTCCAGGGCAAGGGCGTCTTTGTCGTGGGGAAGCGCATCGAGCGCAACCTCGACTACCTCACTGGGTTCCACAAGGCCATCGAGGGAGGGTTCTCGAACCCCGGGGTAAAGATCCTCGAGAGAAAGAGGCGCCAGGCAGGAGCCTTCTACGCCCATGAGCTGGAAATCTCTCCTGACGACGACATCATCTACATCAAGAGGCTCTGTTTCGCGGACGGTAAGCCCATATCCCTGGAACATGTCTACGTGCCCTTCGAACTGTTCCCCAACCTGCTGGATGTCGATCTCGAGGTGTTCTCCCTCCAGGAGATCTACGGCTTCTATGGCTCTGCCCCGGAGCGTGCCTGGCAGACCCTGGACATCGTTTCCGCCGAGCCCAAGCTGGCAAGGATGTTTGGGCTGGGCGAAGACCGTGACGTGCTGCTCTTCACCTGTTACACCTATAGGCCAGACGGTAGGATGATCGAGTTCATGCAGTCCTACAACAGAAGTGACTCGTGCTTCTTCACCGTCAAGGTCGCCAATAACTGACACAGCTGACTCTGCCATCGTGCCGCTCGTCTGATGCGGCCGACCGCTAACGTGGTCCATCGCGAAAAATCAGTCAGATGGTATAGATAATAGGTATAGTTATCTATTATCTGCCCTGGTGTGAAGGGATTGCTCATGGCAAGCGCTTACTTCATGGGAATCGACACGGGTACGTTTGCGAGCAAGGGCGTTCTCATTGATGCGGATGCCAGCGTCGTCGCCCAGAGCGCGGTAGGGCATGGCATGGAGAACCCACGTCCAAACTTCTACGAGCATGACGCCGAGGCCGTATGGTGGCATGACTTTTGCCAGATCAGCAACGAGCTCATCTCCAAAAGCGGAATCGACCCAAAGGAGATCGGAGGCGTCGCGGCAAGCGCGCTGGGCGCAGACTGCCTTCCGGTGGATGAGGAGTGCAACCCCCTTCGCAAGGCGATCCTCTACGGTATCGACGCACGCGCCCTCGACCAGTGCCG
The DNA here is from genome assembly GCF_000143845.1 of Olsenella uli DSM 7084. NCBI lineage: Bacteria > Bacillati > Actinomycetota > Coriobacteriia > Coriobacteriales > Atopobiaceae > Olsenella > Olsenella uli. The sequence goes on along the minus strand of NC_014363.1, from coordinate 1,610,675 downwards.
TGAGCTTACGGAAATGTATGGCGAAACGCAGATCAGAGCCTGGTTCGGCCGTCCGCTCGGGTCCTCTGACGTGATGCCGAAGATCCTATGGATCAAGGAGAACGAGCCTGACGTGCACGCCCGCGCTCACAAGTTCCTGACCGGGTCGAGCTACATCACTGCCAAGTTGACCGGCGAGTACTACGTTGACAAGTTTCTGGGCCTCGCGAGCTTCAACCCGCTCTATGGCCAGGACGGACGACCCGACCCCAGGCTGTGTGGGCCAGTCTGTCGGCCAGACCAGCTGGCCAAGGTCGGCGAAACGACTGACATCGCCGGATGCGTCACGGCAAAGGCATCAGGCGAGACCGGCCTGGCGGAGGGAACGCCGGTGACCGTCGGAACGGATGACTCGGGCGCGGAGGGAATCTCGTGCGGCATCGGCAGACTGGGCGACCTGATGCTGCAGCTCGGCTCCTCCGTCTACATGTTCCTCGTCACGGACCACCTGGTGAGTGATGATCGAATCTGGCGCGAACGCTTCATCATCCCCGGCACGTTCGATGTGTCCGCCGGCACTAACACGGCGGGGACGTTGACGAGGTGGCTTCGCGACACTGTGTTCGTCGACCTCAAGAATGCCGCCGACGCCCGTGGGGAGAATGCCTACGCAGCAATGGCAAGGGAGGCCGAGGACGTGCCCTTGGGGAGCGACGGCCTCCTCTGTCTGCCGTACTTCGCGGGGGAGCGCACGCCCATCAACGATCCAGATGCGCGGGGCGCCTACTTTGGCCTTCGCCTCTCGCATACGCGCGCGCATCTCTGCCGGGCGGGGCTTGAGGGCGTCGCCTATTCCATCAACCAGCACTTCAGGATCTTCGAAGAAGACGGCCTCCCCATCAGGCGGGTGATGGCTGCTGGCGGGGGCACCAAGAACCCCCTGTGGATGCAGATCGTCGCCGACGTGACGGGCAAGGAGATCGCCGTCCCCTCGATTGGCATCGGGGCCAGCTATGGGGATGCGATGATGGCCGCCGTCGGCACGGGCGCCTGGAGCGGCTTTGACGAACTTGCGAGCAAGGTGCGCACGGGAGTCACGTATAAGCCCGACGGGGACAGCTGCGAGAGATACCGTGAATACCAGGCGGTGTTTGACAGGCTGTACCCTGCCACCAAGGAGCTCATGCACGAGCTGCGAGGATAGGCGCAGGTTTGTCCCGGGGAAGTACGCCCAAGTCCAAGAGCTCTGCAGACAGCCCAAGATGATGGGGGTCGACCATGTGGATTGACGAACTGTTTGGTACCAGGAAACCCATAATCTCGATGCTTCACCTTGACCCGCTCCCCGGAGACCCACGCTTCGGTCACAATGGGGGGACCCTCAAAGGTGCCGTCGAGCATGCCAAGAGGGACCTGGACGCACTCCAGAGGGGAGGCGTGGACGGGGTCATCGTCTCGAACGAGTTCTCCCTTCCGTACCAGCGTCACATGGACTACGTGACCCCGGCCTCCATGGCCTACGTCATCGGCCAACTCAAGCCCCAGCTGTCCGTGCCGTACGGCGTGGATGCCATCTCCGACGGACTTGCGTGCATAGAGCTTGCTGCCGCGTGTGAGGCCGCCTTCGTCCGCGGCACGTTCTCTGGCGTCTATGTAGGTGACGGCGGGCTCTATGACAACGACTTCTCTGTGCTCATGAGGAGGAAGGCCGCCCTTTGCCTTGGCGACCTTAAGATGCTGTACTTCATCAACCCCGAGTCTGACCGGAGCCTGGATACGCGTGCCCTGTCGGACATCGCCGCTTCGACGATCTTCAAGGCGCACCCCGATGGGCTCTGCGTGTCGGCGGCCTCTGCGGGCTCCGATGTCGACAGGGATCTGATCGACTCCGTAAAGAGGAAGAACCCAGAGGTAGCCGTCCTGGTTAATACAGGCTGTCGTCCCGATACCATCCGCGAGAAGCTCTCTGTCTGCGATGCCGCCGTCGTTGGGACGTACTTCAAGGAGGGGGGCCGCTTTGAGGATGCGCGCTTCGACAACGTCCGCGTGGACGTCGATCGTGTGAGAGAGTTCATGGACGTCGTCCATGATGTGCGCGTGGGTCTGCAGCGATGACGGACACATGACTGGCAACGGGCCGTGACCGATCTCTCGCTCGGTCCGGACGACTTGGTGCCGTCGCGGCATTCGACGGCACCAAGTCGCATTCCTTTACGATGAGGGGAGAGGGGCAGGGGCGGAACTTCCTCGTCCTCTCGTCCGGCTTCGAGGCATGGGAGCAGAGCCAGGCCCCTCCGTGCGTCGCGCCCCTACGCCATGATCTTGCGGAACAGTTCCTTTACCTGCTCGTGCGTGGCCTCGCGGGGGTTGCCGGGATAGCAGGCATCGGCGAGGGCGTCATCTGCCAGCTGGTCCAGGTCCTCCTCCACAAGTCCCCTGCACGTCTTGGGGATGCTGACGTCCTCAGAGAGCCTGCGCACGGCGGCGATGGCCGCGTCGGCGGCCTCCTCGGTGCTCATGCCCGTGGTGTCGACGCCCATGGCCGTGGCGATCCTGGCCTGCCGCTCGGCCACGACGGGCTTGTTGAACTCCATGGAGATGGGCAGCAGCATAGCGCACGCGACGCCGTGCGGCGTGTCGTAGTGGGCCGAGAGCGTGTGCGCCATGGCGTGGTCGATGCCCAGGCCCACGTTGGAGAAGCCCATGCCAGCGATGTACTGGCCCAGAGCCATGCCCTCGCGGCCCGAGGCGGGCTCGCCCGCCTTCGCCTCGGCGTAGGCGTCGCGTAGGTGCGAGCTGATGAGGCTGATGGCCTCGTAGTGGAACATGTCCGAGAGCTCCCAGGCTGCCTTGGTCGTGTAGCCCTCGATGGCGTGGGTGAGCGCGTCCATGCCGGTGGCGGCGGTGAGGCCCGCGGGCATGGAGGCCATCATGTCGGGGTCGACCACGGCGACCTCGGGGATGTCGTTGGTGTCCACGCACACGAACTTGCGGACCCTCTCTGGGTCGGTGATCACGTAGTTGATGGTGACCTCGGCAGCGGTGCCGGCCGTGGTGGGCACGGCGATGGTGAAGGTGGCGTGGTTCTTGGTGTCCGCCACGCCCTCGAGCGAGCGCACGTCGCCGAATTCGGGGTTCTCCTTGATGACGCCGATGGCCTTGGCGGTGTCCATGGAGGAGCCGCCGCCGATGGCTACGATGCAGTCGGCACCGGACTCGTTGATGGCCCTCACGCCGTCCTGGACGTTCTGGATGGTGGGGTTGGGCTTGATCTCGGAGTACAGGTCCCAGGCCACGCCGGCCTCGTCCAGAAGGTCGGTGACCCTGGAGGTCACGCCGAACTTCACGAGGTCGGGGTCGGAGCAGACGAAGGCCTTCTCCAGGCCGTGGCGCTTGATCTCGCCGGGGATCTCCTTGATGGCACCCGAGCCGTGATACGAGATGGTGTTGAGGACGAAGCGATTGACACCCATGACTTGTACTCCAATCGATGCTCTTTTGAACATTCCAAGACCTAGTGCGACTGGTTGGGCTGCGCTGGTTCCTTACGGTCGCACATCAGGAGGTGATTCGCAACCAAAACGGTCTCCCCGCGCTGGTTGATGACGGCTAGGCTCTCGACCACCATCTCATTGACCTCTGCGCTAGCGCATGCAGTCGAGACGGACGCACCTACGGGTGGGGTAACCCATAGGAAGCGGCCCCGTCTCGGAGATTCCTCGGGCTTGAGTCGCTTCACCATCTGACAAGTGGTCCTACATACCAGGGACTCACTCGTCTGGCATCCTGCTGGCCACGTAGTCGGCAAAGCCCGGCAAGCTGAAGCACACGATGCCGCGGGCAAGCTCATCTATGACCCCGGCGGACTGCAGCCGTGCGCGGTACGAGGAGGCGTAGCGGCTGGTGACGCCCATTCTCCTCGCTATGTCCGCCAGTCTGCTCTCTCGTTTGTCCGGGAGCATGGCTTCGACGAAGAGCAGGTCCGTTGGGGACAGCTCGCGATAGGTCGACGCGAGCACATGGCTTTCGAAGTCCCTCCGCGCGCCAGCGATGCCATGCCGTGCCGCGGCAAGCGAGATGCGCGCATCGCCTTGTGCCGCCTGCCAGCTCCTGAACCCCACGAGCTGCAGCATGTAGGGAAAGCCGTCCACGGCCTCGATGCAGGCAGAGAGCGCCCTCTCGTCGATTGCCTTCCCAGCAGATTCGATCGTCCTCCGCATGGCATCGGCGACATCCGCATCGCTGATGCGCGCAAGCCTATGCTGCTGGGCCCTCCTGAGGAACGAGACGCTCTTGTTCGAGAGGAGTGCGCTTACGTTGCCGGGAAGACCGGCCATGACGAGGGCGACCTTGCGGCCCTCTCGCACGAAATGCTGGTAGACGGAGGCGAGCGCAATCATCTCGTCTAGGCTGGCGTCCACTTCGTCTATGGTCATGAGCAGCCCGACGTCCCGATCGCCCAGATCGTCGAGCACATCGCTCATGCGTGTGCGCCAGTTGCTCGCCTGCCGGCCGCCGTGCTCCCATCCAGCGCTTACGGGGCCAATGCCCAAGCTCGTCAGCCGCACCCCCTCATGCGTCTTGATAAATCCCCGCGCCTTGCGCAGAACCTGCTCGTAGAGGTCCTCCAGCATGCCGGGAATGGCGGACGTGCTGACGGCAACCCAGCCGTTTTCCTCGGCATCTTCGCTGATGTACGAGAGGCAGACCGTTTTCCCGGTGCCGCGCGCTCCGATCAGGATGCTTGAGAGATTGGGATTGCCCCGTCCTTGCTCCAGGGCGCCATGCATCTCTTGCAGCAGTGCGTCTCGTCCCGCGAGGATGGCGGGGGCCGTGCCAAATGCTGGGGTGAAAGGATTGGGCTGGCTCACGGGTCTGCCTCCTTTGCCTGTTTTTGCCTCCTTTGCCTATTTTTGCCTCTTTTGCCTCCTGTAACAAGTACAGCGTAGCGGCAGGGGAACCCAGCTGATGGATAGGTCTACAGAGCCCAACGCTTCACGAGTGTCTCCCTCTGTGACAGGTCCGTGCATGCCGTTCAGTAAATCACGGTGCGACACGTCGCCAAGAAACGCTATAAACAGGGGGGCAGAGAGACGCAACATGACAAAGGAGATGTGGATATGGGTAGGAAGCGTGATTGGGTGGGCATCGTTTTCGGGACGATATGGTTTCTCATGGCCGCGCTCATACTGGCGCTCTATCTGACGGAGAGCCTGACCGGGAGCATTCCCATACCGCGCGTGTTCCTGTTCTTCTACGATTGGCTGGGTATTCTGCCGGGAAGCGTCGTGCAGCTGGTCGCAAGCGCGCTCGTCGTCTTCTTCAGTGTCAGGGGAAGGGCCCGATGACGAGGGCCCGATGACGGCGTCGGCTTGCGCCGTCCTTCGGATCGCAGCGAATGACATGGCTGCAAAAAGGTGAAAAATGCAGCCCATCCTACCGTAATGCAGCCTCTCCTAGCGCATCGCGCTACAGCCCGTACCGCTGTCCTCAGACACGCAGGCAAGCGTCAGGGTCGGCCGCACGCTAGCGCGTGACCAGGTAGTTGACCGAGAGGGGCCTCATGCTCCAGGCAGCTGCCTCGCCGATCCGCCCGAACGTCGCGCATAGGGTGAGCGCGTCTGTCTCGGCGTAGTAGCGGGTGCCAAAGACGGTCTCGCCGCCGTTGAGGAAGATCTCGAGCACAGAGGTGTCCACCAGGATGCGCAGGTCATGGACCTCACCGCAAAGCGCTTGCCTCACCGTGCGCCCCTGCCCCACGGAATCGTCCGTGAAGGCCAGCTCGGCCACGCCGTCCGCGATGCGCAGCTCGAGGAAGTCGTCGAAGCGCACGACCCCGTTGCCGCTCACGCCGCCGAGAAGCACGTCGCCCACCTTGCCGCAGATGGTGACCTTGCGGCGCTGGGCTTCGCCCTGTGTGCCCTGGCCTGGGTGCCTGCCGTCCTCGGCACAGGGCCCCTCGCCCTCGATGGGGAGCCGCTCGCCCCTAAGCGAGTCGATCTCCGCCGCTGGCTGCTGCAGGATGCGCCCGCTCCTCTCGTCCAGGGAAAGCACGCGGGGGACGGTGAGGCAGCCGCGCCAGCTGTCCGTGGGATTGTCGTACGGTCGTACGTCGTTCTTGTCGTGGGGGAGGCTCATCCATCCGACGAGGATCGTGCGACCCTGCTCGTCCACGAGGGTCTGGCAGGCGTAGTAGTCAAAGCCATGGTCCCATTCCACGAAGCCGTCGGCGCTGACGCCGGCCTGGTCCGTGGCATGCGGCGCGGAGGCGCCCATGAGCAGCGCGTCCTCGCGCATGAGGTCGCAGATCGTCCCCTCGATGGGGAAGTAGCCGGCCGAGTGGACGTTCTGGCACTTGTGGGCATAGTTATCGGTGCCCTGGGGACAGCAGGCGAGAAACTCGCGGGTACCTTCCTCGCCGCCCAGCACGATGCGGTCAGGGCACTCCCACATGTAGCCGAACGCAGGTCCCTGGTTGGTGAGCGAGCCCGAGAGCCCCCACCTCTCCCCGTCAGGCGAGTCGTACATGAGGATCGAGCCGCGCGAGTCCGTGCGGGTGCGGGCGCCCAGCATCATGTGGAGCGTCCCATCCTGGAGCCAGACCTTGGGATCGCGCACGTGGTTCGAGCAGTAGGCGGGATAGCCCGCGTTGTCGAGCACGACCTCCTTGGGTCCCAGGTTGATGCCGTTGTAGGAGCGCATGCGGGTCTGGTTGGCCAGGCGGCCCGCATAGGTGCCGTCGCCCTCCGGCTCGCGGACGTTTCCCGTGTAGTAGAGCCACAGCTCCTCGCCGTCCTGGGTCACGTAGGCACCGCCGGAGTACGATCCGTCACGGTCGCTGGGGGCGTCGGGCATCACGTGGCAGCCCAGGAAGACCCAGCTCACCAGGTCACGGCTGGCGAAGTGCCCCCAGCCGTGAGGGCTGTCGAGGTTGCCGGGGTACTCGGGCGCATTCTGGCAGAAGACGTGGTACGTGCCTCTGAACTGGCAGAGCCCATTGGGATCGGAGATGGATCCGTTCTGTGGGGCGAGGTGCAGCTTGGGACGCCAGGAATCGTTGCTCATTCTCGTTCTCCTCTCGCGGACGTCCCGTCGGCCGTCAGGCCACGGGGGAGTCGCCACCGGCATGTCCGTCCCTCTCAGGATATGTGAGAACGATTTCATATCGCGGGAAGAGGCGGCAAACGGCGCGAGTCGTCCGCGAGCGGTACCGCTGTGCATCGCCCGCGGCTTTGGGTATGGTGGGTCAGACAGGAAGGGGCTGACCAAGATGCTGAGGGCCAACTACCACACGCACACGGTGTTCTGCGACGGGAGCGACACGCCCGAGGAGATGGTGCGGGCCGCCCTCGGTCGCGGCTTCCTCCATTTGGGCTTCTCGGGCCACATGGACCCCGACATCCATATGGATTGGCCCGCATATATGGCCGAGATGGGCCGCCTGCGCGCGCTCTATGGAGACCGGCTGGACATTCTCGCGGGCGTCGAGCTGGACGGCGTCTACGATCCCGCGTGCGCACCTGGTGCCGAGTACACGATCGGCTCCACGCACTTCCTGCCCGTGGACTCGCCCGTGCCCATGAGCGTCGACAACAGCCCCCGCATGCTCCAGGAGCTTTGCCGTGACTACTACGGTGGAGACTGGCTGGCCCTCTGCCGCGCCTACTTTGAGCTTGAGGCGCAGGTGGTAGAACGCACCAGCTGCACGTTCGTGGGCCACTTCGACCTGGTCGCCAAGTTCAACGACGAGCTTCGCTTCGTGGACGAGACGGACGCACGCTACTTGGGCCCGGCACTTGATGCCATGGAGGCGCTGGTGGGCGAGGGCGTTCCCCTCGAGATAAACTGCGGTGCGGTGAATCGTGGCCTCAGGCGCGAGCTCTATCCGCGTCGTGAGCTGCTGTGCGCGCTTCGCGACTTTGGTGGCGAGATCGTGATCAGCTCCGACGCGCATCACGCGGAGTTGATCGACGGCGCCTTCGACGTGGCGGTTGCGACGGCGATCGAGTGCGGCTTCACCCACACGAACGTCCTCGTCCATGACGCGATGGGCAATGTGGAGTTCAGGCAGCTCGCGCTTGACGCGCTGTAGGGCCCGGTGCCGGCGATGCTTTCGATGCCTTCGGGTTGCGTTGCCCTGAGCGGACCCGGTCGCCGCGCTGCCCTGGGCAAGTTGACCACGGATTCGTAAAAGTTGGCCCTGCTCCCACACAAATCGATTCTCGTAGCTTGCGCTTCTCCCTCTTAAAGTAAGATGTGAGCACAAAAGGAAGGGACCATAGTGATCAGCTTCGAGCAATTTCTTGGCATGCTGCAGACGAACCCGTTTCTCGCAGTGGTCATCGCCCTTGTGCTGGGGACCATCTTCGTCAATGGCGCGACGGATGCGGCAAATGCCATCGCCGAGCCCATCGGCACCCGTTCCATAGGTGTGAATGCGGCCATCGCCATGAGCGTGGCCTGCAACTTCGTGGGCCTCGTGGTCATGACGATGATCTCGACCGCCGTCGCGGACACCATAAGCGGCATGGTCAACTTTGGCGGCAACACCCACACCGCCCTCATAGCGCTTGCCGCCGCAACCGTAGGCATCGTCGCCTGGGGTGTGGGCGCCTGGGTGTTCGGCATCCCCACCAGCGAGTCACACGCGCTCATAGCGGGTCTGACGGGGGCCGCCCTTGCCGTCAACGGGAACTTGGACGGCGTGAACATGGGCGAGTGGATGAAGGTCGTCTATGGCCTCGTGTTCTCGACCATTGCGGGCTTCGTCGCGGGCTGGTTGGTGACCAAGCTCATACGTACGGCTTGCCGGAACGTGAACCGCAGGAACGCCGATGAGCTCTTCGGCAGGCTGCAGGTCATAGGCGCCGCTGGCGTCGCGCTCATGCACGGTGCGCAGGACGGCCAGAAGTTCATGTCCACCGCGATGCTCGCCATCGCCCTCTCGGCCGGCCTGGGCGTCGCCGACATGGGGGGCTTCCCGCTGTGGGTCGAGGTGCTCTGCGCCGCCACCATGGCCATCGGCACTGCGGTCGGTGGCAAGCGCATCATCAAGAAGGTTGGCATGCAGATGGTGCAGATGGAGAAGTACCAGGGCTTCGCCGCCTCGCTCTCTGCCACCGTCTCGCTTCTGGTCGCCACGCTCACGGGTCTCCCTGTCTCCACGACCCATGCCAAGACGGCGGCCATCATGGGTGCCGGCGCCGCAAAGGACGTTCGCTCCGTCAACTGGGGCGTCGCCAAGGAGATGGTCTATACCTGGGTCTTCACCTTCCCGGGCTGCGGCCTCATCGGATTTTTTCTCGCCAAGCTCTTCCTCGTCCTGTTCTAGGGCATGTGTTCTACTAGGGCATGTGTTCTACTAGGGCATGCCCCCGCTCATTCCCTGCACTGACCGTCTGCACGTGCGAGCACCGTCTTCCACCCAAAGGAGCATCACATGGCACACGCCAAGAAAGAGGACGTCTTCTACACCCTGTTCAAGCAGTTTGGAGATGAGCTCGTCAGCGCCGCCGAGGACTATGACAAGCTAATCAACAGCTTCCCCGAGACGGACAGCCTCATCCCCATCATGAAGCTGCACGAGGACCGCTGTGACGAGTGCGTGAAGCAGATCATGCAGGAACTCTATTCCTCGTTCATTACGCCCTTCGATCGCAATGACATCTCTGAGCTAGCCCTCAAGCTCGACGACATCTGCGACAGCATGTCCGGTGTCGCCATCCGCCTGAACCTCTTCAACACCTCGGGCACCAACAGCAACGCCCGCCAGCTCGCCGACCTTGCGCTCGCGGCGGTGAGGGAGGTCAAGGAGATGCTGGACCACCTGCCCGAGTACAAGAAGGACCCCGAGGTCATGCGCAAGGCCATCTCCATCGGCCACATCGAGGACGAGGGCGATGCCGTCTACGAGAGTGCCCTCTATGGCCTCTTCCACTCCGAGAGCATCGACGATGCCCGCCGTGGACATGTCGTCGCGTGGCTGCGCATCTTCGATCGCATGGAGGGCACGCTTGACGCCTGCGACCACGCCGCCGGCGTCGTGCGCAGCATCGTGATGAAGAGCGCGTAACCCTCTGCTGACGCTGTGGGTGCTGCTGAGGTCAGGCTATACGTTCTGGACACTGCGCCTCTGGCCGCGCGCATGGGTGAGGCCCGTTCGGTCGTGGCGGGGCGCTACCGCCAGGCCTCCGAGGTCGGACCCGAGCGCAACCGGCTCGAGGAGCTGGGCTGTGGCCTTCTGCTGCGCTACGTCCTGGGCGTGCGTCACGATAGCGACCTGGCGTTTGGCGAGTTCGGCAAGCCGCGGCTGGCTAGGGCACGGCTGGCCAGAACGCGGCTGGCGAGATCATGGCGGGCTGCAGGGGAGGGCACCGCGACGCGCGCGGAAGCGGGGCGCGGGGATGCGGCTGGCACTGCATCCAGTGCCGAGAGTGACGCGGCGGGCGGTGTTGGCTCCAGGCTCGATGATGATGCTGCAGGTGGCATTGGCCTCGAGTTCAACCTCTCCAATGACGTGGGACTTGCGGTGCTTGCCGTGAGCGCTCGACCCATAGGGGTCGACATCGAGAACGTACCCGCGACCTACACGAGCCCCGTCGAGCTCGTCGCTCGTAAGTACTATAGCGAGGAGCAGCGGGCCCGGATTGGCGATGGCTCTGCGTATGACCAGCGTGTCGCTTGGGCACAGGCCTGGACGCGTATGGAGGCCATCCTCAAGGCAAGGGGCACGGGCTTTTCGCTCGACCCACGTAAGCATCCGGAGGCCTTGGATGGCTGGGAGCTGTGGAGCTGCGAGCGCGATGGCTGCGTGATCACGGTCGCGGTGGACGTTCCGTTTGAGGTGGAGCTACACGAAATCGGCGCTGACGCGGCACTTGATGCTCTGGGGCCATGATGCGCTGCCTTGGGTGGGCGTGACGCTCGAGTGCGAACACTGGATGTAACAAAATCGAGGGTTATGTGTGGATTAAAATATGTCTGTATCAAAAGTACATTTTTCAGTTATACGCCAGAGATATAGATATATTTTTTGATTATGATGTTTAGCAGGCATTTTGTATGGCACCCCGCATTGGCGAAACAGTGCCCGATGAGTTTGCTGTTCTGATGAGGCTCACTTGTGCCTCTAATCGAGCTGTCAAACACACATAACTGCCAATTTTGTTACATCCAGCATCTGCGCATCGAATTACGCTTGTCTTCCGCGCATCACGCCGTGCCTGGCCCCTGCATGTCGTGCCGCATCCAACTCCACGTAATAACCCCACGTACATGCATTGCATGTCACACCTCGCTCTTCCTACTGACAAGACAGATGACTTGTCAGTAGATGGGCATCGTGACATACTCTCCTCTCAACAACGTGCATCTAACGTGCACTCGGGGAGAGGGAGAGGCGTGGAGAAGTCGACGCATGCGGTCGTTGGAACGAACGAGCATGACGATGAGATGGGGCGCTACGAGCGAACGCTCGCTGCATACCAGCCCGTCGACCCAGCGACCCTGGGAGGCCTTGCCAAGCGGGTGGCCGAGCTCAAACACGAGCGCGATGCCGTGATCCTGGCGCACTACTACGTCCCGGCCGAGACCCAGGCGCTCGCCGACTATGTGGGCGACTCATTCTACCTGGCACGTCTTGCTCGTACGTTGGACTGCAAGACCATCGTCCTGGCCGGTGTCTCGTTCATGGCGCAGAGTGTCAAGCTCCTGAACCCCGAGCGCATGGTGCTCAACCCCGAACCGCGCGCGGATTGTCCCATGGCGCATATGGTCCGCAAGGCCGATGTTGATGCCGTCCGCAAGCGCTACGACGATCTGGCCGTCGTGTGCTACATCAACTCGACCGCCGAAATAAAGACATGGTCGGACGTGTGCGTGACCTCATCGAATGCCGTGAAGGTCGTGCGCGGGCTGCCCCAGCGCAACATTCTCTTCATTCCCGACATGAACCTGGGCCGTTACGTTGCCGAGCAGCTATCCGAGAAGAACTTCATCCTCAACCGCGGCTGGTGCCCCACCCATCAGCGCATCATCCCCGCAGAGGTCGAGGCCCTCGAGGTCGCCCATCCCGATGCCGAGGTCCTGGCACATCCCGAATGCAGCGAGGAGGTCCTGGGCGAGGCGGACTTCATCGGGTCGACCAAGCAGATCATAGAGCGCATAGCACAAAGCGACCGGCATGAGTTCATCGTGCTGACTGTCGTGGGCGTGGCGGCACAGATCGGCAGGCTTACCGAGGGGCAGGACAAGCGAATCTACTTCCCCCAGACCACACCCCTCTGTCCCAACATGGCGATGGTCACGCCCGACAAGGTCCTGCGTTCGCTCGAGCAAGGCCTGGGCGAGGTGCCCCTGCCCGCGAATGCCGATCGTGCAAACCAACCCCTCGAGCGCATGCTCGAGCTTGCCGCACGCTAGGGGAGGGCGATGGTGAGGCTGCAGTCAGGGGTTGCGCAACCGGGCGCTGTCCGGATGACGGTCATGGAGGCAGGCGCTGCCCAGACGGTGCCCATGTGGATGGATGCTGCGGAGGCGGCGGCCATGCAGACGGGAGTCGCGCGGGTGGGAGACAGGCTGACGTACGACGTCGTGATCGTGGGCTGTGGTGTCGCGGGGCTGTACGCGGCCCTGAACCTCCCACGCTCGCTCAGGGTCCTCATGCTCTGCAAGGAGGATGTAGCCAGCTGCGACTCCATGCTCGCCCAAGGCGGCATCTGCGTGATGCGCGACCATGACGACTACGGCCCCTGGTTCGACGACACCCTGCGGGCGGGGCATGGCGAGAACCGCGTGGAGTCCGTGGACGCAATGATCTGGTCCAGTCGCGACGTCATCGGCGACCTCATGCGCCTGGGCGTCCGCTTTGACCGTGACGAGACGGGTGCGCTGGACTACACCCGCGAGGGGGCTCACAGCCGCAAGCGCATCCTGCACCATGCGGACGTGACTGGCCGCGAGATCACGACCCGGCTCCTGGAACAGGTCCGCCAGCTGGGAAACGTGGCCATTTGGGAGGGAAGTCCCCTGGTTGACCTGTTGGTGGGGGGTGACGCCTGTGCGGGTGTCGTGGTCGAGCGGGACGCTGCCGGGAAGGGCGCATCCGAGGAGGCTGCGTCCGAGAGGGGCGCGGCCTCCCGCGTTGAGGTCCATGCGCATGACACCGTCCTGGCAACGGGCGGCGTCGGCGGCCTGTACGAGCACTCCACCAACTTCCGCAGCCTCACGGGCGATGGCTGTCGCGTGGCGGCGGCGCACGGCGTGGAGCTGGAGCACATGGACTACGTGCAGATCCATCCCACCACGCTCTACAGCACACGTCCCGGCCGTGCGTTTCTGATCTCGGAGTCCTGTCGCGGAGAGGGGGCGGTCCTTTTGGGGGCGGACGGTCGGCGATTCACGGACGAGCTCCAGCCACGCGACGTGGTCTCGGCGGCCATCCAGCGGCAGATGGCGAGGGAGGGCAGCAAGTACGTGCGTCTGTCCTTCTCGGCTGTGCCAGAGCAGGAGATCAAGACCCACTTTGGGAACATCTACGAGCACTGCCTGCGGGAGGGCTACGACATCTGCCGCGAGCCGATCCCCGTGGTGCCCGCCCAGCACTACCTCATGGGAGGAATCCGCGTGGACCAGGACTCACGGACCACCATGGACCACCTCTACGCCGCAGGCGAGACCAGCTGCAACGGCGTGCACGGAAGGAACCGTCTGGCCAGCAACTCCCTGCTCGAGAGCCTGGTCTTCGCGCGCCTGGCCGCGCGTGACATCGTCAGAAGGAGGCATCGCGATGGATCCCGTTACGCTTAGGCTGCAGGCGGAGCCGCTGATACTCTCTGCCCTGCGCGAGGACATCACCAGCGAGGACGTCTCGACGGCTGCCGTCATGCCCGAGGCCCGGCCCGGCCAGGTGCGCCTGATCGCCAAGCAGGAGGGCGTCATCTGCGGCCTCGACGTGTTCCTGCGCACGTTCCAGCTGCTCGACGCCGCGGCGACCCTTGCGCCTGCCGCTGGCGTCCGCGAGGGCGCCGAGGTCACGTGCGGCCAGGAGCTGGGCGTCCTTGCGGCCGACGTCCGGGCGCTCCTCTCTGGCGAACGCGTCGCCCTCAACTACCTGCAGCGCATGAGCGGCATCGCCACCAAGACGCGTCGCATGGCGACGCTTCTGGCAGCTAGCAAGACCCGACTGGTCGACACCCGCAAGACCTGCCCTAACATGCGCGTCTTCGAGAAGGAGGCCGTGCGCGTGGGTGGGGGCGGCAACCACCGCTTTAACCTGTCTGACGGCGTGATGCTCAAGGACAACCACATCGATGCGGCTGGGGGTGTCGCCGAGGCCATCCGCCTGGCCCGCGCCCACGCGCCCTTCGTCCGCAAGATAGAGGTGGAGGTGGAGAGCCTGCTCCAGGTCCGCGAGGCCGCAGATGCCGGTGCAGACATCATCATGCTCGACAACATGGATCACGACACCATGGCCCAGGCCATCGCGGTCATCGGTGGTCGTGCCCGGGTCGAGGCCTCGGGCAACGTGGACGAGGAGGGCCTGGCCGCACTGGCGGACCTCGGCGTGGACTACGTCTCGTCGGGGGCTCTGACGCACTCTGCCCCCATCCTGGACCTGAGCCTCAAGCACCTCGTGGTGCTCGACGCATGAGCGGGGACGCGGCTAACGCGGGCGTACGGGGCGCCATGGGCGTGGGTGGCATGCGCGAGGGACGCGTCGGCGGAGAGGAGCGCAGGCGGCTGGTCGTCGAGCGCCTGCGTGCGGCCAAGTCTCCCGTGCGTGGCAGTGACCTTGCGGCCGAGCAGGGCGTGAGCAGACAGGTCATCGTGCAGGACATCGCCCTGCTGCGCAGCGCCGGCGTCAATGTGGCCTCCACCAACCGTGGCTACGTGCTGGTGGAGGGCGGGGTGCCCGCCGCGTGCCGTCGCACGTTCAAGGTGCGCCACGGGGAGGACCGCATGGCCGACGAGCTCCGCCTCGTCGTGGACTTGGGTGGCACCGTCGAGGACGTCGTCGTGAACCATCGCACCTACGGGCGGGTGCGTGCCCCTTTGGGCATCGGCAGCCGTCGGGACATAGACCGCTTCGTGCGCGACCTGGCCACCAGCAAGTCGGCTCCCATCAGCCGCATCACCTCGGGCTACCACTTCCATCACGTGACGGCGCCGTCCGAGGAGATCCTGGACGAGATCGAGGACGCGCTCGGCTCGGGCGGCTACCTGGTCGAGCGCATGCCGTATGAGATGGGCGAGGACTTGTGAGGGTGCGTCCCCCGAACGTCGGGGTCGAATGCCAGGGTCGAAGCTCGGGGCGTGTGGGGCTGTGGTGCCGACGATGTTTCAGGCTTGTCTCGCGTGGGAGGGGCCCGTGTGGGCGGTAGTACACTCGCCCTGAACGTCGACATCTGCCGACGGGCGCACCGACCTCTTGCAAAGCGAAGGAGCATCTGCATGGAGAAGAAGGATCTGGACTGGGCCAATCTCTCGTTCGAGTACCAGCCGACCGACTACAGCTACGTGTCCAACTACAGGGACGGTGCCTGGGATGACGGCGCCCTCACCGCCGACCACTCCATCAGGCTCTCCGAGTGCGCGGGCATCCTCCACTACTGCCAGGAGGTCTTCGAGGGCCTCAAGGCCTACACCACCGAGAGCGGTGACGTCGTCTGCTTCCGTCCGGACCAGAACGCCCACCGCATGGCCGACTCCGCCCGTCGCATCGTGATGCCCCCCTTCCCCGAGGACCGCTTCGTCGACGCCGTCGAGAAGGTCGTGCGCGCCAACGCCGCCTGGGTCCCACCCTTCGGCTCGGGTGCCACGCTCTACATCCGTCCTCTCATGGTCGCCACGGGTGACGTCATCGGCGTCAAGCCGGCCGACGAGTACCAGTTCCGCATCCTCGTCACTCCCGTCGGCGCCTACTACAAGGGCGGTGTCAAGCCGGTCAAGGTCCAGGTCTCCCAATACGACCGCGCCGCCCCGCACGGCACCGGCAACATCAAGGCGGGCCTGAACTACGCCATGAGCCTCTATCCTTCCGTCGAGGCCCACGCCGCGGGCTACGCCGACAACATGTTCCTCGACCCCGAGACGCGCACCTATGTCGAGGAGTCCGGCGGTGCCAACTTCCTGTTCGTCGATAAGGACGGCAACCTGGTCGTCCCGCAGTCCGCGACCGACTCCATCCTGCCTTCCATCACGCGCCGCTCTCTGGTGGACGTGGCCGAGAGCTACTTGGGCATGAAGGTCATCCAGCGTCAGGTGCGCTTCGACGAGATCGACCAGTTCGTCGAGTGCGGCATGTGCGGCACCGCTGCCG
Source organism: Olsenella uli DSM 7084 (assembly GCF_000143845.1). NCBI lineage: Bacteria > Bacillati > Actinomycetota > Coriobacteriia > Coriobacteriales > Atopobiaceae > Olsenella > Olsenella uli. The sequence goes on along the minus strand of NC_014363.1, from coordinate 1,594,378 downwards.
TCATCTCGCCGGTGGGCGAGGTCGATGCCGCCGACAAGCAGGTCGTCTACGGCATGGACCACGTGGGCCCTGTGATGCAGAGATTGCGCGAGACCCTGACCGGCATCCAGTCCGGTGAGATCGAAGACAGGTTTGGCTGGGTCCACAAGATCGACGTGGAGTAGAACGTAGCACCAAGCAGGATCGCGACAGATGACGGACCTGTGGACGGCTGGTGGTCAACTGGCTGGACGGTTGGCAAGCTTTTGTGAGTCGCCGCCGGTCGGGTTTCGCACTACCTCGTCAGCCGTCCGTTTTCCGGACTCTTCTGGATGGCTGGGTAGTTTTTGTGAAAAGTTTTGCAACTATTTTCACAAAAGTTCTCTAGCCGTCCAAGAACGGTCCTATCCGTGGATGCGTGGCGAGCTTTTGTGAAAAAGGCCTTGTGACGACTCACAAAAGTTCCCCTGCCGTCCACGGGACCGCCAAAGATGGATGCGAGAAGAACTTCTGTGAGCCGGAATCGGGTTGGCAGGCTACCTTAGGCTGACCAGCCAGCGGATCCGATCAGCGTCCTTGCCGTGTGTCTCGACCCAAGCTGACTGACAGTTTTGCCTCGTTGTGCGTGACGAGTCCAGCGTCGTACTGCAGCGAGGCGTCGAGGCATCGTATCAATCCGACAAGGAGCGCGTGGCCCTGGCCCATCCCTCACGCCGGGCGACGGCGGAGAACGAGAAGCCGTCGGGGCAGTGGTGCGACTGCGTGTACTCGAACATAACGCCCTCCCCAGGAGGGGTCCCTCGTCTACCTCGGTGGGTTCGGCAGTCCTCTTTCCTGCGTGGGGGCACAGCTTCCGGCACCGACTCTGGGCCGCGCGATGCGTCTTGTGGAGCCTGGTGACGATGTGCTCTTCTCGGACGAAAGGGCCTCCTTCTTCAGGAATGGTGCTCCTGTGGCGACCGTGAGCCTGCACGAGGCACAGGAGGTTGATCTCCGTCTTTCCGGGCCGTTGCCAGATATCGCCCTCGCTCACCTTGCTCGGTCGCTTGCCTGCGCCGATGTCGGGTTTGGTGTGGGTCTCGAGCCAGATGAGAACCTTCGGTGCGTGCTCAGGTAACTTTCCGGGTCCACAACGGACGGCTGGCCCGCTGCGGTCCGCTGGCTCCTGGGGAGGGGTCCTGGCCTCACGCCCTCGGGGGACGATATACTCTGCGGGTTTGGTGTCGGGCTTCTCGTGCGTGGGGAGGCGGGTGCCCACGAGGTGCTCTGTACCTCTATGCGTGACGCCCGCAGGGTCCGCAGGACCACGTACGTGAGCGAGGCGTACCTTGACGCTATGGCAGAGGGATATGCGAACGAGGGGGTGCTGGACCTCTTGCGTGCGGCGGGGGAAGGCGACGCCCTCGGGGGCTTCATCGCCCGTGTCCGTGACTACGGGCATACCTCTGGGTGTGACACGCTCCTAGGACTTGCCCTCGCCCTGGGCAGGGGAAGGAGTGCGCCAGAGGGCGACGTGCGAATGGGGTGGGGGCTGGTCCAGGGTGCTGGAGTTCGACGTGGCACCCCTGCCGTCTCGTTCGAGAGAATCGGCGTAACTGGTCGTAGCGCCGGGGGCAGCCCAGCGCCAAGGCCATAAGGGCGAAGGGCGCAGTCAGTTCAGCGTTTCCATGTCAGATGTCAGAAAGGCGGTTGCCATGTTGGTGCGGCGCGAGGAACTCAAGGAACTCATGAAGAGGAAGCTGATGGTAGGAGGCCTTCACGAGGATCATGCCGACCAGACTGCGGAGGTCCTTACCTGGTCTTCCGAACGGGGCTTGCACAGCCATGGTGAGGTACGTGTCGAATACTACACCGAACGCATTTACAAGGGCGGTATCAATGTGGATCCCAAGTGGTCTTGGGAGCAGACCGGCCCCTGCACCGGTGTCGTGGACGGTGACAACGGCTGTGGATACCCGTTTGCGATCTTGGGACTCGAGAAGGCCATGGGGCTTGCGAAGGAGAATGGTATCGGCGTCGTGGGCGTGCGCCGTGTGTCGCACACGGGCGCCCTTGGCTACTATACCGAGATGGCTGCGAAGGGTGACCTGTGCTGTCTCACCATGTGCCAGTCCGATCCGATGGTGATCCCGTATGGTGGCGCGGAGCCCTTCTACGGTACCAATCCCATCGCTTTTGGTGCGCCGACGGCAGACGAGCGTTTCGTCAACTTTGACATGGCGACGACCGTGCAGGCTCGGGGAAAGATTCTTGACGCGAAGAGCGCCGGCCGCTTCATACCCGATGACTGGGCGGTGGACGTGGAGGGCAACCCTGTCACCGATCCTCACGAGGTGAATGCTCTGCGCGCCATTGCCGGACCCAAGGGATACGGTCTCATGATGATGGTGGACATCCTCTCCGGGGTGCTGCTCGGCGTGCCTTCGGGCAAGAACGTCTCTTCCATGTACCACGACCTCTCCGAAGGTCGCGACCTCGGTCATCTGCACATCGTCATCGATCCGTCGCGCTTTGTGGGTCTGGAAGAGTTCAAGGAGCAGATGAGCCAGACCCTCGACGAGCTTGGCGCCGTCAGGCCTGCCCCGGGCTACGACAAGGTCTACTACCCGGGGGAGCGGGCGCTCATCCGCAAGGCGAAGTGCGATGCGGCGGGTGGCATCGAGATAGTCGACAGCATCTACGACTACCTCGTCTCCGACAAACTTTGGATTCATGACTGGGATCACAGGAACCGTTTTGCAGAGTGAGTGAGGGGACACCCCTTGAAGTGCAGGGGCTGTCCCTCGGACAAGCGGGCGGGGATTATCCCCGCCCGCTGGGTAGCGCCTGGCATGTCCGTCCGTCATCACCTGCGGGGGCGCTTGGATGGTCAGGCCCGATCCTGTCCGAGCCAGGGCTTTCGAGCAGATGGCCGAGCTTGTGCCTGGGCCCGTCCCTGTCGTTCGCGAACTTCGCGGCTGGGCTGCATGTGTTGTAGGGTGTCAGGGCGCTATACTCCCTAGGACACCTACGGACGCAGGGGAGCTTTCATGGCACAGAGGATCCAGGGGACCGAGGACCTGTTCGGCGGCTACATGCGCGCCTGGCAGCACATGCAGGACGTTGCCCGCGAACTGCTTGGCACGTACGGCTTCGACATGATCGAGACGCCGGCGATCGAGCAGGTGGACACCTTCGTACATGGCATCGGCGCGTCCACGGACGTCGTCCGCAAGGAGATGTTCCGCGTGTTCTCCGGCGCCCTGATGGAGCGTCTGCTTGAGTCAGGCAGCGAGGGCGGCCTCAAGGCAAAGCAGCGCATGGCCATGCGCCCCGAGGGCACGGCCGGCGTGGTGCGCGCTGCGGTGGAGAACAACTTCGTCCCGCAGGGCGGGGCTCCCGCCAAGCTCTGGTACGCCGGGGCGATGTTCCGCGGCGAGCGTCCGCAGAAGGGTCGCCTGCGCCAGTTCCACCAGGTGGGCGTCGAATGGCTGGGTGCCTCCGACCCCGCGGCCGATGCCGAGTCCATCATCATGCTGATGGAGTTCTACAAGCGTCTGGGCTTCCCGGCCGAGCGGCTCCAGCTGCGCATCAACTCGATGGGTGATGCCGAGTGTCGCCCCGCCTACCGCGCGTCCGTGCGCCAGTTCATCCTGGACCATGCTGACGAGATGTGCGAGGACTGCCTCGAGCGTGCGGAGATCAACCCGCTGCGCGCCTTCGACTGCAAGAACGACCGCTGCCGCGAGGTCATGGCCACCGCACCCCTTGCCAAGGACAACCTCTGCGACGGATGCGCGATCCACTATGCCAAGGTCAAGCAGTACCTGGACGAGGCGGGTGTCACCTACGTCGAGGACCCCACGCTGGTTCGTGGCCTGGACTACTACACCCGTACCGTCTTCGAGGTTGAGTGCGAGGGCTCGCGCGTGGGTGCTATCGGCGGTGGCGGTCGCTACGACGGCCTGATGGAGCTCGAGGGCGGCAAGCCCACCCCGGGCATCGGCTTCGCCGTGGGCTTCGAGCGCATGTGCCTGGCGCTGCGGTCGCTTGGCGTGGACGTCGAGGGTGAGGACCCGGGGTGCGTGTACGTAGCCTGTACCTCTGCGGCCGAGAGGGACGCGGTCTTCTCGGCCACGCTTGCGCTGCGCGGGGCTGGCGTCCGCACCGAGGCCGACTACCAGGGGCGCTCGCTCAAGTCCCAGTTCAAGCAGGCGGACAAGCTGGGTGCCCGTCTCTGTGTGGTGCTGGGCTCCGACGAGATCGCTGCGGGTGTGGCGACGTTGCGCGACATGCGAACCCACGAGCAGGGGCGGGTCCCCATGGGCGAGCTTGCCGCGCGCGTTGTCGAGAAGCTGGGGTAGAGAGGTGCGTTGCGCTATGGCGTAGCCCTTCGCGCGTGGCGCTGAGGTTGGCGGTGGACTAGCGCGGCTGCCGTGGCAGTCCGTTCACGCAAGTTTCCCTGCCATCCACTTTTGCGGTCCATGTGGATGTCTGGAGAGTTATTGTGAAAGTTTTTTTAACCACTTTCACAGTACTTCTCCACACGTCCGCTAGATGGTCCCTTGCTGGACATCAGAGAAGCTATTGTGAGTGAGGTCCAGAGCACCGCTCACAATAGCTTCTCTCCCATCCCAAGGGCCCTGAAAAGTGGACCGCTGGGGAAGAAGTGTGAGATTCTCCCCACAGCCACTCACAATATCTCGCCTGCCGTCCGTACGCTGTATCTCGCCTGCCGTCCGCGTGCTGCACCTCCATGCCGTCCGCTTCCGGCGGTCCCTGTCACCCGCTCGCGTCGTCACGGGCGTCATCACGGGCGTCCAGACCCAGCAGCCTCCCGCACCTGCCATGGACGAACGCAGGATGACGGTGCTGGTAGACGGATACGGCCAGTGTCCAGAGCGGAATGAGATAGCAGAGGCAGTTGAAGGCGACCGACGTCAGCGGCATGCCCACGAACGCGATGATGCCGATGCATGAGGTGGACCAAGGGATGACCGCCGGTATGATCGCCGCGCTGTTCTCGAGGTCCAGGGCCAGTGCGCTCCCGCCGCGCTCGGTGTCCGCGCAGAGCTGGGCCGTGAGCATGAGCGCGACAACCTGGTCACAGGCTACGGCACAGGTCACGATGCTCGTCACGAGCACGCTCGCGAATGGCGTGGCACCCCGCGCGACCCTGTTCACGAATTCCGTGAGGCCCAGCAGCAACCCCGTGCCCTCGAAGATGCCGGCATAGGTCGAGGCCATCGCGACGATCAGGATGATGTCGATCATCGAGGCGATCCCCCCGCCGTTGACCATGCGCGCGATTGCGAGGTTTTGGCTGTGGTAGCCAAAGACCAGCATGTTCGGGATCTGCTCCAGGGGCATGTGCTGCACCAGGGTGCAGATGGCAAGCGCGCATCCCAGGCTGGCGAGCAGAGTCCTCGTCACGTTCACCCGCGCGAGGGAGAGAGTCAGGACCACGAGCGTCGGCAGGATCGTGACCCACGAGAGATCGAAGCTTGCGGCGAAGGATCCCCGAAACGAGGGCGCCATGCCCGTACCGCCCGAACTCACGCCCAAAGTGACATAGACGACGCAACTCAGCGCGAACGGGATCGCCCCGATGCGGATCATGCGCCGCACGTTGTCGAACACATGCGTATGGGTGAGGGTGGCCACGAGATTGGCCGTACTTGACAGGGGAGAGCAGCGGTCGCCCACGAACGAGCCGCTTAGGACGGCCCCTCCCACCAGTGCCATGTCGGCCCTCATGGCGCCTGCGATGGCCACGCAGATGACCCCTACGGTCGCTGCGGCCGCAAACGAGCTCCCTGTCAGCATGGACATGGCGGCACACAGCAGAAACGATGCGATGACCAAGGTCCTGGGGTTCACCATCTGTACGGACCAGCAGGTGATGGCAGGAATGGTACCCGACGCACGCCAGCTTGCGGTCAGGGCCCCTATGAGCACGAACATCCCAAGTACCGGGATGGCCGTGCGGGGGCCTTGCAGCACCATGCGCGCAATCTCGCGTATGCCGTGACCGCGGTAGACGGCATAGGCGCAGAACAGCAGCAGTCCCAAGGCCAACAGCGCGAGCAGTGGCACGCCCGCGATGACGCCACCGACGAGCATCGCCGCGAAGAGCACAAGCACTGCCGACTCGACCATGCGACATTCCTCTCGTCCGCATGCACGGACATTGGTGTGTGGACGCCGACCTGAGGGCGCCGACGGAGCGTTTGCCCAAGCAAGTAATCTATGCATGCCCTCATAAGGGGTCCAACTGTTATATTCGGTATTGATCACAGGATCTGTTGGTAATCTGAGTTCCTCTCAGTAGGAGGTGCTCCCGTGCCAAGACCCTCCGCAGGGCGGGCCTTGCGCCAGAGCTCGCTGGGCGATCGGGGCTGTCGTGAACTTCCAGAGCATGGACTACTTCATAGCGGTGGCGGAGGAGAGGAGCTTCACCCATGCTGCCAGGCGCCTTTCCGTCACCCAGCAGACGCTCTCGGCCCATATCGCGGGCGTCGAGCGCGAGCTGGGCGTGCGCCTGGTGAATCGTCGGGTCCCGCTGACGCTTACCTACGCCGGCCACGAGTTCCTCTCGTATGCCCGCAGGTTCCAGGCGGAGCACCGTGCCATGAGACAGGAGTTCCGCGACATATCGGGAGACGAGCGCGGCCTTCTGGGCGTCGGTGTGGCCTCCACGCGCGGCCGCATGATCATGCCGCGGGCGCTCTCGGTGTTCCAGGAGGCACATCCGGGCGTCAACGTGCTCTTGCACGAGGAGGAGAACGCCGTGCTCATCGAGCTTCTGAGGGAGGGCCGCGTCGACGTGATCGTGGCGAGCGTGCCCGAGGACGAGCCGGGCTTCGTCGTGCGCGAGCTCTATCACGAGCGCGTGGTGCTGCTGGCGACGGATGACCTCCTGCGCAGGGCGTGCGACGACCCTGCCGCCGCCGTCGCCGAAGTCGAGCGCACGGGCAGCCTGGCCCCGCTCTCGGCGTGCCCGTTCATGCTGTTGGGTCAGGGAGACGAGCCCGGCGACCTCTCGCGGCGCATACTCGCGGCATCGGGCGTCTCGCCGTGGGAGCGCGTGCGCTCGCGAAACTCCGAGACGCTGGTCGACCTCGCCGCGCGCGGGGTCGGGGCCTGCTTCGTGCCGTATGACCTTGCGAGCAGCGTGCTGGCCGTCGGGGGCGGCGGCGCGCGCGGCCTGCGCGCCATCGGCCTGGGTCCCGAAGCCCAGATCTCCATCAGCGTGGCATGGCGCGCCGCTCCCCATGTCTGGAGCGTGATCGAGTCATTCTGCGAACTGCTGGACGAGCAGCTCTCCGACGACGCGGTGCGTCTGGCGCACCGGGGGAGGACCTGAGCATGGCCGAGAAGGTGGCCGATAAGAGCTTCCGGCTACGTTGCTGCGACCGTGCGCATATGGAGCTGGAGGTCGCACGGCCGGTCTCTGCGCTCGAGCTGCTGCGCGAGCTGACGTGCTCCAGACAGATGTCAGCGCGCGTGCTGGCACGGGGGAGGCTGTCTCTTGACGGTGCGGGGCTGGCGCCTGCGAGCCGTCTTGCGCCAGGCGACGTGGTTGGTCTGGCATTCGCGCATACGCATGTGCCGGGTCCCGCAAGCGAGGCCGAACCCGTGGTGGTCTGGCGCGACCGCTTTGCGCTGGCGGTCGACAAGCCTGCTGGAATCTTGGTGCATGCGGACGGCGGCGTGGGAGAGACCCTGACCGCACGCGTGCAGGGCCTGCTCGACCGCGAGGGCCGGCCTGATCACGAGGGTCGGCCTGACGGTCAGGGCCCGCCCGGTCGCATGCCGGACGGGGGGCGCGACTCAGTCGCACGGCTGGTTCCCCAGGCGTTGCAGCGCCTGGATGTCGAGACTTCCGGGCTCGTGCTGTTCTCGCTGGCCGAGGAGACACAGCCGGCCTTCGACGCGCTCATGGCGGGTCGCGTGACGGAGAAGCGCTACCTTGCCGTGGTGCGAGGACCATGGCCGTCCGGGACGATGCTGATCGACCGCCCCATCGGGCGCGACCGCCACGACGCCCGTCGCATGCGCGTGAGTGCGGGCGGCAAGTCCTCGCGCACGTGGGCAAGGCCTCTGGCCACACGCGGGGACCATACGTTGCTGCTGGTCAGGATTGGGACGGGCCGACGCCATCAGATTCGCGTGCACCTTGCGTCGACGGGGCATCCCATCGTGGGAGACAGGCTCTACGGCGCCCTGCCTGCAGGGTGTGGTGGCCGTGCGGGGCGCGGTGGGCACGGCAGTCGCGCCACCGGTGGCCTCATGCTGCACGCCATCGAGGAGCGGCTGGTACATCCCGTCACGGGCGAGGAGCTCGTCCTGAGGACGGCCTGGCCCAAGCGATTCGACGCGTTCTTCTCGGCTGCGGACGCATCCGGTTGGTCCATACTGGAACAGGGGGAGTAGAGGGTGCCGTTGTCCAGGGAGAGGGACTCATGGCAGATACCATGCGTGGGGTGTACACCAACCTGACCAAGATCCGTCGAGACGTCTTCCGGGAGGTGGCGAGGGTCTGCTATTCGCTCAACGACAATCCCGATGGTACGGACGAGGACTTCGACGCACGCTTCGACGAGCTGCCGTTCCAGATCCTGCCGGGCGATGTGGCAACGTATCGCGAGAGCGTCTTCCTGGAGCGTGCCATCATCGGCGAACGCATACGCCTGGCCATGGGGCTGTCGCTGCAGGGCGTGGACCGACCTGCGCGCATCAGCGAGGGCTTCGCGAACAGCGAGGTCGGCGACCTGGCGTACTACGAGCCCCCTCTGATAAACGTGATCAAGTTCGCCTGCAACGCGTGCAAGGACAACGTGTACACGGTGACGGACCAGTGCCAGGGCTGTCTGGCGCACCCCTGCCGCGAGATCTGCCCCAAGCAGGCCATCAGCTTCGTGGACAAGCGGGCCCACATAGACCAGGACCTGTGCGTTCAGTGCGGCATGTGCGAGAGGACCTGTCCCTACCACGCTATACACCATCACGTGCGACCCTGCGCCGCGGCCTGTGGCATGCACGCCATCGGATCGGACGAGCATGGGCGGGCGGACATCGACTACGAGAAGTGCGTCAGCTGCGGCCAGTGCCTGGTGAACTGCCCGTTTGGGGCCATTGCCGACAAGAGCCAGATCGGCCAGGTCATCTGGTCCATACTGGCCGGTGACGAGGTCATCGCTGCCGTGGCGCCCTCGTTCGTGGGACAGTTTGGCGGCAAGGGCAACGTGGGCAAATTGCGCGAGGCCTTCAAGCGCCTGGGCTTCTCGGGGGTCGAGGAGGTCGCGCTGGGCGCTGACCTCTGCACCGTGCAGGAGGCCGATGACTTCTTGGACGAAGTTCCCGACAAGCTGCCGTTCATGGGGACGAGCTGCTGCCCGGCCTGGTCGGTCATGGCAAAGAAGGAGTTTCCCGAGCATGCAGACTGTATCTCGATGGCACTGACGCCCATGACGCTGACCGCGCGCATGATTCGCACACGGCACCCCAACGCCAAGATCGTCTTCGTGGGGCCCTGCGCGGCCAAGAAGCTCGAGGCCATGCGCAGGAGCGTGCGCTCCGAGGTGGACTTCGTCCTCACCTTCGAGGAGATGGCCGGCATGATGGAGGCCCGGGGCATCGATTACCTGGCCCTCAAGGATGATGACAAGAGCGACTTCGACGTGGCCTCGGCGGATGGGCGCAACTTCGCCGTGTCCGGTGGCGTTGCGAGCGCCGTGGTGAACGCCATCCACCGTCGCTATCCCGATCGCGAGGTCAACGTGGCGAACGCGGAAGGCCTCGAGGACTGCCGCAAGATGATGAAGGACGCTGTCAAGGGAAAGTACCCTGGCTACCTGCTAGAGGGCATGGCCTGCCCGGGTGGTTGCGTCGCAGGTGCCGGTACGCTGGTCAACATCAAGAAGAGCACGGGCGCCGTCCACCGCTACGCCAAGCGCTCCCTGCACGAGAACGCGACCGAGAACGCCTATCGCATGCTGATCCCCGCCTTGGAGAGGGGCTTCACCAAGCAGGACGAGGACCGTGAGGTTGAGGAGACGCGCGACGCGTCTTTGCCCAGGTAAGCGCATGCACCAACAGGCGAATGCGAGCGCCGGCTCGCCTGTTGGTGCGTTTACGGGTCGGTCGTGGGTTGCGGCCGCTGGTTTGCGGGTGATTGAGAATGTGGATGACACAAAATTGACAGTTATGTGTGCCTTGCGGGTGTCAGTGTCATCCACCCTCACACCGTTTCCAAGAAATTAATTAATTTATATAGCTATGACCAGCGGATATAAGAATCGGTTCTATCGAAGGTCATCTTGGGATGATGCGGAAGCGCCCGTGAAACGGATCTGATCCACACATAACCGCCGATTTTGTTGCATACAGTTTTTCGGGATGGGATTCCGCCGCATCTGGACGCGTCTGGATACGGCGGCCCGCCAGCCGAGCTGAGATCACTTGACCTGGCGGGCTGATAACGTGCGCCTGCCACCGAACTTTGCCATCGTGCGGTAATATAGCGCCCGGTCGGAACCGACCGACCGGGCACGTTGCAGCGGTGCTCGCTGCGCCACATTCGCTGCGCTGTGACAAACCTACGGCTGCTTGACACCCTTCACGCTCTCGTAGAACGTTGCGTGAGAGAAGGAATCCTTGATGGTGCGGCCGTTCACGAACGGAAGCGCGAGGAACTCGTCGACCGTGGGAACCAGGTCGCTGCAGTCGACGAAGTGATTCTTCGAGTTACGCAGGCTGGTGTCCTGCGCACGCCAAGCTTCGTAGTTGACGTCGGTGAGGTAGTAAACGTCGTTGTCGACGCGCATGTAGACCGAGTGGTTCTTGTGCAGGTAGTCGGCCAGGTCATCGTAATTTATCTCAAGTGCCTCAGCTGCCTTCTTACCCATGATGCGTCCTTTCCCGAAGAGGTCCCTTTGAAGAAGGAAAACGCTTCCGATGGCAAGATTCTACCGCCCGTCCCCTGGGACTATTCATCAATGATGGTTCCATTAGGCAAGCGCGCCCAAGTGGCATGTGGATGGGGACCACTTGACGCGGATGCCAGTTGTGGCTAAGCGTTTCCGTCTGGGATCGGCGTGCCCGGTGGGGCTAGAGCGGCTAGAGCAAGATCTTCTCGGCGAGCTCCTCGGTGGAGTCTGCAATGGACGTGGCACCCTGGCCTACCAGGAAACTTCGGTCCCTGAACCCCCAGCTCACGGCAATGCACCCGACGCCAGCGGCCTTGGCCGTCTGGAGGTCCACCTCGGAGTCGCCCACGTAGACCGTGTTGTCAGGCGCGCAGCGCAGCTCGTCCATCACGGCGAGCAGAGCGTCTGGCGCCGGCTTGCGACGGACGCCCGCCCGCTCGCCTACGGCGGCGTTGAAGAGCCCCTTGAAGTGCGTTGCCACGAGGGTCTGCACGTACGCGTCGGGCTTGTTGGAGACCACGGCGCGTAGCACGCCCTCTCCTGCCAGCACGTGCAACAGCTCGGGAATCTGAGGGTAGGGAGCGGTGAACTCGGCGTTGTGGTGCGCGTAGTACTCCCTGAAGGTGGCGAGTGCCTGTGCCGTGCGCTCGCGGTCGCTGCCCTCGGGCATGCTGAGCTGCATGAGCCGCGCGACGCCGTTGCCCAGAAACGCCCGTACCTCGTCGCGGCTGCGTGTGGGCTCGCCTTCCTGGCCGAGGGCGAAGTTCACGGCGTGCCAGAGGTCGTCGAGGGTGTCAAGCAGGGTCCCATCAAGGTCAAAGATGGCCGCCCTGTATGCCATGCCCCGCCTCCTCTCGCGTCGCCCTGCCACCATCATCGCGCATCTGGGGCGCTCGCAGGTCCGAAGTGCCTGCCACTCGAAGTGCCTGCCATTGGAAGCCCCCGCCACCCGAAGCGCGCGTCCGCGTCTCCGCCTGCGCCTCGGGCCCGTACCCCTATTGGAAGTGTAGCGATTCCACCGGATCGAGCCGCGCCGCGTGGCGCGCCGGGTAGTAGCCAAAGACCACGCCGATGACCACGCAGATGCCCGTCGCCAGCGCCACGGCGGACAGGGAGACCTGCGGCGTGACGCTCATGCCCTCGGTCAGTCCCGATGCGAGTCCCGAGAGCGCCAGCGCCCCCAGGTAGCCGAAGACGATGCCTATCACACCCCCGGCCAGGCACAGGCACACGGACTCCAGGAGGAACTGCTGGGTGATGTCCGAGCGCCGAGCTCCCAGGGCCTTGCGCAGCCCGATCTCGCGTATGCGCTCGGTGACGTTGGTGAGCATCATGTTCATGATGCCGATGCCGCCCACCAGAAGCGAGATGCTTGCCACGGCGGTCATGAGCACCTGGAACGACATCGTCGTGGCATCAAGCTGGTCGGCGATGGACTTCATGGAGTAGACGTACACGTAGCCGCCGCTCACGTCCATGTTCGCGTAGCCCTCGGTCTCGGGAGGGATGCCGTAGTGCTCCCTCAGCCAGCCGTCCGTGTCCTTCACCAGCTGTTCCACGTCAACGTCCTCGCGCGCGAGCCCCACGATCTGATCGATGGACTGGCTGCCCGTGACACGCGCCATGCAGGTGCTGAGGGGGACGTAGGCGGCGATGCCGCCTCCCATGGAGGCATTCTTGGAGGGAAGCACCCCTATGATGGTGTAGTCATCGTTTCCCATCCGGATGGTCCTGCCCACTGCGTCCGCGTCGACATCGCCGAAGAGCTCCTTGACGCCGTTCTGATCCAGAAGGCAGACGTTGGCCATGCCGGCCGCCTCGCTGGCGTTGATCAGGCGTCCCGAGCGCGGCTTGGCATCGACGGCCGAGAAGTACTCCGGACTGACTCCCAGCACCTGCGCAGAGACCTGCTTCTTCCCGGTCGTGACAGTGGCCGAGCCCTGCGAGAGGCCCGTCACGAACTCGTAGCCGTCGACTGAGCGCTCGATGAGGCTCACGTCGTCCCGGGTCACGTCGCCGCCCGTGTAGAGGGTGATGTAGACGGCTCGTGCCTGGCCGAGCCCCAGGCTGCTGACCATGGCCTCCTTGATGCCGCCGATCAGCGCGGTCATGGAGATGACGGCGCTGATGCCTATGACGATGCCCAGCACGGTGAGCAGAGAGCGCCCCCGGTTGGCGTCAAGGGCCTCCCAGGTCTCCGTGATGAGGTCCGTTGCCCTCATGTGAGGCCCCTCCCTCCGGTCATGCTGCCTGCCACGGCGACGCGCTCCTCCTCGTCGGTGAGCAGCCGCCCGTCGCGGATGTGCACGGTGCGGTCCGCCCAGTTGGCAACCTCTGGGTCGTGCGTGATCAGGACGATAGTCTTTCCCTCGCCGCGCAGTCGCCTGAAGGTGGAGAGGACCATCTCGCCGGTGGCCGAGTCGAGGTTTCCGGTGGGCTCGTCGGCCAGGATCAGGGCGGGGTCGCTCACCAGGGCGCGGGCGATGGCGACGCGCTGCATCTGCCCGCCCGAGAGCTCGTTGGACTTGTGCTCGAAGTACTGCTCGGGCAGGGAGACCGACGTGAGGGCCCGGACGGCGCGCGCCTCCCGCTCGGAGACGGGGCAGTCGGAGTAGATGAGCGGCAGCATCACGTTGCGCAGCACCGTCGAGCGCGGCAGCAGGTTGAACGACTGGAACACGAAGCCGATCCTGGTCGCGCGGATCTCGGCCAGCTCGTCGTCGTCCAGGGTCGAGACGTCGATGCCCTCCAGGCGATAGCTGCCCGAGGTGGGCGTGTCCAGGCAGCCCAGGATGTTCATCATCGTGGACTTGCCCGAGCCCGAGGGGCCCATGATGCAGAGGAACTCCCCGCGCTCCACCGCGAGCGAGACGCCCTTGAGCGCGTGGGTGAGGCCGGCCTCCGTCTCGTAGATGCGGTGGACGTCGGTGACCTCGAGGACGGCTGCCATGCTAGCGCCCCGCGCCTGCGGTGTCCGAGGAGCCGCCCGCAGACCCTTCGCTCAGGGGCCCGATCCCCGTGGCACCGTCGGTCGAGGGGAGCATGAGCACGTCACCCTCGGAGAGCCCTTCCACTGCGGCATCATTGGAGTTCTGGGCCACGACGGTGACCTCCCTGGTCTCCACGGACTCGATGGAGCTGCCGTCCGCGGCGTAGGTGACGACGTCGACGGTGGTGGTCCCGTCATCGTGGGTGGAGAGGGCGGCCACGGGGGCGATGAGGGCATCCGTCACGCTCTGCGTGACGATGGTGGCGCTGGCCGTCATGCCCGGCTTGAGGCTGGGGTCCGGGTTGGGGATGAGGAGCTCCACGGAGTAGGTCACCACGCCGGCGCCTCCCTCCGCGCCGCTCGTAGCAACGGTGGCGATGTGCGTGATGCGTGCGTCCATAGTGGTCCCCGGCAGTGCCGAGAAGGTCACGGTCGCCGTCTGGTCCACGGCAAGCTTTGAGATGTCGACCTCGTTCACCTGGGCTGTGACGGTCATCTGCGAGACGTCGGCTATCTGCACCAAGGGCGTGTTCGAGCCCTGCTGGGACGGCGCGGCGCTGCTGGCAGTCGAGGCGCCCGCGACGGCTCCGACGGCCACGACGCTCCCCGAGATGGGTGCCTTGACGGTACGCTTGCCGGCTGTGGCGACGGCCTCGTCGTAGGCCTCGCGTGCGCCCTGGAGCGTGACCTGGGCGGCCTCGAGCGAGGACTGGGCCGACACCACGGCGTCGTAGAGGGTGTCAGGATCGGTCAGGGTGGCCTGCGTCTCCCCGTCAGGGGCGCTGTTCCAGGCGTTGAGCGCGGTGTTGTAGTTCGACCTCGCGCTGTCGAGGGAGGCCTGGGCGCCGCTGACCCCCACCTCCGCCGATCTCACCTGCTGGCTGGCCTCGCGCACCGCCTTGTCGAGGGAGTCGTTTCTCAGCGTGAAGAGCACGTCGCCGGCGTTCACGGTGGTGCCTTCGGCGACCTGGAGGTTCTCGATGATGCCGTCGACCTCGGGCGTCACGACCGTGGACGAGATGGGCTCCGCCTTGCCTGACGCGCTGACCGAGCTCGTGAGGTCCCCACGGGTGACGACAGCCGTCGCCGGCCCTCCGCCGCCGGCGCCCGCCGCGTTCAACATGTTCACGATCGCCGTGCCGGCCACCAGCGCCACGATGGTGCCCACGACGATGGCGACCCGTATGAGACGCTTGCGCCGCCGTGCGCGCCGACGCCGCTCCATGTTGCGCAGGGCCACCGAGGTGGCGTCGTCGGGAGCGACGGCACCGTCCGTGAGGATCGCCTCGGTCGGGGCGGTCGTGCCGCCCGTGACGGCCGTGCCTGTGCCGCCCGCGTCTGCGGTGGCCGCATCGGGTGCGGATGAGGCGCGCTCGAGCACCGGGATGGGCGGGGTCGGCCCTGCGTGCTTCCGGGCGACGGGGGATGTGTTTCCGGTGCTGGCCAGGTCGTCGTGAGCTGCCATGGGGACTCCCTCCTGCTGCTACGTTTCTGGGGGCGTTGGACTTATCGCAAGAATCTAGACGAAAGCCAAGGCGCTTTTCAAGGGGAGTGTACCGCGAGCGTCAGCGAGCGGTTGTGTGGGCGGACGGTCGGACATGCGGGGGCAGCCAGGACGGTGTGTGGGCGCCCGTCTGCGCAGACGGGCGGTCGCACATGCGGATGGATGCTCGGCCCAGGCTGGCGGCGGTCGAGCGTGACAGCTTGGTTTCGCGATGGGCCAACCTTGCGAACATGGGCCTCTCGGCTATCCGATGCTGCTATTATGTGAAACCCTGTGCGCCGACGCCGTCTACGCCGGCGCGCTGTCTGCTGGGAGCCCGCCCGCACGGCACGGGGCGGCAGAGACGGGAGGATTCACATGGATTCCCACAGCATGCATACCCATACCTGTGGCGAGCTGCGACGCGAGGACATCGGGCGCGAGGTTGCACTTACCGGTTGGGTATGGCATCGCCGCGACCACGGTGGCCTGATCTTCGTCGACCTGCGCGACCGTGCGGGCGTCACGCAGGTCTCCTTCGACCCCGAGCATTCCGGTGGCATCGCGTTCCACACGGCGGAGACCATCCGCTCGGAGTGGCCCATCAAGGTCGTGGGCACCGTGCGCGAGCGCCCCGAGGGGCAGGCCAACGAAAAGCTCGCCACGGGTCAGATCGAGGTGCTTGTCTCGGAGATCGAGGTGCTCAACACCGCAAGGACCCCCGCCTTCCAGATCGAGGACCATGTGGACGCCGCCGAGGACGTGCGTCTTCGCTATCGCTATCTGGACATTCGTCGCCCCAAGATGATGGCGAACCTCAGGCTGCGCTCCGACTTCACCTTCGCCATCCGCCAGGCCCTCCACGACCGTGCGTTCATGGAGGTGGAGACGCCAGCCCTCTTCAAGTCCACGCCCGAGGGCGCCCGCGACTTCCTGGTGCCGAGCCGCACGCAGCCAGGTCACTTCTATGCGCTGCCGCAGTCTCCGCAGCTGCTCAAGCAGCTGCTCATGGTGGGTGGCGTCGAGCGCTACTACCAGGTCGCCAAGTGCTTCCGCGACGAGGACCTGAGGGCCGACCGACAGCCCGAGTTCACGCAGGTGGACGTCGAGATGAGCTTCGTCGAGCAGGACGACGTCATGGCCGCGCTCGAGGACGTCCTCGCCGAGGCCTTCTCCAAGGTGGGCGTCCAGATGCAGCTGCCCCTGCGCCGCCTGCCGTACTGGGAGGCCATGGACACCTACGGCACCGACAAGCCCGACACCCGCTTCGGCATGGAGCTCCATGACGTGACGCAGATCTTCTCGTCGTCCAAGTTCAAGCTCTTCTCCAGCGCCGCCACCGATCCCAAGACCTACGTCAAGGCCATCAACGCAAAGGGCGCCGGCAAGTGGCCCCGCGCCCAGATCGACAAGCTGGCGGACGTCGCGTCTGCCTTCGGCGCGAGGGGCCTGGCCTACATCGCCTTCAGAGAGGACGGCAGCGTCACGAGCCCCATCGTCAAGTTCTTCTCGGACGAGGAGATGGCGGCCCTGAGGGCCGAGATGGACGTCGAGCCAGGTGACCTGGTGATGTTTGCCGTCGAGGGCCGCCTTGCGGCCGACGAGATCCTGGGCGGCATGCGCAGCCACATGGCCGATGCGCTCGGTCTCGTGCGGGAGGGGCACGACTTCCTGTGGGTGGTGGACTTCCCGCTCTTCCACTGGGACGAGGATCGCGGTGCCTATGCCGCCGAGCACCAGCCCTTCACCCAGCCGATGGAGGCGGACGTCGAGCTCCTGGACGCAGACCCGCTCTCCGTGGGCTCTCACACCTACGACTTCGTGATGGACGGCTTCGAGGCGGGCGGCGGCGGCATGCGCATCCACGATGCCGACCTGCAGATGCGCATCCTGGAGAAGCTGGGCTTCACCGAGGAGCGCGCACGGGAGCAGTTCGGCTTCCTCATGGAGGCCCTGAAGTTCGGTGCGCCCCCCATGGGCGGCTTCGCGCTGGGACTCGATCGCGTGTGCATGCTGCTTGCGGGATCGGACTCCATCCGCGAGGTCATGGCGTTCCCCAAGACCTCGAGCGGCTCGGACCTGATGAGCGACGCGCCGGGCGAGGTGTCCGGTCGCCAGCTCAAGGAGGTCTCGCTCCGCTTGCTGTAGCAGGGGAGAAGAGCGTAGCGCGTGGGGGTGCGTGCCGGGGTTCGGATTTTAGCCGCACCCCGCGCGCCACCATCCGCATGCTCCATGTCCGCGCCTCCCAAGCGAACAACTTTCTGCAGAAAGTTGTAAAACTCGCACCACCGTCTACCAGTCATTCTTTGTAAAACGAGCAACTTCCCGCAGGAAGTTGCTCCAATGGGCAAAATCTTTCCTGGGCAAACGCCCGGAAAGTTGCAAAACAGTTTTGGACGCACCGCCCGCGTGTTTCTCGCGCACTGCCCGTGCGCTTCTCATGCACCGCTCGCACTACCTGCGCGTCATTCGCATACGCTCAACGCATCTGAGAATGACCAGGTAACGACCCATAGATGATAGCCGTTATCCCGTCAACGGATCGTAGATTGCCGCCATAGGCTCGTCGTACTACGCTCGCCCTAGTTACGATGAGGGAGGCAGCTATGAGTCGTACCAGGTTCCTCGTTCGCATCCTGCTGAGAAATCCCATTCCTTACGCGCTGGCGATTATCCTTGCACTCGCGTTTGCCATGCCCCTCATGTTCGACGCAAGTGGGATGAGTTACAACTTTGATAGTGCGAGCGCGCGAGAAACCCTGCAAATTCTTGATGAAGGTGTGTCTTCTGGAGCCTACGATACGGCTCCCGCAGAACTGCTGGCATATACCAACAAGGAGCGTGAGCTGCTGCGCAGTGTGGTTTCCGCGCAAAGTGACCAGGAACGTCTAAGCTACTTCGCCAGTTACTATGACGTGCAGCTGAAGGAGTATGACGCAGGTTACCTCTCGGCTGACAGGCAGGATATGGAGTTTCTCTCCACTTACGCTCACCTACTTAGTTCGTACGATGGTGTGCAGGTGTTCGGTTCAGAGCAAGAAGAGACGGCACTTTATTACTTCGTTGATGCTTTCTCGTGGGTACCGGGTACATTGTGGCTTGTCCCTGCCATCGCGACGGCAGCGCTCTGCGCAAGGGCGATAGACAAGGACCGTCTGGCGGGTCGGCTTCCTTTGCCTGAGTGGCGCTACTTCTTCGATGCGTGGTTAGCCTCGTCCCTCGTCGCCATCATGGTGGCTTTAATTTCCCTGCTGCCCTGTCTTGTTTCTTTTGCGCTGCGCAATGGGCTTGGCAGTCCCGAGTATCCCATCGCACTGTTTCAGGGAGGAGAGATCGTCACCACGACCCTAGGTGCTATGGCGCTTAAGATTCTTGTGCTCGTGGCAGCGTCGACCCTTTTCTTGAGCTCTGTGTCCTGCGCAGCCCTTGTTGCTACAAGAAGGCCTGTTGTGGGGGCTGCGTTGGCGGGCGTCCTTGCGCTATCGCCCATGGTTCCTGATCTGTTTGGTACCACCTCGCCTCTTGCGGGCAGTATTCGTTGGCTGCCTATCACATACCTGCGTATTTCGGATATTGTGGGGCGCCCAATGTACGCAATCGGTCACGACAGCATGCCGTTGGAGAGACTGACGATCTTTGATGCGCTCGTGGTGCTGGTAGCGTGTACGGTCCTTATTTCTGTGGTTGTACTCGTAGTGCGCGGCGCGATGTCTCGCATTCGGGTGCAACGAACTATCAGCGAGAATGCCCACGCAGCAGCACATGCGCAATCCGGAATCCATGCAAAAGTTGCTGCACAACACGCGCTTGTGGCAGATGGTATAGCCGTAGGGTATCGTGGCAGGATGCTCTTTCCCAGCGTGAACCTAGTACTAGCAGAAGGCTCGTCAATCGGCATTATCGCGCCGAACGGTTGCGGCAAGACCACCCTCATGCGCGCTCTTGTGGGCGAGAGAATCTGCCTGCGGCGCGGTGCGACAACCGCCAATGGTATCTCTTGTGAGGATGCGGCATTCAGGCGCATGGCACTCTATGTTCCCGGTGAGGGCGGTATGCTCTGCGAAGGGGCAACGGTACGGGAGCACCTCGAGCTTGCGAGAAGCGCCTGGCAATCGTCGCTGGATGTCGATGATGTTGCTCGCGAGTGCGGGATCTCGGGCTTTCTCGACCGTCGTGTCACGAAGCTCTCTCAGGGCATGTGCCAGCAGGTGACGATTGCCATGGCGCGTATGGCGCAGGTACGCTATCTGCTGCTTGATGAGCCCATGAATGCACTCGACCCACAAAAGACTTTTCTGCTCTCGAGCCTCATCCGGCAACTACGTGCCAATGGCACCTGTATTGTTATGTCCTCGCACTTGCTTGATAACGTGGACGAGCTTTGCGACCAGCTCATTCTCTTCGTTCATGAAGGCCCGGTGCTCGTGAGGCGGGACAACCCTTCACACATCGTGTTTGAGGAGACATACGGGATGAGAGAGGAGGGACAAGCAGCTAGTGCGGAAACTGAAAAAAGTTGAGAAGAGGTAAAAAATGATGTCATCAACAAAGTGTATATCTCGTAGGTTTGTAGTAATTTGGGGAGCGTTCTTGGTTGCCGCCAGCGTAGCGCTCTCTATTCCAAGCACGGCTTATGCTGCGTCGCCTATTCTTAGAGCTCCGATGGCAGACGTTCTTGATACCTACTGCAACTTCAAGCCATCTAGCGCGAGTGGATCTTACGTATCGGGGTTTCTAAAGACATATAAAAAACTTACTTATACACACTCATATGCACGCCTCAGTGATTCGTTCGTTGAATCATACATGGGATATTCGCCCAAAGGTGACTATGGAAATATTTCAAGGTATAGGTGTAACTACAAGGTATGGTAGATATACCTATTCTTATACATGTCTGATTTGTAGCTCCTGCACGTAAGGCTCTGCTTCGTTACCCACTACTATCGCCGTGCAGGTACCGTGTGAGCCATCGATATATGTTCCCTGAATTTCGATTTGAAGCTGCGCTTTGTCCTCAGAGAGGCGCAGCTTTGTTATGCCAGAAACTAGGTCAGGATCGAATGTTTTATCACACGATGTCTGACAGACATTACGAACCTTAACCTCTGCAGCAAAAGCGGTTATACCATCTCGTGTGACGGCATCCCACTCTAGGTCTTCGCTCGTGTCTATATGATTTGCAACACGCCATTCCTGTTGTTCACGTGCAAGCTCCCCGTCTTCTTCGGATACATATTTATCGTTTGAGTTGTTGCTTGAGCTGGTATTTGCTGACGGTACGCCGTCATGCCCCTCGGAGTTTATGAAACCTCCCGCTGTCGTGTTTGATGCGATTACATTCTCCTCTGATGGAGATCTCAAGCTGATGGCAGCAGACGCTGCAATTAATGCCGTAAACGTAGCTGCTGCAATATATGCAGCAGCTTTGACGAGACGTCGTCTTTTACCTAGCGTCGGTCTCTTTTCTGGTGCTGTTGATGTTTTCGATAGCCTATCAGTTCGCAAAGCTATGCCTGACTGTGTCACTCTGTCTACGTATGGTTGATTAAGAGGAGTGTCTTTCGAGATTTCCTCGACGCTGGCACCCTTATCGTTAGATTCCTCGGCATCAGCCGTTTCAGTGTGGGCATCCTCGGTGCAGGCGCCAACCTCGCATGGGCCGATAACTAATTCGCTCAAATCAATTTGTAAGGCTGTTGCTAAGGGTTCAAGTAATGTAACGTCGGGGAACCCTACTCCTCGTTCCCACCTACTTACAGCTTTGTCACTTACGCCAAGCATCTGTGCCAAGGCAGCCTGTGTCATTCCAAGTACGCGTCGATGACTCGAGATCCTGCTGCTGAGCGACTTTGCGTCCATGGATCCTCCCGCCTATCAACGAAAGCTCTCTTCGATTGTACGGCAGTCTCTGTACACCGCATCACCACATGAGTTGACATGCCAGCCAACAGGCATATCGTTTGGGTGACAAAGAAATCGATTAGAAAAATCGGTTAAAGAAATCCCCTGTAGCAAGGAGCGCCTCCGCCCGAGAGCAACGTCCTGGCTCGGTGCGAGGAGGTGGCCGTCCGTGGGTGACATTGCGTTCATCGCGCGAAGCTTTGGCCCCTATCGGCGTGACTTTGTGGGTGCGGGCATCTGCGTCTTCTTCGAGTCGGTGCTCGAGCTGCTGATCCCGCTCCTGATGGCCTCCATCATCGATGACGGGCTCGCGACAGGTGACGCCTCCATCGTCTGGACCCGCGGGGCGGCCATGCTGGGCTGCGCGCTGGCGGCGCTTGCCCTGGGCGGCGGCTACGCGCGCCTCTCGGCCCGTGCTGCCATGGGTCTGGGCGCCAACCTGCGCCGCGCCGAGTTTGCCCACATCCAGGACTTCGCCTTCTCCAACCTGGACTCCTTCGAGTCCTCGTCCCTCGTGACGCGCATGACCACCGACGTCACGGTGATCCAGAACGCCTTGGTCATGGGCTTTCGACCCATGCTGCGCGGTCCGTCCATGCTCGTGATGGGCCTGGTGCTCTCGTTCGTGATGAGCGCTCGCCTCGCCGTGATCTTCTGCGTCGTCCTGCCGTTTCTTGCGGTGGTGCTCTTCCTCATCGTGCGTCACGTGGGCCCGCTCTACGCAGTGCTGCAAGGCGTGATGGACAGGCTCAATGACGCTCTGCAGGAGGACCTGCGTGCCATCCGCGCCATCAAGGCCTTCGTGCGCGAGGACTGGACGCAGGCGCGATTCGACGAGGTCAACAGGGCCTACTCCACCACGGCGACGCGCACCTTTGGCGGTGCCGTGCTCAACACCCCCGTCTTCCAGGTGTCGATGTACGTGACCTGCGTGTCCATCCTCTGGATTGGCGGCAACCTGATCCTGGTCGGCGAGCTGCAGGTGGGCACGCTCACGGGCTTCATGAGCTACGTGCTGCAGATCATGAACTCGCTGATGATGATCTCCGGCGTCTTCCTGCTCCTGGCCCGTGCCCTCACGAGCATCCGTCGCGTGCGCGAGGTCCTGGACGAGAGGCCCGCGATCAGCTCGGCCGAGGGTGCCGCCACCACCGTCGCGGACGGCTCGGTCGTCTTCGACCACGTCAGTTTCAAGTATCATGCCGACGCACGAAAGGACGTTCTCGAGGACATAAGCCTCAGCTTCCCCGCCGGGTCCACGATTGGCGTGCTGGGGGCCACGGGCTCGGGAAAGTCGTCCCTCGTGCAGCTCGTCGCACGCCTGTACGACGTCAGCTCGGGCTCCGTGCGCGTGGGTGGCCGAGACGTGCGCGACTACGACCTCGCGGCCCTGCGCGATGCCGTGGGCGTCGTCCTGCAGAGGAGCGTGCTCTTCTCGGGGACGGTCCGCGACAACCTGCGCTGGGGCAATCCCGACGCCACGGACGCGGAGCTGCTCGAGGCCTGCCGCATCGCCTGTGCGGACGAGTTCCTCGAACGCATAGGTGGCCTCGACGCGGACCTGGGGCAGGGCGGCGACAACGTCTCGGGTGGTCAGAGGCAGCGCCTCTCCATAGCGCGGACCCTGCTCAAGCGTCCCAAGGTGCTGGTCTTCGACGACTCGCTGAGCGCCGTCGACATGGCGACCGATGCTAGGATCCGTGCCGGGCTCGCGGGCCTTGCGGACGTCACGAAGATCACCGTGGCGCAGCGCGTGAACTCGGTCATGGACTGCGACCAGATTGTGATCCTGGACGACGGGTGCGTCCACGCCGTGGGCACGCATGCCGAACTGCTTGCAAGCGATCCCATCTATCAGGAGCTCTATGAGTCTCAGATAGGATCGGGCATCCACGGGGAGAGGGTCGTGGATGGCTGCTAGGGGAGGGGCGCCCTCGCGTCCGAGGGACTTGCGCCACACGCTGCGGGCGCTTCTGGCCTACATGGGCCACGCGCGCGTGCAGCTCCTGGCCGTGGCGGTGCTCGTCACGGCGAGCGGGCTTGCGGCACTTCTGGGGACCTACATGATAAAGCCCGTCGTCAACGCGGTGGGCGCAGGTGACTACCAGGGATTCGTCCGCCTGGTCATCCTCACGGCGGCCATCTACGCGCTGGGTTCCCTGGCTGCCTGGGGTTACACCCAGACCATGGTCCGTGCGGCGCAGAGGGTCGTCTACGACATCAGGCGTGACCTTCTCGCCCACATAGAGAGCCTGCCGCTGTCGTTCTTCGACCGCATGCGCAATGGCGACATCATGAGCTACTTCACCAACGACGTCGACACCATCTCGGAGGCGCTCAACAACAGCTTCGCCAACGCGGTGCAGGCACTCATCCAGACGGTGGGTACCTTCACGCTGCTCGTGGTGCTGGACTGGCGCCTTACGCTCATCACGCTGGCCTGCGACGCGGCGATAGCGCTCTACGTGCGCTACTCGGGCCATCGCAGTGGGCACTACTTTGCGGCTCAGCAGCAGGCCCTGGGCGAGCTGGACGGCTACGTGGAGGAGATGATGAGCGGCCAGAAGGTCGTCAAGACCTTCAACCACGAGGCCCAGAGCCTGCAGGGCTTCGACCTCCTGAACGGGCTCATGCGCGAGAGCGGTGCCATGGCCCAGGGCTACGCCTCCACGATGATCCCCGTGACCGTCGCCGTCTCGTACGTCAACATCGCCATCGTCACCATGGTGGGTGCCCTTCTGGCGATGGGATCGACGCTGGACGTGGGGGCCCTGGCGTCATACCTGGTCTTCGTGCGTCAGGCAGCCATGCCCATCAACCAGCTGACGCAGCAGGGCAACTTCCTGCTTACCGCATTGGCGGGCGCCGAGAGGGTCTTTGCGGTCCTCGACTGCGAGGGCGAGCTGGACCGGGGCACCATCCAGCTCGTGCGCGACGACGAGCTGGATGCCGACCGCATGGCCGCAGGGGCCGCCGGTTGGGGCTGGCACTTCCCCGAGCTGGGCGAGAACGTCCCCCTTGCGGGCGACGTGCGCTTCTACGACGTCACCTTTGGCTACGACGAGGGGCAGACGGTGCTCGAGGGCCTCTCGCTCTTTGCCAAGCCGGGCCAGAAGATCGCGTTCGTGGGATCGACCGGTGCGGGAAAGACCACGATCACGAACCTCATCAACCGCTTCTATGACGTGCGCTCCGGCGTCATCACCTATGACGGCATCGACGTGCGCGACATCAGCAAGGCAAGCCTGCGCCGCTCATTGGGCATCGTGCTGCAGGACACGCACCTCTTCAGCGGCACGATCGCCGACAACATCCGCTTCGGCAGGCTCGATGCGACCGACGAGGAGGTCAGGCACGCGGCACGCATCGCCAACGCGGACTCGTTCATCAGTCGTCTGCCCAAGGGCTACGACACGGTGGTGGCCGCAGACGGAGCCAACCTCAGCCAGGGCCAGCGCCAGCTGATCGCCATCGCCCGTGCGGCGGTCGCCGACCCGCCGGTCCTCATTCTGGACGAGGCCACGAGCAGCATCGACACCCGCACCGAAGCCCTGATCGAGAGGGGCATGGACGGCCTCATGCGTGGGAGGACCGTCTTCGTCATCGCGCACCGCCTGTCGACCGTGCGCAATGCCGATGCGATCATGGTGCTGGAGCACGGCCGCATCATCGAGCGCGGCACGCACGAGGAGCTGTTGGCGCAGCGCGGCGAGTACTGGCAGCTCTACACGGGCTCGTCCGAGCTCGAGTAGGGCAGGTGCGTGCGCAAGTGGGGTGATCGGGTGGGGTGAGTGTGTACATATCCGCCTCGTGCGGGTATACACCTCTGCAATGACAGCAAGCCGGACGGCGGTCCCTCGCGCCCGGCCCTCACGAAAGCGAGTCCCTCATGGCCGAGAAGCCCGAACTCTACGTCAAGACCTCCTGCCCCTACTGCGCCAAGGTCGAGTCCTTCATGGAGTCCAACGGCATCGAACTTCAGACCCACAACATCGACACGGACGCCGCCGCGCGCTCCTACCTCATCGAGAACGGCGGCAAGCGCCAGGTCCCCTGCCTGTTCGTCGATGGCAAGGCGCTGTATGAGTCCAATGACATCATCGACTACCTGGGCAGGGAGTTTGGCGCGGACAAGGCGGCGCAGGAGGAGGACGCTACGTCCGCGGCCGGAGGCGCCTGCTCGCTCGATGGGAGCGGCTGCTCGTTCTAGGCGCCCAGCGCGAAGCTGAGCAGCACCGGGTTGTGGTCGCTCGTCGCGAAGCCGGTGTCGATGTTGGTCGCCGTGGCACTGACGTTGTCCGACACGACGAAGCCGTCCACCGTCACGGTGTAGGTGACGTCCCGCTCGTAGGGGATGTCGTCCCCACGGCAGCTTGCGACCTCCTCGAGGTTCCCCGCCCTCACGACCGAGAAGCCCTCGGGGAGGTCCTCGTCGTCAAGCGTGGCAACCCAGTCGGGAACCTGCTGCTGGGAGGGGTAGAGCTCGAGCGACCCGCAGAGCGCGTGATTCCAGTCGCCACCGGCGATCACGTAGTTGCCTGCCGCGCGCTCGGCCGAGAGCGCGGCGCCGAGCATGGAGAGCTGGCGCGCGCGCACGGTGCCGCCCTCGTCGTAGGCAGACAGGTGGCTGTTTATGAGCACCAGCTCGCGGCCGTCCGACACGGGGACGCGCAGGACCTCGAAGCAGCGGTCGAGGTCGAAGAACTTGGTGGGGAAGCTCTCGTCCACCGGGTAGCTGCGCCTGAGCGCCGAGGTCACGTCCACGTCCGCCAGCGTAAGCAGCCCGGAACTCACGCGGCCGTGCGGGCTGGTGGGCGGCCAGGCCAGAAAGCCCGCGTGGAAGTTGGAGGCGAAGACCGACTGGTAGGTGGGGAAGGCGTCCGCGAGCGCCGTCCGCTGGTCGACGTGGTAGCTGCGGTCGGAGTCGACGTCGACCTCCTGGAAGAGCATGAAGTCCGGTGCCATGCCGCCTGCGGCCGCCCGCATGGTCGCGATGTCGCCTGCCGTGCAGTCCCGCACGGACTGCTCGCCTGTCGCAACCGAGCTGGTGCCCTGAGTGGCCGTGCCGTCTGCCATGGCGCCCCTGTCCATGAAGAAGGTGTAGTCGGGCGTGTAGGCACCGAAGCCGATGTTGTAGGTGGTCGCGGTGTAGGTCTGCCCTGCCACCAGCTGCGGCTGCACGTCCGTGGCGTTTGCCTGGTTGATCTCAAGCAGGGTGTTGTCCGCGATGCGCGTGTAGTGGCTCTCGAGGTAGAGCACGTAGGTGCCAAAGGCCATGCCGCCGACCACCGCCAGGGCAAGCACCGTTCGCACGAGGTAGAGCAGGGCCCTTCTCGCTCCGCCACGTTGCGGCCGCTTGGGAAGCGCGCTTTGCAGGGCAGGTGCCGACGCGGACCCTGAAGTGCGTGTCGGCGTACATGCCCAGACAGACGCACCCTCGTCCTTGCGGCGCCGTGCATCGTGCGCACCATGTCGCGGGGTGGTGGGCATGCGTCCCTCCTGGCTGTGAGCGGTCTCTCGTGGCAGTTCTCGTGACGATGTCTTCGCGTCATGGTAACACCATAGCGCTCATGAGCGAGCTACCCCACCCCGACGCTGGGGCAGCGTGACGGGGTCGTCGGCGGCAGAGGGCGTCTGCCGCGACTTTGGCATCCTTGGCAGGGGGGGATGGCGACGGTCTGGAACGCAGGCCCCATCGAAGTGACTCCGTGCGGGCGTATGCTACCTTCGTAGCTGAGCTAGCCTCGCGGATTCAAGGTGGCGGAGAATGAGGTGGACGCGACGCCTGTCGTCGCGGCTGCGAACGTCGTTACCGTCAGGCTCCTGCAGGAGTAGATATGATCAGAGTACCGCGCTTCGTCTTCGCGTCCGACTCGTTCAAGGGGACGCTCTCCTCGCGGAAGACCGCCGTCCTCCTGGAGGAGGCTGCAAGGAGGCACTTCCCAGACTGTGCCTGCGTCGCCGTGCCGATGGCAGACGGCGGCGAGGGCACGACCGAGGCCGTGGCGGACGCCTGTGGGGGAGAGGTCGTGAGCGTACGCGTGCACGGCCCGCTGGGTCGTCCACTCGTGGCCAGCTATGCCGTGCTGCCGGGTGGGCGCGCCGTGGTCGAGGTGGCGGCCGCCTCAGGGCTGCCGCTGCTGACCGATGCCGAGCGCGACCCCCGCCTCACGAGCACCTATGGCACGGGCGAACTTATCGCCGATGCGCTTGCCCGTGGTTGCGTGGACATAACCATCGCACTCGGTGGCTCGGCCACCAACGACGGTGGCATGGGCTGCGCCCGCGCACTCGGCGTGCGCTTCCTCGATGGAGAGGGCAGGGAGCTTGGGGGCTGCGGCGCAGACCTGGGCCGTGTAGGGACGATTGACGCCTCCGGCCTGGACCCGCGGGTGGCAGCCGCGAGCTTCCATGCCATGTGTGACGTGGACAACCCGCTCGTGGGACCTGGTGGCGCAAGCTTCGTGTTTGGCCCGCAGAAGGGCGCCTCGCCCGAAATCGTGGAGGAGCTTGACCGTGGCATGCGCAGCTATGCACACGTGCTCGAGGCGACGTTCGGCAAGGGGTTCGACGTTCCCGGTGCCGGCGCGGCGGGCGGTCTCGGTGCGGGTTGCCTTGCGTTTCTTGGTGCCACGCTGGAGAGCGGCATCGGAAGCGTGCTCGGACTCGTCGGTTTTGACGCCACCCTGGAGGGTGCCGCGCTCTGCGTGACAGGGGAGGGCCGCCTTGACTCCCAGACGGCGCACGGCAAGGTGATCTCCGGCGTGGCCGCCACATGCAAGCGACGTGGCGTGCCATGCGTCGCAATCGTGGGCGGCGTGGCCAGGGGCACGTCACCAGCGGATGTCGACGGACTTGTCGCCGTGGTGCCCACGCCCGATGGGCCGATGCCGCTCGAGGAGGCGCTTGGTAACGCCGAGGAGCTCTACGCCGCGGCCGCAGAGAGGCTCTTCTCGATCGTGGCCATCGGCGTGGCCGAAGGCTTGCGGTCTGCTGTGCCGGGCACCTGCTAGCCGCAACAGGCTGACGGTGCTAGCTGCAACAGGTTGACGGGTTGTCAGGATGGGCTCGGTCCCCGATAGTAGATGAAATTTTGATTCACAGAAGTTGCCCTGCCGTCCATTTGGCGAAGTCTCGTGGATGGCAGGGCAATAATTGTGAGTGAGGGTGTTGGAGTGACTCACAATATCTCCCCACACGTCCGTCCCGCCGTTCCAAGTGGACGGCTGGGGAAGAATTGTGAGTGATAGGCTGCAGGGCACTCACACTATCTCTCTAGTCATCCATTGGGTTTTACCTAATGGACGGCAGAGGAAGAACTGTGACTTTCGGTCTCAGAGATGGACTCCCGCCCAGTTCCCGCCCGGTTCCGCCCGGTTCCGCCCGGCCATGCGGCGCCCCCGTCCGCCCAACCATTCGCCCGGCCATGCGGCGCCCCCATTCGGCCCGCGTGGCATCCCACATCATGCCGCGCGCCGCCTGGGCCCGCATGCTACCTGCGCATGCGCAGCAGCACGTATTGGACTACGAGCAGCACGAAGAGCGTGGCCATGGAGACGACGTAGGCCCATACGGCGCCGTCGAAGCCGAGCGTGGGGACGAGCGCGAGGCTCAGCATGACCGATACGCCAAAAGTCACCAGGTAGGAGCGGGTTACGACCTCCTGCCTGCGCAGCACGGTGATGATCTGGCAGAGGAAGTCCGCCACGGCGGACATCCCTCCCGCAATCACCATGAGGTAGAGCTGCGTGCGGTAGCCCTCGAAGTCCAGTCCGTAGAGCATCCTCAGGAGCGGAACGCCGACGGCCGCGTTGAACAGGAGCACGCCCGCCGTGACGAGCACGGCGATGCCCGCCACGGCTAGCACGACGAGGTCGAAGCGCCTGCGGTGGCGAGGATCGTCCCAGATGGTGGCCAGGCGGACCAGCTGCGGCCTGTACACGAGCCCCACGGACATCGCGATACCCTGCGCGGGGAAGTAGATGGCGTTGAAGTAGAGCTGGCTCTCGTAGGCCAGCATACCCTCCATGGCGAACTTGGGTACGGTCTCTATCAGCGAGAAGAGGAACTGCGCCGCAAATGCGGGCAGGCACTCGACGAAGATCTCGCGCAGCTCGACGAGTTCCCACGCGCGCGAGCGCGGCGTCTCGAAGTAGGCGAGAGGCACGCTCACCAAGGCCAGCGACGCCACGGCGGCGATGGCGAGGGCCAGGCAGGCGATGGACAGACTTCCCGTGAACAGCAGCGCGATGGTGAAGCCGACGGTAGCCGCACCGCAGCGCAGGGCCTGCGACACCCCCGCGAGCCACAGCTTGTCGTACTGCTGAAGGCGCCCCTCGTACACGTCGGCCAGCGCGTCGACGATGCGGAAGGCGAAGACGCCCTGGCAGATGGAGAGCATCTCGCCCGAGTAGCCGCGCACGACGCACCACAGCCAGCACGCCGCGGCCATGAGCGCGCACGACGCGACGCGCTGGATCTGGTAGGCGCCGAAGGAGTCCATCTCGTCCACGTCCGACACCTGGTAGGTGCGGACCCCGTACATACCGATGAACTGCAGCAGGTTGGCGATCACGAAGGCCATGGAGAAGCGACCGGCGGCCTCGGCCCCGACGAGCTGCGTGGCGATGATGGTGAGCAGCGGGAAGAGCACGCCCCACAGTGCCAGGCCCGCACTGTTGAAGAGGTAGTCGCGCCTGGCGTTGTGCGCCGCATAGCGCGCCGTCTGGTCGGCGAGCGAGCCGGAGTACACGGCGCCTATCAGGCGGTCCCACCAGTCACCCACCAGGCTGCGCGTATCACGGATGTGGCCGAGCGGGTTTCTCATGGGACTCCTTGGCGTGCTGGTGACATTATGGGCGGCGCAGCGACGGGTGGCCCGCACCACAGCGCCGCCGGCCGCGCGAGGTGTCCCTGCCGCCGGTGCGCCGCAGGGCCGCCGTGACACGGTAACCTTCCCGGTCACCCATTGTAGGGCTGTGCGAAATGCCGCCTGCGGGCGTATGCCTGCCGCCTGCGGATGTCTCGCAAACGTTCACATCCAGTGAATATTGAGTTTCGGCGTCCTGGCGGCGGTGTGTGTGGGACGGGCGCACTGTAAGGTAGGGGACGCAATTCTCTTTGTAGAGACGTGTGCCCGCGTCGGCGGAGCGAGAATGGGGCAAGAAGGAGGCACAGTGTCTGAAGTCGATCGACTGAAGGACGAGGTCGCCGCAGCTGCGGCGGAGGTTGGGGTCAACCAGGCCGAGCTGGAGCGCGCGGCCGCCCGAACGGCGCTGTCCCAGGTCCACATCCCGGACGACCTCAAGGAGAACATGGCGCTCTTCCTGCGCCTGGTGCGCAAGGTCCTGACCGAGTACGACCCAGAACTGCGCCATGCCTTCGACGCCCTGCTGGCGGACGCCATCCGTGCCAACATCGAGGAGGATGCCACCAGCATCGACAGCGAGGGCCGCGCGGCCGCCTTCGCCGACGCCGTCTCCATCATCGACTCGTTGGACGTCGGGCCCGCGACCATGCTGACGAGGGCA
Organism: Olsenella uli DSM 7084; assembly: GCF_000143845.1. Taxonomy (NCBI): domain Bacteria; kingdom Bacillati; phylum Actinomycetota; class Coriobacteriia; order Coriobacteriales; family Atopobiaceae; genus Olsenella; species Olsenella uli. The sequence continues at coordinate 1,563,583 of NC_014363.1, read as the reverse complement.
TTCGCGGCCTACTTCCACCTGGCGAACATCTGCGAGGAGAACTATCGCGTCAAGTCCCTGCGCACCCGCGAGCAGGCCGTCCCCACGACCGAGGACGAGGATCCCATCAACGACATCACGGTTGCCTACCACCAGCTGGTGGACGAGTGCGGGCGCGGCAAGGCCCTGGCCCTGCTCAACCGCCTGGAGTTCCATCCCGTCTTCACCGCGCATCCCACGGAGGCCCGCCGCAAGGCGGTCGAGGGCAAGATCCGTCGCATATCCGCCCTGCTCGAGGAGCGCCCGCGGCTGGGCGGCGCCTCGCTGGCCGAGAACGAGCGGCGCATGCTCGAGGAGATCGACGCGCTCCTGCGCACCTCGCCCATCGCCATCAAGAAGCCGACCCCCGTCGAGGAGGCCGACACCATCCTCGACATCTTCGACGCCACGCTCTTCGACATGGTGCCCGAGGTCTATCGCCGCTTCGACGACTGGGAGCTGGGCGAGAAGGCCGGCACCGTGGCGCCCATCTGCCCCGCGTTCTTCCACCCGGGCAGCTGGATCGGCTCGGACCGCGACGGCAACCCCAACGTCACCGCCAGGGTCAGCCGCAGGGTGGCCGAGAAGTTCCGTACCCACATGCTCGAGACCCTGACCGAGGCCACCTATCGCACGGGCCGCAACCTCACGCTCGACGCGTCCTCGACGAAGCCCTCCGACCAGCTGCTCAACCTCTGGAACCATCAGGTCGAGATGAGCGAGGTCCTGACCGCGCACGCGCTCGAGGTCTCCGCCTCCGAGCTCCACCGTGCGGTCATGATCGTGATCTCCAACAGGCTCGAGGCGACCATCGGCCGCACGGCGGACATGATGTACGACTCGGCCGAGGACTACATAGCCGACCTGCGCGTCGTCCAGCACTCCCTTGCCCATGCCGGCGCCGTCCGCACGGCCTACGGCCCCCTCCAGCGCCTCATCTGGCAGGCCGAGACCTTCGGCTTCCACATGGTCGAGATGGAGTTCCGCCAGCACTCGCTGGTCCACTCCCGTGCCCTTGCCGACATTCGCGAGCATGGGCGCTGGGGCGAGCGGGGCGAGCTCGCGCCCATGACCAAGGAGGTCCTGGACACCTTCCGCGCCATCGGTTCCATACAGCGCAAGAACGGCGTCAAGGCGGCGCGACGCTACATCATCTCGTTCACGCAGAGCCCCCAGAACGTCGCAGACGTCTACGAGCTCGCGCGCCTTGCGTTCGCACACGAGCAGGACGTGCCCACCCTCGACGTCATCCCCCTGTTCGAGCAGGTCGAAGACCTCGAGAACGCCGTCGACACCCTGGACGAGGTCATCAAGCTCGCGGACGTCCAGCGCCGCCTGGCCCAGACGGGCCGCAGGATGGAGGTCATGCTCGGCTACTCCGACTCCTCCAAGGACGCCGGCCCCACCTCCGCCACCCTGGTCCTGCATGCCACCCAGGAGCGCATCGCCCGGTGGGCGGACGAGAACAACATCGACCTCGTGCTGATGCACGGTCGTGGCGGGGCCGTCGGCCGAGGCGGCGGCCCCGCCAACCGTGCGGTCCTCTCGCAGCCCAAGGGCTCCGTCAACTGCCGCTTCAAGCTGACGGAGCAGGGCGAGGTCATCTTCGCCCGTTACGGGGACCCCACCCTGGCCCGCCGCCACGTCGAGTCCGTCGCCGGCGCGACGCTTCTGCAGTCGGCGCCCGCCATCGAGTACATCAACACCGAGACCACGGACAAGTACGCCGAGCTCGCCTTTGAGCTCGATCGTGCCTCGCGCGAGCGCTACCTGGACCTCCTTGGGACCGAGGGCTTCGCCGCATGGTTCTCGACCGTCACCCCGCTGACCGAGATCGGCCTCATGCCCATAGGCTCGCGTCCCGCGAAGCGCGGACTGGGCGCCAAGTCCCTCGACGACCTGCGCACCATACCCTGGATCTTCTCCTGGTCCCAGGCGCGCACCAACCTCGCCGCCTGGTATGGCCTGGGCAGCGCCTGCGAGCGCTTCGGCGACCTGGAACGCCTGCGCGAGGCCTATGCCGAGTGGCCGCTCTTCACCACGTTCGTCGACAACATCGAGATGTCGCTCTCCAAGACCGACGAGCGCATCGCGCGGATGTACCTCGCGCTGGGCGACCGCGAGGATCTAAACGCCAAGGTCCTCGACGAGATGGCCCTCACCAGGAAGTGGGTGCTCGCCATCACCGGCAACGACTGGCCGCTCCAGAACCGTCGCGTCCTGGGGCCCGTCATCCGCATGCGCCTGCCGTTCGTGAACGTGCTCTCCGTGATGCAGGCCCGTGCCCTCGCCACGATGCGCACCAAGGGGGACAAGCTCACCCCCGAGGAACGCGAGCGCTTCATCTACCTCATCCTCTGTACCGTCTCCGGGGTGTCCGCCGGTCTGCAGAACACGGGGTGACGGGCCACCCGCACCACCGGGGCTCCGTGCCATGTCTTTTGGGACATCCGCCGAGGGGACTGTGTGGGGAAGTTGGCTCCCTGGGTTGCCTGTCCGCGAGTAAGCCCTATACTACTTTGTGTTAGTTACCCTGAGCTTATTTTGGACGAGCGCCCAAGGAGGCAGATGTGGAAGCGACGATGGGTGTAGTGGGTGCGGACTTTGACGCACAGTCTCGCCTGAGCGGGGCACAGCTGCCGCTTGCCTTGGTGGCCGAGGGCGAGACCGTTTGCGTCGCCAAGGTCCGTGGTACGGCCGAGCTCCGTCAGCACCTGTCGGAGCTGGGCTTTGTCCAGGGCGCCGAGGTCAAGGTCGTCTCGCGCGTCAACGGTGACGTGGTCGTGAGCGTCAAGGGCGCCACCTTCGGGCTCAGCCGTCAGATGTCGATGAAGATCGTCACCTGCTAGCCAGCTGCGGGCGGGTGCCGGTCTCTGCGGGTTTTGTACACGCCGCCCTCGGGCGGATGAAGGTATAGGGGGAAAGATGGCAAGTCTCAGAGACGTGAGGGTGGGGGAGAGCTGTACGGTTTCCAAGCTCTCCGGTACCGGCGCAATCAAGCGCCGCATCATGGACATGGGCATAACCAAGGGCACCCACGTCCTGGTGCACAAGGTGGCTCCCCTCGGCGACCCCATCGAGGTCACCGTCCGTGGCTACGAGCTGTCGCTCCGCAAGGACGAGGCCCAGTGCGTCGAGGTCACGGACGTCGCCAAGGCTAACGCGTAGGCGGAGTCGCAGTCGCGATGGCTTCGCACGTGGCTCTTTTTTTCGGTCCAATAGTTACCGAATTCTAACAAATAGTATGGTCAAGGTAACAATTGTGGATGCACTCGCAGGAAGGCACTATATTGTCTGACAAGATCAACATTGCCCTCGCCGGCAACCCGAACTGTGGCAAGACCACGCTGTTCAACGAGCTCACCGGCTCCAACGGCTACGTTGGCAACTGGCCGGGCGTCACCGTCGAGAAGAAGATGGCGACCTGGAAGGCCAACCATGACGTCACCTTCGTCGACCTTCCCGGCATATACTCGCTCTCGCCCTACTCGCCCGAGGAGGTCGTCTCCCGCGACTACGTCGTCAACGACCGCCCCGACGCCGTCATCAACCTGATCGACGTCACCAACCTCGAGCGCAACCTCTACCTCACCACGCAGGTGCTCGAGGCCGGCCGTCCCGTGGTCGTGGGCCTCAACATGTGCGACCTGCTCAAGGAGCGCGGCGACGTCATCGATGTGGCGGCCATCTCCAAGATGCTCGGCGTTCCCGTGGTCGAGGTCTCGGCCCTGCGCAACCAGAACCTCGACAAGCTGGTCGGCGAGGCCATCTCCGCTGGCGAGAAGAACGTGGCCCCCCAGGGGGTCAGGTGCTTCTCGGACGACGTCGAGGACGTGCTCGCAAGGATCGCCGAGCGCATCTCGTCCAGCTGTCCCGCAGGGCTCTCCCGCTGGTACTCCATCAAGGTCTTCGAGCGTGATGCCGATGCCATCGCCCCCCTCTCCCTCTCCCAGGAGACGCTCGCCGCCATCGAGCCCCTCATCGCCGCGGTCGAGAGGGACCGTGACGACGACTCGGAGTCCATCATCACCTCCGATCGCTACGACTGGATCGCGACGGTCATGGATGCCTGCGTCCAGAAGGCCCCCAAGAAGCTGACCCGCTCCCAGAAGATCGACAAGGTCGTCACCAACCGCTGGCTGGGACTGCCCATCTTCGCGGCCGCCATGGTCCTCGTCTACTGGATCGCGCTCGTCGCCGTGGGCACTCCGGCGACCGACTGGGTCAACGACAACCTGTTCTCCGACGGCTTCTTCGTGAACGGCGCCAGCGAGCAGGCCTACGGCGAGGCGTCTGACGAGTACGCGTCGCATCACTACTCGGACCAGATCGACGGTTATATCGCGGCCGCCGATGAGGCCGGCGTCGACACGGAGGGCGTCGCCGATGCCGTTGCCGCCGAGGAGCCCACTGCCGAGGACGAGGCGACCGTCGCCGACTTCGAGGCTGCGGCCGCCCAGGCAGGCGTCGTCGCGACCGACGTCCCCGTGCACGACGAGGATGGCAACTACCTCGACACCGACGACGAGCCCATCACCTCCGAGACCGCAGACGGCGAGCCCGTCCTAGACAGTGACCAGGAGCTCCAGGTCATCGACCGCGTCACGTCGGCTGACTTCGCGGCGGCGGTTGCCGCCGCCAAGCCCGACCAGCATGACTACGACGGCTTCGTCGACTCCATCCCCAACGCCGCGACCAACGCCCTTGAGGCCGCGGGCGCCTCGCCCGTCGTAAAGTCCCTCGTGGTCGACGGCATCATCGGGGGCGTGGGCTCCGTCCTCGGCTTCATCCCGCAGATCTTCGTCCTCTTCGTGATGCTCTGCTTCCTCGAGGACTGCGGCTACATGTCCCGTGTCGCCTTCGTGATGGACCGCGTCTTCCGTCGCTTCGGCCTCTCGGGCAAGTCCTTCATCCCCATGATCGTCTCGTCGGGCTGCGGCGTCCCGGGCGTGCTCGCCACCAAGACCATCGAGAACGAGCGTGACCGCCGCATGACCGCCATGCTCACCACCATGATCCCGTGCTCCGCGAAGCTGCCCATCATCGCGCTGGTCATGGGCGTCCTCGCCGGCGGCTCCGGCATGTGGTGGGTCGCCCCCATGTTCTATCTCATGGGCATCGTCGCCATCATCGTCTCCGCCGTCATGCTCAAGAAGACCAAGCCCTTCTCGGGCGAGCCCGTGCCGTTCGTCATGGAGCTGCCCGACTACCACTTCCCGGCCGTCCGCTCCTGGGCGCTCCATGTGTGGGAGCGCGTCTCCGCCTACGTCAAGAAGGCCGGCACCATCATCTTCGCCGCAGCCGTGGGCATCTGGGCACTTTCCAACTTTGGCATCTCCGGCTGGGAGGGCGGCTCCAACACCTTCGGCTTTTTGCCCTCCGCCGAGGGCGTGCCCGAGGGCTACATGGACTACTCCATCCTCGCGGGCGTCGGCGGCGCCCTGAGCTTCCTCTTCGCCCCGCTCGGCTTCGGTAACTGGCAGGCGACCGCCTCGACCATCTCGGCCCTCATAGCCAAGGAGAACCTGGTCTCCACCTTCGGTGTCCTCTATGGCTTGGGCGATGCGACCGAGAACTCGGTCTCCATGTGGCAGGGCTTTGCCGGCATGTTCACGGTCGCGGGCACGCTGCACGTCGGTGCCATGTGCGCCTTCGTGGCCTTCAACATGCTCTGCGCGCCCTGCTTCGCGGCGATGGGCACCATTCGCAAGCAGATGGACTCCGCCGCCTGGACGGCCTTCGCCATCATCTACGAATGCGTCTTCGGTTGGGTCATCGGCCTGTTCATCAACCAGTTCTACGAGCTGATCGCCTTCGGTAACTTCGGCGTCTGGACCGTCGTGGCCTTCGTCCTGCTCGCCGCCATGCTCTTCCAGCTCTTCCGTCCCACGCCCAAGTGGGACAAGAGGGACGAGAAGATCCTCGGCAGCCTCGTCGATGACGCGGCGTAGCTGCCAGCGCGTGGCGATTGGCCTAGACCCCGTCGTGCCCCTCCGGGCGAAGGGGGTCGGTCACGAGCCACGATATGGTCTGTGATCCGTGAGTCGTGGGACGCACCGCCCAGGAGGCCTTGGGTGGTGCGTCCCTACCGTTTCGTTGTCAGATGTGGTTGGTCTTAGCTTGGGGGGAGAGGGACATGAGCGCCTTTGACGCAGTGCTTCTGGCGGCCGCCGTCTCGCCCGCCGCCGTTGCGGTTCGGGGCCTCCTGCCGCGTGCCACCCAAGGGATCGGCCGCTAGATGGGTGACGGTCTCCTCGGCAAGCTGCCTTGCGGCGTCTCGCTCGAGCCGATCGAAGGCGTCGCGCTCGTCCTGGCCGACGTGCACTCGACGGTGCGCGACGTCCGCATGTCACCCTGCTGGCGCGAGGGTCAGCTCCTTGTCGGCTATTGCCGCAGCGGGTCATGCGAAGTGTCCGTCCGGGGCCTTTCCCGACACGTCCCGACCGGTGACGGCTTTTTGTGCCCAAGGGGTGGCGGACGTGAGGGGGGCGTGTCTCCCGCAGGGCCCTTCTCAGGGGCGTTCGTGCTTCTGGACCCGCATCGCCTCCCCCGTCAGACCCTGGTGACGTTCGAGGACTTCGAGATCGACACGGAGGCCCTGCGTCTCCTTGTCAGCCAGGGCCCATCGTTTCGTCTCCTGGGAGACTGCCTGGAGCTGATGCGCGTGCTTGGCGAGCTCTGCTGCGTCCCGCGGCATGGGGCGCTGGGATACCTCAAGATCAAGCTCGTCGAGCTCCTGCGGGACCTCTCGTCCGTTCCCACGTACGGTGGGTCAAGAGATGGCGGCGTCGGCGCGCCTGGCGTCGCGGGTGCGCGACGCACGCACGAGCAGATCGCACATGCCGCGCAGGGCGAGATGGTGCGCAACGTGGCCCAAGCGCTCACCATACCCTCCCTTGCCGGGCGCTGCGGCGTCTCTGCGACCGTGCTCAAGGAGTCGTTCCGCGAGACCTTTGGCATTCCCGTCTACGCATGGTATCGCTCGTACCGCATGCATCGGGCTGCCGACCTGCTGCTGGGGACCTCAAGGCCCATTTCCGAGATCGCCTTGGCCGTAGGCTACTCCAACCCCTCCAAGTTCTCCCGAGCCTTCTGCGACTGCATGGGCTGTCCTCCGAGCGCTTGGCGCAAGGCATGCCGGAAGGGCTAGCCCGATTCCTCGGGTGGGCAACCTGCGCATGATCCGTCCCAAGGCCGTCCGAATGGATTGCCTTTGACCGCTTGGAGTTGTGTGCGCCTTGGGCACCATATACCGTCTGCCCCAGAGTTTTTCGCATGTGGAGGGGCGCGTACGGCGTCCCCCTCGGGAGAGGGAGAGAAGGATATGGGTCTTCATCACTTCTGGATCGCTGCTGCTGGGGCCACTGCCGCTGGTTGCGTGGCCGGTCTTGCCTCCAAGGGTGTCCTGCACAGGGGTGCCGTCGCCGTCACGACAGGCGCCATGAGGGTTGCCGAGGTCGTCTCTGCGGAGACGCAGAGCATTGTCGACGATGCCTCTGACGCCACCGCCGAGGCGCGTCGCCAGTCCAAGATCGACGCTGCCGTCAGGGAGCGCCTGGCGGCCGTCGAGGAGGACATCCGCAGGGAGGTCACCGCCAAGGTCGATGCCGAGGGCGCCCAGGCCTAGCCCCATGCTGTACAGGATCGTCTCCGACATTCCGGGTCGCCTTCGGCTCAGGACGCAGGCCGGCCTCTTTGACGACGAGGAGGCTCGTGGCGTCGCGTACGCGCTCATGCGTACTCGGGGGGTCCGCCATGCCGAGGTCCATCCGGCAAACGGGTCGATACTTGTGGCGTTCGATCCCATCGAGCGGAGACGCGTGCTCTCGGCCATAGACGCCTTCGATGTGCTGGACCTGCCACGCGAGCAGGTCGGCATCGAGGGGTTCTCCGCTGCCATCGAGGTCGCGGCAGAGAACAACCGCTTTCGGCTCGAGATTGCCTCGCTGGCAGCCTGGCGCCTGCTGAGGCGCCTCCTCCTGCCCGCTCCCCTGCGCGTCGCCTGGACGGTGCTGCGTTCGATCGGCTTTGTGGCCGAGGGGCTGAGGCGGCTGCTGGACGGTCGGATTACCGTCGAGGTGCTCGATGCCACCGCAGTCGTGGCATCGCTCCTGCGGGGGAGCTTCGACGGGGCGGACACCATCATGTTCCTGCTGGGGCTCTCGTCCACCATGGAGCGCCACGTCCAAAGCCGGGTGCACCTTGCGCTGAGGGACGGCATCGTCACGCGTGCCGAGAGCGTCTGGCTCTCCGGCGAGGACGGTGACGTCTGCATACCCATCGACGAAGTCGAACGCGACCAGGTGCTCCACCTCATGGCGGGCTCGGTGCTTCCCGTGGACGGTAAGGTCGTCGATGGGGAGGCCGAGGTCGACGAGGCGTCCATGACGGGGGAGTCGCGCCTGGTCCACAAGGCAGAGGGCTCCACGGTCTTCGCAGGCACTGCTCTCGAGGACGGTGACCTCAGGGTTCGCGTGACGGCTGCGCCCGGGGACTCCCGCATCGACGACATCGTTACGATGGTCGAGCAGTCTGCCGAGCTCAAGGCTGGCGTGCAGAGCGATGCGGAGCGCCTCGCCGACGCGCTCGTCCCCCTCAACCTCTTCGCGTTCTTCGCCATCCTCGCCCTCACGCGCAACGTCGGGAAGGCCATGGCCGTCCTCATGGTGGACTATTCCTGTGCCATCAAACTGTCGATGCCGGTGGCCGTGATGAGCGCCATGGACGAGGCGTCGCGTCGCAACGTGGTCGTGAAGGGCGGCAGGTACCTTGAGGCCCTCGCGGGCGCCGACACCGTCGTCTTTGACAAGACGGGCACCCTGACCCATGCGTCACCACAGGTCGAGCGCGTGCTGAGCTTCACGGGGGTGGGGGAGGACACCCTTTTGCGCTACGCCGCCTGCATCGAGGAGCACTTCCCCCACAGCATGGCGCGCGCCATCGTGGCCGAGGCCAAGCGGCGCGGCCTCACGCACGTCAACGAGCTGCACGCCGAGGTCGAATATGTGGTCGCCCATGGCATCTCCACACGCATCGATGGCCTGGGAGCCGTGATCGGCAGCGCCCACTTCGTCTTTGAGGACGAGGGCGTTCCCAAGCCCGAGGGGATCGAGGAGGCGATCCATGAGGCCGCGCCCACGGCTTCGGTGGTCTACATGGCCCAGGACGGTGTCCTGGTGGGGGCCTTCTGCATCAGCGACCCCCTACGCGACGAAGCCGCGGGCGTCCTCGCGCAGTTGCGGTCCCTAGGCATCGAAAGGGTCGTCATGCTCACGGGCGATGCCGAGACGAGCGCTCGCTATGTTGCCGATCGGTTGGGCATCGACGCCTGCCATGCCCAGGTGCTGCCCGAGGACAAGAGCTTCTACGTAGGCGAGCTGCGCAGACAGGGCCATGTCGTGATCATGGTGGGGGATGGCATCAACGACTCCCCGGCCCTCGCCGCCGCAGACGTCTCGGTCGCCCTGTCGGATGCGAGTGACATCGCCCGGGCGGTCGCCGACGTCTCGGTCCTGGACGCATCGCTGGAGTCGCTGGTGACCATGCGCTGCCTGGCCCAGCGCCTGATGGCCCGCATCCACCGCGACTACCGCTTCATCGTCGGGTTCAACACTGGTCTCATCGCCCTGGGTGTTGCGGGCGCACTGCCCCTGACGACGGCTGCCTACCTGCATAACGTCTCGACGCTCGCGGTGACGGGGCTCAATGCGCGACCCCTGCTGCCCCGCCCGCGCCGATAGGCCCTGCCGTTCCTCCCGCGTTGCGCTGTCGAGCGTATGCGATATGCCCCCACCCCTTTCCGCGCCCTCCGCTCCGCTCCCGTGACTCCGCTCCCGTGTCTTTTGCAGCCTTCCGAGCGTTTCCCCTGGAAAGGGTCCGTCAGGTTCGACAGCTTCCCGCGGAAAGCCGTCCGTTTGCAAGTCGCATAGTTAGTTGTTGTAAACTCGACCCGGGTTCGGACTAACGTCGGGGACCGCCTGCCATGCATGGCGGCGGCCCGCTGGCAGTGACGGCGTGGCATAGCGACGACATGGGAGACGGCATGGGTGATGGTGCATATCTGCACATGGATGACGTGCGCAAGGCATACGGAGTCGGTGATGCGCGCGTCGAGGTCCTGCGTGGCATCACGACCGACATCCAGAAGGGTGAGGTCTGCGTGCTGTTCGGGCCGTCGGGCTCGGGTAAGTCCACCTTCCTCAACCTGGTGGGGGGCCTCGAGCCGCCCGATTCGGGCGAGATCGTCGTGGGCGGCGAGCGGGTGTGCGGACTCTCCCCTCGTGACCTGGTGGAATATCGCCGCCGCGAGCTCGGCTTCATCTTCCAGTTCTACAACCTCGTCCCGGACCTGACGATCCGCGAGAACATAGAGGTCTGCCGCCACATCTCCAAGAGCCCCCTGCCGGTGGACGACCTGCTTGACTCCCTGGGCCTGTGGGACCAGCGCAAGAAGTTTCCCAGCCAGGTCTCAGGCGGCCAGCAGCAGCGCTGCGCCATCGGCCGTGCGCTGGTCAAGAACCCAGGCCTGCTGCTCTGCGACGAGCCCACCGGCGCCTTGGACTACAAGACGTCAAAGGAGATCCTGCAGTTGATGGAGGGGGTCAACCGTACCTACGGCTGCACGATGGTCATCGTGACGCACAACGACGCCATCCGGCACATGTCCCACCACATCCTGCGCCTGCGCGACGGTCTCCTGGTCGAGGACGAGGGGAATACCCAGCTGGTCCCCGCCGCCGAACTCGAGTGGTAGGAGGAGCGATGTCACCTCTCGGCCGTCGCCTCCCGCGCGAGCTCAGGCATAACCTCGGCAAGTACCTGGGCCTCTTTCTCCTCATCTCCCTCACCATCGCGATGGTGACCGGATATCTCGTGGCAGCCCGCTCCATCCAGCGCGTCATCGCTGACACCAGGGCGTCCAGCAACGTCGAGGACTTTGCGTTCACGACGCAGTTCGAGGCCTCCGACGAGGCCCTTGACGCAGTCGAGCGCGTGCGGTCTGGCTGCGAGGTGCATCGGAACTTCTACGCCGAGCTGCCCCTCTCCGCCGGCCCCTCGGTCAACGACGTCACGGTGCGCCTGTACGAGAACCGCAGCGAAGTGGATTTGGCCAGCTACGTTGAGGGACATGCGCCCCAAGCGACCGACGAGATCGCCCTCTCGCGCACCTTCTGCGAGAACAGGTGCCTCTCCGTCGGCGACACGGTCAGCGTGAACGGACGCGACCTCACCATCTGCGGCCTCGTCTCCCTGCCCGACTACCAGGCACTCATACGCAAGAACACGGACCTGCTCTTTGACGGCCAAGGCTTCAGCGTGGCCCAGGTCACGCCGGAGGCCTTCGACGAGCTGGCGGAGTCGGTGGTCTACCATTACTCCGTCGTGCTGGACGAGAGGGACATGCCTCTCGTTGACCGTACCGACTACGAGACCGACGCCTACAATGCGCTCGAGGCCCACGGCGCCACGGTGAGCTCCCTTGTCGACCGGGATGCCAACCAGGCCCTCGCCTACGCGGACGACGACATCGAGGGGGACCAGCTGGGATGGACCGTCATGTGCGGCCTGCTGCTGGTGATCTCCGCCTTCGTGTTCGTGGTCCTGACCGACGCCACCATCGAGCAGGAGAGCCCGGTCATCGGCATGCTGCTGGCCTCCGGCTATCGCAAGGGGGAGCTGGTCCGTCACTACCTGGTGCTCCCCACGCTGGTGGGCGTGCTTGCCGCCATCGTGGGCAACGCCGTGGGCTACGCCCGTCTCGTCGACGTGATGTCCGGGCTCTACTACCGCTCCTACGACCTGCCACCGTTCAGGGCGTACTTCTCCTTCGAGGTCCTCTGCATGACCACCGTGGTGCCTGTCGTCATGCTGGTGGCGATCACGTGGATTGGGGTGAGACGCAAGCTGGGGGCGACGCCCCTGGCGTTTCTGCGTCACGAGATCGGCCACAGGTCACGGCGCAGCACCGCCTCGCTTCCCGATGGCTGGGGCTTTCCGACGCGCTTTCGCGTCCGCGTCTTCCTGCGCAACGCCTCTCACTTCGCGGTGCTCTTCGTGGGGATCATGTTCTCGACGCTGCTCTTGCTCTTTGGCCTGTGCATGCTGCCGATGATCAGGCACTACGCCGACGAGCTGGAACGCAGCGTCCCGGCCGGTCACGTCTACTACCTCAAGGCGCCGCTCGAGGTGGATGTGACCGAGGCCCAGCGCGACGCCGCGGAGGCAGCCGACGAGCTGGCCGACTTCGAGGACCCCGAGAGGGACCTCTCGTCTGCGGACTATCTCAGGCTCGTCTCGCGTGCGCAGTCCATCGCCTCTGACGCGCGCGTCCTGTCCGGGCACCCCCTCAACACGAGGGAGAACTCGTCGGTCGTGATCGATGACGCCGAGAAGTTCAGCACCGTCTCTCTCGAGGTCAAGCGCCTGCGTGCGGACTCCAGCGAGGACGTGGCCATATATGGCGTCCCCGTGAGCTCGTCGTACTGGAAGTTCGACGTCTCGGGCGGCAAGGTCGTGGTGGGAACGGGCCTGGCCGAGAAGTGCGGCCTTGCGGTGGGGAAGCAGGCCACCTTCACCAACAAGTACACAGGAGACAGCTACGCGATCTCCCCCGACGTGATTGCCGGCGAGCCGACCGACACGAACGTGTACATGAGCCGCGAGACCTATGCCGAGATCTTCGGCACGGACCCTGACGACTTCGATGGCTATGCGTCCGACAAGACCCTCAACCTCAACGAGCGCTACGTTGCCTCCGAGATGACCCCGAGCCAGATGTCCGCCATCGCAGACCAGATGGAGACCTCCATGGGCTCGATCATGACCATGATGCTCTGCATAGCCGTGCCCATCTCCATCGTGCTCATCTACCTGCTCACCAAGACGGTCATCGACCGTTCATCACGCTACATCTCGTACATGAAGGTCTTTGGCTACCACGACGGCGAGATCCAAGGGCTCTACGTGCGCTCCATCACGATCACGGTGCTCGCGTCCCTCGTGCTGAGCCTCCCCCTCGTCATCTGGCTGGTCGAACTGCTGATGAAGACCTGGCTTGCGGAGTACTCCGGCAACATCGAGCTCTGGCTGCCGCCGTCGACCTTGGCCCAGGCCATCGCGATCGGTGCGCTGTCCTATGCGGTCGTGGCCCTTGCCCACGTGGCGCGCGTACGTCACGTGTCGCTCGCCGAGGCCCTCAAGGTGCAGGAGTAGCAGGGGTGTCGCGCGAGTGGCGGGCGGGCGATGAGTGCGTGACGGGCACCTCTCCGTGCTCCGCCGTTATCGTCTCTGGCTATAGCAGACCATAGGAATCTCGTCATACCCCCTGCCACGAGGACGTGTCATGATGGCCTTGCCACGACAGAGTCCCACCCGACAGGAGCCCCCATGCCCACTCTCAAGCAGCCGCCCTACACCTACGACATCGTCGGCAGCTTCCTGCGTCCCGCTGGCCTCAAGCAGGCGCGCGAGGACTTTGCTGCCGGGAGGATCGACCGCGCCCAGCTGACGTCCGTGGAGGACGAGGCGATTGCCGATCTCGTCCAGAAGGAGAAGAAGGCCGGCCTCAAGGCCGTGACCGATGGCGAGTTCCGCCGTGCCATGTGGCATCTGGACTTCCTGGAGGCGCTCGAGGGCGTGGAGCACGTCGATGCCGAACGGTGGTCCGTCGAGTTCAAGGGCCCCAAGCCCAAGGGCGCCCAGCTGCGCTTCTCCGGCAGGGTCGACTTTGGCGCCGACCATCCCTTCCTCGAGCACTACCGCAGGCTCGTCCGGATTGCGGACGGCTATCCCACCAAGCTGACCATCCCCGCGCCCTCCATGCTCCACCTCATCCCCTGCGTACGTGGCAAGGCCAGCTACCAGCCCATAGAGCGCTATCAGGACGAAGGCGCCCTCTTCGATGACATCGCCGTCGCCTACCAGCATGCCATCAGGGCCTTCTACGACCTGGGTTGCCGCTACCTGCAGTTCGATGACACCAGCTGGGGGGAGCTCTGCGACGCCCGGAAGCGCGCGGCGTACGAGGGGCAGGGCTTCGACCTCGACCGCCTGGCGCAGCGTTATGTCGACACGATCAACAAGGCCCTCGAGGCCCGTCCTGCCGACATGACCATCACGACCCATATCTGCCGCGGGAACTTCCGCTCCACCTGGTTCTCGTCCGGCGGCTACGGTCCCATCGCCAAGGCGCTCTTCTCCCAGGCGAACTACGATGGCTTCTTCCTGGAGTACGACTCCGAGCGCTCGGGAGACTTCGCTCCGCTCGCGCACATTCGTGACCAGGTCGTCGTCCTGGGGCTCGTCACCTCCAAGACGCCAGAGCTCGAGGGCGAGGATGCCCTTGTCGCCCGCATTCGCGAAGCCGAGAAGTACGTTCCGCTCGATCGGCTCCGCCTCTCCACCCAGTGCGGCTTCTCCTCGACGGAGGAGGGCAACATCTTGACCGAGGATGAGCAGTGGGCCAAGGTCGCGCTGGTCCGTCGCGTCGCCGAGCGCGTCTGGGGCCAATCGCCATTGGGTTAGGCGAACTTGTGCCATAGGCCGACCCGGACCTCGATCTTGTCCCTTGGCCTTGGCCCTTGGGCCGATGTTGTGCCCTTGCATCGCGGTGTGCGAGTCCATCGCGTGCACACGTTTTGAAATCGCGTGCACGCATGTGATAAAGGCCCAGTTCAGGAAAAGCCTCGTGCACACGTTTTGAAATCGTGTGCACGAGAAGTGGGTAGGGACGCAAAAAAGTCCGCGATGACGCTTGCAATGAGTTAGCTATGGTGTACTATATGTCCCAGCAAGTCGAGTTACCTAAAGGAAACTTTACTTGCTGAAGCGGTTGGGCGATGTGGGACCGTGCAATTGGCCTTGCCTGTGGCCGCTCCCGTGTCGTGGCAACGCGTTTTTCTCTACCTGGTGCAAGCGGACCCTCTCCCCGCGCGCAGACAGGTCTTCGCGCCGCCGGTGTTCCCCCCTTTCCTGCACCGGCGGCGCATACTCTGTCGGTTGTAAGCCGGAGGCACGCATGAGCGATCTTGGCGCACTATCCGTTACGTGCGAGCCGACGTCACTTACGGGCTGCAACCCGAGAGAAAGCCTCCTCTGCCATCGCTTCGCCTCGTGCCTCGTCTGCTGTGCCGCGGGCGTCATCGCGGGCGCGAAGCCCTCGGCGCTCTTCTCGTTTGATCCCGGTGCCGTCCTTGGCGATGGTGGTGCTGCGGTTGGCAGGGTGGTCGACACCTACGCTCGCCTGCTGCCGGGATTTGGCATATCCCTTGCCTGCGTGGGCCGCACGGGTCGTCGCCTCAACCTCCTGGTCTGGCGCAGGGATCTGGTGACCTCCGTCCTCAGAGATGCGGACAAGCGCGAGCTGCTCCGAGCGGCGGGCCATGACGTGCGGGATGCCGATCGGCTGATGGGGTCCTTCTCCCGGGGCCTGCGCGCGTTCTTCGGTTGTCATGACCACATGCGACGTGGCGGCCACCGGGGACGTCTGGCGTTCCCCCATGAGATTGGGCTGGTCCTGGGCTATCCGCTCGCGGACGTCATCGGTTTTATGTGCGGCGGCAGGGAGACCTGCCGTGGGCCGTGGAAGGCATACGGCGACGTGGAGGAGGCGCGACGGGAGTTCGGTCGGCTGCGCATGCAAGAGGAACGCTGCCGCGAGCGCTTCGCGTACGGCGCGACGCTCGCGTCACTGCTGCGCGGGAGGGGGGGTGCGGCGGCGTAGATTCGAGGATCGGGGTCCAGCGTGCCAGGGGCCCAGTGCAGCGGGTACCGGGATCCGGCGTGCAGGTTGGCACGAGACGCGTTGCAAGACAAGACGTATACGAGAGCACAGGAGGAAATCATGAGCAAGGTGGCAGTCGTCTATTGGAGCCAGTCCGGGAACACTGAGGCCATGGCCAACGCCATTGCCGAGGCCGCGGGAACCGATGCCATCGAGGTGTCCTCGTTTTCCGCAGGTAGCGTCACCGACTATGATGCCTTTGCGTTCGGTTGCCCCGCCATGGGCGCCGAGGAGCTCGATCCGGACTTCGAGGAGGTCTGGGGTGACTGCGTGGGGTCCTTCGGCGACAGGCCCGTCGCACTCTTCGGCAGCTACGACTGGGGCACGGGCGAGTGGATGGAGACCTGGAAGGACGCTGCCGAGCAGGCGGGCGTCAACGTGGTCGACACCGTCATCGCCAACCTGGAGCCTGACGACGAGGCCCTCGAGCGCCTCAGGAAGCTGGGCGAGAAGCTCTCTGCCTAGCACTTTCTGCCCTGCATCGTGCAGCGCGCCTGTCCCGGACGGACGTTTTCGCGCCTCCGGGGTGCTGTGTTGTGCTTGCTCCGTGTGCCTGTTGTGACGGATGGGCGAGGCGACGGGTCGGTGGGTATAGTTTATCGTGGCTAACTGAGGTTCCCACCTTGCCTGAGTTCGAGATCCGGTCGAGGTCCCTGATCCTGCGGGAGGTTTCGCCCATGAGTCTGGTCGACATAGTCGTCATCGTTGCCGTGCTGTCCGTGCTGGTGGCATGCGTGCGCTCGTTCCGCAAGGGGGGCAGCGAATGCTCCTCGTGCTCGTCGAGCGCTGGCTGCAGCGCGCATGCGACGGGAGGCAGCTGCTCCGTGGCTCAGGACATGCTCGAGCACGTGGACGCCGCCTTGGACAAGCGGGGTGGGAAGGCCTCCACATAGGGCCTCGCTGCGGGGGCCCCGCGGCCGGGGCCTTGCGAGGTGGCCCCGGAGCGCCCGTATGGCCGGGCGTTCGCACACAAGTTCAGTTATTGTTACAATCTTGCGGGCTTGCCACGGCGGGTCCGCTTTTTCTTCCGTCTGCGGACGGTAACAGAGGCGTAATCTCGGTATGTAAAGGTAGGTCGTAGGTTCGGGTGGGCCGTGGCTCTTCTCGCTGTAGTTCCGAGTCGTCTGGGAGGGCGTCGCATGAGTGGTGATAGGAACGTCGACTTTGTCCTGAGGACGGTCGAGGAGCGTGACATTCGCTTCATCCGCCTGTGGTTCACCGATGTGCTCGGCAACCTCAAGTCGTTCTCCATCTCGGCAGAGGACCTCGAGGAGGCCTTCGAGGAGGGCATTGGCTTCGACGGCTCGTCGGTCCAGGGCTTTGTCCCGCAGTGCGAGTCCGACATGCTCGCATTTCCCGACCCGACGACGTTCCAGGTGCTTCCCTGGCGCCCTGAGGAGAGGGGGGCGGCGCGCGTTTTCTGCGATATCCGCACCCCGTCGCGCGAGCCGTTCGACGGAGACCCCCGCTCCTGCCTGCAGCACGTATTCCGCAAGGCAGACGAGTGCGGCTATGTCATGAACGTGGGCCCCAAGCTTGAGTACTTCTACTTCGACAAGTCCAAGGCCCCCGTGCCCGTGCCGCTCGACCAGGCGGGCTACTTTGACCTCACCTCATCGGACGCGTCGACCGACCTGCGTCGCGAGACCACGCTCAACCTTGAGAAGATGTCGATTCCCGTGGCGTACTCCTACCACTCGAACGCGCCTTCCCAGAACGGCATAGAGTTGCGCTTTGCCGAGGCCGTCGCCAGTGCCGACAACATCGTCACCTCACGCCTGGTCATTCGCCAGCAGGCGTTCGAGCACGGCATGATGGCCTCGTTCATGCCCAAGCCCCTGGGCGACTGCTCCGGGTCGGGCATGTTCCTCTACCAGTCGCTCTTCGACCACGAGGGCGACAACCTGTTCTGGGCTCCCAAGACCGAGAACAGCGCCCACCTGTCCCCGGTGGGGCAGGGCTACGTGGCGGGCATCCTGCGCTATGCGCCCGAGTTCACCCTCGTCACAAACCCGACGGTCAACTCGTACAAGCGCCTCGTCGCCAATGGCGAGGTGCCGCTGTACACCACCTGGGGACGGAAGAACCGTGCGACCCTCGTGCGCATTCCCACGCACAAGCCAGGCAAGCACCAATCCACGCGCATCGAGCTGCGCAGTCCCGACCCCACGGCCAATCCCTACCTTGCGCTCGCAGTGACCCTGGCGGCCGGGCTTCGCGGCGTCGAGGAGGGGCTCGCCCTGCCGGACGAGGCCCAGGTCGATCCCAATGCCATGAGCCCCGAGGAGCGCGCGTCGGCCGGCATGCAGCGCCTGCCGCGCACGCTGGGCGAGGCCGTCGACATCTTCGAGCGCAGCGAGCTCATGCGCGATACCCTGGGCGACCACATCTTCGAGTATCTCGTCAGCGAGAAGCGCAAGGAGTGGGACGAGTTCTGCTCCGTCGTCACCGACTGGGAGTGCGCCAACTATTACGCAGGCGTCTAGCCGGCGCGTGGACTCTGGACCGCCCGTGGCATGCCAAGGCGGCGCACGCCCGTGCACGTCGCCTTCTCTGGCGCTCCTTTCAGGAAGTGGTCGCGTATATGTTTCAATATATGCAAAAAGCCAATATAATTACGCTTTTAAAATAAGATGTCGACATATCGACGCTTGCGTGGGGGCAACCCCCGCGTCGCCGCAGATTCCTGTGGGAGGAGCCACATGGACGTTACACTTGCTAGGCGGAGGTCGGCCCTGACCGTGCTCGTAGGTACGTTGGTACTCGCGGCGTCGCTGCTGCTCTCGGGCTGTGCGTCGGAGCCTGCCGCCCCAGATCCTGCCGCGTCTGCCGACGGCTACACGACCGTCAAGGAAGGCACGCTCACCGTCGTCTCCGACCTCGCCAACCCGCCCTTCGACTACATGGAGGACGGCGTCGCCAAGGGCTTCGAGGTCGAGCTCATGCAGGAGCTGGCCCAGAAGATGGGGCTTGAGTGCGAGTTCCTTCCGCCCCTCAAGTTCGACTCCATCATCCCCACCATCCAGCAGGGTGGCAAGGCGGACGTCGGGGCGTCCAACTTCACCATCACCGACGAGCGCAGGCAGGAGATCGACTTCACGGACGCCTACATCGACTCCAACCAGGGGATCGTGACCTCGGCCCAGCTGGCGGACTCCGTTTCGGCGGACGTCTCCGCACTCGACGATGCGACCTCGAGCATCGCCGTCCAAGCCGGCACGACCGGCGAGTCCTGGGCACGCGAGAACCTGCCCCGCGCCACCGTGGTCGCGCTGGACGACCCCATCCAGGCGCTGACGGGCGTTCAGACCGGGCTGTACGCGGCGGCGATCGCCGACCTGCCGGTCATGCGCTACGAGTGCCTCAACGCCTATACCGACCTCAAGGTCGCACGGGAGATCGCGACCGGGGAGCAGTACGGCATCGTCGTCTCCAAGGCCAACCCCGGCCTCACCTCCGCCCTGGACGCCGCACTCGCCTCCTGTCGCGAGGACGGCACGCTCTCAACGCTTGAGGCCAAGTGGTTCGGCGAGAGCGAAGAGTCCGGTGCGCCCACGCCTGCGGCGACGTCCACGTCGCAGCCGTCCCCTGCGACAGGCGCTGCGGGCGGTGCGGGCACGATCGAGGTCCAGAAGGCCACCGCACGTCCGAACGAGTCTGGCGGCAGCGGCGTCATCGGTGCCATGAACACCCGTCTCACCTGGGAGGGGACCGTCAACGTGGATGGTGGGATCTCCTCCGTCACGCTGAGCCTGCCCGAGGGCTCGACCTTCGAAGGCTCCACGACCCGCGTCACCGTCCTCGACGGCCTCAACCGCCTGAACGTCGACGGTGACGCGAAGGCCAGCGGCAGCAGCGTCACCGTCAGCTTCGCGGCGCCGGTCCCCGCAGGCTCCCTCCTCAGGCTCGAGGTCACGGACATGCAGTTCCCCGCCGAGGGTGGCGCCTACGTCGTCGGCGGCAGCTACACCACAGCCGCAGGCACGGAGGCCAAGCTGGAGGACTCGCCGTCCATCTCCGTCATCGCCAACACGCCCGTCCAGCAGGTCGTCAACTGGCTTGACGGCCAAGGGTGGGTTGCGGCCTGGAACTCGGTGCCGTTTTTGGGCATGTTCTTCAAGCCCCAGCTCCTGGTGACCTCCTTCGTCTCCCTCTTTGGCGGCTGGCTGGTGTGCCTGGGCATCGTCATCGTCGCGTACCCGTTCGCCATCCTGCTGGGCCTGCTCTTCGCCATCATGAAGATCTCAGGCGTGCGCCTCGCGCGCGGCGTGGCCGCCGTCTACATCAATGTCCTGCGCGGCACGCCGCTGTTCCTGCAGATCTACATCATGTTCTTCGGCCTGCCGATGATGGGCATCAACATCGACAACAACGTGCTGGGCGTCATGGTCATGGCCATCAACTCCTCGGCCTACCTCGCCGAGATCTTCCGCGCTGGCATCCAGTCCATCCCCCAGGGCCAGTACGAGGCCGCCGCCTCGCTGGGTATGAACCGCGCGCAGACCATGCTCTCGATCATCCTGCCGCAGACGGTGCGCCGCGTCATCCCTACCGTCACCTCGGACTTCATCACGTCCTACAAGGACACGTCGCTTCTGTCCTCCGTCGGCGTCATGGAACTCATGATGTTCTCCAAGAACCTCACCACGGTCTCGGGCAACATCACCCCGTACATGGCCGCCGCCATCTACTACCTCATCGTCACGCTGCCCCTCATCAGGATCGTCTCCCTCGTGGAGCGTCGCCTTGCCAACGCGGAGCGCGGCGGGGGAACCAGGCCCAAGGCTGCGTCGGCGTCGGGGCGAGGCGCCTCCCACACGGTTGGCGAGAAGACGGCCAGCAGCTATCACGCCCAGGGGAGGGATGCGTCCTGGGAGTCCGGCATGCACGGTGCCCTCGATGTCCTGACCGGTCCTTTCCGTACCCATCCCGCATCCTCGGAGGTGTAGGCGATGTTCTCGAAGAAGCACGTGGCCGAGAGGGCCACGGTTCCTCCCGCGATGGATGCCGCGGAGGCGGCGCGCATCGCGTTCGAGCGGGACAAGGGCCGTTCCCGTCACCACTTCGTGGACGGCGAGCACCCCGTGGTCCGCATCGAGCACCTGAACAAGACGTTCACCGACACGCCTGTCCTGCGTGACGTCAACCTCAACGTGTGGAACGGTGAGATCGTCGTGGTCCTCGGCCCGTCGGGGTCGGGCAAGTCGACCATGCTGCGCTGCATCAACCTGCTCGAGACTCCCACGGCGGGCCACATCCTGATCGACGACGAGGAGATCACGGGCACGAGCAAGGCAAACGTCAACGAGCTCCGTCGAAACCTGGGCATGGTGTTCCAGGGCTTCAACCTGTTCCCACATCTCAGTGCCTTGGAGAACGTGATGATCGGCCAGACCAAGGTGCTCAGGCGGGGCAAGGACGAGGCGCGCGAGGAGGCCCTCAAGCAGCTTGACGCCGTCGGCCTGGTGGATCGCGCAGACTACAAGCCGCCCCAGCTCTCCGGTGGCCAGCAGCAGCGCGTCGCCATCGCCCGCGCCGTCGCCATGCATCCCAAGGTGCTGCTCTTCGACGAGCCCACCTCGGCGCTCGACCCGGAGCTCGTCCGCGACGTCCTGGCCGTCATGCGCGACCTCGCGCTGAACGGGGACATGACCATGATCGTCGTCACCCACGAGATGGGCTTCGCTCGCGACGTGGCCGACCGCGTCGTCTTCATGGAGGGCGGAGTCGTGGTGGAGCAGGGGCTTCCCGAGGACGTCTTCGACCATCCACAGGCCGATCGCACGAAGGAGTTCCTGGGTAGCATCCGCTAGCGGGCCCCGTCGTCGCGGCTTCCGGCGCAAGCGCCTGTTTTATCTGCAACAACCTGTGCATATAACAAGCTGCAAGATTCCGTTTATGCTAGTCTGTAGCGGGAACGCACTGCAAGCGTTCCCGCTTTTCGGCTTGGGACGCGCCATATCTGACTCGGGGAGCTCTTGATGCACCACAAGAACATCTTGCTCGTAGCGAGGACGTCACGCTTCATCGACCGTATGCGCGAGCTCAAGCATGCGCTTGACGTGTCCATTCTCCCCACCACCCCCGAGACCTTCCCCCAGGCGGTGTCCTCAGGCCATAGCTTCGATCTCGTCATCCTCGACACGGATGGCCTTGACCAGACAGCCCTCAATGCCGTGGACTCCTACGTCTCGGACAACGGCTTCATCCCCACGCTCACCATCCAGGAGGAGGGCAGGCTCGACAGCCTGCACATGCCCGCCCAGGGCCGCAATGACTTCATCCTCTCCACTGCCGGCGAGGTCGAGCTCGAGGTCCGCTGCGCCCTGCTCCTGTGGCCGGGCGAGGAGAGCTCGCCCGCCGACATCGTGACCGTGGACAACATGACGATCAACCTGGCGACCTACCAGGTCTACATTGACAAGTCCCCGGTGGACCTCACGCTCATGGAGTACTCGCTGCTGTCCTTCCTGGCGACGCACCCCTCCCGCGCCTATTCGCGTGAGACGCTGCTCCACCGCGTCTGGGGCTTCGAGTACTGCGGTGGCACCCGCACGGTCGACGTGCACATCCGTCGCGTCCGCTCGAAGGTCGGTCCGCAGGTGGCAGCGCACATCGTCACCGTCCGCGGCGTCGGATACCTCTTCAAGTTCTAGCCTGCCCCTGATGGCGCGCGCCGAGGCCAACGTGCGCCGAGGCCAAGGCTCTGGTCGGCGCACCAACGTCTTCAGAAATCCAAAAGCGTTGTTTCCGTGGCGTGTGAGATGCGGCGGGGCCATGGGACGGGCGGGACGAGGGGTACAGTTCCCAAAGGACAGGCTCGCATGTGTTGCGTGCGTGACGCGCGTGGGCCTTGTCAGGTGGGCGATAGCCCGGAAAGGAACAGCTCAGCATGGATGACTACCAGAACGACCGTCCTCCCGTAGCCGGGTCAGGCGACCCTGCCGCACAGTCCACTCAGCAGCAGCCCACCCTGCAGGCCCCCATCCCGATGCGGGACGGGGCAGCGGCGTCTGCGGGCACGCACAATGCGGCCGGGAGGGCCGGCGCAGACGATGCCATGGGCACCGCACGTGCCGCCGCTACGACCTCCGTCCCCGTCCCCGGCAGGGGCAACGGCGGCGGTGGGGACTCTCGCGGCAGATGGTGGAAGGTCTCCCTCGTGGGGCTGGTCGGTGGCGTCTTGGGCGCGGCTGCGCTGACAGCTGCGCTCTACGCGGGCGGCGTGATCGGAAACGCATCGGCCACGACCCAGAGCTCCGCAGGCCGGACCGTCACCATCAACGCCAGCTCTGATGACGCGACCGTTGCACAGGCTGCGTCAGCCAAGGCATTGCCATCGGTCGTGTCCGTCAACGTGACCACGCCCGAGGGGTCGGGACTGGGCTCTGGCGTCGTCTACGACAAGGACGGCAACATCATCACCAACTATCACGTGGTCGAGGGCGCAACGTCGATCTCCGTCACGTACAACGGAAAGAGCTACAACGCGACGCTGGTGGGGTCCGACTCGTCATCGGACCTGGCGGTCATCCATGTCGACTGGGACGGCGCGGAGGTGAGTCCCATCGAGGTCGGCAACTCAGACGAGCTCGTCGTGGGAGACTGGGTCATGAGCGTGGGCAGCCCCTTCGGCCTCGACCAGTCCGTCTCGTCCGGCATCGTCAGCTCGCTCGCCCGCAACCAGATGATGGAGTCTGCCTCGGGCAACACCCTCTACACCAACCTCATCCAGACCGACGCGGCCATCAATCCCGGCAACTCCGGTGGCGCCCTCGTGGACGACAAGGGAAGGCTGGTCGGCATCTGCACGCTCTTCTCGTCCGACACGGACTCGTTCGCCGGCATCGGCTTCGCGATTCCCGGCAACTATGCCGTCCAGGTGGCCAGCAAGATCATCGCCGGCGAGACGGTCACGCACGCCTACATCGGGCTGTCCATGCAGACGGTGAACGCGCAGAATGCCGAGAGGAACAAGCTCTCGGTCAACCAGGGGGCCTACGTCGCGGCGGTCACCGAGGGCAGCCCGGCGGACCAGGCCGGCATCGAGAAGGGCGACATCATCACCGCAGTCAACGGGGAGCCCATCACCTCGGCCGACGGTATGATCCTCAACGTCCGCTCACATGCCATCGGGGAGACCGTCCAAGTCACCTTCATGCGTGGCAGCGAGGAGAAGACCGTCGGCGTCACCCTGGGCTCCGACGAGGAGCTTCAGAAGGAGCAGGCCGAGCAGCGCCAGCGGCAGGAGCAGCTGCGGGAGAATGGCCTAGACGGAAACGGCGGCCATGGCAACAGCTACGGCAATGGTGGCGGCAGCGGCGACGACGGCGATGACAGGGGGACCAGCGGCCGTGAGGAGATGCTGCGGCAGATCTACGAGTACCTCTACAACGACCGCGGCGGTTCGCTGGACACGACCGGACGGACGACGGGCTCGGGAGACTCCACCCAGAGCTAGGTGGCCGTGCGTTCGGAACCGCATCGCCGCCCATCGCCGCACCTGCGCGTCCGTCTGCAGACGTAAGGCACATGACAGGCATGTCGACTCGGCAGGCCCGCACCCCTTCAGGGTGTGGGCCTGTCTCGCAAACGTCCTCTGTGCCTGCAGACGTTCTTCCGGGGCCTTCGGGAAGGCACGGAATCGTCCGCAAGCGTCGAACGGCAGGACGCAGCCCCCACCCGCTTGGAACGCGTTCGCCGCTGGTGATAGAGACCTCCCAAGGGGTATAGTTCATGTCAGTGATACATACCCCTAAGGGGTATTAAGAGAGAGAAGCGCCCATGCCCGAGAAGAACGCGTCTCCAGCATCCGAGGGTTGCTGCCACCAGAAGGCAACGCCGCGCTCCGAGGCGCTCAAGCGTGACGTCGCCTGCCGCATCAACCGGGCCATCGGCCAGCTGGGAGGCATCAAGTCGATGGTCGAGGATGACCGCTACTGCGCAGACGTGCTGACCCAGCTGGTTGCCGTGCAGTCGGCCGTCAAGGCCGTCAGCCGCGAGATCATGCAGGACCATCTGGAGACCTGCGTCGTCGAGCGCGTCCAGGCCGGCGACACCGAGGCCGTCGACGAGGTCATGCAACTCCTCAGGAAGTTCATGTAGATCAACCCGCGCAAAGGGGGAGATGGGACCGCATATGAAGGAGACCCTTGACATCACGGGCATGACCTGCGCTTCGTGCTCGGCTCGCGTAGGCAAGGCCGCCTCGGGCGTACCGGGCGTCACCGAGGCCAACGTCAACCTGCTCAAGAACTCGATGGAGCTTGACTACGACGGCAACCCCGCCACCGTCGCCGCGGTCGTGGCGGCCATCGACAAGGCGGGCTACGGCGCGAGTCCGCGCTCGGCAGGCGCGGGCGCTGTCGCCCCAGGCGTCGCAGGTGCCGCCTCGGACGCCGCGAGCGGCATGTCGCCCACTGGGCAGGGGGCCACAAGTCGCGATGCCGCGTCCTCCTCGCCCAGCGCGTTCGCGAACCCACAGGCAAATGCCGACAAGGCGACGCGCGCCAGGCGTGACCAGCTGCTGTGGTCACTGGTCTTTGGCGTGCCCCTGTTCTACCTGGCCATGGGACCCATGCTGGGATGGCCCGAGCCGCCGGGCCTGGCGGGCATGGAGGGCATGATGGCCTCGGCCGTGACGCAGCTGCTCCTTGCCACGGTGGTCCTGTTCGTGAACCGCAGCTACTTTACCCGGGGCTTCAAGACGCTGGCGCACCTTTCGCCCAACATGGACTCGCTCATCGCGATCGGGTCGGCGGCAAGCTACGCGTACAGCCTCGTGGGCGTATACCAGATGGCGTTGGCCCTGGGCTCCATGGACATGCAGGGTGCGCATCATGCCATGATGCATGGCCTGTACTTTGATTCGGCCAGCACCATTCTCGTGCTGATCACGCTGGGCAAGTACTTCGAGGCGCGGGCCAAGGGCAAGACCACGAGTGCCATAAGCGCGCTCATGGACCTGGCTCCCAAGACCGCGACGGTCGTGCGTGACGGCGCCGAGGTCCAACTGCCCACGGAACGGGTCCGTGCAGGGGAGACCCTTGTCGTTCGTACGGGCGAGGCCGTCCCCGTGGACGGCGTCGTGACCAAGGGGGAGGCCCTCGTGGACGAGTCCGCCATCACCGGCGAGCCCGTGCCCGTGCAAAAGGCCGTCGGCGATTCCGTGACCGGTGCGACTGTCACCAAGGGCGGCTGGTTCCAGATGGAGGCGACCGCCGTCGGCCAGGACACCGCACTCGCCGGCATCATCCGCCTGGTGGACGAGGCCACCAGCACCAAGGCACCCATCGAGCGCGTGGCCGACCGCATTGCCGGCGTCTTTGTGCCCGCCGTCATCGCGGTGGCCGTGGTGACGCTCCTGGGCTGGCTCGTTGTCTTCGCGCCCGGTGACTTTGCCGTGGCGTTCAACCATGCGGTCAGCGTCCTGGTCATCAGCTGTCCCTGTGCGCTGGGCCTGGCCACTCCCACCGCCATCATGGTGGGCACGGAGCGCGGGGCCGCCAACGGCATCATGATCAAGAGCGCCGAGGCCTTGGAGACCGCCTGCAAGCTGGACGTCGTCGTGCTGGACAAGACCGGGACCATGACCGAGGGCGCGCCTCGCGTGAGCGATGCGGTCTTGGCTGACGGCGTGTCGGAAGACGAGCTCATCGGTCTGACTGCGGCCGTCGAGCGCATGAGCGAGCACCCGCTGGCTGCGGCCATAGTCAGCTATGCGGATGAGAGGAACATCGCTTCCGAGGCTGACGTGCACAACTTCGTACAGGTTGCCGGCGGGGGCCTCGAGGCCGACGTCGCGGGCCATCACGTGCTGGTGGGCAATGCCCGCCTGATGGCGGACCGTGGGGTGGGCGTCGGCGCGTCCGGCTTGGCCGTCCGCGCGGACGAGATGGCCGCTTCCGCCGAGACCCCTCTCTTCGCCGCCGCCGACGGCGACGTGCTGGGCCTTTTTGGCGTGACGGACGTCGTGAAGCCCAGCTCGGCCGATGCGGTGTCACGGCTGCGCGCCCTGGGCGTGAGGACCGTCATGCTCACGGGCGACCAGGCGGCGACGGCCCGCGTGATTGGCGCCCGGGTGGGTGTGGACGAGGTCGTCGCTGGCGTGCTGCCCGGCCAGAAGGAGCAGAAGATCCGCGAGCTGCAGCGGGGAGGCGATCGTGTCGCCATGGTCGGCGACGGCATCAATGATGCCCCGGCATTGGCCCGAGCCGATGTTGGCATTGCCATTGGTGCTGGCACGGACGTCGCGATCGGCAGTGCCGACATCGTGCTCATGCACAGCGACCCGGCCGACGTCGCAACCGCCATCGAGCTGTCCCTCTCGACCATGCGAAACATCAAGCAGAACCTGTTCTGGGCGCTGTTCTACAACGCCGTCTGCATTCCCGTGGCCATGGGCGTGCTCTCGCCCCTCGGCATCACGCTGAACCCGATGGTCGGTGCGGCTGCCATGGGCTTCAGCTCGGTGTTCGTGGTCAGCAACGCGCTGCGCCTCTTCCGCTGGGAGCCGCGTGGGAGTGCGGCGGTCCCTGCGAGCGCCCCCACTTCCCCCATCCCCACTACCGACCGCTCTGGTGGCGCGAGCTCCGTGGAGGCCGCGCAGGCCGGTTATGGTGGCAATGGCGACAAAGGCAATGACGGCAAGGAGAAGGAGACCCACATGAAGGCAAGGACCCTGAGCATCGAAGGCATGATGTGCGAGCACTGCGCGGCCCATGTGACCGAGGCGCTCGAGGCCGTCAGGGGCGTCGAGAACGTCGTCGTCGACCTCGATTCCGGCACCGCCAGGCTGGATGCCGGCCTGCTCGTCAAGGACGCAGCGCTCGAGAGGGCCGTCGAGGGCGCCGGCTACAAGGTCAGGGGCATCGAGTGAGCCAAGGGCATCGAGCGAGGCCGTGACTGCCGGGCCGGATGGTGAGGGCGTGCGCCACGGCGCGGTAACCGCGCCGTGAGCCAGTCCTCCCCCGGACGACAGATCAGGCGTGCGTCGAGGTACGCCTGGTGCGTCGAGGTACGCCTTGTGCGTCGTGAGGATGGTCCCCCCGGTAGTTGCCGCTCTCGCGGAGCGAGACCACGAGCGCGACATCCGGGGCCGAGCCCTCCCGCAGGCACAGTGGTATGAGGAGGCTCGTCTGGTCCGTTGTCGGATGGCCTACACCGTGCACCAATCCACCGGCTCCTCGCCATGGTCCGCGAGGATCGCGTTGGTGGTGGAGAACGGCCTGCTTCCCATGAAGGCGGGAAGGTCCCTGGTGCCGCGTCTGGCGGAGAGCGGGGAGGGATGCGTGGACGCGACGATATGCGTGCTGGGCAGCGTGGCGGCGGGCGAGCCCTGGGCATAGGCCAGGGCCTGCTTTCCCCAGCACAGCAGCACGACATGGTGCCCCAGCCGGCTCGTCCTCGTCAGCGCGCAATCCAGTATGGCCGAGGTCACGTCCAGCCAGCCGAGCCTGGCGTGGCCGTTGGCCTTGCCGCACGGGACGGTCAGCACCGTGTTCAGGAGCAGGACGCCCTGCCGGGCCCAGGGGGTGAGGTCACCGCCTCGGGCCTCGTGGCCCAGGTCCGCCCGAAGCTCCTTCAGGATGTTTCTCAGCGACGGTGGGTACGTGGTCCCCGCGCGTACGCTGAACGCCAGCCCCATGGCCTGTCCAGGCTCGTGGTACGGATCCTGCCCCAGGATGATTACGCGTACGGCGTCGGGGTCGGTCAGTCGCAGCGCGTTGAGCACGTCCTCGCGTGGCGGGAGGAACGACGTGCCATCGGCTAGCTCTGGGCTCTTGTCGATGCGCTCCATCCGCTCGATCGTCTCTGGGGGGAGAAGGTCGAGCCATGCGTCCAGGTGGTCGTCCGCAAGTCGGGGGCTGATGCTGAGCAGGGATCCCGTATTGGGCAAAGGGCTGCCATCGGGCAGGGGGTCGGTGCCGAACAGAAGGTCCATGGCTCCTCCGTTGTGTGATGGAAGGTCGGGCGGCGGGTCGAGCGGCGGGGCGGGGGCGAGGGCTTGCACCTAGTCGATGCCTCGTGCACACGTTTTGAAACCGTGTGCACGATCTTAGCGTTTGCCCAGTTCGCGAAATGCCGCGTGCACACATTTCGAAAACGCGTGCACGCGACAATGGCTGAAGCCTGCACTTCCATGCGATAATCGCACTCCGAAGAGACCAGCCGCAGGTGCCGCCAGGGACCTGCACCCCCACGAGCGCGGGAGGAAGCACCGCATGTCAGACGATACGCCCCAGACGTCCCTGTTCGACGACCCCCCTGCCATCGGTGCCCCGGAAGCCCCCGACGCCCCGTCTGCGAGCGCCTGCCCCGCCGCCTCGGCGCCCCTCGGCTCGGCTTCGACCCCCGTCGCACGCGCGGCAGAGCTCAACCGCATCCTGAGCCGCGCCGCCTATGCCTACTACGCGCTGGACGACCCCGAGATGACGGACGCGGAGTTCGATCGCCTCCTCGTCGAGCTCCAGGCTCTCGAGTCGGCCCACCCCGAACTCGTCTCGCCCGAGTCCTACACGCAGCGCATCGGTGGCTACGTGAGCGACCAGTTCGAACCCGTCCGCCACGCCCAGCGCATGTACTCGATCGACGACGCCATGAGCCTGGACGAGCTGGACGAGTGGCTGGCGCGCACCGACGGGGCCCTGGGAGCCACCGCCGAGCGCCCTGTCGCCTACACCTGCGAGCTCAAGATCGACGGCCTGGGCATAGCGCTCACGTACCGCGACGGGACCCTGGTGCGTGCGGCGACGCGTGGTGACGGTACCACGGGGGAGAACGTGACCGCCAACGCCCTCACGATCAAGGACATTCCGCGTGCGCTGGCGTCCGCTGGCATGGGACGCATCGCGGGCGGCGGCTTCGGTGTCTCCATCGAGGTCCGCGGTGAGGTCTACATGCCCAAGCACAGCTTCGTCCGCCTGAACGAGCAGAACGACGCCGCCGGGCGTCAACCCTTCGCCAACCCACGCAACGCCGCCGCAGGGAGCCTGCGCCAGAAGGACTCAAGCGTGACCAAGGCCCGCGACCTGGAGACCTTCATCTACGCCGTGGCCGACGAGAGTCCGCTTGCCATAGACACGCAGCATGACTTCCTGTCATGGCTCAAGGACTGCGGCTTCAGCGTGAACCCGCACGCCCGCCGCGTGGAGAGCTCACGCGAGGTGCGTCGCTTCTGCGTCGATGCCCTGGCGTACCGAGGGGAGCTCGACTACGACATCGACGGCGTCGTCGTGAAGGTGGACTCCTTCGCGGGGCAGGCCGCCCTGGGCTTCACGGCCCGCGCGCCGCGCTGGTCCATGGCCTTCAAGTTCCCGCCCGAGGAGAGGCGCACCGTGCTGCGTCAGATTCGCGTGCAGGTGGGACGCACGGGCGTGCTGACGCCGGTCGCGGAGTTCGATCCCGTCGTGGTCGCAGGGTCGACCATAGCCCGTGCCACGCTCCACAACATCGACGAGGTCCGTCGCAAGGACGTGCGCGAGGGCGACACGATCGTGGTCCACAAGGCTGGCGACGTGATCCCCGAGGTCGTGGGGCCCGTGACCGAGGGCCCCCTCGCTGCCGAGCACGAGGCGCGTCCCCTCTGGGACATGCCCGAGACCTGTCCCAGCTGCGGTAGTCCCGTCGTGCGCGAGGAGGGCGAGGTCGCCTGGCGCTGCGTGTCCATAGACTGCCCTGCGCAGGCGTCCGAGCGCCTGATCCACTGGGGGAGCCGCAATGCCATGGACATCGACGGCCTGGGCGACGAGATCGTGGGCCGCATGGTCGAGCAGGGCATCCTGACGGATGTCGCGGACTACTACGATCGCCTTGACGTTGATACGCTTGCCGCCGTCGACACCGGTCGCGTGTACGAGACGGCCGGCAAGGGCCACGAGGAGGGCGACGGCATCGTCGTGGGACCCACCATCGCCGGCAAGATCATGGGGCAGGTGGAGGCCTCGAAGCGCGCGGGTCTGGGGCGCGTCCTGTTCGGCCTGGGCATCCGCCACGTGGGCGCCAGTGTCGCAAACCTCCTGGCCGACCGCTTCGGCTCGATGCAGGCGCTCGCGGCCGCGACGGAGGAGGACATGGCCCAGGTCGATGGCATAGGCCCCAAGATCGCCCAGTCGGTGCGGGGGTTCTTCTCGGTTGAGGGGAACGTCGCCGTGGTCGAGCGCCTGCGCGCGGCTGGGGTCTCGCTCGAGCAGGAGGGCTTCGGCGAGGGGCCTAAGCGTCCCCAAACGCTGGACGGCCTCACCTTCGTGCTGACGGGCACGCTCGAGAAGTACAGCCGCGGCGATGCGGGAAGCCGGCTCAAGGCCCTGGGCGCCAAGGTATCGGGCTCGGTCTCGAAGAAGACCAGCTTCGTGGTCGCGGGCGCCGCCGCAGGCTCCAAGCTCGCCAAGGCGCAGGCCCTGGGCGTGACGGTGCTCGACGAGACGGCGCTCGACCACATTCTTGCGACAGGCCAGCTTCCGGGATAGCGAGACGGACGGGCGCACTTTTGTTGGCGCGGGACAAATCCTGTGGTTGCGTCACGCGTCTTGTCGCACAATGGATGGAGACCGCGAGCGCATGCCGCGAGCGCATGCCGCGAGCGCTATCGCGATGTTTACGCTGCGAGAGGGAGGACGCCTCATGGAGCTGAAGGAATGCACCCTGCACTGCGACGAGATGGACAAGGACTTCGACGTCATCGTCTATGGCGAGGCCGGCCGGCCCACCGTCGTCTTCCCCGAGGGCGACGCCTCGTGCACGAGCTGGGAGAACGGCGGCATGGTCGAGGCCCTGTCCGAGTTCGTCGAGGACGGGCGGATTCAGCTGTTCTGCTTCGATTCGGTGGATAGTGAGGGCTGGTACGCCCATGGTGCCCGGAATTCCTATCGACTGGGCAGCCTCATGCCCTATCTCGACTACGTCCGCAGCGGCCTCCTGCCCTTCGTGTCGGCCCATGCTGCGTCACAGGACCTGCCGCTCGTGGCGGGAGTCGGCATCGGCGCGCTGAACGCGGCGCTTGTGATGCTGCGCCATCCGGAGCTCTTCGGGGGGCTCCTGGCGCTCTCTGGCACCTATGACGTGCGTGCCTTCACGGATGACGTCACCGAGGAGTGGCTGTCCCTCTCGCCGGTCGATCTGGTGCGGAGCCTTTCCCCGCGAGGCAAGTGCGCCGGTCTCCTGCGCAAGAGGCCCATGGCCTTCGTCTGTGGTCGCCACGAGAGCGAGAGCGGTATCGAGACCCAGCGTGCCCTCGACGCCCTCTTTGCCGAGAAGAACCTGGGTGCCACGTTCGAGTACTGGGGCTATGACGTGAGCCATGACTGGAGCTGGTGGCAGGAGGAGGCCCGTCAACTGCTCCCTTGCCTGCTGGAGGGCTCGGGCCTTGCCGAGCGTAGCCAGATCGCCCGCATCTCTTCCGCTCAGGCAGACGTCAAGCATGCCGAGGACCTGCTTGCACAGCAGAGGGACGAGCTGTCGGCAGCGCGCGACGCGCTGAGCGTCGCCGTGGAGGCCGTGAAGGGCACCTCGAAGCGCCTCGAGGCCGAGGGCAGGTCGGTGGCTCGCCATGTCGCCCGTGCCGACGAGCTTGCTGCGGCTGCGCGGGACGCCTGGTCCGAGCGCGATCGGGCGCTGGAAGAGCTTGCGGCGCTTACCCGAAGGGCCGACGAGGCCCAGGCGGCTGCCGACGAGGCCGCAGGGATCCAGTCGTCCGCCGAGTGGATTGCGGGAGAGGCCAAGGAGGCGGTCGAGCAGGCGGTCGCCAACGAGAGGAGCGCCCACGAGCGTGTGGAGCGAGCCGAGGCCGGCCTGAAGGACGCCGAGCTCGCGTGTGCCGCCGCCGCAAAGGCCCTGGATGACGTGAGGGGTGGGGCCAAGGCGGGGCGTGGTGCGACGACGAAGACGAAGCGCGATGCGACGGCCAAGGCGACGGGGCGCAGGACCACGGCGAAGCCAGCCGCGCGCAAGCCCACGAAGTCGCGCTAGCCGCAGGGGCCCGGAGGAAGGGATCCCATGATGCCAGCGGTGTTCGAGGGGTATCTGCCATACCTGGGACACAGGACGTACTACCGTGTGGTGGGCGACCTCGAGGAGTCGCTCGCGTCAGGCAGGGTGCCGCTCGTCACCCTCCACGGGGGACCGGGCTCCACACATAACTACATGGAGCTGCTCGATTGCGTCGCCGACGACGGCCGGGCGATCGTCTCCTACGACCAGATTGGCTGCGGCAAGTCCTACTTGGAGGGCCATCCGGAACTCTGGGATGTCGAGACCTGGCTGGGGGAGCTCGAGGCCCTGGTGGCATGGCTGAATCTCAGGCGCTTTCATCTGCTGGGCCAGTCGTGGGGAGGCATGCTCGCCCTGACCTACCTCACGCGCCACGTCGCCACGGTGGGGGCGGACCGTGGCGCGTGCTCGGTCGTCCTGTCGAGCACGTTGCCGTCCTCACAGCTCTGGGGCCGCGAGCAGCATCGCATGGCACGCCAGCTTCCTGCGGACGAGTGGGCCGCCCTGAGGGAGGCCGAGGGGACGGGCGACTTCTCCGGTGCAGCCTACCAGCGTGCCATCGACCACTACATGGGGCTCCACTGCGCCGACCTCAGCTACGGGCCCGACGCGCCCGAGTGCCTGCGCAGGCCCAAGCGCTCGGGAGCCGAGTCCTATGCGGTGGCCTGGGGCCCCAACGAGCTCATGCCCACGGGCACCCTTTCACAATGGGACGTGACGGATCGGCTCCCTGACATACAGACGCCCGCGCTCATCATCAGCGGAACGGACGACCTCTGCACCCCGCTCATCGCCAAGACCATGTTCGACGCGCTGCCCAACGCTCGCTGGGAGCTCCTCGAGGGTTGTCGGCATATGTGCTACGCCGATGATCACGAACGCTACGTCTCCCTCCTGCGAGCCTGGCTGGACGAGCGGGACGAGTTTGACGGGAACCGCAGCTAGCGCGCGTCGGGGAGTCGCATGGACGCCGACGACGGGGCACGCGGGCGTGTGGGTCACGCCTGGTGCGTCGGGAAGCCCTGCCGTGCGGGAGACGCCCCGGACGCGCCCCTGCCCTGGCGTATGCGCAGGGACAGGCGGGCGCAGGTGCCGTACAGCAGCAGCGACAGCAGGGTCTCGGCGTAGTTGGCGCCCCCCAGTCCCGCACGGGCCACGGAAGCCACGAACGACAACACCTGTATGGCGGAGACGGCCAGGCACACCGCCAGGAAGGGGGCGACCCTCTGGGGATGGTTGGATCCTCGGATGCCCAAGAGGCCCACCATCAGGCGAAGGATGCCCAGCGCGACGATGGCCAGGGCTATCGCGGTAGGCGTCTCGAGCGTGAGCGTGCCACCAGGATTGACCAGCCCCAGCAGGCCGACGGCGCCCCCTTGCGCATCGGGACCAAGGAGGTGCTGATCGAGGACATAGTAGGCGACGCCTCCCGCGACGAGGTACATGACGCCCTCGATGGTGATGATGCTTGCGAGGAAGTGCAGCGTGCGTTGCGTGGCGTCGCGGGTGATGAGCTTGCCTTTGATGCCCAGGTCGTACTCGCTCTGCACCCTGTCGGCCAGGGTCGAGCATATGAGCACATAGATGGTAGTTGCCATCAGGACCAGGGGGTTGAACAGCAAAAACGTTCCGTTTGCCCAACCATAGATCAGCACGAGCAGTATCAGCAGGCTCACGGAGTAGCAGAGGCCGCGATACGGACCCACCTTGGAGTAGTCCTCGCTGGAGATGATGCCGAGCACGCCCGTGACCAGCACCAGCACGGCGGCGGCGAAGGTGAGCAGCCCGCCGGTGAGCGTCGACTGGTCGGTGTCGACGAGGCCTGCCCCGCCGGCGAACCAGGCCCCCACGACGCCGATCCCGATCAGGCCGACGATGAGGCTGAGTATGGTGAGGACGATCGAGACGACGTGGAGGATGACTTGGGTCTGGGTGCGGCGCACCCTCTGGAGCGCGTGTGACATCGGGTCTCCCTCGGTCGGGACGTTGCTTCGGGGAAGGGGATGGGCTCCCCTCGCATGATAGCCGAGTGTTACGTATGGTGCGCAGGGACCTCACGTGCGTCGTCGGCGCTCACGGTCGTGCTCATCCCGCTGATCACGTCGCTCGTGCGTGTGGTGCGCGAGGCCGCGCCGGCCGAGGCGGCCCAGGAGTGTGGTGAGGCCTTCACCACGACAGACTACCTCGCTCGCGTCCGTCGGATGGTCGAAGAGATGGAAGACGAGATGGAGCCATGGGAGGACTAGTCTCCCGGCGACGGAGGCCGGGCTACTCGCTCGTGGGCTCCCCGTCGTAATTGCGCTTGCCCGTGACGGCACGCAGCGCGCGGGCGTCGCCCTTCACGTAGCTCTCGGCCATGGCCTCCCAGCGGTCCAGGGCCGAGAAGAACAGGTCAGGGAAGCTCTCGCTGCTCGGGGCGCCCGTGTAGGGGTCATGCCACTCGTGGTGCGAGAGGTTTGCTGCGGCGCAAGCGTCGCTCGTGGTGTCGTGGTGAGCCAGCGCCTGTGCGCGCGAGTGCGAGCGGAAGATGCGCTCGACCAGCGCGATGGCATCCGTCCTCAGTCCGCTGCCGTCATCGATGACCCGGTAGACGAGCTCGTAGTCGCCTACGGCCCCGCCGTAGGCGTTGGCGGGGATCGAGAGGTCGAAGACCTGCCAGGCGACCTGGGCGACCATCGCACCGGCCACGCGCTCGATGCGACCGGTGCGTGCGAGGTTGAGCGAGACGGGGTGTTCGGAGACGGTCTGGTGACGGTAGGCCCACAGGAGCCAGGAGTCGATGTCGCTCTCGATCACGGCATGAACGTCGCCACCCGCATCCTCCAGCCCTACGCCCGCCTCGCAGATGGCATTCTGCTGCGCGTAGACGAACGGGTGGGCCGTGCTGTCCAACAGGTAGTGGCCCAGCATGCCCAGGGCGAAGGCGCGACCGATGGTCTTGTCCCGTTCGGGCAGGTGACTCACCGCGTCGCGCAACGCCAGGAGGGCCTCGGTTACCTGGGACCTATGCATGGCGTGCGCCAGCTGGTGGCAGGCGCGTGCCACATCCGGTCGTGTGGAGAAGCACGCAAAGAGCGGGTCGGGGCCCTGGTTCCCCAATAGGAACGAGAGCATCTCCTCCTGGTTCGAGACGATGCCCTCGGGCAGGAGCGAGACTGCCTCCTCGCCAAACAGGTGGTGCGTGATGAGAGCGGGCATGATCCCCCCAGACGTCCTTGTCTATGCGGATGCTCCCCCTAGGGTAGCCCATTCGCGCCGTACGGTGCCCCTGCGCCTCCCCTACACGTAGAAGAGCATCTTGTTGTAGCTGGGGACGGGCCAGTAGTCGGTGCCACAGATCATCTCCATCGCATCGACGGCCGCCCGCAGGGTCACCATCTTGGGGATGACGCTGTCACGATAGTAGTCGTCCTGCTCGCGACAGTCCTCGATGGACTGCGCATGCCTGTTGTCCTCGTCGAGGGCGGCCACGGCGGAGTAGATCTCGTTGATGCCGCCCGTGAGCGTGGTGACGACCTCCCTCTCGGCCCTGCTCTCGATGCCGATCTCGGCCTTGGTGGCGACGGAGGTCGCGATGTCGCCCGAGTAGTCGAAGAGCGCCGGCAGGTACATATGGCGCACCATGTACACCATGGTGTTGGCCTCGATGTTGATGAGCTTGGCGTACTGTTCGGCCTGAGCCACGTAGCGGGCGCGCGTCTCGGTCTCGGTCAGGACGCCGTACCTCTCGAGGAAGGCGATGTTCTTGGGATCGACCATGCAAGGCAGCGCGTCTGGAGTGGTCTTGTTGTTGAGCAGGCCACGCCCCTCGGCCTCCTGCTCCCATGCCTGCGAGTAGCCGTTGCCGTCGAAGAGGATGCGCTGGTGGTCGCGGAAGGTGTGGCGCACGAACTGCAGGGCCGCCGCCATGAACTCGAGATCGCCGTGGGTCTCGACGTAGCTGCAGAAGCGGTCGCACTGCTCGGCCACGGCGGTGTTGAGGATGATGTTGGGGTCCGAGAGGTTCTGCTGGCTGCCACACATGCGGAACTCGAACTTGTTGCCGGTGAAGGCGAAGGGGCTCGTGCGGTTGCGGTCGGTGTTGTCTCGCAGGATGTCGGGCAGCGCGGGGACGCCCAGGTCGACGCGCTCGCGGTCGTGGGACTCTGCGTGCTCCTTCTTGATGAGCGCCTCGACGACCGGCGTGAGGGCGTCGCCCAGGAAGACAGAGATGATGGCGGGGGGCGCCTCGTTGGCGCCCAGGCGATGGTCGTTCCCCGCCGAGGCGACGCTTGCGCGCAGCAGGTCGGCATGGTCGTCGACGGCAGCGACCAGGAAGGCGAGGAACACCAGGAACTGCAGGTTGTCCTCGGGGTCGTCTCCTGGCTCGAGGAGGTTCTCGCCGTCGGCGGACAAGGACCAGTTGTCGTGCTTGCCAGACCCGTTCACGTACTCGAAGGGCTTCTCGTGCTCCAGGCAGGCCAGGCCGTAGTGGGTTGCCAGGAGCTTGAGCTTTTCCATGGTGAGCAGGTTGTCATCGATCGCGAGAGGCCCCTGCTCGAAGATGGGCGCAAGCTCGTGCTGGCAGGGGGCCACCTCGTTGTGCTTGGTGCGCACGGGAATGCCAAGCTTCCAGAGTTCGTCGTCGACCTCCTTCATGAAGGCGTTGACCGAGGGTCGGATGGCGCCGAAGTAGTGCTCCTCAAGCTCCTGGCCCTTGGCGGGCTCGCAACCAAAGAGCGTGCGGCCGCAGAGGATGAGGTCGGGGCGGGCCTTGTAGTCGTCCTCCTGGATCAGAAAGTACTCCTGCTCGGGGCCGCAGGTGGTGACGACGCGACGGGGCTCCTTGCCAAAGAGCGCCAGCACACGCTTCGTCTGCTCCTCGAGGGCGACCTCGGAACGCAGGAGCGGGGTCTTCTTGTCCAGGGCCTCTCCCGTGTAGCTGATGAAGGCGGTGGGGATGCAGAGCACCTCGTCCTTGATGAAGGCGGGGCTCATGGGGTCCCAGACGGTGTAGCCGCGGGCCTCGAACGTGGCGCGCAGGCCGCCGTTGGGGAAGCTGGAGGCATCGGGCTCCCCCTGCACCAGCTCCTTGCCCGAGAACGCCATGAGAACGGTGCCGTCGGACTTGGGGTTGATGAAGCTGTCGTGCTTCTCGGAGGTGATGCCCGTCAGGGGCTGGAACCAGTGGGTGAAGTGCGTCGCGCCCTTCTCGAGCGCCCACTCCTTCATGGCGTGGGCGACCTCGTTGGCGATGTCGAGGTCGATGTCCTTGCCCTCGTCTATGACGCGCCGCAGCTCCTTGTAGGTGGGCTTGGGCAGACGCTGCTGCATGTCCGCATCGGTGAATACCAGGCTGCCGTATTCCTCGGATACCTTGTCTGTTGCCATGAGGGCTTTCTCTCCTTACCGGGTGTCCAGACTACAGAAGCGTTGAGTGCAAAGGGCGTTGAGTACAGAAAACGTTGAGTCGGCATACCGGGACCATGCTGCCACACTACCGAGTCCATGCTGCCACAATCGCACCCTCTTGTCTCTGGACTCGTGGTATTTCGAGGTGCTCGCCATCTTGTGCACACTTGGCCAGGCATTGAGACTCGCATGGGGCCTTCGCGCACATCGCCTCACGTAGCCCCTCGGGCAGCCTACCGCATGGCCCAGCACCAACGGATCCCGTTCGTTGGATTGCGGAGAAGGGCGTATGAGCCCCTGACCTGGCTGCATGTCCAGCAACGCGCCTGTCGCGCCGCTCTTCGCGCTCCTCTCGCACCCGTTCCCCATGTCCCCTCTTCCATAATTGCTATAGATTTAATAACATAATTGGCGCCGAAGACCGCGAGGGGTACTGCGGCTCGTGAATCGGGCCCCGAACCCCAGGCGTCGTGCGCGAAGCATCGTCGCCGCCGACGCCGCGCCGTCGCCGGGCGGCGGCACGAGCAAGAGCACGCAGCCATCAAGCAGGAGGGAACCCACCATGTTCGACCACACCGACCACATCCGCGCAGACCGTCCCACCCCAAGGCCCGCCTTTGGGCCTGGCGCTGCCCCCAGCCCTGACGCGCTCGCCGCCGCCTCGTCCGCTCGCGCCGCATGCGACCAGAAGGTCGTTGCGGTCGTGGGATGCACCCATGCCGGCACCTTCGCGACCCAGTCCATCCTGGCCCAGCATCCCAGCTGGCAGGTCCATGTGTTCGAGCGCAATGACACCCTCTCCTTCCTCTCCTGCGGCATCGCGCTCTGGGTGGGCAACAACGTCTCCGACCCCAGGCGCATGTTCTACTCGTCCCCCGAGGCCCTGGCCTCGCTCGGCGCGACCATGCACATGCGCTGCGATGTCACGTCCGTCGATCTTGCCGCAAAGACGCTCGCCTGGCGCGGCATCGACTCGGGCGAGACGGGCACCCTGGCATTCGACAAGATCGTGGCGGCCACGGGGTCAAAGCCGGTCCTTCCGCCCATCCCCGGTTTGGCCGAAGGCCTCGGGATCGGACGCGTCCTGCGCTGCAAGAACTGGGACGACGGCAGGGCCATCAAGGAAAAGGTCGCCGTGGCCGCCTCCGTGGCCGTGGTGGGCGCCGGCTACATCGGAGCCGAACTGGCCGAGCAGATCTCCCTCATGGGGGCGAGGGTCACGCTCATCGATGGCCTCGGCCGCGTCTTGGCCAAGAACTTCGATGCCGACGTGACCAAACTCGTCGAGGAGGCCTATGCGGCCCATGGCGTCGAGCTGGCACTGGGCCAGGTGGTCGAGCGCGTCTCGGCCGATGCGGACGGTGTCACCGTGGTCTCGGGCGGACGCGAGCGCCGCGTGGACTACCTGATCATGGCGGCGGGCTTCCTCCCGCGCACCGACCTCTTCTCCGGCATGCTCGACATGCTGCCAAACGGCGCCATCAAGGTGGACGAGTACATGCGCGCCACGCCCCTCGCTGCCGACGGCACGCCCGAGGCGGAGTCGAGCCCAGACGTCCTTGCTGCGGGCGACAGCGCGACGGTGCTCTACAACCCCACGGGCAAGCCCGACTACATCCCGCTGGCAACCAACGCCGTGCGCCAGGGCCTGCTTGTCGGCGCCAACATAGCAGCGCCCACCCAGGCGTATCGGGGTACCCAGTCCACCTCGGCCGTGCAGCTCTATGGCCTCTCGCTTGCCGCAACGGGTCTGACCGCGGGCCACGCCGAGGCCCTGGGCATGCGCCTGCGCTCAACCACCCTCGTGCAGGACTACCGCCCGGATTTCATGCTCACCACCGAGCCGGTGACCTGTATCCTGACCTGGGATCCCGCGACGCGCGAGGTCAAGGGTGCGCAGTTCGCCTGTCCCCACGACGTCTCCCAGGCCGCCAATGCCGTCTCCATCGCCATCCACAACCACAACACCATCGACGACCTGGCCGCCTTCGACTTCCTCTTCCAGCCCAACTTCTGCCAGCCAGTCAACTACCTGGGCGCCGTCGCCATGCAGGCGGTGGCCGAGGGGTAGCAGCCGCCAGAGCGGCATCGATCGGGTGGGGAGGGATGCCACGGCACCGGGGTCGTGCCCGGCACGTCCGTCCTGGGGCAATGCGCGGCTGATGCCGCGCGTCGCCCCCGCCCGCTACAATGGGGTGCACCGTACATGCGGGGGGCATCCCTCGCCGGGACGCGACCTCACAAGGAGCATCACCCATGCCAGACCTGCCAACGCCCGAATCCGCCAGCGCCGTGTCCGCCAGCATGCCGATCGGCGAGCCCGCACCACCCAGCGCCTCCGCGTCAGCCGCTGCCCCGACGCGCCGCACCATCGCCGTCATCGACGGCAACTCGCTGATGCACCGCGCGTTCCACGCCATCCGCCAGCCCATGAGCGCGCCCGACGGCCGGGCGACCAATGCGCTCTTCGGCTTCTTCAACATGCTCGTCAAGCTCGTCGACTCGTTCTCGCCCGATGGCGTCATCTGTGCCTTCGACAAGGGCAAGCCTCAGGTTCGCATCGACATGCTGCCCCAGTACAAGGCCCAGCGCCCGCCCATGGACGAGAGCCTCCACGAGCAGTTCCCCATGGTCAAGGACCTGCTGCGGGCGCTCGACGTGCCCGTGGTCGAGCTGGCCGGCTGGGAGGGCGACGACATCCTGGGCACCCTCGCGCGCCGCGGGGAGGCCGCCGGCTACGAGATGCTGCTCTTCACGGGTGACCGTGACATGTACCAGCTCGCGACCGAGAACGTGAAGATCGTCTCCACCAAGAAGGGCGTCTCCGACGTCGCCATCATGACGCCGGAGTCCGTCGACGACCTCTACCACGGCATCACACCCGACCTCGTGCCCGACTTCTACGGCCTCAAGGGCGACGGCTCGGACAACATCCCCGGCGTGCCGGGCATCGGCCCCAAGAAGGCGGCCGCCCTCATCGTGCAGTACGGCAGCCTCGACGAGGTCATCGCCCACGCAGACGAGGTCAGGGGCAAGATGGGCGAGAGCCTGCGGGCCCATGTGGACGACGCCCTGCTCAGCCGCAAGGTGGCCACCATCCGCACCGACGCGCCGATCGAGTTCGACTTCGACGACGCGCGCTTCCCGACCTTCGATGCGGCCGAGGTGAGCGCGGCCTTCTCGGCGTTGGGCTTCACGGGCATGATCAGGCGCCTGGTTCGCATGGGGGCGGGGGAGGGGAGTGCCCCCATGGCTGCCAGCGAGCCCTCGCTCCCCGTTTCCGAGCCAGTCGGCGGTGCCGACGCCCGCGCCCTCCTCGAGGACGCCCTTGCGTCCGGGGAGTGGGTGGGTGCCGCCATCGAGCTGCCGCAGCGGAAGCGTGGCCAGGCCTCGCTCTTCGATGAGGAGCCGCGACCCGTTCTTTGGCTGGCGTCCGAGAAGGGCCTCGCGCACCTCGACGGGGACGACCTCCCCCTTGCCATCGTGCGCCTGGTGCGTGAGGGCAAGGTCGCCTCAGACGATGTCAAGGCCCTCGTCCACCAGGTCTACCCGTCCGATTCGGCTGAGAGGGCCGCCCTCGACGTCACGGACGTCGACCACCGCCGCGTCTTCGACGTCGCGGTGGCGGGCTACCTCCTCGACTCGGATGCCGCGTCCTTCTCGGTGGCCGACCTCGTGTCGCGCGAGATGGACATGTCCCTGCCCGAGCCCACCGACGAGCTTCCCCAGGCCGCCCTCGACGCCGTGGGGGCTTGGGCCCTGTGCCCGCTTCTGGCAAGGCGCCTCGAGGAGGATGGCTCGAAGGGGTTGTTCTGCGACCTGGAGATGCCGCTTCTGCGTGTGCTGCTGCAGATGGAGCGCACTGGGCTGCATGCCGACGCGGGCAGGCTGGCCGAGCAGTCGCGGGAGCTTGGTTCCGAGATCGATTGCATGGTCGCCACGATCAAGGCCGACGCGGACGAGGACTTCAACATGGACTCGCCGCAGCAGCTCTCCCACGT
Source organism: Olsenella uli DSM 7084 (assembly GCF_000143845.1). Classification (NCBI taxonomy): domain Bacteria; kingdom Bacillati; phylum Actinomycetota; class Coriobacteriia; order Coriobacteriales; family Atopobiaceae; genus Olsenella; species Olsenella uli. Next base: position 1,521,406 of record NC_014363.1, on the reverse strand, counting down.
GCTGTTTGACGTGTGGGGCCTGCCGACCTTCGGGCTCAAGAGGACCAAGAAGGGCTTCTATTCGACCAACGCCAAGACCCTCGAGGACCTTGCCCAGCAGGACGGGCGCGTGCGCATGATCCTGGACTACCGCGAGCGTGCCAAGATCAAGAGCACCTACCTCGACGCGCTGCCGGCCGACATCCGTCGCGACGGGCGCATCCACACCACTCTCAACCAGACCGTGGCCGCGACGGGTCGCCTCTCGAGCTCCGCGCCCAACCTGCAGAACATCCCCACACGTTCCGAACTGGGCCATCGCGTGCGGACCGCCTTCACCGTGCCGGAGGGCTCGGTCTTCCTGGCGTGTGACTACTCCCAGATCGAGCTGCGCCTCCTGGCGCACCTCTCGGCGGACGGGCACCTGGTGGGCGCCTTCAACTCGGGCGCAGACTTCCATGCGGCGACCGCCGCGCGCGTCTTTGGGGTGCCGGTGGAGGAGGTCACGCCGCAGCTGCGCAGTCGGGCGAAGGCCGTCAACTTTGGCATCGTGTACGGACAGCAGGCCTTTGGCCTGGCATCCTCGCTCAGGATCGGCCGTGCGGAGGCCCAGGAGATGATCGACCGCTACTTCGAGGCCTACCCCGGCGTCCGTGCGTACCTGGACCAGAGCGTCGACTTCGCGCGCAAGCGGGGCTATGCCGTCACCATGTATGGTCGCAAGCGTCACATCAGGGACATCAACGCCCGCAACTTCCAGCTGCGCTCCTTCGCCGAGCGAACGGCCATGAACCACCCCATGCAGGGCACGGCCGCCGACATCATCAAGCTTGCGATGGTGCGCGTGGCCGAGCGCCTGCGGCAGGAGGGCCTTAGGTCCAAGCTCGTGCTGCAGATCCACGACGAGTTGGACTTCGAGGTACCCAAGGACGAGATCGAGGTCCTCTCTAAGCTGGTGAAGGAGACCATGGAGGGCGTCTGCGAGTTGCGCGTGCCCCTCCTGGCCGACGTCTCCTACGGCGCCAACTGGGCGGAGGCCAAGTGATGCCGAGCTTCGACGAGTTCATGCGAGAGCGGCGTCGCCCCGTTGCCGCGGGCGAGTCGGTGGATGTGGGCCGGGCTCCTGGCGCAGAGGGGGTGGCGGCCCCCCCTCGCCCACGCGTCGCCGCGGGGCCGATGCGCGTCGTGGCGTGGACCGATGGCTCCTCGCGCGGCAATCCCGGCCCCGGGGGCTACGGGGCGGTCCTCCTCTACCGCGACCCTGCGGGAGTCGTGCATCGCCGTGAGTTCAGCCAGGGATACCGCCGTACGACCAACAACCGCATGGAGCTGCTGGGCGTGATCGTCGCGCTCGAGGCGCTCAGGCGTCCCTGCGAGGTGGAGGTCCATTCCGATTCGCAGTACGTTTGCAACGCGTTCAACAAGAACTGGGTGACGGGGTGGCTCAGGCGCGGCTGGAGGAACGCACAGAAGCAACCGGTGAAGAACGTGGACCTGTGGAAGCGCCTGCTTGCGGCCAAGGAGCCCCACCAGGTGAGCTTCGTCTGGGTCAAGGGCCATGCGGGCACCGAGCTCAACGAGCGCTGCGACCAGCTGGCGACCTCTGCGGCCGATGGCGCGTCAGGACCTCTGCTGGACGATCGCGGCTTCACGGACTAGGGCCGGGACGGACGTCGCTCGGGAAGGCCGGAGACGTGTGCGGAGAAGAACGGGTATAGTTCTCTCTGGTAAACAAATATCCAGAGGGGGCCTCCATGAATCCAGCCGATCTCATCATCATCGCGATCGTTCTCGCAGTCGTCGCTCTGGGTGCGCGCAGGATCATCGAAACGGCCACCGGCAGGCGGAGCTGCTGCTCGGGCGATGCCAAGAGCTCGGCCAGGCGCTTCAGGGACGTCAAGATCGTGGATACCGATGAGAGCCACTATCCCTATAAGGCTGACTTCACGGTGGCGGGCATGACCTGCGACCACTGCGCGCGCAACGTCACCGCCGCGCTTGACTCCATCGCCGGCACCTGGGCGACGGTCGACCTGGAAAGCCGTCAAGCCCATGTCCTCTCCAAGAACCCTATCGATGTCGACTCCTACAGGGACGTCGTGAGCGAGGCCGGCTATCGCATCATCGCGTGAGGCTGGGTGTCCCTTGCCGTCCCGCTCCCGTGTCATGCGCCCGTGAGGTCCGTCTTGCCGATCATGATGTTGAGAATCTCTACGTCGGTGGGGTGCATTCCCACGCGTCCCACATAGCCCATGGAGCGGATGGTCTCCTCGGCGTTCTTGCCCACCAGCCCGTCGCCCGCGAGGAAGTTGTCGTCGGCCAGGGCCATGTCGCAGCCTAGGATGGCCGCGTCCACCGCTGCGCAGATCTTGGCCGCGCAGCTGGGCTTGGCCCCGTCGCACACGATGCCGCCCACGTTTGCCAGGGTGTTCACGATGGTCGCCTCGAACTGGGCAAACGATCCACCCCGCAGGTAGCAGATGCCGCCGCCTGCGCCGCAGCCGGCGGAGACCGCCCCGCAGAACGCGGACAGCTCGCCGATGAAGTACTTCACATGCACGGCGGTGAGATCGCTGAGGACCACGGCGCGCACGAGCGTCTCGTGGTCCGCCCACAGGTCGTGCGCGTATTCGAGGACGGGCTGCGAGCAGGTGATGCCCTGGTTTCCGCTGCCGCAACAGATCATCACGGGCAGGGGGCAGCCGCTCATGCGCGCGTCGGAACCCGCCGCCGCGGCCGCGCGGGCCTTGGTGCTGATGTCGTTAGGCCGGCTCTTGAGCAGGGTCGAACCGATGTTGGCACCCCAGCGTCCCGAGAGGCCCTCGCTCGAGATGGCCTGGTTCATCCCGATCTGGTGACTGATGAGGGCGTCCACGTCCCCCAGCCGGAACTCATGCGCGAACTCCCAGATGGAGGCCAGGGTGATGGCCCCGCGGTCGGCGGAGTCCGCATTTGCGTCCGTCCCCGGTGCGCCTGCGGCCGTCGCCGTGATGCCGGCGGCGACGGTGGGCCTGCCGTCGTAGCTGAGCTCGGTGACGTTGGTGTGGCGCTCCTCGATGCAGGCGACGGCCGTGTGGCCGCCCGCCGCCGCACTGACGCGCACGTACAGGTTGGGCACGCCCTCCGCCAGCTCGACGATGCAGTAGCCAGGGTCCTCGAGCAGGTCCTTCGTGCGCTCCACGTCCTCGGGCCGAACAGCCTGCAGCACCTCGAGCGATGCGGTGGGATCGCCGCCCAGGGCCCCGAGCGTCGCGGCGGCCTCTATGCCGCGCATGCCGCCCGAGTTGGGCACGGTCACGCTCTTCACGTTCTTGATGATGTTGCCCGAGCAGGCGACCTCCAGGTGCTCGGGACGCTCGCGCAGCGCGGCGCGCGCGAGCGCGGCGGCGAGCGCGACGGCGATGGGCTCCGTGCAGCCCAGGGCGCAGACGAGCTCCTCCTCGAGGATGGCGACGTGGTTGCGATAGGCGGATGCTTCCATGGGTGCTCCTGGTATGGGTGGGACGCTGGAATGCGTGCGATCGGTCGGACGAGGCCAGGGCGCGGTACGCCGGGGTACGACGCCTCCGGACAGTATCGCATCACGCATGGCCCATGTCACGGGCCCCACCTATGTCCCTGCGGCGTCCTCGGCATTCAGCTTCGCCACCAGTTCAGGCAGATGGTCCCCCAGCTCGCGGATGCTTCCGCGGAACACCCCCTTGCCAGGCAGCCCGTGTCCCACGTAGGCGGTGCGCAACCCGCAGTCGGGACGCGCGAAGTCGCGTCCCGCGTCGTTTCCGACCATGAGGCACTCCTGTGGCGTGAGACCCAAGGTGCAGCAGAACTCCTGGTAATAGTGGGCGTTCGGTTTGGTGCGCGTGGAGTTTCCCGCATGTGAGACGAGCCTGAAGTCGATGTCATCGACCTCTGCCCAACGCATGCGCACGAGGTCCGTCTCCAGCGAGAACACGGGCTGCGTCGCCAATGCGACGGCGAGGCCGAGGGATTGCGCGATCTCGATCGTGCGTCGGGCGCCCGCGCGGGGACGAGCCTGCACCAGGCCGCCCCTGAGGCGCTCGATGTAGATGGCGTCGAAGAAGGAAAGCGCGTCCGCGAGGGCGGGCTCGCCCAGGGGAATGCCGCAGAGCTCGGCCATCCGAGCCGCCATGAACTGCTCGTTCGTGAGGGCATCCTGGCGGTCGCCCCTGTCGACGTCCAGGTAGGAACGTCCCTGTGCCCAGACCACCTTGGGAAGGGGAGTCCGCGTGGCATACGCCAGCAGCCGGCAGCGGCCCGAGAGGTAGCGTGCCATGAATGCCGACAGGTTGATGTCGAGCAGCGTGTCATCCAGGTCAAAGAGCACTGCCTTGATCACCGCGTTGCCTCCCTCCTCCGTTTGTCGGGTCCCGTGGCAGGCCCCGCGCCGGGCGACATGCCGAGACCAGCCCTGCCGTCCCGGGCGCCATGGCCGTCCCGGGCGCTATGGGCAAGTGTGCCCAGACGTCCGTCTCCATTGTGTCCAAGGCGAGAGGAAAATTTGGTCTGGGCGTGAAAATCGCCCATCAACGACGTAATTTGCCTCTCCGCAGCTTGAAAACCACGCGTCTGTAAAGGTATCCTGTCCTGTGCATGGGCAGCGCGTCCGTGCACCTGTATCTGTAGGCCCCCGAGAGCATGTAAGTTTCCAACTGCGCAAGGCATCCGTCGCGCGCCCGGCAGCGATCATGTTGATCGGGGCCCCGTTTTTCGAAAGGGGTCCACCTTTGAGTGAGATTCAGAACTCGTCCATCTTCTCTCTGGATGACATGTCCGACGAGGAGATGAACAGCCTCATCGACGGTACCATCACCGACTTCGATGAGGGCGATCTGGTGACGGGTACCGTCGTCAAGATCGAGCACGATGAGGTTCTGCTGGACATCGGCTTCAAGTCCGAGGGCGTCATTCCCTCCCGCGAGCTCTCCATCCGCAAGGACGTCAACCCCGAGGAGGTCGTCGCCCTTGGTGACACCATCGAGGCGCTTGTCCTCCAGAAGGAGGACAAGGAGGGTCGCCTGATCCTCTCCAAGAAGCGTGCCGAGTACGAGCGCGCCTGGAACCGCGTCGAGGAGAAGTTCAACGCCGGCGAGAACGTCGAGGGCGAGGTCATCGAGGTCGTCAAGGGTGGTCTCATCCTCGACATCGGCCTGCGCGGTTTTCTGCCCGCATCCCTCGTCGACCTCCGTCGCGTCAAGGACCTCAACGCCTACATGGGCACCCGCATCGAGGCCCGCGTCATCGAGATGGATCGCAACCGCAACAACGTCGTCCTCTCCCGTCGCGTCGTCCTCGAGGAGGCCCGCAAGGCCGAGCGCTCCGAGATCCTCTCGAAGCTTCAGCCGGGCATGCGCCTCAAGGGCACCGTCTCCTCGATCGTCGACTTCGGCGCCTTCGTCGACCTTGGTGGCATCGACGGCCTCATCCACATCTCCGAGCTCTCCTGGAACCACGTCAACCATCCCTCCGAGGTCGTCAAGGTCGGCCAGGAGGTCGAGGTCCAGGTCCTCGATGTCGATCTCAACCGCGAGCGCATCTCCCTCGGCCTCAAGCAGACCACCGAGGATCCCTGGCGTACCCTCGTCAAGAAGTACCCGGTCGGCGCCATCGTCGAGGGTTCTGTCACCAAGCTCGTCACCTTCGGCGCCTTCGTCGACCTTGGTGACGGGGTCGAGGGCCTGGTACACATCTCCGAGATGGCCAAGCAGCACGTCGACGCTCCCGCGCAGGTCTGCGCTGTGGGCGACACCGTTCAGGTGAAGGTCATGGAGATCGATCTCGACCGTCGTCGCATCTCCCTGTCCATGAAGGCTGCTGCCGAGACGCTGGGCGTCGAGGTCGAAGTCAAGCCTCTGGACAAGCCCGAGGAGGACGAGGAGTCCGAGGAGGCACCCGTCGAGGAGTAGCCTCGTCTCGGCTTCCGGCGCTCCACGCGCCCGCCTATGGCATGTCATGTGCAGGCGGGGCCGCCCTAAGGCGACCCCGCCTCTCTGTGTGCAGTACAGGGTGTGCAACACAGGGCCTTCGATCTCTTGAGCGCATGACCGCTAACCTCGTATGAAATCGTTCTCAAGGCCCAAGTATGCGAGGTTAGCGGTCATCCGGCCCGCTGCGGACTGGCGGTCATCCGATTTGCGACAGGCTAGTGCGCAGGCGGGCAGCCCTGTCTGCCCCGACGACCGGTCGCGCCCCGTGCGTACGCCGGCCTCGATGGTCGGCCGAGGTATCTGCCGACCGATAACCGGTTGCCCCGAATAGCAATGTTAAGCAAACGTTTCCACCTGCCGACTGCGGCACTTCAAGCAACTATTGATGCCTCATAGTATCGAGGGCATAGCGTTGCATTGGCACATCTGCCTGTCTTGAGAAAGGTGCGATCCATGATGGAGAACCTCACACGCCGTAGCTTCCTGAAGGCGTCCGCGCTCACTGCCGGCGGTACGGCTGCCACGGCGGCACTCGCCGCCTGCGGTGGCAACACGGCTTCCCCCGAGTCCGCCAAGAAGGTCCTGAAGTTCGGTCAGGCCAACGCCAAGCAGGGTCTGGACATGCAGAAGTCCACCAACTCCGCCTCCTCCTCCATCGCCGACTCCATCTTCGAGTCACCCCTGCGCTGGACCGAGGACAACGAGCTCGTCACCTGCCTGCTGACCGAGATCCCCAGCTTCGAGGCAGACGGCGTCACCCTGCACTGCGAGCTCAAGGACGGCATCAAGTGCCATGACGGTTCGACGTTGACCGCCAATGACGTCAAGTACAGCTTCGAGCGCATGTTCACGCCGGCCACCGGTGCCAAGTCGACCTACATGTACGACAAGATCAAGGGTGCCAAGGAGATGCTTGCCGGTACCGCTACCGAGCTCGAGGGCCTCACGGTCGAGGACGACACCCACTTCACCTTCGTCCTCACCGATCCCATGGTCACCTTCGTCAACAACCTGGGCATCTCCTACGCCCACATCTTCCCGAAGGCCGCCTGCGAGGCCGCCGGCGACTCCTGGGGCTCCGGTACCAGCTGCGTGGGCTCCGGCAAGTACAAGGTCCAGTCCAACGACGACACCACCGAGGTCGTCCTGGAGAAGTTCGCTGACTACCACGATGGCGAGCCTGCCCTGGACGAGCTGCGCTACGTCTTCTATGACGACCTCAACACCAAGATGATGGCATTCAAGAACGGCGACATCGACTACACCGACCTCGACGCCTCCCTGCTCCAGCAGTACCAGAACGACCCGGACGTCAAGGACCTCATCACCCAGTACGAGACTCTGGGCACCCAGTTCGTGAACCTCAACCTGAGCGATGCCGCACTCCAGGACGTCCGCGTGCGTCAGGCGCTCTCGCTCGCCATCAACCGCCAGGAGCTCATCGACTCCATCGTCGGTGGCGCGGGCATCGCATGCTCCGGCTGGCTGGCCCCCCAGACCCCGGGCTTCGACAAGAGCGCCGCGGCGTTCGAGTACGACCCCGAGAAGGCCAAGTCCCTCCTCGCCGAGGCCGGCGTCTCGGGCCTGACGCTCTCCGCCAAGGTCCGTAACGGCATCAGCCAGAAGCAGCTCGTCGCCATCCAGGGCTACTGGAATGAGATCGGCGTCACCCTCGACGTCCAGGTCGAGGACAACGGCGTCTGGGCCCAGGACTGGGCCGACGGCAGCCTCCAGGTCACCGCGCTGGGCTGGTTCCCGCTCTATGCCGACGCCGACAACCACATGTACACCTACTTCTACAGCGAGAACGCCGCCAAGAAGTCCTCCTTCTACAACAATGCCGAGTTCGACCGTCTCGTAGCAGAGGCCCGCATCGAGCAGGACAAGGACAAGCGTGCCGACCTCTACAAGCAGGCCGACAACATCCTGACCCGCACCGACTTCGCCACCCTGCCGCTCTACTGGCCCAAGAACCAGTTCGTCGCCAAGGACTACGTCAAGGGGGCCAAGGTCGGCAACCTGATCTACCACATGATCGACGTCGACATCGACACCACAAAGGATGACTACTCGGCCTAGCCTGCGCGCCGTTCGCCTGCGTCCAGACGCAGCTGCCGACGCAAGCTAGCCAGGCGGGGCGCCGCACGTGCCTGCGGCGCCCCGCCGTGCGCAAGGGGCCTAGGGAGGAATCCTGCGCGTGGCCCGCGACCAAGAGGAGGGGAGAGGCCGAATGAGGGACTTTCTCGTAAAGAGAATCCTGCAGGCGGTAGGCGTGGTGATCTGCATCTCCGCCATCACGTTCTTCGTCCTCAACATCGTGCCGGGCGATCCCGTCCGCACCATGATGGGCGACATGGCCGACGAGCAGACGATCGAGCAGGTCAGGCACACGATGGGCCTGGACAGGCCCGTCCCCGAGCAGTATGCCACCTGGTTCTCCAACATGGTCAGGGGAGACTTCGGCACGTCGTACACCCAGAACAAGAGCGTCGCCCTGCTGATGGGCAACGCGTTCGCGGTCACCGTGCGGCTGGCGGGCTTCGCCTATCTCTTCGCCCTGGCCCTGGGCCTGGCGGTTGGCATCGTGTCGGCCGTCTGCCATGGTAGGGCGGCGGACCGCATCCTCATGGCCCTCTCCATCTTCGGCATATCGGCGCCGTCGTTCTGGGTGGCCATCATCATCCAGATCATCTTCGCGCTCAACCTCAGATGGTTCCCGCTCTCGGGCGTCAAGACCGCAGCGGCCTTCGTGCTGCCGGTCATCGCCTTGGGCACGCGCTACGCGGCATCCATCGCGCGCGTGACGCGCACCTCCATGCTGGACGTGCTGAACCAGGACTACATGCGCACGGCCGAGGCCAAGGGCCTCAGGAAGTGGTCCATCGTCATGGTCCACGGCCTGCGCAACGCCCTCATCCCCATCATCACCATCGCGGGCACGCAGCTGGGCGACATCTTCACCGGCTCCATCCTCATCGAGTCCGTCTTCGCCATGCCGGGCATGGGCAAGCTCCTGCTTGACGCCATCAACGCCCGCGACCTGCCCCTGATCGAGGGCGGGGTCATGTACATCGCAATCATCTGCGTCGTGGTCTACCTTCTCGTCGACATCCTGTATGCCGTCGTGGACCCACGCATCCGACTCGGAGGGGAGGCGGCGGAGTAATGGCACTGCTTTCAAGCGACAAGAGCGATGGCAGGGTCCAGGAGGCCGAGCGCATCGCGAAAGACGCCGTCCGGGCCCAGGAGGCCGAGGGGCCCCAGGCGGGCGGGCGGCGTGCCTCGAGCTACTGGGCGGTCAGCTGGAACATCTTCAAGCGCAACAGGCTCGGTGTGGCCTGCCTTGTCGTGGTCGCCCTGCTCGTTCTTGTGGCGCTGCTGGCACCTATGCTGGCGCCCTATGACCCCGACGCCCAAGAGCTCTCCAACATGCTGGCAGCACCCTCGTCGGCCCACGTCTTCGGCACCGACGAGTTCGGCCGCGACATACTCTCGCGCGTCATCTACGGTTGCCGCATCTCGCTCTCCGTCGGCGTCGTGTCCCAGCTCATCGCCTTGGTCATAGGCTTCCTTGCCGGCGTCTTCGCGGGCTACTTCGGAGGTAGGGTAGATGCGGTCGTCTCGTTCGCCATCCAGGTCTTCTCGAGCTTCCCGTTCCTGCTCTTTGCCATCGTCGTCATGTTCGTCATGGGGCCGGGCCTCGTGAACCTCTACGTGGCGCTCGGCCTTCTGATGTGGACGTCCACGGCGCGTCTCGTCCGCGGCGACGTCATGCGCCTCAAGGGCTCCGAGTACATCCAGTCCTGCATCCTCTCGGGTGGCAAGAGCTGGCGCATCATCATGAAGCACCTGCTGCCCAACTGCATATCGACGCTGATCGTCGTCTCGACGCTGGGCATCCCCAACGCCATCCTCTCGGAGGCCTCGCTCTCGTTTCTGGGCCTCGGCGTCCAGCCGCCCATGTCCAGCTGGGGCCAGATGATCTCGGCCTCCCAGCCCTACATCCAGTCGAACACCAACTACAGCGTCGTGCCCGGCATCGCCATCATCGTCACCGTCATGGCGTTCAACCTGCTCGGCGATGCCCTGCGTGATGCGCTCGACCCCAAGATGCGCTCGTAGGGGAGGGGGAACATGACCACAGCAGGCAAGCACCGCACCACCTCCGAGGTCGTTGCCGAGGAGTATCGCGGCGAGGCCAGGGAGCTCGCTCAGGAGCGGCTCGACGAGGACCGGGCCCGCGAGGTCCTTCTCCGCGTCAACAACCTGAGCGTCACCCTCTTCACCGAGGACGGGCACCTCCCGGCCATCACCGACCTCTCCTTCGTCATGCGCAAGGGGGAGACCCTGGCCGTCGTGGGCGAGTCGGGCTGCGGCAAGTCCATGTGCGCGCTCTCCATCATGGGGCTTTTGCCCCAGCCGCCCGCCAAGGTCACGGACGGCTCGATAGAGCTGGGCGGCGTCGACATGGTCAAGCTCACGGCCGAGGAGATGCGCCAGTACCGCGGCAGCAAGATCGGCATGATCTTCCAGGAGCCCATGACCTCGCTCAACCCGGTCATGACCGCAGGCAGGCAGATCCGCGAGGGCCTTCTGGTCCACAATCCCAAGATGGGCAAGAGGCAGGCCGACGAACGTGCCCTCGAGATGATCCGCCTCGTGGGCATCCCGGCGCCCGAGAAGGTCTTCAAGAGCTACCCGCACGAGCTCTCGGGCGGCATGCGCCAGCGCATCATGATCGCCATGGCCCTGGCCTCGCGTCCGTCGCTTCTGATCTGCGACGAGCCCACCACCGCCCTCGACGTCACCATCCAGGCTCAGATCCTGCAGCTCATCGACCGCATGCGCGAGGAGCTGGGAACGGCGGTCATGCTCATCACCCACGACATGGGCGTCGTCTCGGAGATGGCCGACTGGGTCCTGGTCATGTACGCCGGCCACAAGGTCGAGTACACCCTGGCGCCAGAGCTCTTCACCAACCCCCTACACCCCTATTCCAGGGGCCTCATCGACTCCATCCCGTCGCTCGACTCGTCGGTCGACACGCTCTACGCCATTCCCGGCAACGTCCCGATGCTGAACGAGATGCCGGTCGGCTGCCCGTTCCATCCGCGCTGCCCGTTCGCCAAGGACATCTGCCGCAAGCACGCGCCCGGGATGCTGCCCGTCGAGGGCGACGAGAACCACCTCGTGGCATGCTGGAAGTACACGAAGAGCTGGGGAGAGTAGCCGATGGGCAGGAACAGGGACATGAACGACGTCGTGCTCAAGGCGGAGCACCTCACCAAGCGCTATCCCATCAAGAAGGGCCTCTTCGGCAAGTCCCGGCAGTTCGTCCATGCCCTCGAGGACGTGTCCTTCGAGCTGCACAGGGGCGAGACCTTCGCCATCGTCGGCGAGTCGGGCTGCGGCAAGTCCACCACGGGCAAGTGCGTCCTGCGTCTGACGGAGCCCACCGAGGGCACGGTCACGCTGGACGGAGAGGACTTCACCGCGCTCTCGGGTGACGCGCTGGTACGGGCGCGCCAGAAGATGAAGCTCATCTTCCAGGATCCGTACAGCTCGCTCAACCCGCGCATGACCGTGGCCGACATCATTGCCGAGCCCATCGACATCGCCGGCACCTACAAGACCAAGGCCGAGCGCGACGCCCGCGTCGAGGAGGTCATGGGCGCCGTGGGCCTGGACCTCTCCTACAAGTACCGCTATCCGCACGAGTTCTCCGGAGGGCAGCGCCAGCGCATCGGCATCGCCCGCGCCATCGTGCTCGAGCCCGAGGTCGTGGTGTGCGACGAGCCGGTCTCCGCGCTTGACGTGTCGGTGCAGGCCAAGGTCATCAACCTGCTGGAGCGGCTCCAGGACGACCTGGGCCTGTCCTACGTCTTCATCAGCCACGACCTTTCCGTCGTCAAGCACATCTCCGACACGGTCATGGTCATGTACCTGGGTCACGAGATGGAGCTGGCGGAGAAGGACGCGCTGTTCGAGAGGCCACTGCACCCCTACACCCAGGCCCTTCTCGACGTCATCCCGCGCATCCGTCACGAGCGCATCCAGGACAAGCGCATCCTGCAGGGCGACGTCCCCAGTCCCACCAACCCGCCCGAGGGCTGCGTGTTCCACACGCGCTGCAGCCGGTGCATGAGGGTCTGCACCGAGGTCGCGCCCGAGCTGCGTGAGGTCGAGCCCGGGCACCTCTGCGCCTGCCACCTCTTCGACGAGGCGCTCTCAGAAGCGGAGCGAGAGCTCGTGGGCATTGCGCCCGAGGCCAAGACACAGGCGTAGGGTGAAGGACGTACGCTGCGGCAGGGTTCGGCAGAAAGTTGGATGGCGGCGTTACGGGCGCATCAATGAGCGCGTGGCGGTCGGGGATGGGATGTCACCGTATCGGTTCGCAGCGGCTTTCGCGCTCCGCCAGGCCGCGATGCGCTGTCCTCGCATCCTTGCCCTACAACCTCATTCACAATAGTTTCTCACGCGTCCATTTTTAGAGGCCCCGGGGACGGCAGGACAACTATCGTGAGTTGCGATGGGGACAGATTCACAATACTTCGCCAGACATCCCGGATAGGGTCACTTTGCGGATGCGTGGCGAGGTATTGTGAGTGCACCCGAGAGTTAGTTTCAAAAATTTTCACACTAGTTATCCAGCCATCCATGAGGGACAGAAAACTGGACGGCTAGCGAAGAACTGTGAAGTTCTCTCGGCCAAGGCTCACAGTAACTTCCCTGCCGTCCATGTTATCGATGCCCGCTGAGGGGCAGCGGGGCAGCGCCGTATGCCAGCCTGCCCGCTCCTGTCTTGCTCGCCTACAGCCCCCCTCAGCCCTTGGTGACCTTCCTGAACAGGGGGTTCACCAGGACCTGCAGGCCCTTGAAGTCGCTCTTGAGGGCATAGGGCATCTGCGGCCAGCAGACGGGCAGGCAGGCATAGTCGATGCGGACAAGCTGCTTGTCGGCCTGCTTGGCGAGGTTGGCGATGGCGCTGTCGCCGTCGGTGGTCTGGCGCGCCTCGTCTACGAGCGCGTCGAAGACGGTGCTCTCGTAGAACGAGCTCTTGGCAGCCGCACGGTCGCTCCTGAAGTAGGAGCCCATGTGCTCGATGCCCTGGAAGCAGAGGGTCGACCAGGTGACCAGCGTCACCTGGAGCGTGCCGTTCTTGCGCGACTCGGACCAGACGCCGTTGTCGATGACCTGGACGTCGCAGCTGACGCCAATCTTGGACCAGGCGTCCTGCAGGGCGACCATGAGGTCCTGGTCCTGTGAGCGCACCTGGGCGCTCAGCGCAAGGCCATCGGCACCGGCCTCGGCGAGCAGCGACTTGGCCTTTTCGACGTCATAGTCCAGCACGTCGTAGCTGCCGTCATGGCCTGACTCCGAGGAGGGGCAGAAGCAGCTGGCGGGTTCGGCGGCGCCGGAGAGCACGGTGTCGCAGATCTCCCTGCGGTTGATGGCGAGCGAGAGCGCCTGGCGCACGCGAACGTCTGCGAGCTTCTCGTCCTTGAGGTTGAGGTTCACGAACTGCGTGGACGCCGGGGCGTAGTAGACGATGTCATCCTTGACGTCGTCGTCCGCAGCATAGGTCTTGATGAGGCTGCGGTCGATGAACGCCAGGTCGATGTCAGCGTTCTTGTAGCTGAGCATGCGCGTGTTGGCGTCATCGATGTAGACGAAGTCGACCTCGTCCAGGTCGACCTTGCCCTCGTGGTAGTCCTCGAAGGCCTTGAGGACCACCTCGGTGCTGTCGTCGTTGGACTCGAGCCTGAACGGGCCGGTGCCGATGAAGGTGGTGCCGGAGCCCCAGGCCTCGCCCGCCTCCGTGCAGGCCTTCTCGGGGTAGATGATCGCATAGAACTCGGACATCATGGCGAGGAAGGTGGAGTAGGGCTGGGTCAGCTCGATGGTGAAGTGCGTGTCGTCCTGCACCTGGACGCCCGAGAGCTCGGTGGCCACGCCGTCGATGATGTCCTGCGAGCCCTTGATGTAGACGAAGGAGTCGATCGAGGTGGCCTTGGTCTCGGGCAGGAACATGCGCGTCAGCGTGTACTTGACGTCACTGGACTTGAGGGTCTCCCCGTTGTGGAACTTGACGTCGTCCTTCAGGGTGAAGCTGTAGGTGAGCCCGTCGCTCGAGACGCTGGGCAGCGTGGTCAGGAGGACGGGGTAGATCTCCTTGGTGTCGGGGTCCATGTTCACCAGGGCCTCGGCCACTGCCTCGGAGACGCCCACGTCGTTGGAGGTCTTCTGGGTGTCGAAGGTGACCTTGGGGTTGGAGACGCCGAAGCGCAGCACCTTGGGCTCGCCCGTGTCGCTCGGCACGTCCGTCCTCCCTGCGTCGGAGGGGCCACCACAGGCCGTGAGGCCGACGCCCGCCGCCGAGAGGGCCGCACCCAGGCCGCCCCTGATGAACGTGCGCCGTGTGATGCTGGAGCCGTTGGTGTCCATGGTGGTCCCTTCGCTCGGGGTCGAGGCTGTGCCGAAAAGTCGTTTGATGCCAGGATTCTACCCTACCGCCGAGGAGGATCCGTCGCGGAGCGACGACCGCGTGGACGGCGGCCGCAGGGGGTCACGGAGAAGTAAACAATGGGAAACGTGTGTGGCCCATCGGAGGGGGCGAGGGGATGATAGGGTGGTGTGAGGCAGAGGGAGTGTGGGCGAGAAGGGCACGCTGCGCCAACCGAAAGGACTTTCATGAGTGAGATGAGTGACGTCGTCGACCGCCTTGTCAGGTACTGCTCGGTGGCCTCGCAGTCCGACCCGCTGAGCGCGGACAAGGTCCCCTCGACCGCCTGCCAGTTCGACATGGCGAACGTGATCGCCGATGACCTGCGCAAGCTGGGGGCAGAGAACGTCAGCGTCACCGAAAGCGCCTACGTCACCGCCCACTGGCCCGCAAGCGCAGGCTGCGAGGCCCTGCCGACCTTGGGCTTCTGCTGCCACATCGACACCGCCTGGCAGTCCTATGGCGACCCCGTGCATCCCCAGGTCCTGCGCTACGAGGGAGGTCGCCTGGTCATCGGAAGCGGGCGTGACGGCAAGGAGGTCGCACTCGACCCCAAGACCAATCCCTGCCTCGATCGCATGGTGGGCTGGGACCTCGTCACCTCGGATGGCACTTCGCTCCTGGGTGGCGACGACAAGGCCGGTGACGCCATGGTCGTCTCGCTCCTGTCCCGCCTCAAGGCCGACCCGTCACTGCCGCACCCGCGCCTTGCCGTGAGCTTCGTGCCCGACGAGGAGATCGGCCACGGCGCGGCGCTGCTCGACCTCGACGAGTTTGGTGCGGCCTTCGGCTACACCATCGATGGCGGTCCCTTGGGAGAGTTCTGCTACGAGACCTTCAATGCGGCCGAGGCCAAGGTCCGGGCCAAGGGCCTCTCGGTCCACACGGGCACCGCCAAGGGCATCATGATCAACGCCTCGGAGGCCATCATGCGCTTCCATGCCCTCGTGCCTCCCCAGGAGAGGCCGGAGTACACCGAGGGCCACGACGGCTTCTACTATCTCGAGCGCGTCGAGGGCAACTGCGAGGAGGCCCTGGCCGACTACATCATCCGCGACCACGACCAGGACAAGGTGGAGGCCCGCAAGGAGCTCATGCGCCAGGCCGTCGCCTTCGTGAACCAGGCCTTCGGCCAGGAGGTCCTGACCATCGAGATTCGCGACCAGTACCACAACCTGGCCGATGTCGTGGCCCTTCCCGAGCACCGCCACCTCATCGACAACGCCCGTGCGGCGTATGCCAAGATCGGCCAGGAGATGACCTGCATCCCCATGCGCGGCGGCACCGATGGCAGCCAGCTGAGCTTCCGCGGCTTCGCCTGCGCGAACCTCTCCGCGTGCTACTACAACGCCCACGGCGTGCGCGAGTTCGTCCCCGTACCCGAGCTCGAGGCGATGGTCGACATGCTCCAGGAGCTCGTCGCCCTCTACGCCGTGCCCCAGCCTGCGGTGGGGTAGGGCACCCCCGCCTGGCGTCATGCGCCGCGCCCGCTGGCGCAGGAGCCCTCGCGGCGCGTGCGGTCTCCGCCGATGGCACCCCCGCTGATGGCATCCACGCCAATCATGTCCGTCCATCTCGCCCGTGCGACGGTGGCCATTCGAAGGAGAAGAGCATGACCCCCAAGATCGACGCCCGCTACCTCACCGACACCCTGAAGGAGCTCGTCGAGGTCGACAGCCCCGTGGGCTACTACAACGACATACACGACTACCTGCGTGGCAAGTTTGCCGAGCTGGGCTATGAGATGGAGGTCGACAACAAGGCCACGGCCTACGTCCGCGTGCGGGGCAGGGATTCCCAGGCCCCCGCCGTGTGCGTGGGCGCCCACCTGGACACCATCGGCCTGATCGTGCGCGGCTTCAACGATGACGGGACCCTTCGCGTGCGCCAGTTGGGCGGCATCAACTACCACTCCATCGAGGGGGAGACCTGTCGCGTCCACTGCCGTGACGGCCGCGTCGTGGTCGGCCAGGTCATCTGCAACAAGCACTCCGTCCACGTCTTCGAGGACTGCAAGAGCGCTCCGCGTGACGAGAACACCATGTCCGTCTCGCTCGTCGCGGATGTCTGCTGCCCGGCCGACGCCCGCGCCCTGGGTGTGACCGAGGGTGCGATCGTCTCCATAGACCCGCAGTTCGAGGCCTTCGACAACGGCTACATCGTCAGCCGCCACATCGATGACAAGGCCGCCGTTGCAGTGCTCATCGACACGCTGCGGTGGCTCGGGGAGACGGGCGAGAGGCCGGCGGCCGACACGCTCTTCGCCTTTCCCATCTACGAGGAGATCGGCCACGGCGGCTCCTACGTCCCAGCTGAGGTCGGGGAGTACGTGGCGCTTGACATCACCCTGATCGGTCCGGACTACGATGCCAACGAGCATCACGTGGGCATCATCGCCTCGGACCACAAGGGTCCCTACGACTGGGAGCTCACCAACCGGCTCATCCGTTGCGCGGAGGTCGCCTGCGACGCGGACAAGTGGAACACCCAAGTCTGCTTCCGTTACTCGACCGACGCCAACGCGGCCTACACGCTGGGCGCCAACCTGCGCAGCGCCGCCTTCGGCATGGCCTGCCTCAACACCCATGGGCGCGAGCGCTGCCATGTGGACGCCATCGTCGAGACCGAGAAGCTCTGTCGCGCCTATGTGATGGGCGAGGGCAGGGGGTAGGCGCCGGGTGGGAGCGGGAAGAAGATTTGGCGGACCGCGCCCCGACGGCATCGAACCGTCCTGTGGATTTGCGGCACCCTCCTCCTGAAGGATGGCGCCGGGGTATGCCTTGGACGATAATGGGAAGACTGTTGCATACCAGAGACGGGCATTTCGGCCAAGGCCGGTGGTGGCAGCCCTTGCGTCTGCCCGTGTGAGAAAAGAGGCGCTCCAAGATGGCGAACGGTGACATTCAAAGTAAGGTGGCCCAGTTCATGCGCGGCCGCAACGGCGCCGACGAGCTCGGCATGCTTACGGTCGAGGTGGCCCTCATCCTGGGCATCGTCAACGCCTTCGCCCGTCAGCTGTGGCTGGGCGTCGTCGTGGTCGCCCTTCTGGCCTACGCCGTGTTCCGCGTGGTCTCCACCAACGTGGGCCAACGCCGCAAGGAGAGCTATGGGGTCGTCTCCAAGCTGGGTCCGGTACGCCCCTGGATCACCAACCCCCGGAAGGCGTTCGAGGAGAACAGGGCCTACAAGCACGCCAGCTGCCCGCAGTGCCACCAGCACGTGCGCGTCCCGCGTGGCAAGGGGCTCCTGAGGGTCACCTGTCCCACCTGCAAGGAGAAGTTCGAGGTTCGCTCCTAGCAGGGGAGTCGGCGTCCGCAGGACCCTGCGTCCTCACGGCAAGGAGGCGCGCGTGTACACGGTCTTCCTGGCCGGGGGCATCGCCTCCGGAAAGTCGACGGTTGCCCGCGAGCTTTCGTTGCGCGGTGCGCGTCGCATCGACCTCGACCAGCTTTCGCGACGCGTCCTCGTGCCGGGGGGCGCCTGCCTACGCGAGATCGTCGCGGCCTTCGGCACGGATCTCGTCGAGGGGGAGACGGGCGAGCTGGATCGTGGCCTCCTGGCACGGCGGGCGTTCTCCTCGTCGGAGGCGGCCCGACGGCTTGAGTCTATCGAGCTGCCCCACATACGTGCCGAGCTTGCCCGCGAGCTCGCACGGGACACGCATCCCTGCTGTTGCGTCGTCGAGGTCCCCCTCCTGGACCGCATGGGTGACGTGCGGGGCCTGGCGGACGAGGTCGTCTGTGTGACCTGTCCCCTTCCCCTGCGCCGCCTGCGTGCACGGGGGCGCGGCATGGACCCGGGGGACTTCGATGCGCGTGCGGCCAGGCAGCCCACCGACGACTGGCTGCGCGCCCACAGCGACGTTGAGTTCGCGAACGACGGGGATGAGGGCGAGCTGCTGGATCAGGTCGCCCTCTGGTGGGATGCCCATGCCCGGAGGGGCTGGTCTTGCGGTGCGGCCGATGCGATGGGAGAGACACATGCGTGAGATGCGCTTCTGGCGCTGGTTCCGGACGCTTCCCCTCATGGCGATGGGCGTCCTGTGCGTCCTGACGGCGCTGGTGAGCGTGGCCCCGGACGCGCTGGTGCGACAGATGCTCTTTCCCGTGAAGTACGCGGACCTCATCGAGAGCGCGTCCGAGCGCTATGGCGTGGACGAGTACCTCATCTGCGCCGTCATCAAGTGCGAGTCGGACTGGGACAGCAAGGCCACCTCGTCGGCCGGCGCCGTCGGGCTCATGCAGCTGATACCGTCCACCTCGCAGGAGGTGGCACGCCTGGGGCTGGTCAGCGCTTCGGCGTACGACCCAGACAACCTCACCGACCCGGCAACCAACATCGAGTACGGCACCGCCTACCTGGCCTACCTGCAGAGCAACCTCTCGAGCAGGGACCAGGTCGTCGCGGCCTACAACGCGGGGCTGGGAGCCGTCTCCGGATGGCTCTCCCAGGGCGAGGACATCTCGAACCAGATACGGTATGCCGAGACGGCGACCTACCTGGTCCGCGTGAACGAGGCGTACGAACGCTACGCGCAGTTCTATCCCAACGGCATTGCGGCAGCGTAGGGTTGGCGGCGACGTTGCGGCAGCGTAGGGTTGGCGGTGCGGGGGTCGGCGCCGGTGTAGGCTCACGAGAGGGGAGACATGAGGATGGCGGAGGAAGTGGCGGGAGGGGCAGCGGGTCCCGCAGCGGATGGTCCGCGCACCTTTGTCGATGGCACGGGCCACGAGGTCGCCTACGAACCGCTCGCGGGCACGCCCGAGGCCAAGGAGCGCTTCGGCGCGGAGCTCAAGCGCTTCGGCCTCGAGCATGGTGACGAGCGCCTGGAGGTCGTCTCCCCCTACGAGCCCGCCGGCGACCAGCCCAAGGCCATAGCCAGGCTCGCGCGGGGCATCGAGGACGGCCTGCGCTACCAGACGCTTTTGGGCGTCACGGGGTCGGGCAAGACCTTCTCGATGGCCAAGACCATCGAGGCCACCCAGAGGCCCACGCTCATCATGGAGCCCAACAAAACGCTTGCGGCCCAGGTCGCAAGCGAGATGAAGGAGCTGTTCCCCCACAACGCGGTCGTCTACTTCGTCAGCTACTACGACTACTACCAGCCCGAGGCCTACGTCCCCCAGACGGACACCTACATCGAGAAGGACGCCTCCATCAACGAGGAGGTCGAGAAGCTGCGTCACCAGGCCACCTCCAGCCTCCTCTCGCGCCGCGACGTGATCGTGGTCGCGTCCGTCTCGTGCATCTACGGCATCGGCAGTCCGCAGGACTATGCGGGCCTGGCTCCCAACGTGGACAAGTCCGTCCCGCTCGAGCGGGATGACCTCATCCGCGAGCTCATCGACATCCAGTACGACCGCAACGACTACGACCTCTCCCGAGGCACCTTCCGGGTGCGCGGCGACACCATCGACGTGTTCCCACCCTACGCGGAGAACCCCCTGCGCGTCTCGTTCTTCGGCGACGAGGTCGAACTCATAGCCGAGATCGACAACGTGACGGGCGAGATCGTCCGCGAGTTCGATGCCATCCCCATCTGGCCGGCGTCCCACTACGTGACCGAGCGTCCCAAGATAACCCATGCGATCAAGACCATCAGCGAGGAGCTCGAGGGCCGCGTCAAGGAGCTCAAGGATAACGACATGCTCCTCGAGGCCCAGCGCCTCTCGCAGCGCACGGGCTACGACCTCGAGATGCTCGAGACCATGGGCTATTGCTCGGGCATCGAGAACTACTCGCGCCACATGGATGGGCGCAAGGCCGGCGAGCCGCCCTACACGCTGATCGACTACTTCCCCAAGGACATGCTCTGCATCATCGACGAGTCGCACGTCACCGTCCCGCAGATCCGTGGCATGTACGAGGGGGACCGCTCCCGCAAGGTCACGCTGGTCGAGCACGGCTTCCGCCTGCCGTCCGCACTCGACAACCGACCGCTGCGTTTCGATGAGTTCGAGCAGCGCATCGGGCAGTTCGTCTACGTCTCCGCGACTCCGGGCGACTACGAGGAGGGCGTCAGCCAGCAGGAGGTCGAGCAGGTCATCCGTCCGACGGGCCTCCTGGACCCCAAGGTCGAGGTACGCCCCGTCCGGGGCCAGATCGACGACCTCATCGAGGAGATCAAGGACCGCACCTCGCGCAAGGAGCGTGTGCTGGTGACCACGCTCACCAAGCGCATGGCCGAGGACCTCACGGACCACCTGCTGGACGAGGGCGTGAAGGTCAACTACATGCACTCCGACACCGCCACGCTCGACCGCGTCGAGATCATCCGCGACCTGCGCATCGGCAAGATCTCGGTGCTCGTGGGGATCAACCTCCTGCGCGAGGGCCTCGACATCCCCGAGGTCTCCCTTGTCGCCATCCTCGATGCCGACAAGGAGGGGTTCCTGCGCAACCGCCGCTCCCTGATACAGACCATGGGCCGCGCCGCGCGCAACGCCCAGGGCGAGGTCATCATGTATGCGGACACCGTCACGGACTCCATGCGCGAGGCCATGGGAGAGACGGCGCGACGTCGCTCCATCCAGGAGGCCTACAACTCCGAGCACGGCATCGTGCCAAAGACCATACGCAAGTCCATCACCGACGTGGCGAGCTTCATCGAGGATGCCGACAAGACCCTCAGCACCAAGTCGCGCGAGGGAGGGGAGTTCTTCACGGCGCCGGCCGGCGAGGGGCCTACGGGTACCGAGCACGAGCGGACCATAGACTCCGTCGCGCGCGAGCTTGCGGCCCTTCCGCCTGAGGAGGCGGGCAAGGTCATGGGGGCCCTCGAGGACGAGATGGTCCAGGCCTCGGTCGATATGGACTTCGAGCGCGCCGCCCAGCTGCGTGATCAGATCGTGGAGCTGCGTGGGCGTCTGGACGGCAGCTCGGAGGAGGATGTCATCTCCCGCCTGAAGGCGACGGATCGCAAGGGGAGTGCGCACGCGACCCGGCGCCGCTGGAAGCGGAAGAGATAACGTGGCGCCAACGTGCCGCCGGAGGCGGTGGCTGCCGCAGGCATCCTGCAGCACGACCCGTTCGACCGGGTGGTCGAGGGCACGGTCTTGGCAAGCTGCGCCTCTCGCCGAGTGGGCATGCAGCATGGGCGTTGCGAAAAAGGTCGCCGTGGCACTGGCGAGAGTTCGAGTGTTGAGAATATTGGCGCCGTGGCGCGGATTTTGTGCCACAGCGCCGATATTTGTCACGGAGTGGCCATGTGGCGTGCCACAGCGCTGATTTCTGTAACGTGTGCGAGCGGCGTTCACTCGCCGCACGAACTTATGTGGCAGGTGGCGAGAAATCAACGTTGAACATTGGGCCGGTGTGCCTGCTCCCTGCCCACAGCAGGGCGTGCGTCTTCTGTCCAGCGCATCGGGCGATGGCTTGACCTATATATATGCGGCAAGACAGGGTAATTCTGCCAGCTATCCGCATTCTGCCAGCTATCCGCAAGAATTCAGAAAGACATTTTTACCCAACCTTCGAATGGCGCCTGCCAAGAGAGGCGTGACGTATAGCCTTGATACATGGAACTGCTACTCACACATTCGACTGCGCTCGAGGCGTACCGATCCACCGGATTGCGTGCACTCCTGGCGAAGGGGGAAGTCTGTCCCGATGCCATTCCTTCCTGCCTGCCGGCACCGGAACGTCTGTCGCAACTTCGCCGTTACCTCGAGTTCTACGGCTTCTGCCCAAAGGTGATGGAGGCCTTAGTCAGCGGGGTCGGGAGCCGTCGCAGGTCTTCTAGCTTGCGGACCAGGGTCTGTGGGAGACCGCTGCCGACGGGAAGCATCATGGTGATCGGGGAGGGTGTCGCCTGCGTCATGCCCGAGCATCTTGCGGTTCAAATGGCCCCTCTGCTCACCAAGCTCGAGCTGCAGGTGCTTCTTTGCGAGCTGCTCGGCGTCTATGCGATTGTGCCGTCGATCTCCGATGGGATGCTGCAGAGAAACTCTCCGCTCATGGCCAAGGAGTCGATCGAGCGTCATATTGACAGGCTCGATCGCATCGACGGGATCGATCTCGTGCGGCAGGCGCTCCCGGCGACCGTAGAGGGCCTGGCATCCCCGATGGAGACACGACTGTGTCTACGGACGGTGCTCTCGCCGTGCTACGGGGGATACGGCATGGAGATCGATGCCGCGAATCGACCTCTCGACGTCGACGCCGTCGGCAAGAGGGGCTCACGGAAGGTCCGAAAGCCAGACTTCGTCTTTGGGGCCCTTCCCGGCTCGAGGGCCAAGGCGCGCTTCGTCGCGCTGGAGTACAACGGCAATGACCACCTCACGCGCGAGCGGCAGGCAGAGGACGAGCGCAGAACCAACGAGATCCTGGCGTACGGCGGCATCGAGTATCAGCTCAACAAAGAGCTGTACGACGATCTTGAATACATGGATGCCCTTATGAGGACGATTGCCGACGATATCGGTCATCCATGCTATCGGATGACGGAGGAGAGAAAGCGAAAGCGTCGGGCCTTGCGGCTTGCGCTCAAGGAGGAGCTTGACCGCATTGATGGGGTGACTTGGGGTGGCAGGAAGCGTGGCGATTACCGTAAGGTTGCCACGGAAGAGCCGCTCGATGCCGTCGAACTCGTGCCGGTTGATGCGTATGGGGTGTAGCGGCGAAGGATGTCGCAGACGGTGGTGTCGCGAAAAGAAGGGTCGTTACAGAGGGGGTTTGCGGAAAGAGAAGCCGCTGCAGAGGGGGGTTGTCGTAGAGACGACGCCACGGCATTAGATGCCGTGGCACTATGGGGCTGCGTGTAACAAAAAATGGCGCTGTGGCGCAGAATCCGTGCCACGGCGCCACAATTTGTCACGGTTTGGCCACGTGGCCCGCCACAGCGCCGTTATCTGCAGCGCGCCCTGGGCCCGAGGGCCTCCTTAACCTTGGCGACGATCGTCTCGCCAACGCCACCAAGGTCTTCCGCTCGCCGTCCATCCGGCACCTCTCCCTCTTTAAGGGGGCGCCCCCAGGTATCAGGCCTATATAATCCCAAGCTGATGTCCAGGTCTGTTAGGGGTCCCTGGAAGTTATCCAATCACCCTTGGGAGGTTGATGCGCTCTATGCACATGACAGGAAAGTGGGACAAGAGGCGTTTTGGAGGGGCTGTTGGCATGGCGGTCGCCATGGCGCTGTCGCTCTCCATGGCGCTGCCAAAGGATGCGCTCGCATGCACGCAGGTCTACGTCGGTCCCGGACTCACGGACACAGGTAACGTCTACGTTGGCCGCGCGGAGGACTACGCACCCCGCCATCCCAAGGCATTCGGCATCCAGGAGCCTCGGACCAACCCCACGTTCTCATCCGACGAGTCCGACTTCCAGTGGACGTACACGGGGACGACGTATCGCTACACCTATGTGCGCGACCTCCCCTCGGGTTGGGACAACCGCACCGATGCCTATTCCGAGGCGGGCACCAACGAGAGGGGCGTGAGCGTCTCCGCGACACTCACCACGGACTACAACGACCAGGTCAAGGCCGTCGACCCCTGTGGCAACGAGGACAGGGACAACCCGAGCGGTCTGGGCGAGTACACCATCGCTGACGTCGTGCTGGCCTGCAGTCCCACGGCGCGTGACGGCGTCAAGCTCCTGGGAAGGATCATCGACGAGCATGGCAGCTACGACTGCAACCAGATCATCGTCTCGGACAACAACGAGACCTGGCTCTTTGCGCAGCTCTCGGGGCATCAGTGGATCGCGCTCAACCTGACGGCCGCCTACCCCGACAAGGCTTCGGTCAACCCCAACATCGGACAGCTCAAGTATCAGGCCGACCTCGACGACGAGAACCTCTGCCTGCACTCCGAGAGGCTGAAGGAGACTGCCGTGGACGCGGGGAGCGCCACCTACTTTGCGGACGGATCCCTCGATGTCGCCACCTCGTACGGCGCAGCCAGTGCCGGTTCCGGACAGTACACGCGCCTTGCGCAGGGCCGCGTGTACTTTGGCTCCCCGCTCGAGGAGGGCAGCTACACGATGGGCGCGTCGGGCGTGACCTCCGTGAGCGATCCCCAGCTCCTCTTCACCCCCGGCAACGACAAGGTGGACCTGTTCCAGGCGCTGCGCTCCTTCGCGGCACGCGGCGAGCAGGACAGCAGCCTCAACGCCAACACCAATGCGGGTCTCTATGCCATCGGCAACAACCGCACGGTCGAGACTCACCTGTACCAGATCCGCCAGGGAATGAGTGCGGACGTCGCCACCATACAGTGGGAGAACCTCTCGCGCTCCGAGTTCGGCATCGCCATTCCCAGCTACTCTGCCCTGCTCACCGAGGTCGACAAGGACGTCTACCCTGCCGTCGATGGATGGAGCGAGGCGCACACGGGCACCGCCGAGAGGGAAGACAGCGTCGACGCCGCCATGGACGCCACGACCGACAACGGCTCGCTCGACTACGTCCTGATGGACATCAACACGCTTGCCTACAACAGGCGCGACAAGCTTGCCAGCGGCACCCGTGCCTATCTCGACGCCCTGCAGAGGCAGCTCATTGCCCAACAGGCGACGGTCGACAAGGTCATGCAGGAGACGCCCGCCTCCGAGCGCACGGACCTTGCCAACAGGCTCCACAAGCAGGCCAGCACCGAGGTGTACGCAAAGACCAAGGCCCTTCTCGACGAGATGCGCGCCTATCTTCATGGTGACCAGTCCACGCCCTTCGTCCCCAGCGACTTTGATGAGGAGACCGGCCTCGCGAAGACCCCCATCTGCTACGCCACCTCCGTCTTTGCCCCGACCTTCACCACAGAGCCCTCAAATGTGACTGTCGAGAAAGGCAAGCCTGTCACGCTCAGCGCCAAGGCGAGCATCCCCGATGGCGTCGAGGGCAGCGACTCCAAGCTGACCTACGAGTGGTTCAAGGTGGCGAAATCCTCCGACTCCAACGGCGCGAACGCCGGTGCGAAGCGGATCATGCCGTCGGCCGCCCTGCGTGTTCCCGCAGCAGGCAGCAGTGCCGACAGCTCCGCCGGTACGGGAGACACCCTTACCGTCGGCACTTCGGAAGTCGGCTCCTTCAGCTACTACTGCGTGGCCACCAACGGCACCTCCGGCCAGAAGGCCACCTCGCAGACCGCCACTGTCGAGGTCACAGAACCGAAGCCGGATCCCACTCCTGGCAATACGGTCACCCCGACGGGCAAGAGGGGTACGGGCAGGCTTCCTCAGACCTCCGACCCCATCAGCGTCCTTCCATCGTTTGCCCTGGGCGCGGCGGGCGCGGCGCTCGTCGTGGCGGCAGCAGTCCTCCGCACGAAGAGGAGTGGCAGGTAGTCACCCCAAGGTAGTCATCCCAAGCGTCTGACAGCGTGAGGCACAAGGCCCCGTCTCGCCCGAGCGCGAGGCGGGGCCTGGCACTGCGAGCGGAACTGATACGGAACTAATGCGATGGCCTTACGGGACTTGCTCCCGGGCGGATTGGCTGTGACTGGGCAGTCGGTCCATCCTATTTTTTCGGCGACCCCGTGGGTAAGCCCTTCTGGCGTCCGTGGCCTCTTCCTCCTCGCGGCTGCGCACCTAAGGCGGCCGCTCTCGGCCGTCTCATCAGAGCGGAGCCCGCTTTCGGAAGCTGCTTGTAACAAAATGAGCGGTTATGTGTGCCTATGTAGTTGCATATATTATGTCATTAGGAAAAACGTGTATTAATGGAGAACTAGTCACACCATCTACCTGTATATATTATTTTTTAAAGTACTTACGGCTAACAAACCTGTCGCGCCCTGCCATGGCAGAGGGGTTATAAGTGGTAAAAATCCACACATAACTGCCAAAAATGTTACATCCAGTTTTAAATGTTACATCCAGTTCTTGAATCGGCAGACGCGGGTGGGTCGAGGGCGCAAGTGAATAAATAGAGGGTGCGAACGAATAGAGGGTGCGAACGGGGAGAGAGCGTGGACGAGTCGGGGATGCGGGCGGTTTGGGAGTACGTGGACTTTCCGCACATGTCGCTCGCGCTACTCGAGGCTTTCGACCAGGGTCCGTGCCACGCGCAGACCATCGGTTGCGGCACTCATGATGCCACCCGCGTAGCCTGCCCCCTCGCCGCAGGGCCAGAGGCCCGCCGTGGAGAGGGACTGCAGCCCCTCGCCGCGGGTCACCCTCACAGGTGAGCTCGAACGCGTCTCGACGCCCGTGAGGACCGCACTCGCCTCCGAGAAGCCATGCAGCCGCCTGTCCATGCGGGGTATGGCGGCGCGTAGGGTCTCGCTCACGTAGCCTGGCAGGCAGGTCGCCACATCGCCCCAGGAGACGCCTCGCGGGTACGTGGGCGTGACGCTGCCTTGGCCCGAGGAGGGGACTCCCTGCAGGAAGTCCCCCACCAGCTGGGCGGGTGCCAGGTAGTCGCCGCCACCCGCCTCGTAGGCGCTGCGCTCGCAGCGGCGCTGGAGCTCGACGCCGGCAAGCACGTCATCGCCGGGAAGGTCATCGGGAAAGACGTTGGCTAGGAGCCCGGAGTTGGCGTTCTCGCCCTTGCGGTCCGAGAGGCTCATGCCGTTGGTGACCACTCCCCCCTCCTCGCTTGCCGCAGCGACCACGTAGCCACCGGGGCACATGCAGAACGAGAAGGCGCTGCGCCCGTTGCCGAGGTGCGTGACGAGCTTGTAGGGTGCGGCACCGAGTGCCGGATGCCCCGCGAAGGGCCCGTACTGCGCGCGGTCGACATCCCTCTGCAGGTGCTCGATGCGCACGCCCATGGCGAAGGTCTTGCGCTCCAGGGAGACGCCCCGTCTGCGCAGCAGCTCGAACACGTCGCGGGCCGAGTGCCCGCAGGCGACGACGACGTTTGCGGCGGGCAGGCGCTCCTCGACGACGAAACCGGAGTCGGATCCCTTCTGCCGTAGGGTGATGGAGCGGACGCAACCTCCCTGCGTGTCGAGGTCGACCATGCGGGTGGAGAAGCGAACCTCGCCCCCCAACTCCCCTATGCGCCTGCACATGTTGGTCACGACGGTGGGTAGCACGTCCGAACCCACGTGCGGCTTGGCGTCGTAGAGTATCTCGCGCTGGGCACCGCAGGCGACGAAGGTCTTGAGTATGTGGCGGTGCAGGGGGCTCTTGGTGCCGGTGGCGAGCTTGCCGTCGGAGAAGGTGCCCGCACCACCCAGGCCAAACTGAATGTTCGACTCTACGTCGAGCTTGCCGGTCCTGTTGAAGCGCTCGATGGAGGAGCTGCGATACCCGCTGTCCTGCCCACGCTCCACCAGCAGGGGCTCGAGCCCCGCCTCGGCCAGCGCCAGCGCGCAGAAGAGCCCCGCACAGCCGGCGCCGACGACCACGGGTCGTCCGACGCGCTTGGTCCCCAGGTGGACGGGGGCACGGAAGGCCATGTCAGCCACATCGTCCACAACGGACACGCCTCTCTCGGCGTGGCGACGCCTCAGGCGCTCGAGCAGGGACCTCTCGGCATTGGCCGCCCCGCGCAGCTGGATGCGGACGGTGTAGGTGAGATGGACGTCGCCCTTCTTGCGGGCGTCGATCGAGCGCTTGCGGGGCTCGACCGCCGCGAGGTCGTCAGGCGTGATGCGCAGACGGCGCAGCACGGCTGCCCGCAGGGCGCGATCCTCGGTGGCCGCGGTGCCGTCGAGCTGGTCGAGAGGGACGCGGATGTTGGAGATGTCGAGCATGCTGCTCCTCGCTATCCTTGCGGGTGGGACGGGGTGGCGTCGGGGTTGGGCGCGGGTGCGGCCGCGACGTCCGCGTCGTCTGCGGCGGTGCCAGACATGGCGGTTGCCCTACTGGCTGCCATCCCTGCGGCAGCGCCGGCGACAAGGCCGCTCTTCCAGGCCCACGAGAGGTTGAAGCCGCCGCAGCCCGCATCGACGTCGAGTGCCTCGCCACAGGCGAACAGGCCTGGGACCTGTGCGCTTTCCATGCTCTCGGCAGAGAACTGGTCGTTTTGCAGACCGCCGCGCGTGACCTGGGCGCCGCGCTCCTCGCAGTTGCCGACGACCCGGAAGGGAAGTGCCTTCACGAGGGCGAGAAGGGCGTCGGCGTCAGACTGCGGGGCGTTGGGCCTCGGACCAGCCAGGCCAGCGTCGTGCCGCAAACTGCCGTCGCGGTGCGGCCCATCATCACCACGCGAATCGCCAGCGTGCCGTGAGCTGCCGGGGAGAGTCCAGCGCTCGCGGGCGAGGACCTCCAGCGTGTGGGCGATGACGGGGTCGAGGGTGCCGTCGAGGTGACCCTCGACGAAGTCTCCGCAGGCCGTGGGGTCGATCATGGCACGCAGCTCGGCCTCCGCGAGGTCGGGCACGAGGTCGATCTCGACGAGGTCGCCTGCGCCTGCGTGTCGCGAGAGGTCGAAGCTCACGATGCCCGAGAGCCCATAGGAGCGCAGGAGCACCTCGCCCCGTTCCTGCCAGACGGGAGGCCCTCCCTTGCTGAGCTGGACGCGCACGTGGGCACGCCTGCCGTCGAGCGCCGCGAGCGGCGAGTCCTCGCAGGCCACGGGGCAGAGGACGGGGCGCGTGGGGGTGCTCGCGAGCCCCAGGGCGTCGAGCGCCCGACATGTGCCCCCGCCGGTCGCCACGATCACGCAGGTCGCATGAAGCGACGCGGCCCCCCCACCCGACATGTCGCTCTCGGCTGAGAAGAGCTCGCGGTACGCGACCGTGAAACCGCAGCGCGCAGAGGGGCCGGCGGGGCCTACGGAACGCTCCACGCGCTCGACCTCGCGCGCCGCGGCGAGCGTGACCCCGGCAGCCCTCGCCCGTGCGATCAGGACGCTCCTCACGGAGCTGGCCTGGCGCGAGAGGGGGTAGAGGCGGTCCCCCTCGAGGTCCCAGCGCAACCCGCAGTCGCCGAAGAAGCCCAGGATGTCGGCGAGCGGGTCCGCTCCGAAGACGGCTGCGACGAAGTCGGGGTCGTTGTAGCGACTGGCCTCGAGTCCCACGTTGGAGAAGTTGCAGCGCCCATTGCCCGTGGCGAGTATGGTCCTGCCGCATTCCAGGCTGCGGTCCAGGACCACGACGCGGGCGCCCCCCTCGGCTGCGGCGGTGGCGGCCACGAGGCCCGCTGCACCCCCGCCGATGACGGCGACGTCATAGCAACCCGCGACGTCCACCTGCGCTGCGGCGAGCAACTGACCCTCGCGCAGCTCGGCACGCGAGGACCTGTGGGGCTGCTTGCCATGGGGGGTCCGCGACGTACCGTGGCGGGCCTGCGACGTACCGTGGGGGCTTTTCTGCATGGGGGCTACGCTCTGGAGTCCAGGGCCTCGACGGCGGCAAGGGCGTCGGGGATGAGCCCCTCGGGGAGCCTCTCCTCGAAGTCGCCGGCATCACAGCTTGCGGCAATCGCGGGGTCGACGGGCAGCTGGCCCAGGGCCTTGATGCCAAAGGCCTCCGTGGTTGCGGACAGATGGCTGGGCCCGTAGAGCTCGATCCTGCGGCCGCAGCCCGGGCACTTGACGTAGCTCATGTTCTCGACGACGCCCAGGACGGGCACCCCCATCATGCTGGCCATGTTGACGGCCTTGCCGACGACCATCCGGACCAGGTCCTGCGGCGAGCTGACGATTACGACGCCCTCGATGGGCAGCGACTGGAAGACGGTCAGCGCCACGTCGCCGGTTCCCGGGGGCATGTCGACCAGCAGGTAATCGACCTCTCCCCAGAGGGTGTCCTCGAAGAACTGCTTGAGGGCCCCCATGAGCATGGGGCCGCGCCACAGGACGGGGTCGGTCTCGTTCTCGACGACGAGGTTGGTGCTCATGACCTTGACGCCGCCCGGCGACTCGACCGCGTCGATGTGAGTGCCGTCAGAGCTCAGCGCATGCGCGCCGGAGAGTCCGAACATCTTGGGGATGGAGGGTCCCGTGATGTCGGCATCGAGGATGGCGACCCTGTGGCCCCTGCGCCTGAGCCCGTTCGCGAGGATGCCGCAGACCAGCGACTTGCCGACGCCGCCCTTGCCGGAGATCACGCCCACGACGTGCCTGATGCTCGACGAGCCATTGACCTGAAACTTCTGCGGGCCTTGGTCCTGCTCCGGCCTGTGGTGCCCCAAGGCCGCGTCGACCTCGCGGCGCAGGGCCTCTCTGTCGATGTCTGCTGACATGCCGCTTCCTTCCGAGCGCCCCTTCCCAGCCCCCACGGGGGAAGGCTGGTTTGTCATCTTGTATGGAGCCGATTCTACCCAAGGGTGCACGTTCGTGCGTCGGGGCGTCGCGATTCGGGCTTGCGTGTGGGCATGCGCCTGGTGTGAAGTCGGACCGTGTTTTGGCGCGAGATTTGCATGTGTTTGGCATGTGCTTGCTATACTCTTGTACAAACATATTGAATATCGATAAATACACATTGAATTACGATATGTTTCTGCTATCCTACAGTCAGCCGACCGAGCAGGGAGAGAGCCGACCGAGGGAGAAGAGATGTCGCAGCGCGAGATGGAAGCCGTCCTCAAGGCGCTCGACGCGCTTGCCTGTGCGGCATGCGTGTTCGTCTGTGCGCTTGTGATCCCCGGGGTCGAATCCGAAGGCTCGGTCCCCGCTGGCTCCGTGCCGTGCTTTGCCGTGGGCATCGCGCCGCTCCTGGCTCTCGGTGCCGTCTCCTGGGGACTCTTCTCCGCCATCGGCCGTGGCGAGACGTTCGTGCAGTCGAACGCACACCGCCTTCGCACCATGGGCTATCTCGCCGCCGCAGACGCCGTCGTGTGGCTCGCGCTCCTCGTCGCATATGCGCTCGTCGCATCCCGTCTGTGGTTCTCGGTGGTCGCGTCACTCAGCGTGGCTCTGATATTCGCCGTCTCGTTGGCGGTGGTGTGCGTTGCGCTCTCGCACCTCACGTCCAGTGCCGCCAGCCTCAAGGACGAGAATGACCTGGTGGTCTAGATGGGGCGCATCGTCGTAAGCCTGGACGTCATGCTGGCACGCCGCAAGATGAGCCTGACCGAGCTCTCGGAGCGCGTGGGCGTCACCATGGCAAACCTCTCGATCCTCAAGAACGGCAAGGCCAAAGCCGTCCGCTTCACCACGCTTGCCGCAATCTGCAGGGAGCTGGACTGCCAGCCCGGTGACATCCTGGAGTACCTGCCCAGCAACGAGAGAGACTAGGGGGAGAAGGACACACGGATCAGCTCGACGGCAAGGGGGAGCGTTCCGCTCCCATGGACTCTGCGTACACAAGTCCCGACGTCGTGACCACGGGTGGCTCACCCTCGTCCGTTCCTGGGGCGCCACCCATGCCGTCTTCCGTGCCAGCATCGCCACCCCTGCCGCCCCCCGCGTCTACTCCGGAGCTAAGGTCGACGTCTGTGGCTCCCTTCGGGTCGCGGGATTGGGCGGCGACCGGATGCGGGGCCCTTCTCGCCCTGCTCTGGTGCGTCTTTGCCGATCCCTGGTTCCTCAGCGGGATCCTCGTCTTGGCTGGTGGCGTGACACTCACCATCTCCATCCTGGGGTTCTTTGCCGCTGCAATCGCGCTGGGGGGACGTCGGGCGCATCTCTCGCGCGAGTCTGCCATGCTCCTGGTTCTGGTGGTCGTGCTTGCCTGCGTGCCTGCCGTGACCATGGACCCGGCCGTGCGCTGCGCCAACGCGTTCGTGCTCGCCGCCGCCTGCATGCTCGAGTACCTGCTGCTCTCCGGCTGTCCCGTCGATGTGGCCACAAGTGCCCGTGGCGGCGTCGACGCCTTGGCATTCTTCGTGCGGTCCCAGTTTGCCCACATGCTCGATCCCATCCGCACCATCACGTCTGACAGAGGGGGGTCGACTCGCAGGACTGGTTCGGTCCTCCTCTCACTCCTGGTCACCGTCGCGGTGCTCCTGGTGGTGCTTCCGCTCCTCGCGAGTGCCGATGCCGTCTTCGGCAGCGTGCTCGGCGACGCCCTCTCCTGGCTGGAGGACTCCCTGGGCATGAATGTCTTGCGGGTGGTCCGCTACGCATTCGTCGCCCTTGCCGCGACGTCTCTGCTGCTCTCGCTCATGCGCTCCGACGCCAGTACCCGGAAGCTGCCCCCAAGGGTGGTCCGCGCCGCTGACCCTGCGGCCGTTGCGCCCCTGCTCGTGGTGCTCGACCTGGTCTACCTCCTGTTCGCGGTCATACAATTTGCCTATCTCTTTGGCGGGGCAAGCGCTCCCACCATGCACGGGGGCTACGCCGAGTACGCACGGTCGGGCTTCTTCCAGCTGGTCGAGGTCGCGGCGATAAACCTCACGATCGTCGTCGTGACGCTTTGGGCTCGCCGCGATGCGCCGAGGAGCATCGTTGTCCAGCTGGCACAGGTCGTCCTTCTCGGTGAGACGCTCGTGGTGGACGCCTCTGCCGCGTGGCGCATGGGCCTGTACGTGTCGCACTACGGCCTGAGCGAGTTGCGCGCGTTCACCTATCTGGGCATGGTCGCCATCGCCGCGCTCGCGCTGCTGGTGGTCGTGCGCGTGCTGCGTCCCGTCTTTCCCCTGTATCGCTCGGCTATGGTCACGCTGTTCGCGCTCTGGTGCGCCTTCGCGCTCTCGGGGGTCGATCGCTGGGTGGTTCGCTACAACGTCGAGGGGTATGCGTCGGGATCCGTCCACGAGATAGATCTCGACTACCTGGTGGACATATCGCCCGATGCAGCGGACGAGCTGGAGAACCTTTCCCGTGGGCCCGTGGGTTCCGATTCCGTTCTGGCGCGCAGGATCGACGAGGTCCTGGCCCGCAGTGGCTATGGCTTTGCAGGCGAGGGTCTGTTCGGGTCCTTTGGGTCCGAGTTGGGCTACCGTCGGGTCGAATGGTGGCAGGCATCCGTGCCGATCATACTGAGGGGCTGGACCCGCTGACGCGTGGGGCCTGCCGGGACGTGAGGCCTGCTCGAGATGGCGGCCAAGGTCGCCGCTCCCGCATCGCCCCTCGACACCGGATGCGTCGCACCGCCCTTTCATATCGCCCTTCTATCCCCACAGGCCCCTCTGTCACGTGTTTACCGACGGCAATGACTCGTTCGTCCTCAAGGGTGGCCAGGCTGTGCTCGCGTGCACTATTGGCGCGAGGATGACTTGGTTGGCGCGAGGATGACTTGGTGCGAGGATGATATGCGGCACTAATCTGCTCGCGCCGCAGGTGCCGCAGGTCGACCTTGATGGTGCGTCGAAGGAGCCCATCGGGCTCACCGGGGTCGATCTGGGCAACTTCGTCACGTTGCCGCGGCTGTCACGTCGCATCCGACAGTTAGACGCAGGTGGGCAGGCGACGATGGCGGTCGTGCAGTGGAGATAGGCCGTGCGGCAAGAGCGGGCCGCGCGGTGGGGTAGGCTCGTTCGACGAAACGGACGAGACATACGTACCGAGAAGCTGTCCGCAAAGGTCGCTTGTAACAAAATAAGGGGTTATGTGTGTTTATATGATTACATATTTTATGTTGTTGAGTTAAACGCACCTAGGTAGGAGCCTTGCCACTTCATCTACCTGTGTATATCAATTTCAAAAACATCATCGGACGGCGGCCAAGATCCGTCTGCTGCAGCAGAGGGGCTACAGGTAGCAAAAAACCACACATATCTGACAAAAATGTTACATCCAGCTTCGTGGCGCTCTGCTTTCATCCGACCTGCGGGGTGACTTGGACCAGAGGAGGACGAAACGTCACCCGGAGAGATCGTTTCGCATGAGAGTGCACGCTTCCACATGAGAGTGCATGCTGCGGGGTGGCACGCCCCTTGGTTGCATTATCAAAATATAGTTTAATAAATAAATCACAATAGTTCGCTTGGCGTCCACTTTTCGTAACGTGACGGATGGCAGGTGAACTATTGTGAGCGGCGGAAGTGGATAGACTCACAATAGCTCTCCTCACGTCCGATGCTCACGGACGGCAAGGAGATTGTTGGTTGCCAGGAGAGATAGTGTGAGTGATGACGTGCGGTGTCTTCACAGAAGTTGCTCTGCCGTCCACCCAGGTCCTTGAAATGGACGGCTGGAGAAGAACTGTGAGTCTTGGTTGCCACCCGCTCACAGAAGTTGCCCTGCGCACCTCCCTGCGCGTCGGGTCCACGCGTGCCGACATATGTTGGACCCTGCGTGGTGTCAGCTGCGGCAGCCGAACGCCCGTGGCACCGGCACACGGCAACCGAACGCAACCGAATATTTGTTCTGGTTCGTGCTTTTGGCATGTGACCTTCTCCGAAAGCCGTCCCTGCTCCCCCATAACGGGTACGCTGCACGAGGTATACGCACGACCATGCATCGAGAGGTACCCATGGCATCAGAATCCATTGTCATTCGCGGCGCGCGCGAGCACAACCTGCGCGACATTGATGTCACTATTCCGCGTGACAAGCTAGTCGTGATCACGGGCCTCTCGGGCTCCGGCAAGTCCAGTCTCGCCTTCGACACCATCTACGCCGAGGGGCAGCGCCGCTATGTGGAGTCTCTCTCCAGCTACGCCCGCATGTTCCTGGGCCAGATGGACAAGCCCGACCTCGACTCCATCGACGGCCTCTCCCCGGCCGTCTCCATCGACCAGAAGACCACGTCGAGAAACCCGCGCTCCACGGTGGGTACCGTCACGGAGATCTACGACTACCTGCGCCTGCTCTTCGCCCGCATCGGGGTGCCGCACTGCCCTGAGTGCGGGCGGCCCATCGCGCGCCAGACCACCGACCAGGTGGCCGACAAGGTCCTCGCAGCGGGGCAGGGGCGGCGCGCCTACGTGCTCGCCCCCGTCGTGCTCGGTCGCAAGGGCGAGTACGCCAAGCTCTTCGAGGACCTCAAGAAGGAGGGCTTCAGCCGCGTGCGTGTGGATGGGGAGGTCCGCGAGCTCGAGGGTGAGATCAAGCTCGATAAGAAGTACAAGCACACCATCGAGGTTGTCGTCGACCGCATCGTGATCCGCGAGAACTCGCTCGGCCGCATAGCCGAGGCCGTGGAGCAGGCGACGAAGCTCGCCAGCGGTCGCGTGAGCTTCTACCTGCTGCCCGGTCGCAGCGAGGGGGAGGGGGGCAAGGGCGAGCTCCTGCGGTACTCGCTCGCGCTGGCCTGTCCCGAGCACGGCCACTCCATCGACGACCTGCAGCCGCGCGACTTCTCCTTCAACGCCCCCTATGGCGCCTGCCCCGACTGCGACGGCCTGGGCGTGCGCCGCGTCGTGGATGCCGAGGCCCTGATCGAGGACCCCAACCTCTCCGTCGCAGGGGGCGTCTTCGGGCCCATATTCGGGCGCTCGAACTACTACCCGCAGATCTTCTCCGCGGTCTGCAGGCACCTGGGCGAGTCCGACGAGACTTCCTGGAACAAGCTCAAGAAGAGGACGCGGGCGGCGCTGCTCGATGGCCTGGGCGAGACGAAGGTCCGCGTGGACTACCACACCCGCGACGGCCGTGACACCCACTGGTTCACCAAGTTCTCCGGCATCCGCTCGATCCTGTTCGAGAAGTACCAGGAGACCACGTCCGAGACCATGCGCGCCCACTTCGAGAAGTTCATCCGCGAGGTCCCGTGCCCCAGCTGCCATGGCGCGCGCCTGAAGCCGGAGTACCTTGCGGTCACGGTGGGGGAGAGGAACATCCAGGAGGTCTGCGACCTTTCCTGCAAGGACGCCCTCGCGTTCTTCGAGGGCCTCACCCTCACCGAGCGCCAGCACCTCATCGGCGCCCCCATCGTCAAGGAGGTCATCGCCCGCCTGCGCTTCATGGTGAACGTCGGCCTGGACTACCTCACGCTCAGCCGCGCCGCTGCCACGCTCTCCGGTGGCGAGGCCCAGCGCATCCGCCTGGCCACCCAGATCGGCGCGGGGCTCATGGGCGTCCTCTACATCCTGGACGAGCCCTCCATAGGCCTGCACCAGCGTGACAACGACCGCCTGATCGAGACCCTCAGGCGCCTGCGCGACCAGGGCAACACCGTCATCGTGGTCGAGCACGACGAGGACACCATCCGTGCGGCCGACTACGTGATCGACATGGGGCCCGGTGCCGGAGAGCTGGGCGGCGACATCGTGGCTGCCGGCACGCCGGCGGACATCATGGCCAACCCGGACTCGCTGACCGGCGCCTACCTCACGGGCCGCAGGGCCATCTCCCTGCCCGAGAGTCGTCGCAACCCCCGGCGTGGGGCCCTCAGGATCACGGGGGCCTGCGCCAACAACCTCAAGGGCGTCTCCGCCAAGGTCGAGTACGGCACCCTCACGGTCGTGACGGGGGTGTCGGGATCGGGCAAGTCGTCGCTGGTGACCAACACGCTCGCCCCCGCGCTCACCAACGAGGTCCAGCGCTCCAAGCGCCTGGTGGGGCCCTACAGGAAGCTCGAGGGCATCGTGGACGGCGATGGCACCAGGCTCATCGACAAGGTCATCGACATCGACCAGAGCCCCATCGGCCGCAC
Source organism: Olsenella uli DSM 7084 (assembly GCF_000143845.1). NCBI lineage: Bacteria > Bacillati > Actinomycetota > Coriobacteriia > Coriobacteriales > Atopobiaceae > Olsenella > Olsenella uli. The sequence continues at coordinate 1,484,673 of NC_014363.1, read as the reverse complement.
GCCGCGCTCCAATCCCGCCACCTACATCGGCCTCTGGGATGACCTGCGCAACCTCTTCGCCTCCACGCCGGAGTCGCGCGCACGCGGCTACAACCCGGGGCGCTTCTCGTTCAACGTCTCCGGCGGGCGCTGCGAGGCCTGCAAGGGCGACGGTCAGATCAAGATAGAGATGAACTTCCTGCCGGACATCTACGTCCCCTGCGAGGTGTGCGGGGGCAAGCGCTACAACCGCGAGACGCTCGAGGTCACCTATCATGGAAAGACCATCTCTGACGTGCTGGACATGACCGTGACCGAGGCGCTCGCGTTCTTCTCGAGCATACCCCGCGTCAAGAACAAGCTACAGACCCTCTATGACGTGGGCTTGGGCTACATCCATCTGGGGCAGAGCGCCACCACGCTCTCGGGCGGCGAGGCCCAGCGCGTGAAGCTCGCCAAGGAGCTGCACCGCCAGCAGACGGGCAAGACCTTCTACATCCTGGACGAGCCCACGACGGGACTGCACTTCGAGGACGTCCGCATGCTGGTCGAGGTGCTCGAGAAGCTCGTCGACGCCGGCAACACCGTGCTCGTGATCGAGCATAACCTCGACGTCATCAAGATGGCGGACCGCGTCATCGATCTGGGACCCGAGGGCGGCGAGGGCGGCGGCACCATCGTCGCCTACGGGACGCCGGAGAAGGTCGCCGGGGTCGAGGGGTCCTACACGGGCAGGTACCTGGCGCGCGTTCTGGCCCGCGACCACGAGCGCGCCCGCATGGCGGAGGCGGGACGCTAGATGGCGCGCCGCGACAAGGTCCAGAAGACCAACGCCATGCGCGAGCTCGAGCGGGGAGGTGTCCCGTACTCCGTGCGGAGTTACGATGTCGACGGCGAGGACCTCTCCACGGGCGTGGGCGTACGCATCTCTCGAATGTTGGGGGAGGACCCCGACAGCGCGTTCAAGACGCTCGTGACCACGACGCCTGCGGGCGGGCATGTGGTCTGCTGCGTCCCTGTGGCGGCGGAGCTCGACCTCAAGAAGGCCGCTGCTGCGGCAGGGGAGAAGTCGCTCGCGATGCTGCACGTCAGGGACCTCGAGCCCACGACGGGCTACGTCCGCGGCGGCTGTACTCCCGTGGGCATGAGGAGGCGCCTTCCCACGCTGATCGACGAGACGGCCCAGCTCTTCGAGGAGATCGGCATCTCGGGTGGGCGGCGGGGCCTGTCGCTGCGCCTCGATCCCGAGGCGCTCGCCCGCTTCATCGGGGCGACGTTCGCCGACATCTGCCGGTAGCGCCCAGCAAGGCTGCGGTGGCTCCGGCTGCCCGGCACGATTCGACCAGGAGGTAGAAGGTGGCCCGGAGCCCCAGGCACATGGCACCGAAGGGCGAGCCGTCCCGCGCACGCACCCAGCAGGGCGCATGGGGCGGGGCGTCCCCCGAGGAGACGATGCTCTACGTCAGGCTTGCCGACCAGGTCTCGCGAGGGGATACGTCCCAGGCGATGCCGGCGTCCGACGCGCCTGCCTCCGTGCGCGGGGATGGGGGGAGCCCTGCCGACGGGGGATCGGCCGAGAGGGACCGTGAGGCGGACCGTTCGGCCCAGGTGGGACGCAACACGGCCCTCATGAGCGTCCTCGTCGTCATCAGCCGCCTCACGGGCTTCCTGCGCACCTGGGGACAGGCGTACGCCCTGGGCGTCACCGTCACGGCGTCGTGCTACTCGGTCGCCAACAACCTACCCAACCAGCTCTACGAGCTCGTCGTCGGCGGCATGCTCGTCACGGCCTTCCTGCCGGTCTACCTCTCAGTCAAGAAGAGGTACGGTCGCGAGGGGGCGAGTGCCTACACCTCGAACCTCGTGTCGCTCGTGTGCATACTCATGGGCGCCGTCACGGTCCTGGGCCTGGTCTTTGCCTACCAGGTGGTGTTCACCCAGTCCTTCTCGGCCAGCGATGCGTTCGACAGCGACCTTGCGGTCTACTTCTTCCGCTTCTTCGTGATCGAGGTCGTCCTCTACTCGCTGAGCTCCATCTTCTCGGGTGTCCTCAACGCCGAGCGCGACTACTTCTGGAGCAGTGCGGCCCCCATCTTCAACAACTTCGTCACCACGGCGTCGTTCTTTGCCTATGCCTTCCTGGTTGGCGAGAACCCCCAGCTCGCGCTCCTGCTGCTGGCACTTGGCAACCCCCTGGGCGTCGCGGTCCAGGTCGTCATGCAGATGCCCTCGCTGAGGAGGCACGGCATCCGGCTGCGCTTCCACGTCGACCTTCATGACCCCGCCATCAAGGACACGCTCTCCATCGGCATACCGTCGCTCGTGGTCATGCTCTGCTCGTTCGTGACCGTGTCGGTCCAGACCAGCTCAGCGCTCTTCGTCGCGGCCGAGGGGGCGTCCGTCTCGTACTACGCGCGCCTCTGGTACACGCTGCCCTACGCCATACTCGCGGTGCCCATCACCACGGCCATGTTCACCGAGCTCTCCGACGACGTCGCACGGGGCGACATGGACTCCTACCGACGGGGCGTCTCGTCGGGGACCAGCAAGATCCTGTTCTTCATGATTCCGTTCGGCATGTACCTCGTCCAGTTCTCGTTCCCGCTCATCACCCTGCTCGCCGCAGGCAACTTCACGTCCGACCAGATCGGCATGACGGCGAACTACCTCTCGGCGCTCGCCGTCGGGCTGCCCGTGTATGCGGTCTGCATGTACCTCCAGAAGGTCTGCTCGTCACTGCGGAAGATGAGGCTGTACGCGACCTCCAACGTCATCGCAGCCCTCATCCAAGTCGCCGCCTGCATCTTCCTCACGCCTGTCGTCGGGCTCTGGATGGTGGCCTTCTCGTCCTTCCTGTACTTCGCGGCGGTCGACGTCGTGACCTTTGCGATGCTCAAGCGCCACCTGGGCCACGTCGGGCTCGTGGGGATCGTCGGCTCCGCGCTCCGCGCGCTGGCGTTCGGCGTGGCGGGCGTAGCGGCCTCTGCCGTGCTGCTGAACCTTACGACCCTCGGCAACTACGTCGAGCGCCTTTCCGTCTCCGGCGCGCTGCTCTACATCGTCTGTGGCGGCGTCCCCGCGCTCGTCGTGACCTATGGCTTGGCAGCGCTCACCCACGCGCCCGAGATGGACGTCGCGCGCCGCATCTTCGGGCGCCTCCTCCGCCGCTAGCCTGGGCGCTCGCAGGCGACGGAGGTGGGTGCCTGCTCGCCGAAAGCGGGTGCCTGTGCCCGGAAGTGTGTGCTCACATCCCGGAAGTGAGTACTCACTTCTCGAATGTGAGTGCCCGACCTCCGCTGAAGATAGTCTGAATAACCTATTCAACTGCGAAAACGTCGAGATGGACATGGCATCTGGAAGCCGCGTACCCTCGGAGAGACCCAAAAAGTACTCACTTCCGGCGGCCAGGCGCTCACTTCTGGCAGAGAGCGCGGACCCTGGCGGAGGGGTGGGGATGCAGATGGCTTCCGGGCCCGTCCGCGCCGCCCCATGTTTCGCGCTCGTTTATTCTTCTCATGAGGGAGGGGCTTCCCACTTTAGCGTGCTACTGTACCCTCCAGAGTCACTGCGGCGTACTAAAGCGCCGATGCTTCGACGCCTCCAGGAGGCGCGGTGCCAACGAGGGGGGTCTCGCTTGACCGTACGGACGCCAAGGGGCTTTCGTGACATCCTGCCTACCGAGGCGCTCGCCCGCGAGCGCATCCGCGCACAGGCGCGCGCATGCTTTGCGGGACATGGCTACCTGCCCGTCGAGCCTCCGCTCATCGAGGACCGCAGCTCCCTCGAGCAAGGCGGTCGCATGCAGGACTCCCCGTTCCAGCTGTTCGATGCCGACGGCAGCCTGCTGGTCCTGCGTCCCGACCTCACGCTTCCCATCGCGCGCATGGTGTCGGCCCGCTTCTCGGACGCCGACCTGCCCGTGCGCCTGCGCTACGAGGCGCCCGTCGTGCGCGAGGGGTCCGCACTGGGGGGCCAGCCGCGCCAGTTCACCCAGATGGGCGTCGAGCTCTTCGGTGATACGGACGCGAGCCCCGAGGTGGAGGTCATGTCCCTGCTCGCGGAGTCCCTCGATGCCCTGGGCGTCCCCGCGTGGCGCATCTCCTGCGGGTCCGTGTCGCCCCTGACTGCCCTCCTGGACGCCTGCGCCCCGAGCAAGGCGTTCTGCGAGGAGGTGTTGCGTCTTGTTCACGGCTCGGACCTCGTGGGCCTCGACGAGCTGGTGGCCGCGGCGGAGGGCCTTCCTCGCGCCGCCGCCCGTGCCCTCCACAGGATCTGCCGCCTTGCCGGGGGCGTCCAGGTCATCGACGAGGTCGACGCCCTTCTGGCGGAGGCCGGCATCGCAAGGGGCCATCGCGGCACGGCACAGCTTCGCGAGCTCGCCTGCGGCCTGCCGGGGCTGGTTGCTGACGGGCGCCTGTCCTTCGACTTCTCGATCATCAACTCGTTCGACTACTACACGGGCATCGTCTTCAAGGCCTACTCCGAGGCCACGACGGCCTCCATCGCCTCGGGTGGCCGCTATGACGCGGTGCTCGCCAATCTCGGCAGGCCTGGCGTGGCCTCCTGCGGCTTTGCCCTCTCGCTCGAGCGCACCCAGGAGGTCTTGGGCGAGCAGGGGGAGTCCGGCGTCGTCTCGGCGCGTGCCGGCAACGCCGAGCGGCCCCTGAGGATTGCCGTCCCGAAGGGCGGCCTCCTCAAGGATGCCATCCGTCTTCTCGAGGAGGCGGGCCTTCCCGTGGCCGAGCTCCGCGAACCTGGCCGCCGCCTCGTCATCCCCGCAGGCGGCGTGGAGTACGTCATCGTGCGCGCGCAGGACGCGCCGGCCTTCGTCGGCCATGGCGGCGCGGACTGCGGCATCTGCGGGAACGACTCGATCATCGAGGCCGGCATCGACGTGTTGCAGCTGGTGGACCTGGGCTTCGGCGCCTGCCGCTTTGTGGTGGCAGAGCCCCGCTCGAAGGCGGGTGCCGCCGAGGGCGCCTATGCCTGGCGCGGCACGGTGCGCGTCGCCACCAAGTACCCGCGGATCACGCAGGGCTACTACGACTCCATCGGGCAACAGGTCGACATCGTCTCCCTGCACGGCAACATAGAGCTGGGCCCCCTCGTCGGCATGACCGACCGCCTGGTCGACATCGCCGCGACGGGAACCACGCTGCGCGAGAACGACCTCGTGATCGTCGACGAGGTCATGGAGTGCACGGCGCGCTTCTTTGCCAGCCCGGCCGCCTATCGCTCCGACGAGCGCATTCGCGACCTCGCGGGGCGCCTTGCGCGTGCCTGCGCCTGCGCCCGTCTGGGTGCCGAGGGTGAGGAGTGACCCATGAGGTTCGTGAGCCTTTCCACCGGACAGCAGCTCACCCGCGACGACCTGCGCCGCGAGGGTGCGCTTCCCCGCGAGGTCATGGAAGCGGCCGAGGGGATCGTGCGCGCCGTCCGCGAGGGTGGCGACCGGGCCGTGCGCGACTTCTGCCTGAAGTTCGACGGCGCGTGCCCTGACAGCTTCCGCGTGGACGGGTCTGTCATCACCGATGCGCTGGGCATGGTCGACCCGGAGTTCCGGGAGGCCCTGCGCAGGGCGGCCGCCCAGATTCGCGAGTTCCACGAGAGGGAGCGCGAGCAGTCCTGGTTCACCACCCGCGCGGACGGCACCGTCCTGGGCGTCAAGGTGACGCCCGTGACGTCTGCGGCGCTCTACGTGCCCGGTGGGCGCGCACAGTATCCCTCCACGGTCCTCATGGGCTCAATCCCCGCGAAGGTCGCCGGCGTCGAGCGCGTGATCATGGTCACGCCACCCCAGCGCGACGGCTCGCTTTCCGCCTACACCCTCGCCGCCGCCGCAGTCGCCGGCGTCGATGAGGTCTACGCCGTCGGGGGTGCCCAGGCAATCGCTGCGGTCGCCTATGGCACGCAGTCCATCCCTCCCGTCGAGAAGATCGTGGGCCCCGGCAACGCCTACGTCGCGGCAGCCAAGCGATGCGTGTCGGGTGACGTGGGCATCGACATGGTCGCCGGACCCTCCGAGGTGTGCGTCCTCGCGGATGCCAGCGCAGACCCCGCAATCGTCGCGGCGGACCTCATGGCCCAGGCCGAGCACGACCCCATGGCCACCTGCTACCTGGTGACCTGCGATGCCGACCTGCCCCAGCGCGTTCTCGACGCCGTGGGGCTCCTGGTCGCCCAGTCCCCGCGCGAGGGGATCACGCGCACCTCGCTTGCGGAGAGGGGCCTGGTGGTCTGCTGCGCCACCCTGGGCGATGCCATCGATGCGGTCAACGTGATTGCCCCGGAGCACCTCGAGCTTCACTGCCAAGACGCGTTCTCGCTTTTGGGCAGGGTCAGGAATGCTGGCGCCATCTTCGTGGGGGCCTGGAGCTCCGAGCCCCTGGGCGACTATGTTGCCGGTCCCAACCACACGCTTCCGACCGGCGGAACCGCACGCTTCTCGAACCCCCTGGGCGTCTACGACTTCACCAAGCGCTCGAGCGTCATCGGCTACAGTCCCGAGGGCCTGGCCGTCGACGGTCCCGCCGTTCAGGCCATGGCGCAGGCCGAGGGCCTATGGGCGCATGCCCTCTCCGTGGGCATGCGCCGCAAGCTGCTGGCGGAGGGGGGCGAGAAGTTCGCCGATCCTGCCGCAGCATGCGCTGATGCCATGGCGACCGCCTGGCCACGCAGGCTCAGCGAGCCTGGCGTGCCCAGGCCCTCCGGTGGCCCCGCATAGTCGCGCCGGTCCGTTCCCCGTCCCGGCCTCTCCACGGACGCCACGTCCCCTCGACACCGGAAGGAGCCTCGCGCCAATGTCCCCAGGCATCAACGACGCGGTGCGGGCCGCCATGCGGCCCTCCGCGGCAGACCTCGAACCCTACGACCCCGCGTTCCTGCCGGCCAGCATCAACCTCTCGGCAAACGAGAACGGCTACGGCATGCCGGATGACGTCCAGGCCCATGTGGAGGCAGCCTTGGCCAAGGTCGTGGCCAACCGCTACCCCCAGCCGCTCTCGGATGCCCTGCGCTCGGAGCTCGCCGCGTGGCATGGCGTGGACCCCGACCAGGTCATGGTGGGAAACGGTGGCGATGAGCTGCTGTTCAACCTGCTTTTGGCGTTCGGTGGCCGTGACCATGCGCTCGTGAACCTGCCTCCCACCTTCTCCATGTATCGCCTGTACGCGCAGCTCCTCGAGACCGCGGTCGTGGACGTCCCGCGCGATCCCGACAGCTTCGCGGTCGATGTCGACGCGCTCGTGACGGCCGCGCGCGCCGCGAGCCTCGTGATCGTCACGTCGCCCAACAACCCCACGGGGGACCTGTTCCCCATAGGGGACACCCGCAGGCTCTGCGAGGCGTGCCCGGGCATCGTCCTTTTGGATGAGGCGTACGTGGAGTTTGCGCCCGAGGGTTCGACTGCGGCGCCGCTGCTCCCCGAGTTCGAGAACCTTGCCATCCTGCACACGCTCTCGAAGGCGTTCTGCCTGGCGGGCGCACGCATAGGCTACGTTCTGGGCTCTCCCTCGGTCGTGAGCGCGCTCGCGACGGTGCGCCAGCCCTATTCGGTCAATGTGCTCTCCCAGGCAGCGGCGCTGGAGGTGGTCAGGGACCGCATGTCCTTCTCGGCCACCATCGAGGAGATCGAGGCCGAGCGCGAGCGGCTTGCGGGAGGCCTTCGGCAGCTTGTGGGCCTGGGGGTCCGCGTGTGGCCTAGCGCGGCAAACTTCCTGCTGGTGCGCGTGCCAGGCGCACACGAGGTCCACCGTCAACTGCGCGACGAGCGCTCCATACTGGTGCGTGACTTCTCGGCCACGCCGGGGCTCGATGGCTGCCTGCGCATGACCGTGGGGACGCCCCAGGAGAACGACGCTGTCCTCTCCGCACTCGCGGAAATCCTCAAGGGAGGGTCACGATGAACAGGCGTGCGACGATCACGCGAAAGACGGGCGAGACCGACGTCATGGTCACGCTCGACCTCGATGGGTCGGGGAAGGTGGATGTCGAGACGGGAGTCGGATTCTTCGACCACATGCTGAATGCCTTCGGCCGCCACGCGCTCGTGGACCTCACGGTCCGCGCGAAGGGCGACACCTGGGTGGATGATCACCACACCGTGGAGGACGTGGGCATCGTCATGGGGCGGGCCATCGCGCAGGCGCTGGGCGACAGGAGCGGCATCACGCGCTTCTCGGACGCCTGCGTTCCCATGGACGAGGCGCTCGTCCTCGCGGCCGTCGACATCTCCGGTCGTGGTGAGCTGTTCTGGGACGTGCCCATAGCGGCCGAGAAGGTCGGCAGCTTCGACACCGAGCTGGGCCACGAGTTCTTCGCGGGCCTCGCCCGTGACGCTGGCATCACCCTGCACCTGCGCAGGATGGCCGGTGAGAACGCCCATCACGTGTTGGAATGCACCTTCAAGGCGGCGGCACGCGCGCTGCGCCTGGCGTGCGGGCCGGACCCGCGCGTGAGCGGCGTCCCCTCGACGAAGGGGAGCCTGTCGTGATGCGCGGCGACATCGTGGTGGTTAACTACCACAAGGGAAACCTACAGAGCGTGGTGCGCGGCGTCAACGCCGCAGGGGGCCATGCGTTCGCCAGCGACGAGCCTGCCGACATCGACCGCGCCGCCGCCGTGATCCTGCCGGGTGTGGGCGCGTTCGAGGATGCGATGGCCTACATGCGGCAAAGCGGCCAGGCCGACGCCATCGTGGGCCGCATCGGTGCGGGCGTGCCCTTTCTGGGCATCTGCCTGGGTCTCCACCTGCTGTTCCAGCGAGGTGCCGAACGTTCGGCGGGCCACCGTGGCAACGGCGAGTGGGTGGGTGGTCTTGGCGTGCTCGAGGGTTCGGTCGCACGCCTGGAGTCCTCGCGGCTCAAGGTCCCACATGTGGGCTGGGACCAGGCGCACCTTACCGAGCATGGCCGCAGGTGCCCGCTTTTCGTGGACGTCCCTGAGGGGGCGAACGTCTACTTCACGCACTCCTATGCCACGACGGATGACATCGACGGCGGCATCGTGGCGGCCACCACGCACTACGCATGCAGCTTTGCCTCCGGCGTGTGGAAGGACAACGTCTTCGGCGTGCAGTTCCATCCCGAGAAGTCGTCGCACGCCGGCATGCGGATCCTCTCCAACTTCGTGAACGTGGCGAGGGGGTAGCAGGTGATCCTCTTTCCCGCCATCGACCTGCTCGACGGACGCGTCGTCCGCCTGAGGCGCGGTGAGCGCTCGCGGGTGGACGTCTACTCCGCAGACGCGAGCGCCGTGGCTCGCGACTTCGCTGCCCGTGGCGCGACCTGGGTCCATGTGGTCGACCTCTCTGCGGCCTTCGGCGAGGACGCGTCCTCCCTCGAGCGGAACCGGCGTGCGGTACGTGGGATCTGCGGTGTGGACGGCATCGCGGTCGACATGGGAGGCGGCGTACGCGACCTTGCGACCATCGAACGCCTCCTGGGCTGTGGCGTCCGGCGCATCGCCGTGGGCACTGCGCTCGTGCGCGACCCCAGCTTCGCGTGTGATGCCGCGCGCGAGTTTGGCGAGCTCCTCGTGGCTGACGTGGCCGCCCGTGCCGGCGAGGTCCGCGTGAGCGGATGGTGCGAGGGTGAGGGCATGCGCGCCGACGACCTGGTCGCACGCCTGGCTGACATGGGCTTCCGTCACCTGGTCTTCACGGACGTCGAGCGCGACGGCATGCAGACGGGCATCGATGCGGATGCGTACCGCCACATCGCCGGCATCGCGGGGTTCCCGGTGGTGGCCTCCGGCGGTATCGCCACGCTCGACGACATCCGCACGCTCGCCGCCGCCGGCCCTGACGTGATCGAGGGCGCCATCACGGGCCGCGCCCTCTACGAGGGGAGCTTCACGCTGGAGGAGGCGCTTGCGGCCGCATGGCGGTCGAGCTGAGGGCGTGCCGGTTCCGGAGGGGATTGAACTGAGGGGCGAGCCGTAGCGAGAGGAGATTCACCGATGCTTACCAAGCGCGTCATACCCTGCCTGGACGTGAAGGACGGACGTGTCGTGAAGGGCGTGAACTTCGTCGGGCTGCGAGACGCGGGCGACCCCGTGGAGCTCGCCTCCGCGTATGACCGTGAGGGTGCCGACGAGGTTGTCTTCCTGGACATCACGGCTACCTCCGACGATCGTGGGACCACTGTCGAGTTGGCTAGCCGTGCGGCAGAGGAGCTGCACATCCCCTACACCGTGGGCGGTGGACTCCGTGACGTCGACGGCATGCGCCAGATGATCTCGGTCGGTGCCGACAAGGTCTCGGTGAACTCCGCCGCCGTACGCGACCCGATGCTCGTGAGTGCTGCGGCTTCTGCCTTTGGCAGCCAGGCCGTGGTGTGCGCGATTGACGCCCGACGCGTCGAGGGGCCTCGTGACCGCTGGGAGGTCTACGTCGCTGGCGGACGCACGGCAACGGGAATCGATGCCGTGGCGTGGGCCGAGGAGGTAGCACGTCGTGGCGCCGGCGAGATCCTCCTCACCAGCATGGATCGTGATGGCACCAAGGTCGGCTTCGACCTCGCGCTGACACGGACCGTCGCGCGCGCGGTCCCCATACCCGTCATCGCTTCCGGTGGCGTGGGCACGCTCGAGCACTTCGCCGAGGGCATCATCGAGGGAGAGGCGGATGCCGTGCTGGCGGCCGGCGTCTTCCACTTCGGCACCTTCTCGATTCGCCAGGTGAAGGAGTACATGGCCTCACAGGGCATTCCCGTGAGACTGGACTTTTAGGTCCGCGTGGGGCCGCATGAACGCGCGCCATGGCAGCAGGCTTCACTTGGATCGCAGGGGACTTTCTGTGAGTCTAGCGGCATCCGTTTTCACAATAGTTGCTCACGCGTCCGTTTTTCGGGGTCCTCTGGATGGGAGGAGAACTATTGTGAGTGTGACTTGGGCGTACGCTCACAATAGTTCCTCTGAGGTGCGTTCTGGCGCACATGATGGGATGCGTGGCGAGTTATTGTGAAATTCCTCCTCGCGACACTCACAGAAGTTCTCTAGCCATCCATCCGCCCTTCAAAAGTGGACGGCACAGCAAGTAGTGTGAATTAGGCGCTGTTGTGAGCCTTAGGAGCTGTTGTGAACCAGCAGCCTAATGAACCAGCAGCCTAATGATGTGCATCGGGTAACTGGGGACACATGCGCGCGACACGCTGACCCCTGCCGTTCGTCGATTTTCGGCTGGTGACCCTTGACGGTGTGCCGTGCTGCCCTTCCCTATGCTCACCTGCAGCGATGTCACTGTCCAAGCTTACTTGCAGCAGACTTGCTGCGTGGTGCCGACGTTCTGTCGAAAGGGTCCCCGTAGCCGTTGACCCGTTACCTGTTTTGGCGGAAAACAGACCCATGGAAACCTGCATCGTAGGCATATCCGCCCTCAGGAGCATCCGTCGCATGCGCGTGGCGCGCAGGCGACCGGCTCCGTCAGGCAACCCTCGCGTCGAGGAGATCGCCTCCAACAGGCGTGAGATCGAGGACCCTCAGCTGAGGAGGTGCCTCGAGGGCGACGAGACCCTACACATCCTGACGCCCGCCGGCAGGAGGAACGGTCATGACAGGCGACTGGTGCAACATGCATGCTGCGTCCCCCTTCCCGAGGGCTCCTTCAATCGCCATGCCCCGGGCGTCCTGGTCGCCACACCGGAGCTCTGTCTGCTGACGATGGCGTGTGGCCTGGGAGTGAACCGCCTCGCGTTGCTGGCGGACGAGTTTTGCGGTGGCTTTGCACTCACCCCGGACGAGACGGCGTTCGTTCGTCGAGAACCCCTCGTGACGCTTGCCGACGTCACCTCCTTCTGCGAGGAGGTCCCCGGTGCCCGAGGCGTCAACATACTCCGCCGTGCCATCCGCCTCGCCGCCGATGGGGCCGCGTCGCCCCTCGAGGCCCTCGTGCGCCATTGGCTGCATGTTCCCGTGGAGCACGGTGGCTATGGCACCGGCCAGTCGGCGTTCAACGTCGCGGTCGACGTGGGAGAGGGCTTTGGGTCTGGTATGCCAGCGCGGCGTACGCGCGTCATCGACATATGCTATCCGCGGCAGCGTTGCGGGGTGGAGTGCGATGGTCTCCAGCATGAGTCCTCGGCTCAGTCAGATGATGACGCGCATCGCCAGACACAGCTCTCCAACGTGGGCTATCGAGAGGAACGCATCTCCTGGAAGCAGTTCAGCAGCTACCAGCGTGCCTGTGAGGCGGGCATCGCCGTCCGGCATATGCTCGGGCTTCGTGCGCGCCCCGTTGACGGCAGGACGGAGGACTGCCGACGGGAACTCTGGAAGGACCTCGTGGCCTCGCCTTGGGCTGGCGTGCCGCTCGCCGTGCGTCCCCCTGACCCAAGTCCCGGCCTGGGCCCCGCCCCGCCCGTCGCCTAGTCCCGCACGTCTTCCCCTGACGCCCGCACCTCGGGATTGCCCCCAGCGTCCAGGGTTACCACATGCGCAGTTGCGAGTTCGGCAACCTCGTGCGGGGAGTCGCTGCGGTAGTGTGCGCCGCGGCTTTCCTGCCTGGCCGACATCGCCGCGACCATGGCGCGGGCGGAGTCCAGCCGCAGCCTGAGGCGCATGGCTCGGGCGACGTCATGGGGTGCGCCCGCGACCTCGCCCACGCCTGCCGTCAGAGTTCCCTCCACCGTCACGACCGCATCCGCGGCCCTCGCGGCGCCCCCCGCACCAACAAGCCCGGCCGTGGCCCTCTCCGCAAGCCCGTCCAGCCGCCTGCGCGCACGTGACAACCCCTCGGCCTCGCGCCTCACCATGCACCAGCGGCTCATCGTGTCCCGCAGCTCGCCCTCCATCGCCTCCGCGTCCGCAGGGACCATCGCCTGCGTCGAAGGCAGCTTGCGACCTGGGGCGTGTGCGTCGGGGTGGCGCCAGGCCCTGCTCGCCCACGACGTCCCCAACGCCTCGCGTGCGGCCTCCCTTCCCGCGATCTCGCCATACACCAGGCAGTTGGCACTCGAGAGCCCTCCCAGCCTGTCCGCTCCGTGCATGCCCCCTGCCATTTCCCCGCAGGCAAAGAGGCCCCGTGCGCCCCCGCGGCATCGACCCCGCGCGTCAATCGCGATGCCCCCGTTCGAGGCGTGCGCGTAGTGCGTGATGCGAAGGGGCCCCATGGGGTCCACGCCCTGTGCGGACAGCCAGGCGGAATAGCTGCGAACGAACTCGGGGAGCCGGTCCGGGAGCGTCCCGTAGCGGACCTCCATGCCCCGCCTGCCCGCAGACGCGATGGCAAAGTCAACAGAGCGCGAGGCCAGGCGGGCGCTGAACGGTCCGTAGCGCCCTCGCTCGGCCAGGAGGTCCCGCGACAGGCCGGCCGACCTTCCGTCCACGTAGCCGAAGCTCTTCTCGTTGAACACGATTCCTGGCCTAGGCGAGACAATCGTCGGCATCATCTGCAGGAACTCGACGTTCACCAGGGAGCACCCATGCCTGAGGGCTATGGCGTGCACCGCGCCGGTGACGTCGGGCGCACAGAGCCTCTGCTGGTACAGGCCACTCAGCCCGCCTGCGGCGAGCACGACGGCGCCACATGCCACCGTGCGGAAGCGTCCCGACCCCGCATCGTACAGGACGGCGCCGCAGATGTGGTCATCGGCCTCGGCTAGGTCGACGAGCTCGCATCCCTCGAGGAGCGTGACCTCCCCCGCACGCAGCCCACGGGCGACGGAGGCGCGGTAGGGCCCACGCTCGATTCCCCTCCAGCAGCGATGTCTGTGATCGAAGCAAGGCACGTAGGCCTGCTCGTCCCCATGTCCCGCAGCGGGCCGTCGCAGCGTGACGCCCAGCCGTTCGAGGCGTTCCGCCGCTGGGGCGATGCCGCGGGCGAGCGTGCGCACGAGCGTTGGGTCGGCCACGTTGCCGCCCACGCGCAGGATGGTTGCCACCAGGTCGTCCTCGTCCCCCTCCCCGTCTGGGCCGACAAGCCCCAGCCCCCAGGTGCCCCCATAGAAGCTGGCCCCGGAAAACGTCGTCCCCACACTTGCCATGCACACGCGGGCACCCTGCGCGGACGCCGCGAGTGCGGCCGTGGTGCCCGCGATGCCCGCGCCCACGACGAGGACGTCCACGCCCTTCTCGTGCGAGCTCCCCATGACAGCCCCAATCCCGACGGCCATCCCGTCTCTTCCCGTCGCGTTCGGGCCCCATCTGCGTCACGTTCCGCCTACGCCCTGCGCGCCGCTCCTATAGTATGTCCCGTATGCCCTGCGTGCACTCGTGGGCGGCGTCCCCACGGACAACGTGGCGCCGCGCGCCGGATGCCGCCCCGTGCCCTGCGCGTCGCACCTCGCGCCGTGCACCATATGCCGCGGGCGCCACGTGCGGCGGAGCCGTGCGTACGGCAAGACGAGGAGAGAGGCCCCCATGTGCAACGTCGACATCGCAAATGAGCGTCCTGGCGCCGAACCCTACGCCGACGAGGGGGTGGAGCGGGTCGGCCTCTCCGCCGCGGGCATGCGCTTCGATGACAGGGGGCTGGTCACCGTCGTGGTCCAGCAGGGAGGGACGGGTGAGGTGCTCATGGTCGCCTGGGCCAACGAGGAGGCCGTACGTCTCAGCCTCGAGACAGGTACCACCTGGTTCTGGTCCCGCTCTCGCAGGGAGCTCTGGAACAAGGGGGCGACGAGCGGCAACGTGCAGAGACTCAGGCGCGTGCTGGTGGACTGTGACGCGGACACCCTCGTCTACGAGGTGGACTCGCCGGGCCCCGCCTGCCATACCGGACATCGCAGCTGCTTCTACCGCGAGCTCACCGCATAGGCCGCCCCCCTGAGGTCCCCGCGCGCCCCACACCTCCCTACATCTTGATGTCGCCGCCCGCCTCGCGGGCCCACAGGTACAGCTGTACGCAACGTTCCGCCAGGATGTCCAGCGAGTCAAAGAGCCAGCAAGGTACGGTCTGGGTCTTGTCGTCCAGGAGGTCCTGGTAGATGACGGAGAGTTCGGTGCAGCCACAGACCACCGCATCGCAGCCGGCCCCGCGCAGCCGTCCCGCGATGTCAAGGAGGTCGCCGGGGTCGTAGTCCGCGTTCGCCTTGACGCCGTCGTAGATGAGAGAGCTCACCTGTGCCTGGTCCGCCTCGTCGGGATGCACGCACTCGAGCCCCATGGCCTTGAAGTAGCCCTGGAACACCTCCGAGCGCACGGTGCCCTCGGTCGCCATCAGGCCGACCCTGCCCCCGTGGCCGACCTTCTCGGCGATGTGACGCGAGGTCTCCTCCATGATGTTCACCACGGGTATGTCGACGGCGTCGTCGATGGCGGCGTAGAAGTAGTGCGCCGTGTTGCAGGCGATGGCGAGGTAGTCCGCCCCGGCATCCTGCAGCCAGCGGGCCACCTTGACCATCTCGGGCTGGGGGTTGGGCCTGCCGTGGTCGAGGATGTAGGCCGTACGGTCGGGGATCTGGGGGTCGTTGAAGACGATCATCGGCATGTTGTCCTGATCGGACGTGGCGGGCGTCTTCTTGATGAGCATCTCCATGAAGTAGGCCGTCGCCAGTGGCCCCACGCCGCCGATGATGCCCAGGATTGGCTTGTTCACGCGCCCCTCCGTCCCCAGCTGGCCCGTGCGTCCTGCGGGCCCGCGCAACTGTTGAATCTTGCTGCAGCCGATTTTACCCGTCGGGGCGTCGTCTCCATGGCGCTACCATAGGCCATGGAAGGTTCCGCACCCCAGGCGCCGCGCTTCGCCCGCCCGGATGCTTCCGGCGTAGGCGCTGGGTCCCTCCCGCGTCCAATCGGCAACCCTAGGAGTCCGTCCCATGAGACCTGTGGTTACAGACGAGAAGAACCTCCCCAACGTGCTCCAGCCCGTCATCCTGGGAGCGGACTTCTGCGGCTATGCGTACATCCGCTGCTTCTGGGAGGCCTACCACGTCAAACCCATCGAGCTGGGCGCCGACGACATCAAGTCCATCGCGCGCAGCCGCTTCGTCGACTTCCGCGTGGTTCCTGGCATCGACCGCGAGGACGTCCTCATGGGCTACCTCACGAGGCTCGGCGCCGAGCTCGTGTCTGCCGGGAAGGTCCCGTTCCTCGTGGGCTGCGGCGACTTCTACGCCCGCATCGTCTCCAAGAACAAACCGGTGCTCGAGGAGTGGTACTACGTCCCCTACATCGACTTCGACCTGCTTGACGACATCACGCAGAAGGAGAACTTCTATCGCATCGCGGACGAGGTCGGCATCCCGTACCCCAAGACCCGCTTCCTCGACTGCGCCGACCCCCATGCCGCGGTGGATGATTCGGGCTTCTCATATCCCCTGGTGGCGAAGCCGTCCAACTCGGCTGCCTACCACTATGCGGAGATTCCCGACAAGAAGAAGGTGTTCTTCGTCCAGGACCGCAGCGAGCTCGAGGGCATTTTCAGGAGCCTCCAGGCGTCAAGCTATGACAAGAGCCTGATCGTCCAGGAGCTCATCCCCGGCGAGGACTCCCAGGAGAGGATCCTCTCCATCTACACCGATGCCAACTCCGATCCCGTGTTCATGGTCGGCGGTCGCGTCGTGTTGCAGGACCATGCGCCCACCGCCATCGGCAACCCCGCCGTGATCATCCCCGAGACCAATCGCAAGGTGCTCGAGGACGCCTGCCGCTTCATGCGCCGCGTCGGCTACCATGGCATGGCCAACTTCGACGTCAAGTACGACGCCCGTGACGACAGCTTCAAGTTCTTCGAGATAAACACCCGCCCGGGTCGCAGCTCGCTCTTCCCCTACCTCGCTGGGGTGAACTTCGCAAAGGTCCAGGTGGACGACGTCCTTCTCGGCAAGAGGATGGAGCCCGTGGCGTCCGACAGGCCCTTCGCCTACGTCACCGTGCCTCCGCAGGTCGTGAGGTCCTGCGTCAGCGACCCCAAGGTCAGACGGCAGGTCCTGGACGCGTTCAGGGACGGCACCGCCTGCTTCGCCCTGCACTGGGACCAGGACTGCCTGGCACAGCGCTTCTGGGCCAGCGTGAACTACTACCACCAGGTCCAGAAGTTCCGGAAGTACTACTGGAGCGACGAGGGCAGCAGGGCGAGCAAGTAGCCCATGGGCGTGAAGGACCCCTCAGCCAGAAGGCCCGACCTCGGCCTCGCCTCCCCGAGTCCGGAGGAGCTGGGCATGCCGAGCATCGCCGAGCAAGTGGCCCAGGTTCCCACGGAGCCTGGCTGCTACCTCTGGAAGGACGGCAGGGGGGAGGTCATCTACGTGGGCAAGGCCAAGAACCTGCGCTCGCGCATGCTCCAGTACGTCAACCTGACGGACGACCGTGCCAAGATCCCCCTGATGATGCAGGTGGTCCGCAGCTTCGACTATGTGGTCGTGGGCTCCGAGCACGAGGCGCTGGTGCTGGAGCGCAACCTCATCGCCCAGTACCACCCCTACTTCAACGTTGACTTCAAGGACGACAAGAGCTACCCCTACATCGCCATCACCGAGGACGACGCCTTCCCGGCGATCAAGTACACGCGCGAGAGGCACCGCAAGGGAACCCGCTACTTCGGCCCCTACACGGACTCCCACGCCGCGCGCGAGACCATCGACACCCTGCGCAAGGCGGTGCCCATCTGCATCGCCAGCTGCACGGAGTGGAAGCGCGCCCGCCGCTACCTCAAGGGTCATCCCGACGACGTGGCGATCGCCAACCTGGTTCTGGGCGAGCACTGCCGACCCTGCTTCGACTATCACGTAGGGCGCGGGCCTGGCGTCTGCTGCGGGCAGATAGACACCGTCGACTATGCCGCCCACGTGCGCCAGGTCGAGAAGTTCCTCTCGGGCAGGCGTGCCGAGATCTGCGGCGAGCTCGAGGACCAGATGCACGAGGCAGCCTCCAACCTCGAGTTCGAGCGCGCCGCACGCATCAAGCGCCGCCTCGAGGTCATAGACGGCCTCGACGATCGGCAGCAGGTGACCTTCCCGACCAGCGTCAACCTCGACCTCATCGGCTTCTACCGTGAGGAGACCATCAGCTGCGCCTGCGTCTTCGTCGTGCGCGAGGGACGCACCATCCGCTCGAGCGAGTTCATCCTCAACAAGGGCGCCGACGTCGACGAGGTGGAGCTCACGGGGGGCTTCGTCAAGCGCTACTACGACGAGACGGCGGACATCCCCGCCGAGGTCGACGTCAGGTGCGCCCTTCCCGACGCAGAGCTCCTGGGCGGCTGGCTTACCGAGAAGCGCGGCCTTGCCGTGCACGTCCACCGCCCCCAGAGAGGCGAGAAGAGCCACCTGCTCGACATGGCCGAGCGGAACGCCCGTCACGCCCTCATGCGCTACATGGTGCGCACGGGCTACGCGGATGACCGCACCAACCAGGCCCTGCTCCAGCTCGAGAGCGCACTTGCCCTTGACGCGCCGCCCCTACGCATCGAGTGCTTCGACATCTCCACCCTCCACGGCAACTTCACCGTCGCCTCCATGGTGGTCTTCACGAACGGTCGTCCCGACAAGGGGCAGTACCGCCGCTTCAAGGTCCGCTCCCAGCTCGACGAGGCAAACGACTTCGTGTCGATGGGGGAGGTGCTGGGTCGGCGCTACGCGCCCGAGCGCATGGCCGACGAGCGCTTTGGCTCACGGCCCGACCTCCTCGTGGTCGATGGTGGCAAGCCCCAGCTCACAGCTGCGCTCAGGCAACTTGGGGCCTTGGGCCTCGACATCCCCGTCTGCGGCCTTGCCAAGTCGGACGAGGAGGTCTTCGTCCCCTGGGACGAGACGCCCGTCGTGCTCCCCTCGGGAAGCGCGTCACTCTACCTCATCAAGCAGGTGCGTGACGAGTCGCACCGCTTTGCCATCACCTTCCACCGAGAGCTGCGTGACAAGGCGATGACCATCTCGGTCCTCGACGACATAGAGGGCGTCGGCCCCAAGCGCAAGAAGGCCATCATGCGTCACTTCGGTTCCCTCAAGCGGCTCCGCGCGGCGAGCCCGGGGGAGATCGCGTCGGTCAGGGGCGTGCCCGAGGCCGTCGCCCGGGACGTGTGGCAGACCCTGCGCGCGTGGGACGCACAGGCGGGGCGGGTGGCGGACGAGGCTTCGTCCGCCTTGGATGGCGATATAACGTCTTCAATAAGTCATCATACTGATTAGCTGGCATTGTCTTGCGAACAACTGAGAATGGCCAAACAGATTGGCGCGATTTGTCAAGTGTTTTTCTTGTTCGCTCCACTCGTGCTCAAAGGCGGGCCTTTAACGGAATGACCCCTTTTAGGGAACCGGTACTCTGAAATACCCTGCTCTCATGAAGGTTGAGCCACGGATCGAGCTGTGGCAAGACAGGGACGTACCACACACGTGAGAGAGGCAAGGACATGAACGAGACCATGAGCAAGAACCTTTCGCGCCGTTCGTTTCTCGGTGTGACGGGCGGCGCCGCTGCGCTGGCGGGCCTGGGCCTGGCGGGATGCGGCGCCTCCCAGCCCTCGTCGGGCGGCGATGCGACGGGCTCCGAGGCCCAGGGCGGTGGCACCCTCTCCTATGGCTCCGCCTATGCCACCCAGAACTACGACCCCTCGTCCACGTCCTCCGCCCTGGCGCTCTCGACCAACTGGAACGTCGTCGAGGGCCTCTACGAGCTTGACTACCACGACTACTCCACCTACAACGGCCTCGCTTCGGGCGACCCCGTCAAGGTGGACGACACCACCTTCGAGGTCGCGCTCCGCGCCGATGCCAAGTTCTCCGACGGCAACGCCGTGACCCCAGACGACGTCGTGGAGTCCTTCGCCCGCGCCACCGCCGAGGGCAACATCTACGTCTCGATGCTCGCCCCCATCGCCTCCGTCGAGAAGAAGGACGACACCACCGTCACCATCAAGACCAAGGTCGCGAACTTCTCCCTGCTGAAGGAGCGCCTGGCCATCGTCCGCGTCATTCCCGCCGCCATGACCAAGGACGAGCTCACCCTGAAGCCCGTCGGCTCCGGCCCGTGGAAGTACGACGAGATCACCGACGCCTCCGTCACCCTCTCCCCGAACGAGAACTACAACGGCGACCACCCCGCCAAGGACAACCAGATACGCGTCGACGTCCTCAAGGACGCCACCGCCCGCGTCACCGCGCAGCAGGAGGGCACCACCCTCGTCTGCGAGTCCGTCCCGGCCGACTCCATCGACCAGCTCAAGGGCGCCGGCGTCACCGTCGACACCGTCCAGGGCTTCGGGACCCGCTTCATGATGTTCAACGTCGCCAAGGCGCCGTGGGACAACGTCAAGGTCCGTCAGGCCGTCATGTACGCCCTGAACTACGACCAGATGATCAACAACGCCCTGGCGGGCATGGCGTCCGCCCCCACAAGCTACCTGCCCGAGACCTTCAGCAACTACCACAAGGCCTCCATGGTCTATGGCTATGACCAGGAGAAGGCCAAGGGCCTCATCGCCGAGTCCGGCATCACCCCAGGTGACATCACCCTGCGCACCACGGACAACGACCAGGTCGTCGCCATGTCCACGCAGGTCAAGAACGACCTCGACGCGCTGGGCTTCAACGTCACGATTCAGACCGACACCTCGGCCGCGACCTACGCCGCAATCGACGGCGGCGAGGCCTATGACCTGCTGCTCGCCCCAGGCGACCCCTCCTGCTTCGGCGCTGACCCCGACCTGCTGCTCAACTGGTGGTACGGCGACAACATCTGGATGAAGACCAGGTGCCCCTGGAGTGGCTCCGACGAGTGGAAGGAGCTCACCTCCACCATGGCCCAGGCACTCGAGCAGTCGGGAGACGAGCAGCAGAAGACCTGGAACAAGTGCTTCGACCTGCTGTCCGAGAACGTCCCCCTCTACCCGGTCCTCCAGGTCAAGACCTCCACGGGCTCCTGGTCCGAGACGGCCAACGGCGAGGGCGTCAAGGTCTCCGGCTTCTCCGGAATCGGTACCACCGGCGTCTCGCTGACAGACGTCGTCACTGCCAAGTGACCGCATGGCCCTGCGGCCGTTGCCCTGACGGCGTCACCCGCAGACCGTGGGTGGCACACTAGTCGCCAGTTGGAGGAGGGACCTTGCGCGAGTCTCTTGCGATCGCCAAGGTCCCTCCAGCCGTGTGGCAAGCGTTCAACCAGTAGGAAACAGAAAGGGGAGAGGCTGCGTGAACAACTTCCTGCGTCTCATAGGTCGCCGCCTGATCGCCCTGCCGATCATGGCACTGGGCGTCACCGTCCTTGTCTTCTTCCTCATGTCGTTCTCCAAGATCGACCCGGCGTACAACGCGCTGGGCGAGAGCGCGACACCCGAGGCCGTGGCCCGCTACCATGAGGAGCATGGCCTCGACGATCCGCTGCCGGTCCGCTACGTCAGGTACATGGGGGGACTTCTCCACGGTGACCTTGGCACCTACGGCGCCGCGAGCTACTCCGTCGGCGAGCGCGTCTCCAAGGCCCTGCCCGTCACGATGCAGCTGACCTTCATGGGGCTCGTCATGGGCGCAATCATCTCGTTCGTCCTCGGCGTCCTTGCCGCTCTCTACCGGGATAGCTGGCCGGACCAGGTCATCCGCGTGCTCTCGATCGCAGGGCTCGCGACGCCCTCGTTCTGGCTCGCGGTTCTTATGATCCTGCTCTTCTCCACCTTCCTGCACCTGCTGCCCGCATCGGGCCCGCTGCCCGACCTCTTCGCCAACCCCGGTGGTTACATGGCGCGCATGATCATGCCCGCCGTCGCGCTCGCCGTGCCCCTGACCGGGCAGATGACCCGCATCGTCCGCACCGCCATGGTCGAGGAGCTCGACCGCGACTACGTCAAGACGGCCAAGGGCGCCGGCCTGCCACAGGCCGTCGTCGTCGGGCGCAACGTGCTGCGCAACGCCCTCATCACCCCAGTCACGACGCTCGGCCTCAAGATCGGCTACCTCATGGGCGGTGCCGTCGTCATCGAGACGATATTCAACATACCGGGCATGGGCATGGCCATCCTCGAAGGCATCCAGGGCAACGAGACCAACCTCGTACAGGGCGTCGTCATCGTCGTCGCGCTGTCCTTCATCATCATCAACATCGTGGTCGACATGCTCTACCTCCTCATCAACCCTCGGATTAGGACGGTGTAGACATGCTGACCCAAAGACGAGAGCAGTCCGAGGCGCTCGAGCGCGCCGCGGCCAAGGGCCTGCGCCTTGGCGGGTGGAAGAAGATGAGCCTGGGATCGAAGGTCTCCCTCGTCATCCTCGCCCTCGTGGCGCTCTCCGCGATACTTGCCGCGGTGATCGCACCCTACAACCCCATCGACATCTTCGCGGCACGCCAGGCACCCGGGGGTGGCTTCCTCTTTGGCACCGACGACAAGGGCCGAGACATCCTCTCCCGCATGCTCTACGGCGGGCGCTACTCGCTGATCATCGGCTTCGGGGCCACGGCCTTCGCGCTGGTCTTCGGTTCCATCATCGGTGCCGTCGCCGCCGTCTCGCGCAAGGCCGTCTCAGAGGTCATCATGCGCATCCTGGACATCATCATGTCCTTCCCGGGCATCGCCCTGGCTGCCGTGTTCGTCTCCATCCTGGGCAACTCCGTGCCTTCGATCATCTTCTCGATCGGCTTCATGTACACGCCGCAGATCGCGCGCATCGTCCGCGCAAACGTCGTGTCCGAGTACGGCGAGGACTACGTCCGGGCGGTCATCGTCTCGGGTGCGCGCGCGCCCTGGATCCTATGGAGGCACGTGCTGCGCAACTGCATCGCACCGATCATGGTCTTCACCGTCACCCTCGTCGCCGACGCCATCATCTTCGAGGCCTCGCTGACCTTCATCGGCGCTGGCATCACCGAGCCTACGCCCACCTGGGGAAACATCCTTGCCGACGCCCGTGCGGGCGTCCTCTCCGGTCGCTGGTGGCAGGCGCTGTTCCCGGGCATCGCCATCATGGTCACCTGCCTGGCCCTCAACATCCTCTCCGAGGGCCTGACCGATGCCATGGCAGCTGCGCCTGGCGCCCCCGTGGACGCGGACGCCTCCGGCTCCCGCCGCGCCGACGACGTCCTGGCCTCCGACCCCGTGCGCGCCTACAAGGAGCAGGCCGTCTCCCTCGACCGCAGGCTGTCGGCCTTGCGCGAGGTGGAGCTCGCCCGCAGCGACCGCCACGTGCCCGACCTCTCCGTGGAGCCGCTGCTTCGGGTGAGGGACCTCTCCATCAGCTTCGAGTCCCACGGCGACGTGCGCGTCGTGGACGGCGTGTCCTTCGACGTCCGCCCCGGCCAGTGCATGGCCCTCGTCGGCGAGTCGGGCTGCGGCAAGTCCATCACCACCAAGACGATAATGAACCTCACCGATCCCAAGGAGACCGTCACGGGCGAGGTCATCTATCGGGGGCAAGACCTGCTCAAGCTCACGTCCGAGCAGCACAGGAGGCTCCTGGGCACCGAGCTTGCCATGGTCTACCAGGACGCCCTGTCCTCGCTGAACCCCTCGATGCTCATCTCGGCGCAGATGAAGCAGCTCACCGACCGCGGTGGGACCCGCAGCGCCGAGGAGCTCCTCGAGCTCGTCGGCCTCGATCCCAAGCGCACCCTCGAGTCGTACCCGCACGAGCTCTCGGGTGGCCAGCGCCAGCGCGTCCTCATCGCCATGGCGCTTACGCGCGACCCCTCGCTCGTCATCTGCGACGAGCCCACCACGGCACTTGACGTCACGGTCCAGAAGCAGGTCATCAGGCTCCTGAACGACCTTCAGGCCAAGCTCGGCTTCGCGATGATCTTCGTCAGCCATGACCTGGCGCTCGTTGCCGAGGTCGCCTCCGAGATCACGGTCATGTATGCTGGCCAGGTCATCGAGCAGGCCCCCACCAAGGAGCTCCTCACCAATCCCATCCACGAGTACACCCGCGGCCTTCTGGGCTCCGTGCTCTCCATCGAGGAGGGCGCCAAGACGGGCACGCGTCTCCACCAGGTGCCAGGCTCCGTCCCCTCGCCCGAGGACTTTCCCGCAGGCGACCGCTTCGCGCCACGCTCGAGCCACCCGACGCTTGGCCTCGACGTGCATCCCGTCCTGAAGCGGCTGCCTGGTGACGTGTGCCACAGGTTCTCCGAACTGCCTGACGACTACCTCAAGGACAACGGCCTCACCCCGTATCTCGAGACCCTCAAGGAGGCGAAGTAGATGGCTGGGAAGGGAAGCGACACCACCGAGCCGATCATCTTCCTCGATGACATCTCGGTCACCTTCAGGACGCGCACGGGCTCGCTCTTCCGCCCCAACACGGTCAACGCCGTCCGGGGCGTCACGATCAGGCTGATGCCCGGCGAGACCGTGGGCATCGTCGGCGAGTCGGGCTGCGGCAAGTCCACGACGGCCAACGTCATGTGCGGCCTGCAGTCGCCCACGTCGGGCAGGGTCTACTTCAAGGGGCAAGACGTCACGCGCCGCAGCGCCGAGATGCGCAAGCAGATCGGCCGCGTCGTCTCCGTCGTCTTCCAGGACCCCGCGACGGCCCTGAACCCGCGCATGGTCGTCCATGACCAGCTGCTCGACCCGCTGCTGGTCCATGCGGTCGATACCCCCGTGGACCAGGAGAGGCGCATTGGCGAGCTCATCGAGCTCGTCGGTCTTCCCAAGAGCGCCCTGCGCGCCCTTCCCGGCCAGCTCTCGGGCGGCCAGCGCCAGCGTGTCGCCATCGCGCGCGCCATGTCGCTGAACCCCGCCGCGATCATCGCCGACGAGCCCACGTCCGCCCTCGACGTCTCCGTCCGCGCCCAGATCCTGAACCTGCTCACGGACCTCAAGAGCGAGCTCGGCCTGTCGATGATCTTCATCAGCCATGACATCCAGACCGTGCGCTACATATCCGACCGCATCATCGTCATGAACCACGGGCAGATCATGGAGCAGGGCCCTGCCCAACAGGTCTTCAACGACCCGCAGGACGACTACACCAAGACCCTCCTGGGCGCGGCGCCGTCGCTTCTGCATCCCAGGCTCGGCCAGTGAGCTCCCGGAGATTCCGCCCCAAAGGTGCGCCCGTTACCTCGGGCGCACCCATCTCGAGGTGACAGCCTTTGCCAGTGACACCCCAACAGCTGTGCGAGCTCGAGGCCTATGCGGGGACCAACCCCATCCCCGCAGACTTCGACGCGTTCTGGGCCGAGCGCGTCGCAGAGGCCGACGAGCGGCCCCTCGACTTTGAGACCGTCCCCGCAGACGTCCCGTCCTTCGATGGCTGCGAGTATCTCGACCTCTGGTTTCGGGGCATGGCGGGTGCGCGGCTCTACGCCAAGTACCTCAGGCCCGCAGGACCTGGCCCAGCACCCTTGGTGCTGCAGTTCCATGGCTATCCCGGTCGCACCCGCAGCTGGTTCGAACACAGCTCCTTCGTGGGCATGGGCTTCGCCGGCATCGCCTTGGACAACCCCGGCCAGGGCGGCAGGTCCGAGGACGTCGGCGGCTTCAGGGGCGCTACCGTCTCGGGGCACCTCATCGCCGGGTTGGGCGGCGACCCCAAGGACCTGTACTATGTCCGCCTCTACCAGGACATACGCATCCTCTGCCGCATCGTGAGGGAACTTCCGGGGCTGGACCTGGATGACGTCTGCGTCTACGGTGGCTCCCAGGGCGGGGCCGTGGGCCTTGCGACCTGCGCACTCAACGGCGACCTCATCAGGCGGGCGGCCATCCTCTACCCGTTCCTCTCGGACTTCCGCGGGGTCTGGGAGCGGGGGGACGACGTGTCTGCCTACGAGGGCCTCCGCTACTTCTCCCGCTGGTTCGACGCGGACGGCTCCGGTGCGGACGAGTGGTTCCGTCGCCTGGGCTACATCGACACTCTGAGCTTTGCACACCTGGTACGCTGCGAGGTCCTCTTTGGCACGGGCCTGGCAGACGACGTCTGCCCGCCCCCCACGCAGTTCGCCGTGTACAACGCTCTGCGCTGCCCCAAGACCCACCTCCTCTACCCCGACTTCGGCCATGAGGCGATCCAGGCGTTCGACGACGCCCTCCTCGGCTTCTTCGGGAAGGGGGCGCGCTAGCCATGGAGACGCTCGCCCGGACCCTGGCCGACCTCGCCGGATACCAAGGCGAGACGAGGCTACCCGTCGGCTTCGACGCGCTCTGGGACGCACGTGCGGCGCGTGCCGCCGAGCTGCGCGAGGTCACGGTGGATGACGTGGGAATCGACAGCCCAATGGCCGTGTACCTGCGACTGGGGTTCACGTCGACGGACGGCACCCCCCTCGTCGCCCGCTACGTCCACCCCCTGCGCCCTGACGCCGAGACAGGCCCGCGCCATCCGGCCGTGGTGATGTTCCACGACGTCGGCTGCGCCCCGCACGGCTGGCACCACCTGACGCGCTTCGCCGCCATCGGCCATGCCGTGATCGAGCTCGAGAACCGTCGCTGGTCGGGCGACATCTGCGATGGCTGGCATGGAGGTGCCCGTGACCTCGCCCTGGCCCGGCTCGTTGACGACGCCCTGGTGTGCGCGTCTATCGCGTCGAGGCTCGGGGGCGTGGACGAGACGCGCCTCAGCTTCTGGGGGGAGGGCCTGGGCGGCGCGCTCGCCATCGACGCCGCGGCTGTGGGGAGGGTGCGACCCTCTCGCTGCGCGGCCCTCAACCCCATGCCGGCCGACCTGCGCTCCGTCTGGCTCGAGGGCCCCTGCGAACTTCTGTATGCCGGCCTGCGGGCCCACTTCCGCCTCGAGGACCCGACCGGCAAGGATGCGGACGCGCTCTTCTCGGCCCTGGAGTATGTCGACACGGTCAACTTCGCGCGCCGTCTGGGCTCCAGGCTGCTGGTGGGCACCTCGCTCCTGGACACGGCTGCCCCGCCCTCCAGCCAGTTTGCTATCGTGGGGAACGTGGCGGGGGAGGTGCGCCACGTCACCTATCCCAGGTGGGCCCACGAGCGCGTGAACGCCTTCGAGGACGAGCTGCTTGCGTTCCTGCACCCCTAGGCACGCGGCCTCGCCCACGCCACCGCCATCACCCACGCCACCCATCTGCCGGCCTTTGGCCGCAAGACAAGGAAGAGGAGAGTCATCCCATGCCCCAACCCAAGTTCTCTGGCGTCATCCCCCCCGTCGTCACCCCCGACAACCCCGACCATACCCTCGACGTGAGGTCCTACGGACGCCTCATCGACCGCATGGTCGGCTCCGGTGTCAACGGCCTGTTCCTCCTGGGTTCCACGGGTGAGGTCGCCTTCTCCAACGATGCCCACCGCGAGGACATCGTCCGCGAGGGCATACGCATCGTGGCCGGCCGTGTGCCCGTGCTCGTCGGCTGCATCGACACCGAGACGGACCGTGTGATCGAGCACGCCCGGCGTGCGCAGGCCCTCGGCGCCGACGCCGTCGTCGCCACGGCGCCCTTCTACGCCCTGGGCGGCCTGGACGAGATAGAGGAGCACTTCCGCATCCTGCACGAGGAGATCGACCTGCCGATCCTGGCATACGACATCCCCGCCTGCGTCCATTCCAAGATCCCCTGGAAGCTTGCGCTCAGGCTGGGCCAAGACGGCGTCCTCGCCGGCGTCAAGGACTCCTCGGGCGACGACGTCAACTTCCGCTACCTGGTCCAGGAGAACGAGAAGGCCGGCCATCCCCTGAGCCTGCTCACTGGCCACGAGATCGTGGTCGACGGGGCCTACCTCTCGGGCGCGGACGGCTCCGTGCCGGGCCTCGCCAACGTCATCCCCGCGCCCTACGTCCGACAGTACGAGGCCTACCGGGCGGGCGACTGGGCGCACGTCAAGGAACTCCAGGACCAGATCAACGAGGTCTCCCACATCTTCGACGTGACCGCCGGCGTGCAGGGCTATGCGGGCGGCGTCGGGGCGTTCAAGTGCGCCCTCAACCTCATGGGCGTCTTCGACCACGACACCATGCCCCGTCCGGTCAGGGCGCTCGAGGGCGCCAACCGCGAGGCCATCCGGAAGGTCCTTGTCGACAACGGCGTCTTGGGGGCGTAGGGCCCATCTCTCGAAGGAGCTGCTCATGGCAGAAGAAGGCAAGAAGGTCATCGCCATCGACATCGGTGGCACAAAGGTCGCCTCGGCGCTCGTCACCTTGGGTGACGGGCAGACGCCTCGGGTCGAAGGCTATGGCAGGCGTCCGACCGAGGCCCAACTGGGAGGGCGTCACGTGCTCGAGGTGGCCCTTGGGAGCGCTCGGCGCGTGATCGAGCTGGCGGGCGGCAGCGTGGATGGCGTCGGAGTCTCGACCGGTGGCGTGGTCGATCCCCGCACGGGAGACATCACCTACGCCAACGACATGATGCCCGGCTGGGGCGGAACCCACCTTGGTTCCGAGCTCGAGCGCGCCTTCGGCGTTCCCGCACGCGTCATGAACGACGTCCATGCCCACGCCTTCGGCGAGGCAAGCTGGGGCGCCGGGCTTGGCTCGGACAGCGCCTTCGTGTGCGCGGTGGGCACCGGCATAGGCGGCGCCTTCGTCGAGCATGGCCGCCTGCTCCTCGGCGCCCATGGCGCGGCGGCGAACATCGGTCACGTGACCTGCACGGATGCGGCGGGCATTCCCTGCCAGTGCGGCGGCGTCGGCCACGTGGAGACCATCGCCTGCGGTCCGGGGATTCTCGCGCGCTACCTCGAGCTGGGTGGCGTCGCCACTCGGCCTGACGGCAGACCCACGGATGGGGCCGACATCAGTCGGCTTGCTGAGACGGGCGACGAGGCGGCCATCGCGGCCGAGTCGCGCTCCGGCCACGCCCTCGGCGAGGTGCTGGGGTCCATGGTCAACATGTTTGACCCCGACTGCGTCATCCTGTCCGGATCGGTTGCCAAGTGCGGGCCCGTCTGGCATGACGCCCTCGGAAGGGGTTGGGCCGAGGTCGTCATGCCACCTCAGGCCAACACGCCCGTGAGGAGCGGCACGCTGGGCGACGCTGCGCCGCTCATCGGGGCGGCCCAGAATGTCGTCAGCTCGGCGTACGTCTCTCTCGACTAGCCAGGTCATGGCAGACACTTCTCAAAGCGCCGAGGGCGAATCCCTCTCGCCCTCCAGGGCAGAAAGGCAGGGAACATGGAAGCTTCGCCTCTGGTCCGGTCCCTCAAGGGCAGGCTGATCGTCTCCGTCCAGGCCTATCCCGGCGAGCCGCTGCGCCATCCCGAGACCATGGCTCAGATGGCCGCCGCATGCGAGCAGGGTGGTGCCGCCGCCATACGCTGCCAGGGACTCGCGGACATCGCCGCCATCAAGGGCCGCGTCGAGGTCCCGGTCATAGGCCTTTGGAAGGAGGGGCACGAGGGCGTCTACATCACCCCGACCCTGCGCCACGCCGTCGCCTGCGTCAACGCTGGCGCGGACGTCGTGGCCCTCGACGCGACCAGTCGTCCCCGCCCCGATGGGCGCAGCTTCGCCCAGACGGTCCGTGACCTGCGTGCCCGGTGCGAGACGCTCGTGATGGCCGACTGCATGACCATCGAGGACATCCGCGGCGCGGTGGCCTGCGGCTGCGACATCGTCTCGACGACCCTCTCGCACAACAAGCCGGCTATCGACACTACGATGGATGACGGCCCCGACCTGCCGCTTCTGCGCCGGGCCACGACCGAGTTCCCGGGCCTGCCCATCATCTGCGAGGGTCATGTGCACACGCCGTCCGATGCCGTCGCCGCCATGCAGGCGGGCGCCTGGGCCGTCGTCGTGGGGACGGGCATCACGCACCCCACGTCCATCACAGGCTGGTTCGTCGACGCCATCAAGGAGGCCTAGCCCATAGCCAGCGATACCGTCGAACACGTCAGATGACACTGCGAGTTGCCGCGCGGTCTGGATATTCCCACAGACCGGATGGGTCCAAACGACTCGATTTGCATGGCAATCGGGGGACTGGCGCGCTTGCCCGTCTGGGCGCATATGTGTCAGCCGGTTCAATAAATATTGGATACAATGAGACATAAAAGTAAGCGTTGGCAAATAGTGGAAATGAATTGACCGCTGTTTTGGACGGTTGCAAGGGATTGGTCGGATCATGGGGTTCGATGACAAGAAACAGGATAGGATGCTTGCCGGGGAGCGCAGGGCCCGGATTGCGGAGCTTGTCGAGCGCAACAGCTCAGTTTCAATAGCGAATCTCAAGCGGGAGTTTGGCATCTCGGCGGTAACCGCCCGCAGCGACCTCTCAGTATTGGAAGAGGAGGGCAAGCTTCGCCGCATGTATGGCGGTGCGGTCTCCCTCGACCTCACCCGGCATGTCTCCGTCCCCAAGGAGCGAATGTCCGTCCACATGCGCGAGAAGGAGAGGATTGCCCGACGGGCGGCCGAGTATGTCCGAGACGGAGACACCATTGGCATCGATGCTGGCACGACTACGCTTGAATTCACCAAACGCCTCGCTGACAAGCGCGATATAGCAATTGTCACCAATGACTTTGCGATAGCGGAGTATGTTGAGGACCACCTGCCCGACGCCGAGCTCGTGGTCCTGGGCGGAACGTTCCGGCGCAACCATCGTTACGCTTTCGGGCGGCTTACCTCGGCCTGCCTGGAGATGCTCCATGTCGACAAGGCCTTTCTCGCCGCCAATGCGTTTCTCCCAAATCAGGGCTTCATGACCGAATACGAGCCGATGGCTTTGGTTAAGTCCGAGCTGATTGCTCACGCGCGCACGAGCTACGTGCTCATGGATGCCTCGAAGGTTGGCGCCAGTAGCTTCATCAGATTTGCAGAGCTCCCTGATATCGACGTCATTGTCATGGATGTTGATCCGGATGGCATAGTTTCCAGTGCCATACGCAGACAGAGCCTCACAACACAGCTGACGATAGCATCATAAATTAATTTATATAAATAAGGGACCGCTCTAACACTCTGGGGCTACCGCTCGGGGTGTTTTTCATACCTTTCGTAGACTTTCTAAAACTTACTATTATTTTCTATCTATAGGTGCATATATTTCTACTTATAGATATTAGGTATCTACTAGTTTCTAGTTAAGTAAAGGGGGAAGTATGGTTGGGATAGTGATAGCCACACACGGCTCGCTGGCAGAAGGGCTGAGATCGGGAGTCGAGCTGCTCGTCGGCCCTCAGCGGCAGCTCGAGACGGTCGGTCTGTACCACGGGGATGAGCCCTCCGAATTTGAGGAGAAAGTGTCTGCCTCCATCAGGAAGGCAGACGAGGGCGATGGAGCCCTCTGCCTGGTTGACATGCTGGGTGGAACGCCCTCGAACGTGGTGATGAGGCTCATGCAGAGCGGCAACGTCCGCGCATTGGCGGGCGTGAATCTGCCTGCGGTGATTCAGGCGGTCTTCATGCGGGAGAGCCTTGGCCTCGAGGAGCTCGCACGAGAGACGTTTGCGGCACAGCGTGACGCCGTCATCGACCTGAGCCTCAAGATTCCCGAGCTCGAGACCCCGGCAAAGCAGGAGAGGGAACAGGAGCGAATGGAACCCGGCGATGCGCCTCCCATTGAACGGGGGGAGAACCTCACGGCGCCGGGCAACGGTGAGGTGGTTCTGTGCCGTGTGGACGATCGTCTCATCCATGGTCAGGTCATGACATCGTGGCTGAATGCCACGGGCGCCAACAAGATCATGATTGTGGACGATGAGACATCCCAAAACCCGTTCCTCAAGAGCGTGTTCAAGAGCGCCGTGCCCGCAAACGTGAAAGTGGGGGTATTCAATGAGGCGAAGGCGGTCGATCGTCTCATCAAGGGTTTCAAGCCAACAGACAGGGTCATCGTGCTTGCCAAGTACCCCCAGACCTTTCTGTCCCTCGTCGAGAGGGGTGCGAGTCTCCGGCAGGTCATCATCGGAGGTATGGGCGCACGCGAGGATCGGAGCAGGCTCTACCGCAACATCTCTGCGTCACAGGATGAGAGGGCGGCCCTGAGGGCCCTCGTGGACGAGGGCGTGGACGTCGCAATTCAGATTCTTGCGGACGATGCGCAGGTCAGCGTTTCAAAGCTTTTGTAACACCTTTGGTCTCTATGGGGCGCTTAGCGCACGACATTCCATGCGTACAAAGGGGCGAGCATGCAGATTTCACTCATCCAAGCACTGCTTATCGGCGTCGTGTACTACCTGGGGATAAATGGGACGCCTTGGCTCACGCTCGTTGGCTCTACGATCATTCAGAAGCCCTTGGTGTCCGGCCTGCTCGTGGGCATCATCATGGGCGACCCGGTGCAGGGGGCAGTCATCGGCGCCGCCATTCAACTCCCCTTCATTGCATACATCTCGGCTGGTGGCGCGCCTCCGACGGACCCGGGCTTGGCGGGAACGCTGGGCACGGCGCTCGCGCTCGCTGCGGGCGTCGACCCTGCCACGGCAATTGCCATCGCCACGCCGATCGGTTTGCTGGGAACGATCATCTGGGTCATCCACATGACGGTTGACGTCGTGTTCGCCCACATGTGCGACAGGGCGGCGGAAAACGGCGACACCAAGGCGCTTGCGTTCTGGCATCTCTGCCCCCCGCAGATCGTAGCGGCGATCATTGGCATCATCCCCGTGATGCTGGGGGCATACTTCGGCGCGGGAGTGGTGGCTGACATCATCAACGCCCTTGAGGGTCGGCCTCTTGAGACGCTGCAGGTTATTGGCGGTATCCTGCCGGCCATTGGCATCGCCATGAACCTGCGAGCCCTGGACCGCCCTGGGGTGATCCTTTGGTTCGTCCTTGGCTTTGTGGTTGTCCAGTACTCGGGAATCGCGACGCTGCCCCTGGCCGTGCTCGCCGGCATCGTTGCCTACCTCATTACGGGAAGCGCGGCGTCCGGGGCAGAGATGGTACCGGTTCAGCCGGTCATCGCTGGCGGCGCGCCTCCATCCGCCGATATTGCCTCTGAGGACTCCGACGCGGATTTCGAATAGAAGGGACCGTATGATGCAGAACGAGATGACTGGGGGAACCGGGCGCCGCGGGATTGATGTGGCGGCTGACGGCACGGCCAAGCGTAGGGCGCTCTCCAAGGCCGACGTTCTCAAGGTGTTCTGGAAATGGGACTTCGCAAGCCACGCGAACTACAACTACGAGCGCATGCAGGCCTCTGGCGTCCTTTTTTCCATGACGCACATCATTGACAGGCTGTATCCGAACGACAGGCAGGCAAAGATCGACTTCATGAAGCGCCACATGCAGTTCTACAACACCGAGCCGCATTACGGGGGCATCGTGAACGGCCTGGCGCTTGCAATGGAGGAGGAGCGCGCGAACGACCCCGCCGTGACCGGCGAGGCGATCTCGGCGATCAAGACCGGCCTCATGGGGCCCATGGCCGGCGTGGGCGACACCCTATGGCAGGGGACCTTGCAGCCGATCCTCTTGGCCATCGGCATCTCGCTTGCCTCTGCGTCCGGGTCCCCCGCAGGCGCCCTGTTCTTTGCAGTTGCGATGTTCGCAATCCAGACTGCCATTGGCTACTTCTTCTTCATGACCGGCTACAGGCAAGGGAAGGGTGGGGTGGAGAAGCTCCTTGGTGGTGGCCAGATGCGACGGCTTATCTCTGCGGCGTCGATCATGGGGGCCGTGGTGCTTGGGGCTCTGGCGGCCAGTTACGTGACTGCCTCCTCGGGCTTTGTCATTCAGGTGGGGGAGGCCCAGCTGGCGTTACAGGCGGACATCCTTGACAAGCTTCTCAAGGGCGTCATTCCGCTGGCGATTACGTTGGGCACCTGGTACCTTCTCAAGGTTCGCAAGATGAAGTCGACGCGGGTCATGGTCGCCCTCGTTGTCGTTGGCGCCGTGTTGGGTGCGACGGGACTCCTGGGCGGCATCATCTCGTAGCCTACGCTGCGATCCAGCGGGTCTGGCGTTCGCAAGAAATCGGTCTTAGTCCATGTGCCTGGGTGCGCGAGGGCGTGCCGGCGAAGACGTGCTCTCGCGCTGCCCAGGTTATTCAGAAGGAGTCCCCATGCCAGAGACGATGAAGACGGCGGTATTCCATGGCCGCATGGATATTTCTCTCGAGGAGTGCGAGCGTCCTCATGCCAAGGGCAACAAGGTGCTCGTGAAGGTTGACTGCTGCGCCCTGTGCACGTGGGAGCAGCGCGTGTACACGGGTGTCAACAAGGTCGAGCATCCGTTCATCGGCGGTCACGAGATTTCCGGCGAGATCGTGGGGCTGGGCGACGACGTCAATCCTGACGAGTGGGCGGTCGGTGACAAAGTCGTCGTAGGCAACACGCTTCCGTGTGGTGACTGCTACTACTGCAAGACGTTCGAGGAGCAGAGCTGCGCGCACTTCGACCACGGGGCGCAGCTCGAGGGCCTGCCCTACCACGGCATGGGCGGGCTTTCCGAGTACATGCTCGTGACGACGCACTGCCTGTTCAAGTATCGCAACGTGACGCCTCAGGAGGCGTCCATCGTCGAGCCGCTCTCCTGTGTCGTGCACAGCGTCGAGACGGCGGACATCCAGCTCGGGGATTACGTCCTCGTAATAGGCTGTGGCATCATGGGGCAGCTGCACGTGCAGGTTGCGAAGAAGCGTGGTGCCGTCGTGATCGTCTCCGACATCAATCGGGAGCGTACGGTCCTGGCCCGGCGGTACGGTGCCGATTACGCCATCGATCCGTCGAAGGAGAGCCTGACCGAGAGGGTCCTCGAGCTTACCCATGGCCTGAAGTGCCAGGCCGTGTTTGACACCACGCCGTTCCCGAGCGTGCTCAAGGACGCCTACACCTGTGTCGCCAACGTCGGCAAGGTCATCCTCTATAGCTCCATCCACCCCAAACCGGGCGAGGAGAAGCTCGTTCCTGTCGATGCCGGCTGGATGCACAGCTGGTCCATCAAGACGCTGGGTACCGCGAACTCCAACTCCAGGGACTTCGTGCGTGCTGTCGCGATGGTCTCCGAGGGCGTCATCGACCTCAAGCCCTATGTGAGCGGCACCTATCACGAGAGCCAGGTCAAGGAGGCCTTTGACAAGGCGATCGAGGGCGCGTCATACCGTGTCGTCGTGAACTTCGACGGGAAATGACCGCCATGATCCGCACGGTGGCCGCCAATCCGCCGTCATCCTCGGCGAGATGTGCGACCATGTCGTGGCTGGCACCGCTGCCGCCTATCGGCCCTCGCCCAGCGACGGGGAGAGCGACTCGTTCCAGCGTGCGACAAGCCGCTCGAGCCGCCAGGCGGCGTTGGCCGGGCTCGTCGAGGGCAGGACCTCGGCCGGCATGTTCGTCTGGGTCTCCAGCCAGCGGTGGTAGAGCCTGCCGGCCGTGGTACCGTTGCAGAGGACGGAACGCAGGCGCGCAACGCGGGTCACGCGACCAAGGTCGACGGGCGTCACGTTGCGGATGCTCGCATCGCTCGAGCCCCTGATATCGCAGCTTGCGATGACGTCCCACAGGGCGATGCCGTGTGCCAGCAGCATCGCGCGTTTTTCAGGTACGGTCTGTGGGCATGCCTCGCCGAGGCACCGAGCCAGGACACGCCAGAAGCGGTTCTGCGGGTTGCCGTAGTAGAAGTCGTTTCGCCGTGAGAGCACCGAGGGAAACGACCCGAGTATGATCACGCGGCTGCGCTCGTCGAACACGGGGTCAAAGCCGTGGGAGACATGCAGGTAGCCGTCACCGTCCGCCATGCGCCCACCGACTCCCATCGCAAACTAGGCTCGAACAGGCACGCCTCGCCCCGCCCGCGGCCAGGGAACGTGAGGGCATGCGGTCGCTCATGGGGCTTCCAATCGACGGGTGCCTCGATCCACGATACCCCAGCGCGCTGGTTCCTTGCTGCGTCACTGTCGCCGCATGCCTTGGCTTTGCCGTCGGCTCGAGGTGTAGTCTTGGCGTTCCTGCGGGAAAACCCCTTGGGATGGGAGAGAATGTCCCTGTCTGGCAACTGCACCCGCGCCGCCTGGCCGCAGGCCGCGCGTGGGCAAGGACGGAGGAAGGCATGTGTGACGGCAGCACCAAGGCCGCGGCGCCCATTGATGCCGCAGCTGCGGCGGAGGCGGCCTTCGAGCGGGTCAGGGGTGCGGGCTTTCCCGATGGGATCTTCGCTGCGCCCCAGCTTCGCTGGGCAGTCATAGGCTGCGGCGCCATAGCGAACCAGATGGCGCGCTCGCTTGAGCTTGCGGGCCGTAGGCTTTCGGGCGTCTGCAACCGCACGCACGACAAGGCGGTCGCCTTTGCGCGGCGCTACGACGTCGAGCGCGTGTACGGCAGCCCCGACGAGCTCTACGCCGACCCGTCGATAGACGCGATCTACATAACCACGCCCCACAACACCCACATCCGCTACCTCGTCCCGGCCCTGACGGCGGGCAAGCACGTGCTGTGCGAGAAGTCCATCACCCTCAACTCCGAGGAGCTCGGCCAGGCACGCTCCGTCGCGGGGGAGCACGGATGCGTCCTGATGGACGCGACGACCATTCTCCACATGCCCCTGTACCGGGAGCTCCTTCGCCGCGCACGCTCGGGCGAGTTCGGTCGCATGAACCTCGCCCAGGTGAGCTTCGGGAGCCTCAAGGAGTACGGCGATCTCACGAATCGCTTCTACAACCCCAGGCTGGCCGGTGGCGCCATGCTGGACATCGGGGTCTATGCGCTTACGATCATGAGGCTCTTCATGGATTCGCAGCCGGACGAGCTGACCTCGCTCGCAAACAGGGCGCCTACCGGCGTCGACCAGACCAGTGGCATAGTGGCGAGGAACGCCTCCGGGCAGTTGGGCGTGGTGTCCCTGTCGCTCCACTCCAAGCAGCCCAAGCGTGCTGTCATCAGCTTCGACGAGTGCTACCTCGAGGTGACGGACTACCCGAGGGCAGACCGCGGGACCATCGTGTGGAGCGCGGACGGACGTCGCGAGGAGGTAGCCGTCGGCTGTGAGGCCTATGCCCTCTGCTACGAGATGGCGGACCTCGAAAGGGCCGTTGCGGGCGATGCGCAGTGCTCTTCTCTCATAGACGTCGCCACAGACGTCATGGACATCATGACGAGGCTTCGTCGAGAGTGGGGAGTGGTCTATCCGGAGGAGCGGGGACGCTAGGGGGTCGCAGACGAGAGGGGAGGGGCCACATGGCTGACGGTGGACAGGATATGCGCCGTGCGGCGCGGCTCGACCAGGTGCCCGACGTCGTGGTCATCACGGGTATGTCGGGCAGCGGTCGCACCCAGGCCATGCACGTGTTCGAGGACATGGGCTACTACTGCATCGACAACCTCCCCCCGCGGCTCATCCTCGACCTCGCCACCACGGTGGGCATCAACACCAGCATCGGCCGCCACCTGGCCGTGACCTGCGACCTGCGCAGCCAGGGGCTCTTTGACGAGATGGCGGATGCCGTGAGGGCCTTGCGCGAGCACGAGCTCACGGTCAGGCTCCTCTTCCTGGACTGCTCCGACGAGGTGCTGCTCCGCCGCTACAACGAGACGCGCCGCCGCCATCCCATTGCCAAGCGCGGCGAGTCCACGGAGAGTGCCATCCGGCGCGAGCGAGAGCAGCTGGCCTCCATCCGCGAGGGAGCGGACCTCGTCCTCGACACCAGCCGCATGCGCACGTCCACCCTGCGCTCCCGCATCCGGCGCAGCTTCTCCGAGCTCACGGACCAGCAGCTCCTCGACGTCAACGTCTTCTCGTTCGGCTTCAAGCATGGCATGCCCGTCGAGGCGGACCTCATGATCGACGTGCGCTTCCTGCCCAACCCGTTCTACGATCCCGAGATGCGCCCGCTCACGGGCAATGACGCCAAGGTGCGCGACTTCGTCATGGGCCAGCGGGTCACGCGTGACTTCATCAAGGCCTGGCAGAGGCTCCTCGACGTCGTGATGCCCGGCTACGTCGCGGAGGGCAAGTCGCGGCTCTCGGTGGCCGTCGGCTGTACCGGTGGCCAGCACCGAAGCGTCGCCATCGCCAACGCCACGGCCGCCTACCTCAGCGAGGCGGGCTACCACGTGACGCTCACCCATCGCGACCTGCCCCTCGCCAACAGGGGCGTGGTCTAGCATGTCGTTCACGGCCCAGGTGAAGGACGAGCTCTCCCGCATCGAGGACGGATGCGCGCTCTGCCCCTACGCCGCGCTCTCGGCCATCACCCGCGTCTGCGGGACGCTGTCGTTTCGCGGCAGCGGCCGCTACTCCATCCGCGTCGCCACCGAGACCGGAGCCGTCGCGCGCACGATGATCAAGCTCACCCACGAGCTCTTCGACCTCGAGACCCCGCTCACGGTCCGCCACTCCAACCTGCACAAGACCCGCAACTACCTGATCGAGATCCCCGAGCAGGACGAGCTCGAGGCGGACCTCGAGCGCCTGGGCATCCTCGTCGCGGGAAGGGGCCTCGCGACCGGCGCGCCCCACGACCTCCTCGCGCGCCCCTGCTGCAAGCGCGCCTTCGTGCGCGGCGCCTTCATGGCAGGCGGCTTCATCGCCGACCCGCGTGGCGACTTCCACCTGGAGATCGCCGTCACGGGTGAGGAGTTTGCCCACGACATCGTGGATATAGCTCGTGAGCTGGGCGTCGAGGCCCGCCTCAACCGGAGGCGCGGCAGCTTCGCCGTCTACGTCAAGAGCTTCGACGACATCGTCGTCCTCCTGCGCGCCATGGGGGCCACCCGCTCGGCCATGGCAGTCGGCAACGTCCGGCGCATGAAGTCGCTCAAGAACGACGTCAACCGCCGCGTCAACGCGGAGATGGCCAACCAGGCCCGGTCGACGGGGGCCGCCGCCGACCAGCTCCAGCTCATCGCCCAGGCCGAGAGGGGCATGGGCCTACGTGCCCTGCCGCCCGCCCTGCGCGAGTTCTGTCTCCTGCGCCGGGCCAACCCCGAACTCTCGCTCGTCGCCCTGGGTGCGCTCTGCGATCCCCCGGCATCGAAGTCGGCCATGTACCATCGCGTCCTCAGGCTCCAGGAACTTGTGGGCGAGATGCGCACGAAAGGCGTGGGAACGTCCTAAGACTACCGTTCGCGGAATGTCGGCAACCGTCTGTAGATTTGCATAGCGATAAGTGGTCAACCTGCGCAAGCCGAGACTTTTCCACCACACATGCGTCGCGATGCATACCGGTCCCCTGAAACGGCTAAAATAGTGCTATGCGCAAGCATTGGGCCGACCGTGGGGAAGGGCCCCAGGTGGCCTCGCGAAAGGAGATAGCATGGCAGTTAAGGTTGCTATTAACGGCTTTGGTCGCATCGGCCGTCTGGCCTTCCGCCAGATGTTCGGTCACGAGGGCTCCGAGATCGTCGCCATCAACGACCTCACCTCGCCAGAGATGCTCGCCTACCTGCTGAAGTATGACTCCACGCAGGGCAACTACGCGCGCGGCCACAAGGTCGAGGCCACCGAGAGCTCCATCGTCGTCGATGGCCACGAGATCACCATCTACAAGGAGGCTGACGCCAACAACCTGCCCTGGGGCGAGCTTGGCGTAGACGTCGTTCTCGAGTGCACCGGCTTCTACACCTCCAAGGCCAAGGCCCAGGCCCACATCAACGCCGGCGCCAAGAAGGTCGTCATCTCCGCCCCTGCGGGCAATGACCTGCCCACCATCGTCTTCAACGTCAACCACGAGCAGCTGGGCGCCGATGACAACATCATCTCCGCCGCCTCCTGCACCACCAACTGCCTCGCGCCGATGGCCAAGGGCCTGAACGACTTCGCCCCCATCGTGTCCGGCATCATGACCACCATCCATGCCTTCACGGGCGACCAGATGCCCCTCGACGGCCCGCAGCGCAAGGGCAACTTCCGCCGCTCCCGCGCCTGCTCCGAGAACATCGTCCCCAACTCCACGGGTGCCGCCAAGGCCATCGGCCTCGTCCTCCCCGAGCTCAACGGCAAGCTCATCGGTGCCGCCCAGCGCGTCCCGACGCCGACCGGCTCCCTCACCAACCTCTACGCCGTCGTCGACAAGAAGGTCACCGTCGACGAGGTCAACGCAGCCATGAAGGCCTACGCCGAGACCATCCCCGAGACCTTCGCCTACAACGAGGACGACATCGTCTCCCGCGACATCGTCGGCGAGACCCACGGCTCCATCTTCGATGCCACCCAGACCATGGTCCAGGATCTCGGAGGTGGCCAGAGCCTCGTCCAGGTCACCTCGTGGTACGACAACGAGAACTCCTACACCTCCCAGATGGTCCGCACCATCAAGTACTTCGAGAAGTTCGTCGCCTAAGGGCGCCCCGGACTCGGTCTCGTACAGGAGAGGGGTGCGGTCGCAGGTCCCAGGGCCTCGGCCGCGCCCCTCTTCGCCAGTCCGCCCAGCGCAGTCCACCCAGCACCCGGCAAGGGAGTGAGCATGGCTTTCACCAAGAAGACCGTTCGCGACATCGACGTCGCCGGCAAGCGCGTCCTCATGCGCGTCGACTTCAACGTCCCTTTGAAGGACGGCGTCGTCACCGATGACACGCGCGTGCGCGCCGCCATCCCCACCATCAAGTACCTCAAGGAGCAGGGCGCCGGCATCATCCTGATGTCGCACCTCGGCCGCCCCAAGGGCGACGGCCCCGAGCCCGAGCTCTCGCTCAGGCCCGCCGCAGAGAAGCTCGCCGAGCTCACCGGCTATGACGTGAGGTTCGTCGACGACACCTACGGCGAGAAGGCCGAGAAGGCCGTCTCCGAGGTCAAGCCCGGCGACATCCTCGTCCTCGAGAACGTCCGCTTCCTCAAGGCCGAGAAGAAGAACGACCCCGAGGTCGCCAAGAAGCTTGCCTCCTACGGCGACGTCTTCGTGCTTGACGCCTTCGGCACCGCACACCGCGCGCAAGGCTCCGTCGTCGGGCCTGCCGCCTACATCCCGGCCGTCGCGGGCTTCCTGCTCGAGAAGGAGGTCGACACCCTCACCTCCATCTTCGCCGATCCGGCGCGTCCCTTCGTCGCCATCGTCGGCGGCTCCAAGGTCTCCAGCAAGATCGGCGTCCTCGACCACCTGATCGACTCCGCCGACACCCTGATCATCGGCGGCGGCATGGCCTACACCTTCTTCCTGGCCAAGGGCTACGCCGTGGGCACCTCCCTCAAGGAGGAGGACTGGGTCGAGCGCGCCGCCGAGATGCTCAAGAAGGCAGAGGACAAGGGAGTCAAGATCCTCCTTCCCGTCGACAACGTCGTTGCGGACCACTTCGGCGAGGATGCCGAGGGTGAGGTCGTCGACTCCGACAAGATCCCCGACGACCGCATGGGCATGGACATCGGCCCCAAGACCTGTGCGCTCTACGTCGAGGCCATCAAGGGCGCCAAGACCGTCTTCTGGAACGGCCCCATGGGCGTCTTCGAGATGGACCAGTTCGCCAAGGGCACCGAGGCCGTCGCCCGTGCCGTGGCCGACTCCGACTGCACGTCCATCATCGGCGGCGGCGACTCCGTCGCGGCCATCAACAAGTTCGACCTTGCCGACAAGATGAGCTGGATCTCCACCGGCGGTGGCGCATCCATGGAGCTCGTCGAGGGCAAGGCCCTTCCCGGAGTGGAGGCGCTTCTCGATGCGTAACAGGATGATCGCTGGCAACTGGAAGATGAACAAG
Source organism: Olsenella uli DSM 7084 (assembly GCF_000143845.1). NCBI lineage: Bacteria > Bacillati > Actinomycetota > Coriobacteriia > Coriobacteriales > Atopobiaceae > Olsenella > Olsenella uli. Next base: position 1,443,359 of record NC_014363.1, on the reverse strand, counting down.
ACCTTCACCGAGGGCGTCGTCCTCGCACAGGGCCTCGTCAGAGAGCTCGAGGGCGGCACCGGCGACGTGGACGTCGTCGTCTGCCCGCCGACGGTCGACCTCAAGGGAGTCTCGGAGGTCATCGAGCAGGAGGGCGCGCCCTTCTCCCTGGGCGCCCAGAACGTCTACTTCGAGGAGAGCGGGGCCTACACGGGCGAGACCGCTCCCGACATGCTGGTGGGCATCGGCGCGACCCACTGCATCATCGGCCACTCCGAGCGTCGCGGCTACTTCGGAGAGACCGACGAGGACGTCAACAGGAAGGCCAAGGCCCTCATGTCGCACGGCATCGTGCCCATCAGCTGCTGCGGCGAGTCCCTCGAGGTCCGCGAGGCCGGCACCCATGTCTCATTCGTCGTCGAGCAGATCAAGAAGGACACCGCGGGCCTCAAGATCGACGACCCCTCCAAGTACGTCATCGCCTACGAGCCCATCTGGGCCATCGGCACGGGCAAGACCGCCACGGCCGACGACGCCCAGGAGGTCTGCGGCGCCATCCGCGAGACCCTGGCCGAGGCCTTCGGGCAAGAGGTCGCCGACGGCATCCGCATCCTCTACGGCGGCTCCGCCAAGCCCGAGAACGTCGCGGGCTTCCTCGGGAAGGACGACGTCGACGGCGCCCTCGTCGGCGGCGCCTCCCTCAAGGCGGACTCGTTCGCCGCGATGGTGAAGGCGGCTATGTGATAAGCTGCTACGCTGTAGTGTGAAGCTAGCAGGGGTCGGCATCGCACCCGCGATGCCGACCCCCTTCGTCAAGCCCCTTCGCTAAGGAGACTGCCCGTGGGTCCGCTCAACGTCGTTCTTCTCATCATCCTAGCCCTTTCCGCCCTCGCGACGATCGCCCTCGTCCTCATGCATTCCGGCAAGGGCACGGGCGTGTCCGACATGATCGCCTCCTCGATGTACAACTCGGCTGCGGGGTCGGGCGTGTGGGAGAGGAACCTCGACCGCCTCACCGTCATCTCCGCCGTCGTCTTCGGCGTCTGCGTCTGCGTGCTCGCACTGACCTTCCCCCTGGGTACCATCTAGGGGCCTCGGCTCGTATGGCTGGCTGGGGCGCCGTCTTGCCCCCTGGGTCGGCAATGTTGCCGACATGTAAACTCTGACCTTCGTCCGAGGAGGTGGGGACCCCGTCTCGCGAGGCGCGTGGCGGGGTCCCCATCTGCCGAAAGCCCAATGCGGGCCGTGCGGGCATAGGGCCGTCCGACGTGCGGCCTTGCAGGCAGATGGTTTGCATCCCTATGCGTATTGTATGAAAATAGAACGCATGGGCGCATCGCGCCAGGCGATGTCCCGGATGTTCCGACGGCGGCCTTCAATGGGTGGCTGCCGTGAGACGCACTCAAGGGAGGAAAAGAATGGCAGTTGAGAAGAGCGGCGTGACTCGTCGCACCTTCGTCAAGGGCGGCCTCGCCGCCAGCGCACTCGCGTCCCTTGCCGCCTGTGGCAAGAAGTCAGAGGACGCGTCCGCCGGCGCCACCGCACAGGGTGGCACCTTCAAGTTCTACATCAACGAGCCCGTCGCCATCGACCCCTACAACACCCAGGAGACCGAGGGCTCCCAGGTCGAGTCCAAGCTCTTCGACTCCCTGCTGGGCTATGACTGGGAGAAGGAGGAGCTCGTCCCGAAGGCCGCCGAGTCCTGGGAGTCCAACGCCGACGCCACCGAGTTCACCTTCCACCTGGTGAAGGGCGCCAAGTTCCACAACGGCGATCCCGTCGACGCCAAGAGCTTCAAGCGCGGGTGGGAGCGCATCTGCAATCCCAACATGTCCACCCCGTCCGAGATCAACTATCACCTTGCCCCCGTCGCCGGCTACGCCGAGATGCAGGCCAGCACCGCAACCGAGCTCTCGGGCGTGACCTGCCCCGACGACAACACCCTCGTCGTCAAGCTGAGCGCCCCGATGGCCGACTTCCCCTACATCTGCGCCCACATCGCCCTCGCGCCCGTGCCGCAGGCCGCCCTCGACGACCCTGCGTCCTTCCTGCTCGCGCCGATCGGCAACGGCCCCTTCAAGATGGACGGCAAGTGGGAGAGCGGACAGTACATAGACGTCGTCCGCTTCGATGACTACTATGGCGAGAAGCCCATCCTCGATGGCATCCACTTCTCCATCCAGAAGGACCCGGCCACCGCGTTCCGCGAGTTCGAGGCCGGCAACATCGACTTCTGCCAGATTCCCTCCGGTCGCCTCAACGAGACCTCCGAGAAGTACGGAACCTCCGAGGACGGCTACACCGTCACCCCCAAGAAGCAGGTCCTGACGGGCGCCCAGGCCGCCATCTACTACCTGACGCTCAACCTCAACGACCCCACCATGGCCGACATCAACGTCCGCAAGGCCATGTCGCTCGCCATCAACCGCCAGAACATCGTCGACACCCTCTTCGAGGGCTCGCGCAAGGCGGCCAACGGCTTCTTCCCCCTCATCATCGACGACGACGAGTCCAACGTCTGGGAGTTCTGCAAGTACGACAAGGACGCCGCCCAGAAGATCGTCGACGAGAACAACCTCGCCGGCACCACCATCACCCTGTCCTACAACTCCGGCGGCGGCCACGAGGACATCATGTCCATCGTCCAGGGCGACCTCGAGGCCGTGGGCTTCAAGGTAGAGCAGTCCTCCATGGAGTGGGCCACCTACCTCACCAACCTCGGTGACGGCAGGTACCAGGTGGGTCGTCTGGGCTGGAACGCCGACTACCCGACCATGGACAACTTCCTGTACCCCAACTTCTACTCCACGGCGGACAACAACTACGCCAAGTACGTGAACGCCGACGTGGACGCCGCCATCGACGCCGCACGTCAGGTCACGGACGTCGAGGAGCGCAAGGCCGCCTATCGCAAGATCAACCAGACGATCGCCGAGTCCGTGCCGGTCATCCCCCTGATGTTCTATGCCCTCGACCACGTCGGTTCCGACCGGGTTGCGCGCATGTACCTCAGCCCGCAGAACACCGCCGACCTCGCGAGCGCCGCGCTCAACGCGTAGCGACTATCTCTAGCGGCCGACCAAGCGATTTTGCGCGGGGCGCCGGAGCGATCCGGCGCCCCGCCGCGTTACGGGCAAATCGTGTGAGCGCACGCCTACACGCCGCTCGCTGGCTCCGATATAAGGTCTTTACGCTATACTGCACCCTGGCGAAGTGCGGCCTGTGCCGCTTTTCTGCATCTGTAGGCCAAACAAGGGGATTCCAAGCATGGGAAAGTACATTCTCAAACGAGTTCTCCAGTTCATACCGGTGTTCCTCGGCGTGACGCTGATCCTTTTCGCGATGGAGAACATCGTCCCCGGTGACCCGATCAAGCTCATGGCGGGCGAGAAGAAGCTTGACCCGGTGACCGAGGTGAACCTGCGCGCATCGTACCACCTCATCGAGACGGACGACGACGGGCACCCGATCTACGACGAGGATGGCAACACGATCGAGACCCCGATGTGGAAGCGCTACGGCCTTTATGTCACCGGCCTCCTCCACGGAGACCTGGGCACCTCGTACCAGAGGAGCGGCCAGCCCGTCCTCTCGATCCTCGCACAGAAGTACCCGTACACGATCAGGCTCTCGATCGTGGCCATCATCATAGAGGCGATAGTGGGCATAGGCGCTGGCATGGTGTCGGCGATAAAGCGCTACTCGTTCTGGGACGTCTTCGTGACGCTCCTGACGTCGATCCTCGTCGCGATGCCCGCGTTCTGGCTCGGCATGCTGCTCCAGCTCTTCTTCGGCGTATTCCTGAAGGACGCGACGGGCGGCTCCGTCTACCTGCCTGTCTCGGGTGCCGGTGGTCCCCAGGCCGAGTTCGACGACTGGGTGTACTACATCCTGCCCGCCATCACCCTGGCCTCCGTCTCCACGGCCTACACCGCGCGCATCATGCGCTCCCAGCTGCTCGAGGTCATGAGCCAGGACTACATCCGCACCGCCCGCGCCAAGGGCCTTTCGCGCAGGAGCGTCATCCTGCACCATGCCCTCAAGAACGCGCTCATCCCGGTCGTCACCTACATCGGCATCGACTTCGGGGCCATGCTCGCCGGTGCCATCCTGACGGAGACGGTCTTCAACTGGCCCGGAGTCGGCTTCGAGACCTACCGTGCCATCACCCAGCGTGACTGGCCCATCGTCCTCGGCTCCGTCACCGTCATCGTCGTCGTCGTGATGGTCATCAACCTTCTCGTCGACGTGTCGTACGCCTTCCTCGATCCACGCATCAGGTACGGCGCCGGCAAGGATAAGGAATAGGGAGGTAGTGAGCATGGCAGACAAGGGCTACCTCCACAGCGAGGACGTTGCCGCCTTCCAGGAGGCCCCCACGGGGCGGGAGGATGTCGCCCCGGACGGCGCCGCCACCGTGTCCGACGCGCCGGTCCGCACGCTCTGGGGCGACGCATGGAAGCGCCTGCGCAGGAACCGCCTCGCGATGATCGCCCTCGCCTGGATCGTCTTCATGGTGATCGTCGCGCTTTCCGCCGACCTCTGGGTGCCCCAGACGCTCGGCAACCCGACCGAGATCGACTCCTCGACCATGACGGCGCAGTCCCGGCTCGCCCCGTCTCTCGAGCATCCCTTCGGCACGGACACCCTCGGTCGCGACGTCTTGTGCCGCGTCATCTACGGCGCGCGCATATCGCTTGCGGTCGGCGTCCTCGCGACGGCCATCTCCACGGTCATCGGCCTGGTCATGGGCGCGCTGGCGGCCTACTACGGCGGCATCTGGGACACGATCATCATGCGCCTGGCGGACATCTTCCTGGCGTTCCCGTACACCCTGTTCGTGATCGCGATGCTCGCCGTCATAGGGCAGGGCATCCAGAACGTGTTCATCGCCATCGGCGTCCTGGGCTGGCCGTCGATCGCGCGCGTCTTCCGCTCCGCCATCCTGACGGTCAAGGAGAACGACTACGTCGACGCCGCACGCTCCATGGGCGCCGCCGACATCCGCATCGTCTCGCGTCACATCTTCCCCAACTCCGTCGCCTCCATCGTCGTCTACGCGACCATGAACATCGGCGGGGCCATCCTGACCGAGTCGGCCCTGTCCTATCTGGGCATGGGCGTCATCCCGCCCGACCCCTCCTGGGGCATCATGATCCAGGATGGCCAGACCTACCTGGCCACCCAGCCCTGGCTGATGATCATGCCCGGCCTCGCGATCCTCACCACCGTTCTGGCGTTCACGCTCCTTGGTGACGGCCTGCGCGACGCACTCGACGTCAAGATGAAGGATGCATAGACATGGCACGCAAGAAGACTGACAACTGGGTCGACCTCAAGGACCAGCCGGTCCCCGAGGGCGCGCACCTCCTCGAGGTCGATGACCTCAAGATGTACTTCCATACACAGGACGGCGTGGTCAAGGCCGTCAACGGCGTCTCCTATACGCTCGACCGCGGCGAGACCCTCGGCGTCGTCGGCGAGTCCGGCTCCGGCAAGTCCGTGACCTCGCTCACCATCATGGGCCTCATCGACATGCCCCCGGGGCGCATAGAGGGCGGCGACGTCCGTTACCGCGGCAGGTCGCTGCTGGAGATGTCCGAGCACGAGATGGAGCACATACGCGGCAACGACATCGCGATGATCTTCCAGGACCCCATGACCTCGCTCAACCCCGTCTACACCATCGGGCGCCAGCTGGGAGAGGGCCTCAGGCTCCATCGCGGCTACAGCAAGGAGCAGGCCAACGCCCGCGCCGTAGAGCTTCTGACCATGGTCGGCATCCCCAACGCAGAGCAGCGCGTCAAGGACTACCCGCACGAGTTCTCGGGTGGTATGCGCCAGCGCGTCATGATCGCCATGGCGCTTGCCTGCGACCCGGACATCCTGATTGCCGATGAGCCCACCACCGCCCTCGACGTCACCATCCAGGCGCAGATCATCGAGCTGATGAAGAAGATGCAGGAGGAGAACGGCAACGCGATCATCATGATCACCCACGACCTCGGCGTCGTCGCCGATGTGGCGGACAAGATCATGGTCATGTACGCCGGGACCCCCGTTGAGTTCGGCACGGCCGACGAGATCTTCTACGACTCGATCCATCCCTACACTTGGGGCCTCACCCGCTCCATTCCCGATCCGGTCCAGGACGAGAAGAAGCCCCTCACGCCGATCGAGGGCAACCCCCCCTCGTTGGTCAACGTGCCTGAGGGCTGCGCCTTCTCGCCCAGGTGCCCGTATGCCACGCCGCGCTGTCGCAGCGAGCGTCCCGAGCTGCACGTCACTGAGACGGGTCACTACGCGTGCTGCCACTATGCCGGCGACGCGGAGTTCGTCAAGGCCAACGCGCCTGCGACCTCTCGTGCCAAGGAAGGAGGCGAGGCGTGATGGCCGAGACCCAGGAGCGCACGCCGCTTTTGCACGTCGAGCACCTCACCAAGGAGTTCCCCGTCGAGCAGGGCGTCTTTGCCAGCAGGTTCAACAAGAAGAAGGTCCATGCGGTCAACGACGTCTCCTTCGACATCTATCCCGGAGAGACCTTCGGCCTCGTCGGCGAGTCCGGCTGCGGCAAGTCCACCACCGGCCGCTGCATCATGCGCCTGACGCAGCCCACTTCCGGCAGGGTCGTCTTCGACGGCAAGGACGTGGCGTCGATGGGCAGGCGGGAGCTCAAGGAGATGCGCCGCAACATGCAGTACATCTTCCAAGACCCCTATGCCTCGCTCAACCCGCGCATGACCATCGGCGAGATCGTCTCCGAGCCCCTCCTCATCCATGGGCTCATGGAAAGTGCCGACGAGCGCATGGACTACGTCCGTCAGCTGCTGGACGTCGTCGGTCTCAACCCGGAGCACATCAACCGCTACCCGCACGAGTTCTCGGGCGGACAGCGCCAGCGCATCGGCATCGCCCGCGCGTTCGCCCTGCGCCCCAAGCTCATCATCTGCGACGAGCCCGTCTCGGCGCTGGACGTCTCGATCCAGGCGCAGGTCCTGAACCTCCTCTCGGACCTCCAGAGCGAGTATGGGACGGCCTACCTGTTCATCGCCCATGACCTCTCCGTGGTCCAGCACATCTCCGACCGCGTCGCCGTCATGTACCTCGGCAACATGATGGAATGCTCGGACTGGAAGAGCCTCTATGGTGAGCCGAACCACCCCTACACCCAGTCGCTCCTCTCTGCGGTGCCCGTGCCCGACCCCGACGTGCAGCACAACCGCAAGCGCATCATCCTGAAGGGCGACCCACCCTCGCCGATCGAGCCGCCCAGCGGCTGCCGCTTCCACACGAGGTGCCCCATCGCGCAGGACGTCTGCTCCGCGGAGCCGATGCCCGAGTTCAGGACGGTCGCGCCCGGCCACTTCTGCGCGTGCCACTTCGCCGCGCCGCATCCCATAAAGGAGGAGTCGGTCGAGCTCTAGCGGGTCGGGCGCGAGCCCCTGGGGACGTAAATTTCCCCCAGAAAGGTGTTGCATTGGCGCGAAGGGGTTTGCTATATTACTCCCTGCGCGAGTCACGTCGGAGTGGCGGAATTGGCAGACGCGCTAGCTTGAGGTGCTAGTGACTGACTAAAAGGTCGTGCGGGTTCAAGTCCCGCCTCCGACACCATGAGACGCCAGGGGGCTTCCTTCGGGAGGCCCTCTTCTCATATAGGCAGACGGCTGCGACGGGGGTCCACATGGGAGCGAACGGCATCGTCCGCAGGGTCGACGGCATAGGGGAACGTAGCGTCAACGGCACGCTGGCGGGGCTCCTCTCGCTCACGAGCGATGCCGTCATCGCCTTCGACGGCTTTGGCAAGGTGCTGCTCTCCAATGCGGAGGCGGAGCGCCTCTTCGCCGGCCCTGCCGAAGGGCTTCTCGGCTGCGACGTGCGCATGCTGTTCCCACCTGCAGTGGGCGTGGTCCCCGACGCCCCCTTCTCGCTGGAGTCGCTGCCCTTCTCGTGCGACGGTTCCTCTGCGACCCTCACCTGCCAGGGAGCCGATGGGATGCCGGTGACCCTCACGCTCAGGTGCTCCCGCGTGAGCTCGCCTGGCGACACGCTGCTCCTGGTGGCCCACCACACGGTGGGGGAGCAGCAGGCCCAGCGCGAGCATGACCGTCTGGTCGAGGAGCTCTCGCGTGCCAACAATCGCCTCTCGGGCACGCTCAAGATCGTGCTGGACACCCTGGACTCAAAGGACGTGACGACGCTCTTCTCGCGCGTGCTCGAGGAGATCACCGAGACCATGGAGGCCTTCGGCACGGTATTCTACGTCGCCGCCGACGATGGCTACCACCTGCGTGGCACGAGCTCGTCCTTGGTGGGCGCCGACGTCGCGCGCTACATGCCCCAGGGTCGCATGATCGAGCGCCTGGCGACGCAGGCGGGCCGGTCCCTGCGGCTGCGCGTGCTGGCGCCGCGGGGTGACGCGCTGCGCCAGGGGAGGCTTGCCCGTCGCGAGGTCGTGAACGAGGAGACGCGTGAGGTGTATGGCATCTCGTCACGCGTGCTGCCGCCGTTCGTGAGCTTCATCGCGGTGCCGGTGTGGTTTGGCAGCCACGTGGTCGCCCTGATCGAGGTGGGGTGGAAGCAGGTGCATCCCACGCGCGGCGACGATGCCGAGCTGCTGGATGCGGTGGCGCGCTACCTGTCGGTCCAGCTGGTGGGTGCGTTCAGCACGATGCGCGCCCAGCACGAGCAGCGCCTGGGAGAGGCCGCGGCCGTCATTCGCGGGCACCTGATGGGCGAGGGAGGCCTCGAGCGCGATGGCCTGCGCCTGGCCGCCGTCGAGGCGGCTGGGGAGCTCGATGCGACCCTGGTGCCCATGCGCGCCGCAGGAGACGGCCATTACGTGGCCGAGCTCCCAGACAGGGGGCCCGTATCCCTTGGCGGCGATCTCGAGCGGGACCTCGAGGGGCTGCTGGCGGACGTCCCGGTGGAGAGGGGTGCGGCCCCGTCGGTGGGCGTGCACGTCCTGGGCACTGGCTCCCCCCTGGCCTCCTGGCTGCGAGAGATGGGGGAGCCCTGCATCGGAGCGCTGGTGGACGTGGGCGTGATTGCGGGTGAGCGCAGGATGGGCATGATCCTGCGGCACATCGACGCAGAGCCCCTCGACGACCTGGAGCTCTCGTTCCTCTCGCGCGTGGCCCAGGGAGCCCGCGAGCTCTCGCTGGGGGACGAGGAACGCCGGCAGGACAAGCGCATCTCTCAGGCGCTGCAGACCGGCATGCGCAACGAGTTGCAGAGGGTGCCGGGCATCAGCGCACGCGGCATCTACTCCTCGGCCACGCAGGCGGCCGTCATAGGGGGCGACTTCTATGACCTGATCCGCCTGCCCCACCATCACGCCTGCGTGATCATGGGAGACGTGTCGGGCAAGGGCGTCGAGGCGGCGTCCGTGTCGGCCGCAGTGAAGACGGCCCTGGGTGCCTACTCGTGGCAGGGGCTCTCGCCGGCGCGGATGGTGCGCCTCCTGAACGACTTCCTCCTGGGCTTCTCGCGTCTGGAGACCTTCGCCACGCTCTTCGTGGGCATCGTGGACCTGTCGGCAGGTACGCTCACGTACTGCTCTGCCGGGCATCCCCCCGCGCTCTTGGTACGCTCTGCTGCCGGTGCTGGCTGTGACGTCTCGGGCGAGATCGAGACGCTCGACGTGCAGAGCGGTGTCGTAGGCGCGTTCCACGAGATGAGCTACCAGAACGGGTGCGTGCGGCTCTCGCGGGGGGACATGCTCCTGCTCTACACCGACGGCACGACCGAGGCGCGCGCCAAGGACGGCGCCTTCTTCGGGGAGGACGGCCTGCGTGACGCCGTGATGCGCGAGGCCCCCCGTGGCTTCGACGGCATATTGGACCGCCTGCTGGAGACCCTGGACCGCTTCACGGACCGTCGCCTGGAGGACGACGTCGCGATGGTCTGCCTGCGCTTCGACGACGTGGGCGCGCCCCTCCCGGCCGCAGCCGTCCCTCCTCGGCGCTGACGTCTGCCGCGCGTATGGGTGCCGCGCGTTAGGGGAACAAGCACGGTATGCAGAACATGCCGGACATAGCGCTTGTGCCCATAGACAGCGACCTTGACGTGACGACGGTGCGTGCCGTCCGCCGGACGGTGGACCGTCTCATAGACGGCGGCTGTCGCAGGGTCATCCTCAACATGTTGGGTGCCAGCTACGTCGATTCGGCGGGCATGGCACTCATCTTCCGGTCCATCCGTCGCATGAGGGCGATGGGTGGCCTCGTCTCCATCACCAACGCCTCGGAGAGGGTGCTGCGCTCGCTCAGGATCGCCCGTGTGGTGGACTTTGCACCGGTGTCCGGCAGGGGCCCCCGTCCCGTGGTGTCCGAGCTCGATCCCAAGGTACAGCCGCTCTGGCGTGTCGCCGTGCGCATAGACCCCACCGACCTTGCCGAGACGCGCACCCGCGTGGGGGGGCTCCTGCGGCGCCTCCCCTTCACGGACGACCAGATGTTCGACATGACCCTTGCGGTGGGGGAGGCCATGGGTAACGCGGTTGACCACACCGACGGCAGCTGTGCGCAGGTCACGGTGAGCGCCTTCCCGGACAGGGCCGTGATTGACGTCACGGACTGCGGCTGCGGCTACGCCGCACCACCCCGGATGCCGACGTCGGTCACGGGCCAGGGCCCCCTTGCGGGCCAGGGCCCCTTCCCGGAACAGGACTCCTTCGCGGAGCGTGGCCGTGGCGTAAGGATGATGAGGCTGCTTGCAGACTCCGTCACGATCACGCCGAAGCCCTCTGGCGTCGGCACGCTCGTACGCCTCGTCAAGCTCGTCGAAGAGGCCGACGTGGCCCGCAGCTAGGCTTCGCCCCATGGCCCCGGGGCAAGTTGGGCTCTGGGGTGATCCGGATCCTCGCATGCTCCGGGTGACATGCATCCCGGGTCCGCATGGGTCACGGGTTTGTGGGTGCCCCACGGGCGTTTCGCGGGGGCTCAAAGAATTTGAGATTGAGCCTTGCGCCCGCCTGTCCCGTCGCGTATATTATTCCTCGCGTTCGCGGGCTTGGCGCAGTTGGTAGCGCGCCACCTTGCCAAGGTGGAGGTCGCGGGTTCGAACCCCGTAGCCCGCTCCATGCGAACCCCGGCCGGTTTCGATCGGCCTTTTTCATACGGCGAGATGGCCAAGTGGTAAGGCAGAGGCCTGCAAAGCCTTTATCCCCGGTTCGAATCCGGGTCTCGCCTCCATCGAGCGCAAGGGCACCTGCTTATGGCGGGTGCCCTTTTGCGTGCGCGGCGGATGGCCCCTGCGCGATCAGCCACCCTTCCATCTCCCTATCTCATGATCTGCACATAATGCAAGGTAGATATATGGATAGAAGGGCCCATGGGTAGCATCTCGCCCGAATGGCTGTCGAAAAGACGTACAGAGTCCTATATTTATGTCGTGCGCCATTGCGTCGCGCGCTCTCGTGGCATGCGCCGTCGTGACGCGCACTGCCCGTCCCTGCTGCCCCCAGCCCTCGTCAGAGGAGTCCCATGTTCCTGACCCTCCTGTCGCTCCTGTTCCTGTTGCTGGTCGTCCGTGGCTTCGCACGGGTTGTCGGCTACTTCTGGACCTGGCTCGGCCATGGCAGGGACCTCGAGCACGCCCGCGCACGTGGGCGCGTCACGTCAGAGGGGAGCCTGCCCGAGGAGGCCGAGGAGGTCCTCAGCCCCCGCCTCACGCGCCGTCAGCGCGCGCAGGTGCTGCAGTCCCGCCGCGAGGAACGCGAGGAGTTTCTCGATGGCCTCAGCCTGGGCTGGTATCAGATCGTGTTCATCTTCGTCCTGGGCTCCATGGCAGGCCTTTTGCTCGAGGAGGTCTGGATGTTCGCCACGGCCGGCCTTACCGAGTCCCGTGTCGGCCTGGTGTGGGGGCCGTTCTCCCCTCTGTACGGCACGGGCACGGTCCTGCTCACCGCCCTCTCGTTCTGGCTGAGGCGCAAGCAGGCACGTTCCTGGCAGATCTTCCTGCTCTCTGCCTTCGTGGGGGGGAGCCTGGAGCAGCTGACCGGCTGGGGGATGGAGACGCTCTTCCACGCGCAGTCCTGGACCTACGCCGCCCTGCCTGATCACATCACCACCTGGGTGGCCTGGCGCTTCCTCGTGTTCTGGGGTGCCCTCGGCCTGGTCTGGGCCAAGGTCATCACACCCGAGCTGCTCTTCCGCATCGGTGAGCCCACCACGCGCCGTCAGGTCACCTTCGTGGTGATTCTAGCCGTCTACCTTGCGCTCGACATCTTCCTGACCGTCGCCTGCTTCTCGCGTCGTGCCGCGCGTGACGCGGGGATCCCGGCCCATAACGCCTTCGAGGCGTGGGTAGACCAGAACTTCACCGACCAGTTCATGTCGAGCAAGTTCCAGAACCTCGTCATCGACAGCCAGGGGGGAGGCGACGCTCGGTGAGGGCGTATCTCGACTACGCGGCGGCGACCCCGATGGCGCCGGAGGCCGTCCGGGCGCTGCTCCCGTATCTGTCCGAGAGGTACTACAACCCCTCGGCTCCCTACGCCGCCGCCCGCGAGGTGCATGCCGAGCTCGAGGACGCCCGTGCGGCCCTGGCCCGCACCATTGGCGCCCGGCCGGCCAACGTCGTGCTGACCGCCGGTGCCACGGAGGCGAACAACCTGGCGTTTGCCGCCACGTCGGGACGCGTGGTGACGGATGCGATCGAGCACGAGAGCGTCCTGGCCTGCGCCGCTGCCCGCCATGGTGATGCGAGCGGAGCCGCCTCTGACGGCAGGCCCGCCTTTGGCAACAGGCCCGCCTCCGTCGTCAGCGTTGCGCGCGATGGCCGCGTGGACGCCGCGGACGTCGCGGCCGCCCTCACCCCGGATACCGAGCTCGTCTCGGTCGCCCTCGCCAACGGCGAGATCGGCACCCTGCAACCCGTCCGCGAGATCTCGCGCGTGGTGGCGGCCGAGCGCCGCCGTCGGCTCGAGGCGGGGGAGAGACGCCAGATCCTCCTGCACACCGATGCCTCGCAGGCCGCCGGCCACGTCTCCGTCAACGTCTCGTCGCTGGGAGTGGACCTCATGACCCTCTCCGCCGCCAAGGTCTACGGACCCAAGCAGGTCGGTCTCCTCTATGCGTCGGACGTCGTGCGCCTCCGTCCGCTCGTGCGCGGCGGTGGCCAGGAGGGCGGCGTGCGCTCCGGCACGGAGAACGTGGCTGGCGTCGTCGCCTTCGCGGCAGCCCTCGCCCGTGCGGAGGAGCTGCGCCCCCAGGAGTCCCGCCGGCTGGCCGACCTGCGCGAGCGTCTGCTCCGACACGTCCTCGCCGACTTTCCCTGGGCCGTGGTGTCCGGGCCCTCGAAGGGCAAGAGACGCCTTCCCGGGCTCCTGCACATCTCGTTTCCGGGCATCGAGGCCCGTCGCCTGGTCATCCTGCTCGAGCGACAGGGCGTGAGCGTGGGGACGGGTTCGGCCTGCGCGGCAAGCCACATGCGCGTCTCGCATGTGCTTCGTGCCATTGGATTGCCCGATGGGGTCGCAGAGGGGAGCCTGCGCCTGACGCTTGGCCGCCCCAGCACGGCCGGGGAGGTCGACTACGCCGCAGGCTGCCTGGCTGCGGCCGTCCGGGCGGAGCTTGCGCGCCAGGCCGTCACGGAGGCCGAGGCGCACGCACGTGCCCGCCGGCTGATGGGGGGCGCGTGATGGGGGAGCGGGTGTGCCTGGGTATGAGCGGCGGCGTCGACTCGGCGCTCGCGGCTGCGCTCCTCGTGGAGCAGGGCCATGACGTGAAGGCCGTCTACATGCGCAACTGGTCGCGCGACCTGCCGGGATTCAGGTGCACTTGGGCGGATGACCTGGCGGATGCGGAGCGCGTGGCCGTCACGCTGGGGCTGGACCTCGAGGTGTGGGACTGCGAGCGCACGTACAAGGAGACCGTGGTCGACTACCTGGTCGACGCTTACGCGCATGGCTACACGCCCAATCCGGACGTGATGTGCAACCAGACCGTCAAGTTCGGTGCCTTCGCCGAGCGCGCCTTCGCCGAGGGTGCCGACTTCGTCGCCACGGGTCACTATGCCCGCGTGGGCGTCGCGCCACCGATGGAAACGGCGCCATCGGCGTCGGCCCCGGCACCGTCAGCGTCGGCCCCGGCACCATCGCGGAGGGCGACTCTCTTTCGTGCCGCCGACGAGCACAAGGACCAGACCTACTTCCTCTGGCGCGTGCCGACCGGGACCCTCGCCCGCACGCTCTTTCCCGTGGGCGACATTCCCTCCAAGGGCGAGGTCCGCCGCATGTGCGCCGCACGCGGCCTGGGCGTCGAGCGCAAGCCGGACTCCGACGGCATCTGCTTCATCGGCGAGGTCGGCATCCGCAGCTTCCTGCTGGACGTCCTGGACCGTCGTCCGGGGGACATCGTGGAGTGGGAGACCGGCACCGTCCTGGGCCGCCACGACGGGGCCTTCCTCTTCACGGTGGGCCAGCGCAAGGGGCTCGACCTCGGTGGTGGCCCCGCACGCTACGTCGTCACCACGGACACCGAGAGCAACGTGGTCTACGTGACTGCGGACCGGTCCTGCCCCGCGTTGTGGTGCCGACGTCTCGAGCTTTCCGACGTCCTCTGGATCGCGGGGGTCCCACCTGCGGAGGGCGACTACGTGGTCCGCACGCGCCATACCGGCGAGCTGCGTCCGGCACATGTCATGCCCCACGCGGATGGCACGGTCTCGGTCGACCTGGCAAAGCCCATGCGCGCCGTCGCTCCAGGCCAGTCGGCCGTCATCTATGATGGGCTCGTCTGCCTTGGTGGTGGCATCATCCAGAAGGGTCCACTGCCCTCGTAGGCCCATGCCGACGCTGCCCGCCCGGGCCATTTGTCTGTGGGCGTCAGCAGTGGATGACCGGCGAAGTTCCGTGAGCCTTTCGGAGCGCGGAGCGCACGGATCGCACGGATCGCACGGATCGCGAGGAGCGCAGATCACAAGGATCGCGAGGAGCGCAGATCACAAGGATCGCGAGGAGCGCAGATCACAAGGAGCGCGAATCACAGAAGTTTCCCTCGCATCCCTTTTTTCGGGACCTGTGGATGGCTGGGGAACTATTGTGAGCCCTGTGTGATGGAAACTCACAAAACCTCTCCTGCCATCCGACCTCTAGGGGTTTTATGGACGAGAGGGGAGGTATTGTGAGTTGCTGAGCAAATCCGACTCACAAAACTTCTCCTGTCATCCATTCGCCTACGAAAAATGGACGTGTGAAGAAGTATTGTGAATCTCTCCTCAGACTCGCTCACAAAAGTTGCTCTGCCATCCCTTGCGGTCAGGTTCTTCTGCCGCCCCGCGAGGCGAGGTTGTCCCTGCCGCCCCGCGAGGTCGAGAAGACATGTGCGCTGCTGTCCTTTGTCCCGCTCACGGCGGGAGTCTTTCCCCACAACGGGAGTCTTTCCCCACGGCGGGAGTCTTTCTGGTGTTCGAGTCCTCGAATGCCGTGTCGCCCGTAACGTGGCCACCGTGACATATGATGCTTGAGTGTGGCAGACGAGCTCCTGCACGAGCGTCGCATGCCGGGTGCTTGTGCTTCGAACGCGCCGCCACGTGCCATGTACACCGACTCAGGAGTCGCATGTCCCAGTCCGCTGACAGCAAGGGGAGGAAGAACGCACCCGTCTCGTCCGGGACCGGTGCCCTTGGGTCCGAGAATGCCTCTCGGTCCGTACGGGCCTCTGGGACCACGCCACCATCCGGACCTGCGGGGGTCCTCCAGCCCACGGGGGCCGCAGGTTCCACAGATTCTGCGAAACCCTCGAAACCCGCGAAGTCTCCCAAGACCGCCAAGGTCTCGGTCAGGGTGTCGGCGTCGGCGTCGGTGCCCGCCTCCCAGGTCGAGGCCGAGCGCGAGAGCATGGGCACGGTCCGCAAGAGCCTGCTCTTCCTGGCTGCCGTCGGCGTGGCATACGCGGCGTACCTGATCATATCGGGCCAGATCGACGAGTTTCTCTCGGCGATGGGCGGAATCGATCGTGGATGGGTCGTCGCGGCAGCGCTGTGCTACGTCGTCTACTACGCCTTTGGCGTGAGCGCCTACGTGATGGCGGTCATATCCGACCCCACGTCGCCGGTGGGCATCCGCGACCTCATGAGCGTCGAGGCATCGGGCATCTTCTTTGGCAACCTCACGCCCAACGGGGCCGGCGGGGCTCCGTCGCAGATCTTCCGCCTGACCCGCGCGGGACTCTCCATGGGTGGCGCGGGGGCGCTGCAGTACACGCGCTTCATCGTGTACGAGGCGGGCGAGGGAATCTTCGCCGCGCTCATGCTGCTCTTCCGCTGGCAGTACTTCCTGGATACCTATGGCAACGTCGTGCTGGTGGGAGCCCTGCTCTTTGGCTTCAAGGTGGTCGAGGTGGCAGGCCTCTTGGTGGTCTGCCTGTGGCCGCACTTCATCACGCGCGTGGGAAACGCCCTGCTGAGGTTCCTCCGTGCGCGTGGCTGGCTGTCCGAGAAGAGCCACGACCATTGGCACGAGGTCGTCAATTCCGAGGTCAACGACTTCTCGGCGGGTTTTCGCGCCGCGTCGAAGAACGTTGCCGAGATGATCGCCACCTTGGTCGTGACCCTGATCCAGCTGGGGTGCCTCTATGCGCTGCCATACTTCGTCCTGCGGGCGTTTGGCCAACCGGCGGACCTCATCACCTGCCTGGCCTGTGGCTCCATGCTGGAGCTTCTGACCTCGGCCATACCGCTGCCGGGTGGTACGGGGGGTGCCGAGGGGGGATTCGCGTTCCTCTTTGCGCCCATGTTCGGGTCGTCCATCACGGCGGGATACGTGGTCTGGCGCATGGTCGAGTACTTCCTGCCGGTCCTGGTCGCGGTGCCGCTGCTGGGCCTGCGCTCGCATGGGGGCCCCAGCATCCACGTGCGCTGGAAGCGCCTGCGTTCCCGCCTGGCTGGCGTGCGCAGGGACGTGTTCCATGGGCGTGCGGCATCGCGGGTTGGCGGTCGTGTGGGTGGCCGCATCGCCACTCTCACGGGGGGGCGCATTGGGAGTCGGTCAGGCGGTCGTACCGATGGGGTCAGCGTCAGGATGAGCCGCTCGGGCAAGGTGAGGATCTCCGGCAAGGGCATGCCTTCGGGTAGCGTGGCACCTGCGAGCGGCGCGGTCCCTGCCGGTAGCGTGGCGTCTGCGGGTGGGGCTGGGACTCCGCCCCAGGTTGCCCGTCCTGCAAGTGGAGCTGGGATGCGACCGGCGCAGACTGGGGTTCGTCCAGCACAAGCGCCTCGTTCGGCGCAGATGTTGCAACCATCGCAAGCCTCTCAGCCATCGCGGCCTGTGGCTGAGAAACCTCCCAAGTCCGGCAAGAAGAAGCTGCGCATCATCGTCGAGGAGTAGGGTGGCAGGCTTGCGGAAAGCCGTTCGAGGCGCCACTGGCCTGGAAATGTTGGCCATATGGCGGGCCAAACGGCGAGGCGCTCGCCGGACGGAGGTGGGCATACGCTCACGGTTCACAAAGTCTCAACGGTTTGCCCGTGCGACAAGTTCTCGTTTGCACCAACGCTCCCATTCTCGTATAGTAGCTAACGCGCTGCGCGACCCCACGCGCGGCGGCACGCATTCGGGCGTTTAGCTCAGGGGGAGAGCGCTTCCCTGACACGGAAGAGGTCAGAAGTTCAAATCTTCTAACGCCCACCATAAATTCGCAGGCCAGAGGCTTAGCTTCTGGCCTGCTTTGTTTTAGTGCACTAAACGGGACACCAAATGGGACAGCAAAGCCGAGGACCCCTATATGCTCAGCGAACGAGTCTGTCGCGCGGCGGGCAAGGAAGTTGGCTTCGTCCGGCAATAGGACATCGACAAGGTTCGCTATCAGGCTCGGGCACAGCGTATGGGCTTTCGAATCCACAGACCATAGACCCCTACAACGCAGTGCTTGGTGGATGGCCATTCCGCTTAATGCCAGTCCTCGTAGCGTGTATCTTTTAAGCCAGTTCGTCATGATGTCGGCAGGAGCATATTCGGTTCTTCAAAGGGCCAGCTTCTCTCTTCGGACACTTTTGATGAGCAGCTTCAGATGGCGTCACAACCAATCTGCGTTTCCGCAGGTAGTTCAAGTGGTATTACCATTCGCGGACCAAATGGCACTCGCCACGAGAGCAGCTCGCGGCCTCAGTTTCGTGGCGAATAACATTTATAAGTGGATATGACAACATAATGACAAGAGGGGTCATCAATGAGCCAGCTTATTGAATTGCCGTTGGGCATGAAGCTGAAGGCCGCAGATCAGTCCATGGCCCCCAAGTACTACATCGTCAAACGGGCAATCCTCAGGAAGATCGAGACGGAGGAGTACGTGGGGAACGAGCTCATCCCGTCCGAGCGCGAACTGACCGAGCTCTTTGGCGTAAGCAGAATCACCATCCGCAGGGCAGTCGATGAGCTGGTGGGGGAGAACTACCTCTACCGCATCCAAGGCAAGGGCACCTACGTCAAGTCCGACAAGATCCAGCAGAACCTCATCTCCATCACCAGCTGCACGCAAGACGTCATCAACTTGGGCATGACCCCAAAGAGGCATGTCATCTCCTCGTCCACGGGGGTCGCGGACCAGAAGCGCATGCGTCTCCTGGAGCTTGGGAGCAACGAGCGGGTCTTCACGCTCGAACGCGTTTACCTCGCAGATGACGATCCCCTCAACCACACGATCGCCTACCTGCCCTGCAAGCTGTTCCCTGGGATCGACGCATACGACTTTTCGCAAGATTCCCTGTACCGGGTGCTGGAGAAGCAGTACGGATGTCAGATAACCACTGCGACACGCACCATCGAGGCGATCCTCGCCAAGGAGGAGATAGCCCGATACCTGCAAGTCAGTCCCGGAACCCCGATCCTCCACTTTGAGTGCGTCACCAAAGGCAAGATGTGCGGCCGCGAGCGTCCCATCGAGTACTTCAAGTGCTGCTATAGAAGCGACAAGTTCAAGTTCTATATCAATCAAGTCATGGGTGGGGAGGAAGGAGCTCGAAAGGACTCATAGAGGATCTGAAAGGCCGCCAGAGGGGAGAGAAGGGGAAGACCATGCAGGATTCCACGAACAGAAAGATGTCGCGTCGTACGTTCCTCGGCACTTCGGCAGCCGTTGCCGCAATGCTCGGCCTCGCTGCATGCGGAGGTGCCAACGTCTCGGATTCTCATGATGACGGCAAGAAGAGGCGCATCGCCGTCCTCTGCGATGACGCCGGCAAGAACGACAACGGCTACAACCAGGCTGCCGTCGAGGGCGCCGGGAAGGTCTGCGACGAGAAGGGCTGGGAGTTCAAGGTCGTCGAGCCCACAAACGGCGTGCCTGACGCCCTCGAGTCGCTCGGCGAGGAAGGGTACGACGTCATCTTCAACATGGCGTATGACTTCGAGGCACTGATCAATGGCGTGGGCGGTGCAGAGCCGCTTGCCGCACAGTATCCCAGCACCGAGTGGGTCATCTTCAACGACAACCCCAACAAGAGCGAAGACGGTTCGGTCAAGCACAAGAACGTCATTGCGGTCCTCTACGACCTCAATGAGTCCTCATTCCTTGCTGGTGCGCTCTCAGTCCTGGTCAACGAGAGCGCCTCGGTCCTCTTCGAGGGGGGCGATTACAGCTTCACCGACCCCAACACTGCCCGTGCCTGCGGTTTTATTGGTGGCACGAACTCCGCTGGGATTACGGTGTTCTCCTGGGGCTACATCACGGGCATCAACTACGAGGCACAGAAGCTGGGCGTCACGTACGACTACTACTCCAAGTACGATGCCGGCTTCACCGATTCTGCCGGTGGCGCGACCGTCGCAGGCACCTATTACGGCAATGGCGCAAACGTCGTCTTCGGTGCTGCTGGCAGCGTGGGAGATGGCATCACGTCCAAGGCGAAGGAGGTTGGCAAGCTCGCAATCCAGGTCGACGGCAACAAGGACGACCAACAGCCTGGCCACGTGCTCACCTCCGTGTTGAAGAACACCAACGTCCCCGTCCAGGCCATCTGCGACGCCTTGGATGACGGCTCCATCTCCAAGATGGACAACCTGCAGGACTACTCCCTGTCATCCGGCGCGACCGGTATCACCGACTGCAGCGAGATCCAGAAGGCCATCACGACCGACGAGGGCAAGGCCAAGTGGAAGGAGATCTGGTCCGAGATCGAGGACCTCAAGGGCAAGGTCGGATCCGAGATCAAGATCGTCAACGCCCAGAATGGCGAGGAGTTCGATCCTTCCACCTGCCCGAACGTGAACATCAAGTAGTTGGCCTCGGTCAGCTCGTGAGCCAGGCCATGCCCGTGGGGCGGGAGAGGGGCTCCGACCCTGCCCCACAGGCGATTTTGCGGAACGGTGGTGCGTGCCCATGGGAAACGTCATCGAGACGGTGGGTCTGACCAAGGCGTTCGGGGACTTTGTCGCGAATGACCACATAGACCTTATCGTCAGGAAGAGCGAGATAAAGTGCATCGTCGGCGAGAATGGCGCCGGCAAGTCCACCCTCATGAACATGCTCTACGGCATGCTGCAACCCACTAGCGGGAGGATCCTCATCAGGGGCGAGGAGGTGAGCCTCCGCTCGCCCACCGATGCGATCAAGCATGGCCTGGGCATGGTGCACCAGCACTTCAAGCTCGTGCCTAGCCTGGCCGTGTACGAGAACGTCCTGTTGGGGACAGAGATCCTGCACAAGGGATCGCGCCTCATCGACACCCAGGAGGAGATCAGGTCGGTTTCCGCTCTCATCAAGAAGTACAAGTTCGACCTCGACCCCCGCGCCAAGGTCGAGGACATATCCGTCGGGTCGCGCCAGTGCGTCGAGATCCTCAAGATGCTCTACCGCAACGTGGACGTCCTCATCATGGACGAGCCCACCGCCGTGCTCACGCCGCAGGAGGTGGACAAGCTCTTCGACAACCTCCGTGAACTGCGGGGGCAGGGCAAGACCATCATCGTCATCACCCACAAGCTGCGTGAGGTCATGGAGATCTCGGACTCCGTCACGGTGATCAAGCATGGCAAGGTCGTCGGGTCCATGGCGACCAAGGACAGCTCCCAGGAGCAGATCGCGCAGATGATGGTCGGGCGTGAGGTCGTCCTGACTGTTCATAATGACGTGACGACACCCCCGTCCGAGGAGGTTGCCTTCTCGGCCAAGGGGCTCTCGACCGTCAACGAGTACGGCAAGGAAGTCCTCCACAAGCTGAGCTTCGACGTCCACCGCGGAGAGATCCTCGGCGTCGCGGGAGTCGAGGGCAACGGGCAGACGGAGCTCGTGAAGGTGCTGACCGGTCTCATGACCACCACCGAGGGCAAAGTCACGCTCGACGGCGTCGACATCACCAACCAATGGCCCGACCAGCTCCGCGACGATGGTGTGGCCATAATTCCGGAGGATCGCTTCGAGGACGGTCTCTGCGCCACCATGAGCGTGGCCGACAACTGCATCGCCGGCCATCATGGCGATCCCGCCGTCTGCAGGCATGGGATCCTGAACAGGCGGGCGGTCCTCGCCCAGCGCGACGCCCTTCTGGAGAAGTACGACATTCGCGTCGGTGACATCGATGGCCAGGTGGGGGCCCTCTCGGGTGGCAACGCACAGAAGGTCATCGTTGCGCGTGAGCTCGAGTCTGCGCCCAAGTTCCTCATCGCGTGCCAGCCGACCCGAGGGGTGGACATCGGTGCCACCGAGTCCATCCACGAGGAGATCCTGCGCTTCCGCAACGCGGGCAGCTCGGTGCTCCTCGTCTCGAGCGAACTCACGGAGGTCCTCGGGCTCTCCGACCGGATCGTCGTCATGTGCAAGGGACAGATAACGGGGGAGGTGCTGCCGAGGGAGACTACCAGCACTGAGCTGGGACTCCTGATGGCGGGAGTCAAGAAGGGGGGAGGCGAGGGACTTGAAGGCTAAGACGGTCGGCATGGGTGTTCTCAACTCGCTCGTTCCCGTGCTTCTGGCGTTCGTACTCGGCGGGATCGTGATCGCCTTCATGGGCGAGAACCCCATGCAGACCTACTCGATACTGATCGACAAGTCGCTGCTCACCCCAAAGGGCCTCCTCACGACGCTGCACTACGCGGCCCCGCTCGTGCTCACGGGGCTTGCCATCGCGGTGAACTTCAAGGCGGGCATATACAACATGGGTGTGGAGGGGTCGGTCCTCCTGGGCGGCTTCTTCGCCGGCATTGCGGGGGCATACCTTCCCGCCACGCTCGACCCGACGGTCCTCAAGGTCACCTGCCTTGTCGTCGGCATCGCATGCGGCATGCTCTACGTGGTCGTGCCCGCGATCCTGAAGGCCTGCTTCCACGTGGACGAGATGGTCGTGACCCTGATGCTCAACTACGCGCTTGCCAAGGTGCTGGAGTTCCTCTCCACCGGCGTGTTCCGTGACCAGGGCTCGGGCTACGTCTGCACGCCCACCATCCATGAAGGGGCCATGTTCCAGCGCATGGCGAGCGCCAAGATGACGCCCTTCTTCTTCGTCTCGCTGGTGGCCTTTGCCGTGATGTTCGTGGTGATGAACCACTCCAAGCTCGGCTTCGAGATCACCGCCATGGGCAAGAACGTCGAGTTCGCCGACGCGATGGGCATGAGGGTGCGTCGCAAGATCATCGTCCTCATGTTGGTCTCGGGTGCCCTCGCGGGACTCGCCGGCGCCGGCTACATGCTATCTGACCAGTACCACTACACCCTGGGCTTCTCGGGCAACCCCGGGCTCGGCTGGGACGGCATGCTCGTCGCGCTCCTGGGCAACCACTCCCCGACGGGAATCCTCATCGCGGCCGTCTTCTATGCTGCGCTCAAGACGGGTGCGGACAACATCAACCTCTACTCGTCCGTCCCCAAGGAGCTCGTGACGGTCATCCAAGGCCTCATCATCCTCTTCCTTGCGGCCAAGCTCCTGGACAGCCGCTTCGGTCTGAGGGGGCGCCTCAAGGCTCGCTTCCCGCACAGACATGACGGTCCCGAGGGCACGGCCGATGTCGTGGGTGCCGACGGCGCGAAGGGGGCCTAGCGATGGATCTTCTCGCAAGCATTCTTTACGACACGGTGTACCATGCGTCACCCATCATCCTCTGCGTCATAGGCGGCGTGTTTGCCTATCAGGCAAACGTCCTCAACATTGCCCTCGAGGGCATGATGGGGATAGGCGCGTTCGCCTCCACGCTCGTCGTGCTCCTTACCGACGACCTGCTCTTGGGACTACTCGCCGGCGTGTTTGCGGCATTCGTGTTCGGGGCGATGTTCTCGCTGATGGGGGTCACGCTCAAGGGTAACGTCATCATCATCGGCGTCGCGCTCAACCTCCTGGCGACCGCTGTCGCGGGCTTCGTGATGGCGAGGATGAACGTCGCCAACATCGCACTCTCGAACCTTAGCGTCGCAGGTCTGAAGATCGTGATCCCCGGCGTCAGTGACGTCCCCCTCGTGGGACCCATCGTGTCGGGCCACCCCGTCCTCACCTACGTTGCCTTCGCGGGCATCTGGCTCACGTGGGTCCTCTCGTACCGAACGAGGTTCGGCACCTACGTGAGGGTCGTGGGGGAGAACGAGGACGCGGCCAAGTCGTTGGGACTCAAGGTGGACTTCTACAAAGTGGCAGCCATCCTCATCGGCGCACTCACCTGCGGGCTTGCGGGCACAAACCTCTCGACTGAGAGGCTCGGGCTCTACACCAACAACATGACCGCAGGCAGGGGCTTCGTAGCAATCGCCGCGATCTACTGCGGCAGGGGGGACCCGCTCAAGTCCTCGCTCTATGCGATCCTGTTCGGCTTTGCTCGCTCGCTCTCCATCAACCTCGCGATCTATGCGGGATCCGCCGCAGGGCTCTTCGACGTCATCCCCTACATCGTGATGGTGGTCGTTCTGCTCTTCGCCCAGGTCTCCAAGCGCCGCAACGTCAGGGCAAGGGGGTTCGCAAATGGCTAGTGACGCCATCGAGGGAAGGAGGAGCGCCCTTCTCGTGGTGGACATGCTCAGGGACTTCACCGACCCCAAGGGGCTCGCCTTCTATCCGCAGAACAGGGAGATCCTCCCGAGGATCAGGCGGGTCATCGATGCCTGTAGGCAGGCGGGCGTGCTGGTGGTGTTCCTCAGGCACTGCAACCGCGCGGGCAAGTATGACCGCAAGGCGGCATCCATGAGGCCCAACTGCATCGAAGGGACGTGGGGCGACGACATCGACCCCATGCTCGAGGTCGTCCCCCAGTGCGACTACGTGATCAAGAAGCGTCGCTACTCGGGCTTCTTCGGGACGGACCTCGACCTCGTCCTGCGCGAGAACGGCATGCGCAACGTGATCGTGGTGGGCACCAAGACCAACTGCTGCATCCGAGCGACGGTGACGGACGCCTTCTGCCTGGACTACGACCCCATCGTCGTGAGGGAGTGCGTCGCCACGGACTCCGATGCGGTGAACCAAGTCCACCTCGAGGACATCCGCAAGTACCTGGGGGAGGTCGTCTCGATGGACGAGCTCCTGGGGAGGCTCAGGGGGGGCGAGAGGCGATGAGCGGACAAGTCGTGCTCACGTCCGGGTACGTGAGCATGGACCACATGATCGAGATCTCGACACCGGCGCGCGTGGGCTACACCTCGATCATCACCAACAGCAGCTGCACCAGGACCTATTTTGGCGGCTGCTCGGTCAACATAGCCTACGCCCTCTCCAAGCTGGGCGTCCCGGCCAAGCCCATCCTCAGGGTGGGGGATGACTGGGAGCGGACCGGGTTCCGCAGCTTCCTGGAGGAGGCTGGCGTCGGCCTTGATGCGATCGCCGTGGTGTCTGGGGAGGCCACCTCCGCGAGCTATCTCATCCAGGACGCGGAGGGCCAACACATCACCTGCTACTACCCCGGACCCATGGCGCCCGAACACTTCCGCCCGCTGGATGACGAGCTCTTCTCGGACGTGGCCCTGGGCGTGATAACCGTCGCCTCCGAGCGTGACAACCGGGAGTTCTTCGAGAAGTGCCGCACCCACGGCATCCCGGTGGCCTTTGGCATGAAGGCCGACGAGGGCGCGTTTCCGCTGCCGTTTCTGGAGGAGCTGCTCAGGGGCTCGGAAATCGTGTTCGCCAACGAGTCCGAGCGTCGCTGCATCGAGAGGGCGCTGGGCCTCCCGTCGATGGAGGACCTCCTGTCCGACGAGGTGCGCACCATCGTCACCACGTACGGGCCGAGGGGCTCGGCGTGGTGCCACCGCGAGTCGGACGGCTCCGTCAGTCGCGGTTCGGTTGGCGTCGTGCCGTGCGGCGCGGTGGTGGACACGACGGGCTGTGGCGACGCGTACATGAGCGGCTTCCTATACGGATGGGCGCATGGCAAGGGGCCTGGCGAGTGCTGTCGGTTGGGGGCGACCCTCTCCTCGTTCGTGCTGGAGCGGTACGGATGCTGCACAGGCGTGCCTGGCGAGGAGGAGCTCCTGGCAAGGCTCGAGGAGAGGCGGGGCGAGGTCGGAAGGATGCGGGGGCAGGCATGTCGACACTGTATCTAGGGGCGAGGAAGGGCACGGTCGCCCCGAGCGTGATCTTCTCGGGCGACCCCTGGCGCGTGGAGGTGCTGAAGCGCTATCTGGACGATCCCGTGCATGTGGCCTTTGCCAGGGAGTTCAACACCTACACGGGCACGTACCACGGCGTGCCCATGACCGTGAGCTCCACGGGGATCGGCGCCCCCTCAGCCGCAATCGCCGTGGAGGAGATGTACGAGGCGGGGATGCGCGTAGCCGTGA
Source organism: Olsenella uli DSM 7084 (assembly GCF_000143845.1). NCBI lineage: Bacteria > Bacillati > Actinomycetota > Coriobacteriia > Coriobacteriales > Atopobiaceae > Olsenella > Olsenella uli. The sequence continues at coordinate 1,417,692 of NC_014363.1, read as the reverse complement.
GGATGGGCACCTCGATGTCGCTTCGGGATGACATGCTCGGGCAGTTCATCATCCCCATAGCGGTCATGCGGCGCGACGGTACGAGCGACACCTACGTCGAGCGCGGGTATCCGGCGGTTGCAGACGTCGACCTCGTGAATGCGATGAACCAGGTCGTGTCGGACCATGGCAGGCGCTGCCTCAACGGCGTCACGTGCAGCATGGACGGCTTCTACACCCAGATGCATGACTCGCGCCTCTCGCGGGAGCAGGGAAGGGACATCTCCCCCACCTTCGACGAGATGAGGAGGCTCAGCGTCTGCGCCATCGACATGGAGTCGAGCTGCATCCTGACGGTCTCGCGACTCATGGGGGTGCGCGCGTGTGTGGTCACCCTCGCCACCGTCCTGGAGAACTTGAGGGACAGCCTTAAGGGGGACGAGAGAACGGATGCGGAAGACCTCCTGTGCCGGGTGACCCTCGAGGGACTTGCGCGGTTCGCGGGCTCGAACGGCTAGGAGGCCAGTAAAACCACCGGGAGCTCAAGGCCAGGAGTCTGGAGAAGAGAGCCTATCGAAGGGGATGAGGTCGAGATGAAGGACATAAAGGACGTGATCAAGGTGTGCGGGGGCTTCGTCATCGGGATGGTGCACTGCCTCCCGCTTCCGGGCTCTCCGGCATGCCGGGGGGACATGGGTGAGGTCCTGGAGCGGGCCGTCGAGGACGCGAGGACCCTCGAGCGCGGCGGCGTCGACGCACTGATCGTCGAGAACACCAATGACGCCCCGTTCACGGAGCTCCTCACGAAGGCGCAGGTGGCAGCCTTGTCCGCTGCAACTGCGCTTGTGAGGCAGGCCGTGGGCATACCCGTCGGCTCTGACGCGTCCTTCAACGACTGCGAGGCCAGCCTGGGGATCGCCGTGGCGAACGGATGCGACTTCGTCCGCGTGCCCGTGTTCGTGGACACGGTCTCCAACTGGTGCGGCGTCGTCAACCCCTGTGCACACAAGGTCATCGAGCTGCGTCATCACCTTGGGGCGGACGACGTGATGCTCCTCTGCGACGTGCAGGTCAAGCATAGCAGCATGCTGCTGCCCCAAGTCTCCATCGAGGAGAGCGCCGCGAACGCGGAGGCGGCTGGCGCCGACGCCATCATCGTGACGGGAACCACGACGGGCGAGGAGACTCCGATCGACATGATAAGGAGGGTCAAGAGCGTGGTCGACCTGCCCGTGCTTGCGGGCTCTGGCATCAGCCCGACCGACGTCGTCGAGCAGTTCAAGGTCGCGGACGGCGCGATTGTCGGCTCGACCTTCAAGAAGGGTGGCCTCACGACTAACCCCGTCGACTATGACCTGGTCAGAACCCTCATGAGACCTCTTGGAAGGTAGCCGGCACCTCTCGGCGAGCCGGTATTCGAAGCGACACTGGATTGCTCCGGGCGTTGGCGCCGGACGAAAGGCGGTTGATAGCGATGATGAGACCCATGAAGCTCGCGGGTAGCGAGCTGATGTTCGGAGAGGGCTGCCTCGAGTACATCAAGACCTCCGTGCACTGCAGGAAGGCGTTCATCGTGATTGGTGGTCGCGCCGTGGAGCGCAACGGGTCGCTCGCGAGGGTCGAGGAGTACTTCCATGACGGAGGTGCGCGGACGTTCGTGTTCAGGGGAGTGGAGCCCGACCCCCACTTCTCGACCGTGCGCCGTGGCGCCCAGAGCATGCTCGAGGAGGAGCCCGATCTCATCTGCGCCCTTGGCGGCGGTTCCGTCATGGATGCGGCGAAGACCATGTGGGTCATGTACGAACACCCCGAGCTCGAGGAACTCGACCAGATCCTGCATACCAAGCCGCTCCCCAAGCTGCGCTCCAAGGCACGCTTCATGTGCGTGCCCACGACATCCGGCACGGCATCCGAGGTCTCCCGCTCCGTCGTCATCACGGACGATGACGAAGGTCGCAAGCACGGCCTGGGAGACATGGAGATGATGCCGGACATCGCCATCTGCGATCCGGACGTCACCAGGAGCATGCCGCCGCACGTCACCGCCGAGACGGGCATGGATGCCCTTACCCATGCGTTGGAAGCGCTCGTCTCCAACAGGGCCAACTACGTGTCGGACATCCTTGCCACCGCAGCGGCGCTCGACATCGTGAGGTGGCTTCCGAGGGCGTATCGGGATGGCGATGACATGAGGGCCCGCGAGATGATGAGCGATGCGTCCATGACGGCAGGCCTTGCCTTCACGAACGTGTCGCTGGGCATCGACCATTCCATGGCGCAGACCATCGGTGGCTACTTCCCCATCGCCCACGGCCGCATCTGCGCGATCCTGCTGCCCTACACCATCGAGTGGAACAGCAGGGACAAGTGGGCGAGAGGCCGCTACGAGGGGCTTGCGGCAAAGATGGGCGTGGACGACCTCGCGCAGGCCGTGCGCGACCTCAACGCGAGCCTCGGCATTCCCAGTACCGTGCAGGACGCCGGAATCGACGAGACGACCTACAGGGGGAGCCTGCGGCAGATGGCGGAGGACTCTCTCCGAGATGGATGCACGAAGACGAACCCCGTGATCCCGACCGTGCACGAGTTCGCCGAGATTCTCGAAAGGGCCTACTACGGCGTTTAGATGGACCTGCGTCGTATGGGCATGCGCGGGGTGCATCGGATTTCCTGTCAAGCAATAACTACGGAAGGGTAACCGCATGAAGCTCATCCTCTACCTTTCAAACGGCTATCCGACCATCGAGAGCAGCATAGAGATGGCAAGGACCTACGTCGATGCCGGCTGCGACATGATCGAGATGGACTTTCCAAGCAAGGACCCCTTCTTGGAAGGCGACTTCATCGCAAGGAGAATGGCAAAGGCCCTTGAGGCCGAATGTGATTACGACAAGTACATGGTGGGCATGGCAAAGGCACACGCTCTGCTGCCAGATACCAAGTTCATCCTCATGGCATACGAGAGCACCATCCTGGAAATTGGCATAGGCAGGTTTGGGGGCTTCTGTAGGGAGAACGACTTCGAGGACATCATCCTTGTGGGGTCAAGCACGGACGAGGTCAAGGATCGCCTCATCGCCGCCGGCCTGAAGGTGAGCTGCTACGTTCAGTTCAACCTGCCGGAAGAAGAGGTCAGACGAGCGCTGGAGTCCAACGGGTTCACCTATCTGCAGGCGGTCCCTGCACCTGGACAAGCCACCAGGGAGCATCCCACGCTCAAGTCCTGCATCGGCTACCTCAGGTCACGCGGGCTAGAGAATGCCATCTACTGCGGTGTGGGAGTCCACTCCCCGCAGGACGCACAGATGGTCAGGGATGCCGGTGGGGATGGGATCTTCGTGGGCTCCACCATCCTCAGGCTGCACGACGACAAGCTGGCTCTTGCGGACAAGATACGCGAGTTCAAGGAGAGGTGCTAGGCGGTCGGTCGACGAGATGCCCCTTGCGGCTGGTGGAATGCCCTCCCGGCTTGACGGAATGACCCTGCGGCCGGTGGGTAGACTCGCGACAAGAGGGGTGTCAGGAGGTGGCCATGGATGTGATAGCAGGGTCGGTGGCATTCGTCACAGTCGCTCTTGCCGTGGTCCTCGCCGGGGTGACCGTGGTCGTGGGCATTCAGCTGATGAGGGGAAGATGGCTCAGGCTCATAGCTGGGGCATGGTCCCTTCCGAGGGAGAGGCTGGAAAGTGAGGAGATGCGTCAGGTCGGTCAGGGGGTCGGGATCGCACTCGTGGCGTTGGTCGCCATATCGCTCGTTGTATACGGCATCCTGGCGACACAAGCCTAGCCGTCCCACCCGTCATCCCAGCGATCCCGTGACGCATCACCCCAGCTCCCGTCGCTGGCAAGCTCCCGTTGCCGCATATTGAGGCAGGTGCGACAACCAGGCGTATGATTGCACTGGCTCACGAATGCGACATGGCGACGAAGGGGAAGCATGACGAGAGACGAGCTCCTCGCCCTTGTGGCCGACAGGTACCAGACGACCCCCGAGCACCTCTGGGAGAGATGGCCCGGCTACGCCGTGCTGAGAAACACCTCGAACCAGAAGTGGTACGGGGTGGTGATGGACGTTCCGGCCGGTCGGCTCGGGCTTGAGGACGCGGCTCCTGACGAGCGCGTGGACATCCTCAACGTCAAGGTGGACCCAGACGATTCCCTGGTCCTGCGCCTCTCTCAGGACATCCTTCCCGCGTATCACATGAGCAGGCGGAACTGGGTCTCGGTGCGCCTGGCGCGGGTGCCAGGCGAGCTGGTCGGGGAGCTGATCGAGACGAGCAGGCGGCTCACTGCCTAGCGATGCGCTCGGGAGCGATTGGCGCTGCACGCATCGGCTGCCCGGCGGACATCCCTCCCATCCGCTTGGGGGGCAGCCTGGTGGCAGGGGTTCCTGGGAGCTGAAGCAATTTGACGTTCATGGGCACCTGGATGCACCCGAGGTAGATGCACTCGAGGCGGGATAGGCCGGCTTGCCGTCGGCATCGACGGGTCGGGCCGGCCGCCTCCGCCTATGCTCTCCGCCGCTTGCCTATGCGGGATCGTCTGGATCCGTCACGTCGGTTGGGCTCGCCTTGCCCATCGCCTCACCATAGTCATAGCGCATCTCGCCGTTTCTGATCTTGTAGAAGCAGTCCCCGCAGACTGACACGTATCTGATGTCGCCCTGGTCGTCCACCTCGACCTGGCTTCCGCTAAAGGTGGCGACGCCGTTCACCAGACGCAGGTTCATGGTCGCCCTGCGCCCGCACTGGCAGATCGTGCGCAGTTCGCGTATCTCGTCGGCAAGCTCCAGCAGGCGCGACGAACCAGGGAAGCCTGCGGCGCGGAAGTCGATCTTGAGGCCGTAGCACATGCAGGGGACGTGGCGCGTGTGCACCAGCTCGTGCAGCTCCTCCGCCTGGCGTGGGGTGAGGAACTGCGCCTCGTCTATGAGGACGCACCCCACGTGGGCGAGATGTGGAGCCACGAGGTCGCCCATCCTGTCGCCCGGTCGTATGAGGACGTCGACCCTGCGCGTGACACCGAGCCGGCTCATGATGCTGGCGTCCCCCTTGGTGTCGGTCGAGGGCTTCATGAGCAGCACGCGCATCCCGCGTTCCTCGTAGTTATGGGCCACCTGCAAGAGGTTGGTCGACTTCCCGCAGTTCATAGCTCCGTGGATGTAGTACAGCTTTGCCATATGAGAAGGGCCTCCATCAGGGTCGGCAGGTCGCCGTGCAAGCGTGTCGGACCCCGGGTGCCGGGCTTTGGGGCATCGAGCTTGGCACGTCGGGGTTGGGTGACGGGTCTGGGGAGCCGGGTGGGGCCCCAAACGCCACCGAGACCCAATTCTATGGGCAAGGTGGCCCCTTTGTCACGGTGTCGCCATGCGGGGATTGGGGCGGATCGGGGTGAATTAATGTCCGGTGCCTTCGATATGCTCGCCTCAGTGCTGGGAGAGGAGTCCTTTTGGGAGAGTCCCCATAAGAGGAGGCTGATCGCGTTGGTAAGCCATAATCCACAGAGCAGGGTATTGCTATTCTGGTCGATACCTTATCATTCGCGTCTGCACCTAGTGCTAGATTAAACAAGAGCCCTTCCTGAAGCTTTTTCCAGGAAGGGCCGTGCCAGTCAAAAACCGCCTACGCGGTGCCCAAAAAGGGCAGGTATGGCTAAGCCGTATTTTGACTCGCAGTATCGTTCTGACTGGTAATTCAGAACGAGGACAGTGTAGCACCACACGGAGAAAGGGAAGCGCATGAATCTTCGCAATACTACAGACGAGTACAACATCGGTCTGGACATGGGCACCAACTCCGTTGGATGGGCAGTTACAGATAAAGCTGGGGCCATCGCGCACTTCAAGGGCAAGCCCACTCTGGGTAGCAGGCTTTTCGACGCAGCGCAAACTGCTGCAGGGGCGCGTATACACCGCAGCCAACGGCGTCGTTATGTTCGCAGGCGTTGGCGGCTCGACCTTCTACAGAGTCTCTTCCAAGATGAGGTCAGCAAGGTTGACTCAGAGTTCTTTTGCAGGCTTAGACAATCGCGCCTGTATGTGGGAGATAGGGAAAAGGGACATGCGGATTACACATGGCCCATCTTCAATGACTCAGACTTCAACGAAGTGGATTATTACAAGCGCTTTCCTACCATTTACCACCTACGCAAATGGCTGATGGAAACGGACGAGAAAGCCGACATTCGTCTCATCTATCTTGCTACTCATAACATCGTGAAGCATAGGGGCAACTTCCTGCGTGAGAACAACAAGAGTCTGAGTTCTCGTGATGCAAATCCTGCTCAGGCGGTGAAGAGTCTGCGACTGGCTTTGAACGATTGGTGTTCGGAGCGTGACTATGAGTGCGCTTGGAAAGGCGAGGAAGATGATGGTGCTATCGACGAGGCCATTCTCAATGTGCTGGCTGATGGCGAGAAAGGGCGCAGCGACCAGGCAAAGGAGATTGCCAAGCTAACTGGTGTCGATTGTGGGGACGCAAAGCAGAGCAAGCAGTGTAACGAGGCAATCGCTAAGGCAATCGTCGGACTCAAGGTGGAGATGAAGAACATCTTCGGTGAGTTTCCTGCTGAGAAGACATCATACATTTATTTGTCGTCTGACGAAGATGTCGAGGCCGTTCGTGAATCCTGTCCTGATGATAGTGGAGAATTGTTCCAGGCGCTTTGCAAGTTGTACTCAGCCTACATCTTGCAGGAGCTCCTTTCTTATGCAGATCCATCAGGCCAGACCATCTCGGCCAACATGGTTGCCAAGTACAAGCAGTACGGAAGAGACTTGAGACTGCTCAAGGAGCTTACACGTACATATGCGCCACAGAAATACGACTTATTTTTCCGTGGTGAGACATATGCGGGGTCAAGCGACTACGTCGTAGACGAGGCGCGGGGGTATACCCGATATAACCTTGGTACCACAAAGGCGAACTATGATGACTTCCAGAAGTCAGTCAAGGAACTCTTCAAGGGAACGGATGCGCTGCAGGATGAGCGTTACCAAGAGATGATGGTAGCCTTTGGCGAGCAGAAGTTTCTTCGCAGGCTCAAGACGAGCGATAACGGGAGCATCTACTACCAGCTTCATCTAGAGGAGTTGCATACCATCCTCGAAAACCAGGGGAAACACTATCCCTTCCTCCTGTCTGAAGAAGACAAGATTGAGTCGCTCGTGTCCTTCAGGATTCCCTATTATGTGGGGCCGCTTACCAGGAAAAATGCCGCGATTGGCCATGACGGTAAAGAGCGCTTTGCATGGTCATCACGCAAGGATGGTATGGAGCATGCTGTCATCACCCCATGGAACTGGGAAGAGATCATCGATCGCGATAAGAGTGCCGAAGACTTCATAATGCGCATGACGGGTGACTGCACCTACCTCCAGGGGGAGCCCGTCCTCCCCAAGTGCTCTCTGCTCTATGAGGAATTCTGTGCTCTCAACGAATTTAACGGTGCGCATTGGACGGTTGATGGGGACGATGAGCGTCGTTTTGACGCCGCCCAACGCGAGCGCATCATGTGCGACTTGTTCAGAAGAACTCGTTCCGTCACATACAATAAGGTCTCCGATTGGTTGGAGCGCAAATACAATTTTACAGGTGCTCGTGTGCGCGGAGGACAGGGAGAGCATGGGTTTGAGTCAAAGCTCGGCTCGTATATCTTCTTCTGTAAGGACGTATTCAAAACTGACGGGCTGGACGAGGCCGACTATACGATGATCGAGCAGATCATCCTTTGGAGCACGCTATTTGAGGATAGGGACATTCTCAAGCGGAAGATCGAGGAAGCATACGGTGGTGATAGGCTGACCTCCGAGCAGATAAAGGTCATCTGCAAGAAACGCTTTACGGGCTGGGGACGGCTATCGAAGAGACTCCTCACGGACATTAAGGTCAATACGGATACTGGTCGCAAGTCGATTATGGATGTGCTGCGTGAGGGGAATCCGAACAATGGCCAACGTTCTCGCACGATGGTCTTTATGGAAGTGCTCCGTGACGAGGACCTTGGCTTCCAGAAGGCTATTGATGGCCTCAACAGGGATTATTTCCGCGAGCACAATAATGGCCTTATGGATGTAAATGACCTACCTGGGTCTCCTGCGATTCGGAGAAGTATCAACCAGGCTGTACGCATTGTGGATGAGATCGCCTCTATTGCGAGGAAAGAGCCCACCAACATCTTCATTGAGGTGACACGTGAGGAGGATGATCCACGCAAGAAAGGCAAGCGCACCAAGAGACGCTATGACGCAATCAAGAGCGCCCTCGAAAAATTTAAGAAAGATGATCCATCGCTTTGGAAAGAACTGTGCGAAAAAGCACCGGGGGATATGGACGAACGGCTCTCGTTGTACTTCATGCAACGGGGTAAGTGCATGTACTCAGGGCGTCCAATCAAGATTGAGGAGCTACATACTGGAAAATACGAGGTTGATCACATCATTCCACGCTCGTACATAAAGGATGACAGCTTCGAGAACAAGGTGCTCGTGTACCGCGAGGAGAACCAGCATAAGACGGACGCGTTGCTTATCGATTCCTCTATCAGGCAGAAGATGGGCGGATACTGGCGTATGCTGCATGACGCAAAGCTGGTGGGCGACAAGAAGTTCAGGAATCTCTTCCGCAACCATATTGATGATAAGGCCATGAAGGGGTTTGTCGCGCGGCAGATCGTCGAGACCAGCCAGATGGTCAAGCTTGTTCAGACACTGTTTGAGGCGAGGTATCCAAACACGCGGATCGTGCCGGTGAAGGCTGGCATCTCGCATGATTTGCGTGAAGCAGCTGGTCTAGTCAAATGCCGTGAGGCCAATGATTTCCACCATGCGCACGACGCTTTCCTTGCCTGTCGTATCGGCCTCTTCATCCAGAAGCGTCATCCCAGCGTCTATGACAATCCCATTGGGCTTGCGCGCATCATGCGCGACTATGCTCGTATGCAGGCGCGGGAGTATAAGAAGTCTCACTGTCTTGCACATACGCAGGGCTTTATCGTTAACAGCTTCCTTAGCTCGGGTTTTGATGAGGAGACAGGCGAGATATTCAAGGACGATTGGGATGCTAAGGCTGAGGTCGAGGGGATCCGTCGCGTGCTTAACTGTCGCCAGTGCTTTATAAGCCGTATGCCCGTGGAGGGAGATACACGATATGGTGGCCGCTATTGGGGAGAGACAATATATTCTCCTAAGGGCAAGCATAAGCATGAGATACCTCTGAAGCAAGGGCTTGACCCAAATCTGTATGGTGGCTACTCCGACCTGCTTTACTCATACTTTCTTATTTATGAAGCGAGTGACGTCTCGTCGGGAGAAAGAGTACTCAGGTTCATAGGAATCCCGACATCCATTGCTGCTCGAATGGCCAATCAGAAAAGGCTGGAAGAATACGTTTCTCGTCTAGCTCTCCAAGAGAATCTTGAACATGTTCGCATGGTTCGCAAGATAATGAAAAAGCAGCTGATTGAAGTAGATAACTGCAGGCTGTTGGTAACTGCTGCAGATGCAGTAACCAACGCAACTGAACTCGCTTTTTCGCTAGATGAGATGAAGATAATAAGTACCTGTGCCAAGTGCATCAATGGAGCAGATCCTAGCGCTATCGATAAAATTGGCAATGCTCAAGATAGTTTCTTTGACAACTTGAAGCGGAGGGGCTCTGATAGGTGCGCCCTTTTATTTTCCCAGTTAAAGCTCGACAAACTTTCTCAAAACTTTTATATGATCTCTTCCGACGATAAATCTAAAATCCTTATCAGCATTCTGGACAGGATTAGGGCTAAGAGTAATTCGGTTGACTTGAGCTTAGTTGGGGGAGCAAAGCATGCTGCCCAGATGAAGTTCGACTTCAATGCAAAGTTGAATAATCCTGCTAGCAGCTTTGTCCTCATCGACCAGTCCGTGACAGGCATGTTTGAGAGGCGGACTCGCATTGGGCTTTAGGAACATTCTTATAGAAAGTCCCTGCAAGTGCACCTATAAGGGAGGCTATCTTGTTGTCCGCAAGGAGGACGAGATAGTGAAGGTACACCTTTCGGAAATCTCTTCCGTTACTCTTCAGTCAACACGGGCATTCATTAGTGCCTATCTGCTCTCCGAATTGGCCAAGGCAAAGATTTCTTTCGTCGTGTCAGACGAGAAGTGCAACCCAATAGGGCAGTATTTGCCACTCTATGGTGCTCACAACACGAGCAAACGTATTGCAGAGCAACTTGAATGGAGCGAACCGTCCAAGAAGCGCGTATGGCAGCATGTGGTGAAAGATAAGATCTCTCACCAGGCGAGGCTGCTTGAACTGCGGGGACGAGAGGGGTTTTCAGATCAGCTCCAAGGGATGGTGGATGAGGTTAGGTCGGGGGATACCACCAATCGCGAAGCTGCTGCCGCACGGCTCTACTTCCCCGTACTTTTCGGCAATGGTTTTTCGCGCGACATTGACTGCCCCATAAACGCCGCTTTGAACTACGGATACGCAGTCATTCTTTCTGCTGTGAGTCGTGAAATCGTATCCCGCGGCTACCTTACACCGCTTGGCATCTGCCATAGAAGCGAATATAATCAATTTAATCTCGCCTGTGATCTCATGGAGCCTTTTCGACCTATCGTTGATCGGCTTGTCTTTGATAACGTTGAGGTCGACTTTACGAAGGAAACAAGACGCCTCCTTGCTGATGTGCTCAATGTGAGCATTTGCTATCGCGATGGAAAGTATAAGGTCAGTTCGGTCATTTCGCTCTATGTCCAGGATTGTCTCAACGCACTTTGCAGGCGTTTGGCGGTGGGTGAGATAGAGCCCTTCGATATCGTATGACCATGGAGGCGAGGATACGTTACATGAGGCTGATCGTCTTTTTTGATTTGCCGATCGATACTGCTGCACAACGTAGGGAGTATCGTCTCTTTCGCAAGTATCTTCTTCACGATGGATACTTGATGCTTCAGGAGTCTGTTTATGCGAAACTCGTTACAAACGATGGAACTGCCGGCGCCGCAGTGATGCGGCTGAGGAAGAACCGTCCATCCAGTGGCTTGGTCCAGATACTCAAAGTGACCGAGAGCCAATTTGCCACCATGGAGTACATAACGGGCAACCGGAGCGTATATGACGAGGTGGATACCATGGAAGAGCTTCTGATCATATGAGGCTGTCGTTCTCTGGTCTTGATGACCCCCTAGACATTCAACCTGGTAGGGTCACGACATTGGAGGTTACAAACGCCGAGCTATTCTCACGCATATGTCTCTCCTTGAAGGAAGGCCAGGGAAGACAAGCACCTGAGCCCTATACACTTTGGAATGATGAAGAGGAGCTCTCGCCAAAGGATGCGCTTATCTTCATTGAGAGTCCCTTAGAGCTACCGTGGAATAGTAAGCCTTTGCTTGGGGCTGTGATAAAGAGATTCCAGACTGCGCTGTTAGAGGATGAAGAGCTGCGAACCTCCATAGATCGGTCGGCGGCTGATATTGTCTCTAAGTACATGTCTTTGGGTATGACAATGCATGCTGAGTATGATTTTGAAATAGAATGGGACATACAAAGGTTTGTTAAAGCGTTTGGTTTTGGTGTTAATCGTACTTCACAGCAGTCGATCCTTGATAGTTGCATGGATTTTCTTTCGTTATCTCTTGACGCAGGCGTTACTCAGTGCATCGTGTTTGTAAATCTCAAGACATTTCTGACGGAAAGGGGATTGGGAATGTTCTTCGAGCACGTCTTTTTCACGAACGTCCCAGTACTTCTTCTTGAGAAATGGATGGATGATGTAGTCTATGATTACGAGAGTAAAAGGGTTATTGACCTGGACTTTATCGAACACTGAGTAACAGGTGCTAGTCGAAAGGGCCGTCTCTTGCAGAGGGGATTTTGCTCCAATGTTTTGGGGCAGTGTCGTTTTGACTGGTAATCAAACCACGCAGGGGATGATAGGAATTATATCGCGGTTTTGGGGCAGTGTCGTTTTGACTGGTAATCAAACTCGCGGCGGCGTCGGGCAGGAGCTTCAACGGTTTTGGGGCAGTGTCGTTTTGACTGGTAATCAAACTCCGAGATGGATAAGATGGGTGACATTCCTGTTTTGGGGCAGTGTCGTTTTGACTGGTAATCAAACCATCACCTCACCTCCTGTCTAATATCGCAGTTTTGGGGCAGTGTCGTTTTGACTGGTAATCAAACCGATGTCTAGCCTTGGCAAGGCGGACCTTTGTTTTGGGGCAGTGTCGTTTTGACTGGTAATCAAACAAGGTGGACGAGGTGGCGCAGCAGCGCGGCGTTTTGGGGCAGTGTCGTTTTGACTGGTAATCAAACTGAACTTCCTGATTACCCTCGCGGCAACGAGTTTTGGGGCAGTGTCGTTTTGACTGGTAATCAAACCACGTCATTCGCGTCAACACCAAGGGCAAGGTTTTGGGGCAGTGTCGTTTTGACTGGTAATCAAACCTGCGGCCTCGACCATCGATTCGTATATCAGTTTTGGGGCAGTGTCGTTTTGACTGGTAATCAAACGCATCGACCAGACGCCTGCTAGGCTTCGCGGTTTTGGGGCAGTGTCGTTTTGACTGGTAATCAAACCGGTCCCCTTCGACTTCGGGATATAGGGGAGTTTTGGGGCAGTGTCGTTTTGACTGGTAATCAAACTCTCTTGACAATGGGAGGTACTTCCATGGGTTTTGGGGCAGTGTCGTTTTGACTGGTAATCAAACCCCATCTGTTTACAGATAATATCTGTTAGCGTTTTGGGGCAGTGTCGTTTTGACTGGTAATCAAACGCATAGCCGACTCCATCATCCGCCGCGCGAGTTTTGGGGCAGTGTCGTTTTGACTGGTAATCAAACCTCGAGAGCCGTGGGATGAAGACGGACGGGTTTTGGGGCAGTGTCGTTTTGACTGGTAATCAAACCCGTACCGACGCCCTCATGCTCAATCCGGGGTTTTGGGGCAGTGTCGTTTTGACTGGTAATCAAACTACGCAATCCCGGCACCTGACCACCTCGCAGTTTTGGGGCAGTGTCGTTTTGACTGGTAATCAAACCCTCTCGTCAGGAATGGTGTCGTGATATGGGTTTTGGGGCAGTGTCGTTTTGACTGGTAATCAAACAGGCGAACTCGCGGTGACCCTCCGAGAGGTGTTTTGGGGCAGTGTCGTTTTGACTGGTAATCAAACTCGGAGTCACGCACATGAGCGTCGCATTCGGTTTTGGGGCAGTGTCGTTTTGACTGGTAATCAAACCGCCGACTTGTCGACAAGCCCAGACTCGGGGTTTTGGGGCAGTGTCGTTTTGACTGGTAATCAAACCCTCTCGTCAGGAATGGTGTCGTGATATGGGTTTTGGGGCAGTGTCGTTTTGACTGGTAATCAAACTCGGAGTCACGCACATGAGCGTCGCATTCGGTTTTGGGGCAGTGTCGTTTTGACTGGTAATCAAACCGCCGACTTGTCGACAAGCCCAGACTCGGGGTTTTGGGGCAGTGTCGTTTTGACTGGTAATCAAACTTCACCCGCACCAAGCGTGTAATCCTTCATGTTTTGGGGCAGTGTCGTTTTGACTGGTAATCAAACTGCCGCCGGTGGCGATGGCCTCCGCCAGGTGTTTTGGGGCAGTGTCGTTTTGACTGGTAATCAAACTCGGATGGACGAAGCGACGTTTGGACGAGGGTTTTGGGGCAGTGTCGTTTTGACTGGTAATCAAACAATTGCCATGCGTTAGTCCTCCCATAGGCGTTTTGGGGCAGTGTCGTTTTGACTGGTAATCAAACAATTGCCATGCGTTAGTCCTCCCATAGGCGTTTTGGGGCAGTGTCGTTTTGACTGGTAATCAAACCGCGAAACGTGCTCACGGGGTCTGCGATGCGTTTTGGGGCAGTGTCGTTTCGACTGGTAATCAAACTCGCTTCCACCATCATATCACTTCCTCACATACGGAAAGGAGAGGGGCATGCAGACCGAGGCCCAGAAGAGGGCGAGCGCAAAGTACCAGAAGAGGAGCACCAAGAACGTGTCGATACGCTTCATGCCGGTGGACGCCGACCTCCTCGCATGGCTCGACGCCCAGCCCAACAAGGCCGGGTACGTCAAGCGGCTCATACGCGAGGACATGGAGCGCCGCAGCTAGCGCACCGCCCCGATGACGTCACGGTTGTGGCGCATGCACCACAGGGCCTCCTCGGTCGTGACCTCGTAGGCCCGCCCGTGGTCGTGGGCGTGGCGCCTCGCGCGCGGAAGGCGCACGGAGACCCCACGGGCGGGCAGCGCGCGCAGCAGCGCCCAGCTCATGGAGGTGTCGTGCCGCGCGGCGATCGCCGCCAAGTCATCGAGCGTAACCATCGTCTTCCTCTTGTGAGTGTCGTGGCACGGCGTGGGCTACAGCACGGTCAGCCCGCACTCCTCGTAGGCGCTCTCGGTTTGCTCCTCGGCGGTCGCGGCGGTGGCGAGCCCGTACGCCGTCGCGCAGGCGACGAGCGGGGAGATGTCCTCCGCACTGCCGCTCCTGTCCCACATCCACGCGCCGTCGCCCGACGCCCTGGTGCGGGCGATGGCGGCGGCGAGGTCGAGGACGGGCTGCGGCCTGTGTCGCACCGGCACCGCGTCGCTGCCCTCGCCATCGACGCCCCCTGGGTCGAGCGCCGCCACGCCGTCCCAGAACCGGCCCGCGTAGGCGGGGACGTCAGGGCCCTGCACGGGCACCAGCTCCACGCCGTCCACCTGTCCGTACACGTCGGCCATGGACGTGACGGGTGCTCCCCTGCCCTGGTAGGCGATGCGCATGGGGCGTGCCGGGTCGGCCCTCTCGGAGAGCCAGCCGCTCACCCAGCCGAGGCCCGGGCGGTAGGCCACGACCTCGACGTGGTAGGTGCGGTCGGCTCGCAGGCCGCACACGGCGATGCAGCTGTGCATGCGGTTGGCGCTCACGTCGATTGCCCACCAGAGCGTGCTGTCGGGCGCTATCTCGCTCGCGGCGTCGGTTCCCGCCTCCCACGCGCCGTCCGGGAACGGCGGGTCCTCCGTCACGCCCACGAACTGGCAGAGGTTCTCGGTGCGCGCGCCCGCCTCGGTCTTGCCCGAGATGGAGGCGCGGAGCTTGCGTTCCGTGAGGCCGTGGCCGAGCGAGGGGTTGGCCTCGCGCCACCCCTCCGTGTCCCACACGTCGCGGCCTGGGGCCGCGCTCCACTCGAAGAGGCCGAGCGCCTCGTCCTCCGGGAGGTTGAGCGCCGCGAGGTCCTTCTGGGAGACGCGCCAGCCGTCCGGGTCTCCGATGGCCCTGAGCGCCTGGAACCGCTTCGAGCGAAGGACGATCGAGAGGGCGTCGCCCGCGTTTGAGGCGCACCAGATGATGCCGTTCTCCTGGGTCAGCGTCGTGTCGGCCATGGCGTCCCAGGCGTCCCATGACTGCTGCTCGCGCATCTCGTCCATGATGACGAGCTGTGCCGACGGCCCGCGCCCCGCCCCGCGCGTCGGCGGCTTGGTGACGTAGTGCCTGCGGTGCGTGAGCACGAGGTCGCGGCCCGAGTTGCCGCGCTTCGGGCGCACGAGCTCCGCCCTGAGCGACGGCGTGTCATCGACCATCGCGACGGCCGCGTCCCAGGTGTCGCCCGAGCGGGTGAGGTCCTGCGCCATGCCGATGACCAGCGCGGCGTGGAGCATGTAGAGCCAGTAGAGCGTGACCACGCCGATGACCGCCGTCTTGCCGTTCTGCCTCGCCACGAGGGTGAGCACTGTCGAGAAGCGGAGGTGCCAGTCCCCGCCGAAGTCGCCCACGACCTCGAGGGCGTGGATGAGGAGCCACCTCTGCCACGGGCGCAGGGACATGCCCAGGGTTTCCGTGGCGAAGCGGATGACGTCGAACCCGAGCGTGGTGTCGGGCGTCAGCTCCCTCAGTGGCGGCGTGCAGAGGCGCGGCTCCTCCCTGCCGACGAGCCCGGCCATCCGCACCTCCTATCTGGCCAGCGGGGACTCCCTCCTCTGACGCGCGAGCGCCGAGGTGGCGCCCTCGTCGCGGGTCACCTGCACGCCGCACATCGCCTGGATCTGCTTGAGGTAGGAGACGTACGCTGCTCCCCGCACGCGCGGGGATGATCCCAAACCAGGTTCCAATACGGCAGACGTGTCGGTGGATGGTATCACCTACGAAATCAAGCGCCTTGAGACGCACAACGCGCACAAGGCAAAGACGCGGATAGGGGAGGCAGCGCGGCAGTGTGCGAACATCATCGCCGACCTCTCAATGAGGACGCTCACGCGGGGATGATCCCCTAAGATTTGGATTGGAAATCATTCTTTGGAGTCTAGATGCTGCAATTGAAGCGCTTGCGCAAAGAACGCGGGATGACAGCAAGGGAAATGGCTGCCAAGCTGGGGATGAAGGCCGACACCTACGGAAAGTGGGAATACGGAGTCAATGGCATGAGCATCGAGAACGTCTGTGCCGTCGCGGATGTTCTCGATGTGACCCTCGACGAGCTGGTGGGGAGGCCTGTCTCCGTAAGTGCTCTGGCTGAGCGCAAGACATACCTCACGAACCTGTACGAGAGGTGCGAAGACGGACGCAGAGACACCCTGATCAAGACGGCGGAGAGCTTCGCTGAGCTGGACTCGCTGAGGCAGAAAGGCGCTCGCTAGGATGAGCGAGGCGTCAATCCTTGCCAGCGCCGCTGACATGAGAGCACCTCACCTCCTTCGATTTTTAATAGACGAGGTGCCAACGACGACGTCGTATATGACTGCGCCCCGAAGCATCACGAGGACTTCTCCGAAAGGCCCACCGAGTCACCTACCTGTGATGCATGAGCGGGAAAAATGGACTCTGCACTAGAGAAAAGCCTGGGAGCTCGCAGATCCCCTCGGCCGTTCGTTGGACGGAGCGGTCAGCGCGACCCCTCGACAGCGGTCACCCCCCCCCTGTGTTA
The DNA here is from genome assembly GCF_000143845.1 of Olsenella uli DSM 7084. Taxonomy (NCBI): domain Bacteria; kingdom Bacillati; phylum Actinomycetota; class Coriobacteriia; order Coriobacteriales; family Atopobiaceae; genus Olsenella; species Olsenella uli. The sequence continues at coordinate 1,400,818 of NC_014363.1, read as the reverse complement.
ATGTGTTAAACTGTATAACACGCAAACAAACGAACTGGGAGGTGCGTGATGGAAACTGCGACTGCGGCATTGAGAATGCCTAAGGAGCTGGTCGCAAGGTACGACCAGCTGGCAAAGTCTACGGGGCGCACGAAGACGTTCTATATGACCGAGGCCCTTGCGGAGTCCATCGACAGGCTCGAGTACGAGTACGGAATCCTCAAGGACATCGAAGACTATCGAGCGGGGCGGCTAGAGACCTACAGCCTCGATGAGGTGAGGGCGCACTGTGGCCTGGAGGATTAAGTTCACAAAGGCCGCCGACAAGGCCCTGCGACGGCTCGATCGCTCGGTCTCGTCGAGGATTCTCGACGAGCTTGAGAGTGTGTCGAAACTCGAAGACCCCCGCACAAGAGGAAGGGCCCTGAGACACAACCTGTCGGGCTTGTGGCGCTATCGGGTCGGCGACCACCGCATCGTGTGCGACATGGAGGACGAGGTTCTCTTGGTTCTCGTGGTCGATGTGGCCCACAGGCGCGAGGTCTACAAGCGCCACAAATGAGAACCATGCCATGCGTGTGCAAACATTGTGGACGCCATGGCGCCAGCGCACGAACCAAATGATGCGTTTATCTATCTTCACACTGAAGGCCGAGCCGCAGGGACCCGGCCTTTTTCGATTCAATGGCCTGACTTTTTCAGTCTCGTGTTACACAAGAAGTTTCAGTAATTAAAGTAGGCCTGTAACCTGCTGCTTCGTAATCCGGTCAATTGGATTCAAACTAGCGGCCCTTTTCTCCCAAAGCAGATGCGCTACCAAGCTGCACCACACCCCGGAGCCGCGTGGAAAGTATAGGTGGCCTCCCGAAACTACTGCTCCCCTCCCAGGGGGACGCTGCGCGACCTCGTGCCGGCTCTCGGGGACGAGCTGGGTCTCGATGGGCGAGAGGGTGCGGCCCTCGATGGCGCTCGAGCTGTGGGCGAACCGGCCGATGAAGTCGCGCTCATAGGCATCGAGGGTGTCCTTGTCGTTCCCGGACAGGTTTGCCTGCATCGCGCACAGCTCCCTTGCCCTCTTCTCCGCACCCTTGAGCATCGCCGCGACGATGGCTGCCGGAGCACACGACGACGCCCGGCGGATACCATGCGGACGTGCTACCGTGGGACCGTCGGCGGTGTCGCCGACCCACCTCTGGAAGTGGTGACGACCCGCCCGTCCCGGCCCCACGCCCGTCACGAGCGATCACCCAAGGAGAAGAACGTGCCCAGTGCAGTCGCTGACGTAGCTCCCGTCGTAGCCGCCATGCCCCCCGCCGCGATTGTGACCGTCATCGTGGGCTGTCTGCTGCAGGCGCTCTTCATCCGCGCGGACCTGCGGCACGCCTACGTTTCCGCCGCCGTGCTCAAGGCACTGGCGTCTGCCGCGTTCGTGCTGTTGGGCGTGGTGGGCCTGGCCGCATGCGCGCAAGGGGACTCCCAGTCGGGTGCGTCGGTGGCCCCTGCTGCCCTCGTGTGTCTGGGGCTCTTTCTGGGGGCCGCAGGCGACGTGCTCCATGCGCTGCGCTTCGTCCTCACGCGCCGACGTCACCTCTTCGGTCAAGGTGCCGTGATGTTCTTCCTCGGTCATGTCGCCTACCTTGCCGTCCTCGTGCCCCGCTGCAGCCAGCCCGCGGCAGGTCTGTCCGTGGGCCTGACGGGGACGGCCGTCCTTCTCGGCTGGATGGCCCGACGGCTCTCGGTCACGGGATACCGCCGCTGCGCCTATGGGGCCTATCTCCTGACCGTCTGCCTTATGGCGGGCTTCGCCGTCGTGGATGCGGTTGCGATGCCGTCGCCGCCGGCCCTCTCCTTTGCCGTCGGGGCCCTGCTGTTCCTGCTGTCCGACTCGCTCCTGGCGCTGAACGCCTTTGGGGCCGCCGCATCCCCCGCAGAGGCCGCTGGAGCCACATCCTCCGTGAAGGCCGCGTGCGTCGCAGGGGACCCGACTGGCACGTCGCGCCCGTCCGGCACGGGGCGCACAAGAGGACGGAAGGCGCTCCGGCGTGCCGCGAGCCTCTCGGTGTACTACGCCGCCCAGCTGCTCATAGCCCTGGCGGTCCTGCCGGCATGACGCCGCTGCGCCCCTGTCGTATCCTAGGCGAGGAGGACTCACGCGAGCGGATTGGGAGGCCGTGCGCATGGCAAGGATAGTGGTGGTCGAGGACGATGCGCCCCTGCGCTCGTCTCTCTGCGAGCTTTTGGGTAGGAGTGGCTACGAGGTGGTCACCCCTCATGTGTTCGACAGCCTGGTCGAGGACGTGTTGGAGGCCTCGCCCGACCTCGTCCTGCTTGACCTGGGGCTGCCGGGGCTGGACGGCACGACCGTGTGCCGCGAGCTGCGCGCCCATTCGGGTGTGCCCATCATGGTGGTGACGAGCCGCAGCACGGAGATGGACGAGGTCATGTGCATGACCTTTGGCGCGGACGACTTCGTCTCCAAGCCCTACAGCAGCTACGTCCTCCTCGCCCATGTGGAGGCACTCCTGCGTCGCGTAGGCGGCGCTTCCGGGTCCACCCTCGCCTGTGGGGGGCTGTCGCTGGACGTTGCGCGCTCGCGTGCCCTAGCGAACGGCCGGGATGTGGAGCTCACCAAGAACGAGCTGCGCATCCTCTCGCTGCTCATGCGCAATTCCGGTGTCATCGTCCCCCGCGAGACCATCATGTGCGAGCTTTGGGACTCCGACACCTTCGTGGACGACAACACGCTGACGGTGAACGTGAACCGTCTCCGCCAGACCCTCTCCAAGATAGGCTGTGGCCAACTCCTCGTGACCCATCGCGGCCAGGGCTACTCGGTGCGCCCATGAGCCTCGTCCGCTATGCGGCCGACCACGTGGCCGCCCTCTTCGTGACGGTTGCCTCCATCCTGGCGGTGCAGCTCGTCCTGCGTGGGGCAGGCATGGGTGACTCCGTGCTGGCCTTCGTGACGGTCATTCTCGTGGCATCCGCCCTCGCGAGGTTGCTCGTGTCGTACTTCGCCCGTCGTTCGTTCTGGCGTTCCGTCGGCAGGCACATCGTGCGCGAGGGGCCCGAAGGCAGGGAGGCCGCAGGTCCCCTGTCCATGCCTGACTTGGTGGAGGAGCCTCATTTTCTCGAGGGCCGCCTGGCATGGGAGGCCTTTGACGCCCTCGCGCAGGACTTCCGCTCCCGCATCGACGCCGTCCGTTCGGAGGGGGCCGATTACCGCACGTTCGTTGAGGCATGGGTCCACGAGGTGAAGACTCCCATCGCGGCCGCACGGCTCATGGCCGACAACAACCCCGGCGCGCTGTCCTCGGCCATGCTCCGCGAGCTGGGGCGTATAGACGGATACGTGGAACAGGCCCTCTACTACGCACGCTCGGGCAGCCTCGACAGGGATTACGTTGTCCGAGAGCTGCCCCTTTCCCAGGTCGTGCGTGATGCCCTGCGGACGCATGCGCGCAGCCTCATCGACCGGGGCGTGTCGGTGTCCGCGCAAGGCCTCGACCTGGTCGTCTTCTCGGATGCCAAGTGGGTTGCCTTCATTCTGGGCCAGCTCGTGGAGAATGCCGCGAAGTACCGCGCGCCCACGGAGGGTCCCGGTGCCCGTGGCGCCGTGCTGACGCTTCGGGCCACGCGGCACGACGTGGGGCGTGCCAGCGAGCACGTGGTGCTCGAGGTCGAGGACAATGGGATGGGCATTCCCGCAGCCGACCTCCCCCGCGTCTTCGACAAGGGGTTCGTGGGAGAGAGGGGCCGCTCGCGGTCCTCGTCGCGGTCCACGGGCATCGGACTCTTCCTGGTCAAGAGGCTCTGCGACAAGATGGGCCTGCACGTGTCCATCGCGTCCGAGTGCGGCTCGTGGACGCGGGTGAGCATCTCCTTTCCCACGAACCGCATGCACTACGTGGACCAGATCTCCTCGTAGGCGCCCCACGCCTGCCCTCCGGCGCCCGCCTCGCATGACCCTACGTCGGTCCCCGGCATGGCATCCGTCTCTGCCCGTCCGCAGGCGCCCTTGCCAATCTTACGAAACCGTCACCCATCTGTAAGCCACATCGATGGCACCCATGTCCCCCCGCGTCCATGATGGGGTCGTGCCCCAAGGGGGGCACCCATCGACGGAAGCAGAGGAGGAGACATGAAGAGGATGAACCCTACGGCCCAGCGGTTCTGGGAGGCGAACGAGAGGCGCCTCAACGGGGACATGACGCCCCTGCAGTGGGTCCTGTGGTCCGTCTGCTACTTTGGCCTGGGCATCGGCATGCTGGTGCTGCTCTGGGTCTCCCCCCGATAAGCCCATCGCAACGAGAAAAGGCGGTATGTGCCATGAACAAGGCCCTTGAGGTCGTGAACGTCGAGAAGGTCTACGGCGGGAGGCTGGGCAGCGCCACGCGGGCGCTCGACGGCGTGTCGTTCTCTGTCGAGAGGGGGGAGTACGTCGCCATCATGGGCCCCTCGGGTTCGGGCAAGACCACCTTGCTCAACTGCATCGCCACGATCGACCGCCCGACGGCGGGGAGCGTCCTCATCGATGGCGTCGACGCGACGCACATGCGCTCCAAGCAGCTTGCGGCCTTCCGCAGGGAGCAGTTGGGGTTCATCTTCCAGGACTCGAACCTGCTTGACACGCTGACCTGCCGCGAGAACATCGCCCTGCCGCTCACCATCGCCCACGTGGATCCCGCCCAGGTCGATGGGCGCGTGGAGCGCATGGCCCAGGCACTGGGTGTGGTGGAGGTTCTCGGCAAGTTCCCCTACCAGGCCTCGGGTGGGCAGCGCCAGCGCGTCGCCGCCTGCCGCGCCATGGTGACGAGTCCCACGCTCGTTCTTGCGGACGAGCCCACGGGCGCCCTTGACTCAAAGAACTCCAAGCTCCTCCTCGAGCGTTTCGATGCCCTGAACGAGCAGCTCGACGCGACCATCCTCATGGTCACCCACGACAGCTTCGCGGCGAGCTACTGCCGCCGCGTGCTCTTCATCCAGGATGGGAGGATCTTCACTGAGCTCAGGCGCGGGGACCTCGTCCGCAGTGCCTTCTTCGACCAGATCATGGACGTCGTCGCGACGATCGGGGGAGGACAGGGAGATGTTCTTTAGGCTCGCCCTCGGCAACGTGCGCAAGTCGTTGCGCGACTATGCCGTCTACTTCGTCACGCTCTCGCTGGGCGTCGCCGTGTTCTACGCATTCAACACCATCTCCGACCAGGCGGCGTTCCTCTCCGAGGACACCCGCTCCATGGTCCAGGCAATCGCTCTGATCATGCGGTTCGTCACGGTGTTCCTGGCGCTGGTGTTGGGCTTTCTCATGGTCTACGCCAACAACTACCTCGTTCGGCGCCGCAAGCGCGAGCTTGGCCTCTACCAGTTGCTGGGCATGACGCGCTCCCAGGTGTCCCTCGTCCTCGTGCTCGAGACCTTCCTGGCGTCGGTGGCGTCGTTCGTGGTTGGGCTGGCGGCGGGCGTGCTGCTCTCACAGCTGCTCGTCTTCATGACGGCGGCGCTGTTCAACGACACGGTCACCAACTTCGCCTTCACTTTCTCCTCGATGGCGGCCCTCTTCACCCTGGGCTGCTTCGTCGCGGTGTTCCTGACGATGCTCGTCTTCAACCTGCGGACGCTACGCAAGGTCCGGCTCGTCGAACTCATGGGTGCCGCGCGCACCAACGAGCGGATGCGGGCTCGCAACCTTCCCGTGACGCTTGCGGGCGTCATGCTGGGTGTGGGCCTCATCGGCTGGGCGTATGCCCGCCTGCTGCGTGACGGCCTGCCCATCGAGAGTCCCGACCAGTACAACGGCTTCTTCCTGACGACGGCAATCGTCTTCGTGGGCACGGTCGTGTTCTTTCTCTCTCTGTCGGGCGTCCTGTTCCATGTGGCTCGGGCCTTCAGGGGAGGCTATTACCGAGGTCTCAACATGTTCACGGTGCGACAGCTCTCATCCCGGGTGAATACCGTGTCGGTCTCGATGGGCGTCGTGTCCCTCATCCTCTTCCTGGCGATCACGAGCGTGTCGGGCGGCCTGGGGATCTGCGCAGGTCTGAGCGGCGAGGTCGCGCGCAGGGCGCCCTACGATGCCTCGATCGAGCTGTACCAGCGCTCACATGGGGGACAGGATGGGAGGGACGCAGGCTTGCGCCATCAGGACGCCGAGACGTTCCTGGGGAGCCATGGCGTGGACCTCGCCTCGTTCTCCCGGCAGGTCGTCATGGTCTCGCGCTACGATGGCGCCGACGTCGAGGGCGGCGGGGCCCTCACCCTGGGTGCGCTGTCCGACGCCTCGGGGGCATTGGTACAGGGCAGGCAGGTTCCCGGGACCTACCAGGACGACTCGCTCTACCTCGTCGCGGCCTCCGAGTACAATGCCGCGCGGCGTGCGTGCGGCCTGGGGGAGGTCCAGCTGGGCGATGGTGGCTACCTGCTGGCATGTGGCACGGCCTCGGGCGAGGTGCTCGGGGACTTCCTTGATGACGTGATGTCTGCGGGAACACCGCTCAGGCTGGGTGGGCGCACGCTCGTCCCCGTCGCGTCGTCGGTTGACTCGTCTGCTGCGGCGACGCTACGCAACTCGGACTACTCCTATGGCTTCTGCGTCGTGCCCGATGACGTCGTGGCCTCCGTGACGCCAAGCTCCATCTGCGTGAACCTGAACTACTCCGTGCCGGTCGAGGAGGGGGACAGGCGTTTCGAGGATGTCCGGGAAGCCCTGGGCGTGGAGCCGGAGGGGGTGGGCGCCGTTTTCTATTCCACGCGCACGGAGATAGAGAAGAGCTCGCGTGGGACAACCGCCATCATCTCGTACCTGGCCATCTACATAGGCTTCGTACTCGTGATCGCCTGTGCCGCCATCCTCGCCATCCAACAGCTCTCGGCTGCCTCGGACGCCGCGCCCAGCTATCGTCTGCTCTTCGAGCTCGGTTGCCCGTCCGGCATGGCCATGGGTTCGCTCTTCGCGCAGGTGCTCGCATTCTTCCTGTTGCCGCTTCTGGTGGCCCTGGCGCACAGCGCAGTCGCGCTCTCGCAGGTCATGAAGGTCGTGGCCATGCTGGGGAAGGCGAGCTGGCTTGTCCCCGTGCTCGTCACCGCTATCGCCTTCGTGACCGTGTATGGCTCCTATCTCATGGTCACCTACCTCATGGCGCGTGGGATCGTAGGACAGCGTAGGCTGGGATCCAGGGGTTAGGAGAGGGGGCCCATGTTGCTCGAAATCAAGCTTGCCCTGGGGGGCGTCCGACGCAACCTGAATGACTATTCGGTCTACTTCGCCACGTTCGCGTTCTGTTCCTGCCTGCTCTACACCTATGCCTCGTGTCGGGACTACCTCCTGGCGCTGGGGACCGGCTCGGTGTCGCTTGAGGTCTTCACCCAGGCCGCAGACGTCGTGGCACCCCTCGGGGTCTTCTCGGTGGTGGTGTTCTGCTTCTTGGCACGCTATGCCAACCGCTTCCTGGTGCGTCGTCGCAAGGCGGAGCTCGCCATGATGGAGCTCGTCGGCATGGGGAGGGGCTCTGTCGCCTCCGTCCTGCTCATGGAGTGCGCCCTGGTGGCCGCAGGCGCGCTGGTCGTGGGCATCTCCCTCGGCGTCGCCCTCTCTCCCGCCTTTGCCGCGCTCGCCTCATGGGCCTTTGGGCTCGCGTGGAGGCCGGTCGTCGTCGCGTCTGCCGAGGGGGCCTGGTTTGCGACCATGAGCTTCCTGGCCGTGTCGGTTGCCTCCGCCCTGGGCTCCCTTGCGGAGCTCAGGCGCACGTCGCTCCTGGACCTCATGCAGGCGCGCCGTGTCTCCGACGCCGCGCGCGTGCGCCCGAAGGCCATGGTCGTGCTCGAGCTGCTGGCGGGGCTGGCGCTCCTGGGGAGCGCGTATGGCATCTGCTGGTGGTCGGCCCAGATGTTCATGGCGTTCATGATCCCGGTGGCCATCCTGGCCTGCCTGGGGACCTACCTGCTCCTCCGCGCAGGCGCGTCCATCGTCTCGTCGGCGGTCCGTCGTGCTCGCGGCGTGTACCTGAAGGGGCTTACCTGCTTCGTGGTGCGTCAGCTCGAGGCCCACGTGGCAGGCAGCTGTGCCGCGCTCACCAGCGCGAGTGCCCTGCTCGCCGTCGGCGTCTGCGCCTTGGGCCTGGCCGTTGGCATACGTGCCGTTCCCCGAGGCGACAGCGCCCTGGTCAGCGACGCCGACTTCCAGGCGATGGTGGGCACCCTCGTCTACATCGTGCTGTTCTTTGGCGTGGCCTTCGTGGTGTCAGCCGTCGCGGTGCTGGCGCTGCAACAGATGAGCGAGGTGTCGAAGAGCCGTGGCACCTTCTGCGAGCTGCGACGTCTGGGGGCGGAGGACCGCGAGCTCTCGCGGGCGCTCCTCGCCCAGGTCTGCGTGTACTTCCTCGTGCCCTCCGCCATGGCGACCGTGCATGACCTGTCCGGCTTCATTGCGGCAGACGGCATCCTGGAGATCTTGGGGGTGCCTGGGGGCAACGTCAACTACGGCGTCGTGCTTGCCACGGTGCTGGCAGCCTTTGCCGCCTACCTTGTCGTGACCTATCGTGCCTGCAGGCGCAGCGTCCTGCCGCGCAGGCCGCGGTCGTCGTGAGGGGTGTCTGACGGCGGGCGGTCGTCGTGATGGCGCCGTGATGGCGCCCGAAGCTTGTGGTGTCGCGGCGTTGCGTCCCGCTGCGGCAGGGTACGTGCGTACCGTTTGGGTATAAGCAGGGCCAGGGGCGCCGTGAGCTGGCCCTGCCCTGTACCCCGACGTTGGGAGTTCCATGCGCGTCCTTTTGGCGGAAGACAACGCGAGCCTCGCACGCGCGACGACGGCGATACTGACCCGCTCGGACTGTGAGGTCCACGTGGCGCACGATGGTGCCGAGGCTCTTCAGATGCTGTGCAACGGCTACTTTGACGTGGCGGTCCTTGACATCATGATGCCGGAGATGGACGGACTCGCGGTGCTGCGCTCGATGCGCTCCGAGGGCAACACCACCCCCACCATCCTCCTTACCGCAAAGACCCAGGTGGACGACAGGGTCCTCGGCCTCGACCTCGGGGCGGACGACTACATCTCCAAGCCCTTCGATGCGCGCGAGCTCGTGGCACGCGTGCGTGCCGCCGCGCGCCCCCGCTCCGGGGCATCCTCCGTCGTGCGCTGTGGTGACCTCTGCATCGAGACGGATGCGGCACGGCTCTCGACCGAGCGGGGGGCGCTGAGGGTTGATCCTCACGAGGCCGCCATGGTGGCGGCGCTCGCGAACGCCGGTGGCACGCCGGTTGCCGCGTCCTGGCTCGTAGATCACATCTGGGACGGAGAGGCGCTGTCGGGGACGGTGGAGCTCTATGCACGTCTCCTCAACGCCAAGCTCGAGGCGCTCGGCTCGTCTCTGCGCGTCGAGGGGGCGGAGGGGGATGGTTGGAGGTTGGTGAGCGCCGATGGAGATGGAGCGCAGGCTTAGGGCACAGCTCACCGCGTCGGTCGCTGCGGCGCTCTTCGTCATGCTGGCCTTCATCATCGTCTCGTCCACGTTCCTCAGGCGGCAGCAGCTCGACGCGACGGCCGACGCCGTCCTCGACATCGTCCTCGATTACGACGGCAGCGTGCCGTCCGGCTATGTGAGCCTGCCCTCCACCGGTAGCGCGAGCATCAATGACATCCTCGGCGCGCAGTTCTTCGTGGCCAGCATCGACCCCTCGGGTTCCGTCACCGGCGTGAACCTCGACGGCATCGGCCTGCTGGACGGGGACACGGCCCTGCGCCTTGCCCAGGAGGTCTACCGGCGCGCCGGCCCGGACTCCGGGAGCATAGAAGGCTACCGCTACCGCATCCGACATGGCTCGGACGGGTCGATGACCGTGGCGTTTCTCGACCGGACCAGCCAGAGTGACACCCTACGCTACAGCACGCTCGCCATCTCGTGGATATCGCTTGCGGTCATGGTGGGCACCACCCTCGTCTTTGCCCTGCTCTCTCGGCGCATCGTTGCGCCCATCGTCCGCTCGCAGGTGGCTCAGCGGCAGTTCGTGGTCGATGCCGGGCACGACCTCAGGACGCCCGTCTCGATCATCTCCGCCGACGCAGACATCCTGGCCATGGACATCGGCGAGGACAACGAGTGGCTGCTCGACATCAAGCGCCAGGTTGCCGTCATGAGCGAGCTCACCGAGAGCCTCATCGTCCTCTCCCGCGCGTCGGCCGCCATCGCGCGCGATGATGTCGTGGATGTCGGCGAGCTGGTCGGCGAGCAGGTGTCCTCCTTCCGCTCGCGGGCGCTCCTCGAGGGCCACGAACTCGAGATGGGGCGCATGGATGGCGCATGGGTCCGTGGAAACCGACAGTATCTCGCGCGCATGGTGGGGTCCCTTCTCGACAACGCGCTCAAGTACTCTTCCGTCGGCGCGGCCATCTCGGTGCGCGTCGAGCGCCATGTGCGCCAAGTCGAGGTCTCGGTCTCCAACGCGGTCGACGACGCCGACCCCGCCGATGTCCGTCGTTGGTTCGACCGTTTCTACCAGTCCGACAGGTCGCGCGACCACCACGTCGGCGGCTTTGGCATCGGTCTCGCGATGGTCCGTGCGGTTGCGGAGGCGCACGGGGGCAGGGCCCGCGCGTCCGTCTCGTCCGACCATCGCAGGGTGACCATGACCGTGTCGATGCCGCTGCCCGTGAGGAAGGGGAACCGCCCATGACGGAATGTCAGACGAATGATATACGCCGCATGCCAGGGACAGCCTCGCACGCCGTGCCAGGCATCGCACCAGAGGTCACGCCAGGGCCCGTGCCGGGGGCCGCACCGTCGCCCGAGGCCTACTACGGCGAGCGCTATGCGACGCTCCTTGCCGCGCGTCAGCAGATGGACGACCTCATCGAGGAGTTCTCCCGCTCACGCAGCGACTCCGACGACCTGAAGCCCGTGGTCTATCACACGTCGCGAGTCAAGTCCCCCGCGAGCCTGATGGAGAAGATCGCGCGCAAGGGGTCCTGCGGCACCACCTTCGACGACGCGCTCTCCGTGGGCATCAACGACATCGTGGGCCTACGTGTGAACTGCGCCTTCGTGGACGACGTGTACGCCACCGCCGCCTGGGTCCGCTCCCGCGACGAGGTGGAGGTCCTGAACGAGAAGGACTACATCGCCCATCCCAAACCGAACGGCTATAGGAGCCTCCACCTCATCGTGCGACTCCACAGGGGCGCCGCTGCGCTGCTGCCCGCCGTCGAGATCCAGCTGCGGACCATCGCCACGGACTTCTGGGCGACCCTCGAGCACAAGATCAAGTACAAGAAGACCATCGAGAACCCCGAGCTCATGCAGGCCGAGCTCAAGCGCTGTGCGGACGAGATCGCCGCCGTTGACCTCTCCATGCAGGCCATCCGTAACGTGATTCGCGACGCTGGCTGACATATGGGCCCGGCCGCACCGAACAAACGTGGACGCGTGCCTCTCGGATGAGCCCTAGAATGGGCGGGTGCGGGTGCCGGGCACCTCCCAGAGCTGGATGTAACAAATAGTGCCGCTATGTGTGTTTTCGGAAGCCAAGCATGCTCTCTCTGGGGGACCTCCTTTCCAAGAGGGTACATAGCTTCTGAGAAGCAGCAGGTAGATGCCCTGATGCTGTTGCCATGTCCCACGAGGGGTCGGTTGTGCTGCAGTGAGGGTGCTTTTCCTGTTCGCCCAAACACACATAACGGCACTATTTGTTACATCCGGTTTGCCTGCGTCCAACTTGGTCGCATGCCCCAGTCTGGTTGCAGCAAACCGAGATGGACAAACCGTCGAACGGAGGTACTCCATGGGCACGCCAAGGAAAACCATACCCGAGAAGAGCGCACCTGCCATGTTTGACCAGGTGTTCGAGGACATTCGAAACGACGAGCAGAACGCGGCCTATACGGCTGCGGGCATCGACCCTCTCTACTCGGCGTCCGCGAGCGCGCGGATCGTCATCATAGGGCAGGCTCCGGGACGCGTTGCCCAGGACACACGCGTTCCCTGGAACGACCGGAGCGGCGATCGCCTGCGCGAGTGGCTGGGCATGGACCGTGACACGTTCTACGATCCAAGCAAGGTTGCCATCATCCCCATGGACTTCTACTTCCCGGGTACGGGCAAGTCGGGTGACCTGCCGCCGCGCAAGGGCTTCGCCGAGAAGTGGCATCCCATTCTGCTGCAGATGATGCCCCAGGTCGAACTCACCGTCCTCGTCGGGAGCTACGCGGTCCACCATTACCTGGGCCTCAAGTCGTCGATCAGCCTGACGTCAGTCGTGCAGGATTACCGCAGCTACCTGCCCGCGCGCTTCCCGCTGGTCCATCCGTCCCCACGCAACCAGATTTGGATGCGCAACAACCCCTGGTTCGCGGAGGAGGTCCTGCCGGACCTACGCGCCACGGTCGCGCGGATCCTGCGACATGCGAGCTAGCCTTCCCTAGAAGCCGGCGTATATCAGCTCGGCGGGGGAGTTGAAGCCCGAGAGGAACACGAACCATGCCAGGAGCAGCGCCATCGCGACGACCGCAACGACAGAGGCGCCCACTACCAGGGCCGGGTGCCCCTCCCCCTGGGAGAGGAGCCATCTCTTGCCATCCGCAAGCGGCGTGAACTCCACGCTCGTCTCGCGTAGCCCACTCGTCACCCTCATTGGTTCACCTGCGCGTTCTGCATGGTGGTCAGCCCCTCGCCCGTCACGTCGCCAAAGCCCCAACCACCCAGGAAGTCGTCGTCCCGTCCGTTGAGGTAGTGGTAGATGGCCCGCTCGATGCGCACCCAGCCGCGCCATCCGGGGTGCACGGTGTCACAGAAGAAGTAGCGCTCGTACTCGCAGGTGTGGAAGTCTGCGTAGGTTGCCTCGTGCTCGTGGCATATCCGCCGCACCCGATCGTACCAGACGTCGCGCACGTCAGACGGGACGCCCACGTAGTCGTACCAGGCACCGTGCATCGGCTGCATGACCACCAGGACGTCCATGCCGCACACGCGCAGGACATCCAGCGTGCAGGCGAAGTCGGCATACTCGCTGTCGGCCTGGTCGAAGCTCTGGTCGAGCTCGGGCTTGTAGATATGGTTCTTGGCCCAGTAGTCGTCGTGGACGCCCAGCTCGTTGTTGGTGCAGGCTGCCGCACCATCGAGGTCGGCCTGTTCCATGAGTGCGTCCCAGTCGGGCTCTCCGGTGGCAGTCCCGGACATGCGGATGGCGCTCTTGCTGGGCGCACCCGCTATGACCTGCGGGAGCTTGGTGCGCAGCCTCACGGTCTGGGCCTCGTGCAGCTGCAGGTCGTTGATGGCGTCGAGGGGGCCGTCCTGGTCGGCCGCCGCCAGGAGGCTCGAGTCCACGCCCAAGGCGCCGGCACGCTTGCGCACGTAGCCGTGCAGCTCGTCGGGGATGTCGCCGTTGCGGCAGAAGGCACGGAACAGCTCGTAGGAGAACTTGGTGCTGAACCTGTTGTCACGGTCGCCCCCACGGAAGAACCACTGGGGTGAGAGGAACACCATGCACTGCCGCCGCTTGGTGCGACTTGCGTAGGCGCCTGCGGCGATGGTCTGCCAGAGGGACTGGTCGTAGGCCTCCCCGATGTAGGTCAGGTCGATGCCGCAGTTGCTCTCGCCGAAGACGGCCTGCGGGCACTGCGCCACGAGATTCTTGGAGATGTAGAACTCCGACGATCCCAGCGAGAGCCGCCCCACGTCGGACATGTTGGCGAGCGTCCAGTCCACGGCGTCGAACTTGGTGCCGTCCACCACGTAGTCGTAGAGGCGCGAACCGTCTGCGACCTCGTCGAGTCGCTGGGGGATCAGCAGCCGGTCGGCCGCGACGAGCCCGGCCCCCACCGCAGCGAGGCTGCCTGCGGTCGCGGCAAGGAATGCCTTGCGCGAGAGGGCGCGTTGGGGCCTGGTCCCCTCGCGTGCGCTAGGCAAGGCGCTTCTCCACCTGGGAGACGATGAGGTTGGCGGTGTTCATCTCCTCGCGGGGGACCTCGGTCGGGGCGATCGTGACCCCCAGCTCGTCCTCGATGGCGAGGAGCAGCTCGACGGCACCCATGGAATCGAGATAGCCATACTCGAAGAGGTCGTCGTCAAGGTGCTCCCGGACCTCGTCGTCATCGGCGATCTCTACGAGCATGTCGAGGATGCGGTCGGTGAGCTCCTCATGCGAGAGCGTGGGCGTGGACATGTCAGTTTCCTTTCACGAGAAGAGATACCTGTCCGGAGAACAGGGCGAAGCCCAGGAACACGAGCTGCATCGTGACGAGCCACGAACAGGTGCGGTACCAGGTCTGGTGGCGGTGACGCTTGTAGAAGCCCGTCCGCTCCCATCCCTGCTCGGCCGCCAGGAGGATGCCGTGATAGAGGCCATAGAGAAGGTAGTTGGCCGTGAGGCCATGCCATGCACCCATCACGAGCATGTCGGTGACCAGGGCCAGTTGCGAGGTGCGCAGGCGTCCCTTCACGACCTTGTGGCGCATCAGCGTGCGCACCAGACGCATGAACACGAAGTCGCGCAGCCACGTGGAGAGCGTGATGTGCCAACGGTTCCAGAAGTCGGTGACGCTCGTGGCCAGGAAGGGTGCGCGAAAGTTTCGCGGCGTGCGGATGCCGAGGGCATAGCTTACCCCCAGGGCCATGAGCGAGTAGCCGGCGAAGTCGAAGAACAGGTAGAGACCGTAGGCGTAGCAGACCTTCATCTGGATGAGAAGCTTCCAAAGCCCGTCTCCCTGGACGCTGTCCCAGGTGACGGGGATGTAGTAGCGCTTGGCGACGGCGGCCAGGACCACCTTGTAGACCATGCCGAGCATGACCAGAAGGATGCCCCTTCCCAGCATGCCTGCGTACTCGTCCGAGTCGGGGACCCTGTCCAGGTCCTTCTGGAAGCGGCGACTGCGGTCGATGGGACCGCTCACGAAGGTGGGGAAGAACGCCATGAAGTACAGGTAGTCCAGGGGACGCATGCTCCCGATGAGACCGTCGTGGGCCTCTATCAGCACCTGCACGGCCCGAAACGTCAAATACGAGATGCCGACGAAGCCAAACAGGTTCCCGCCGAAGGCCCCGCTCACCTTGCAGGCCACCAGGGGAACCAACACGCAGGCGAGCGAGACGGCAAAGCGTCTGCCGCTTCTGGGATCGCGGAGGAGCCACTGCGTGCCGACTGTGGCGACCGCGAGGTAGCATGCTGCGTAGGCGGCCTGGACCGGTGTCTTGCAGAAGAGGCAGGCCAGCATCAGGAGCGAGACGACCAGACCGTAGCGCCCCAGCGGCCTCTCTCGCAGGCCCAGGAAGGCCGCCCCGCACATGATGGGGACCAAAAGGACGAAGAAGCTCGTGTCGGAGTAGAAGGACATGGGGTGCTCTGCGCTCCTAGCTTGCCATCAGCTGCTTGCGATCGATCTTTGCGTTGCTGGTGAGGGGCATCCTCTCGAGGAGCCTCACCGAGCGGGGGACCATGTAGGACGGGATGCACCGGCCCAGGCGCTCACGGATGGCACGGGGCGTCTCGTTGGCGCCTGCGTCCTCGTGGTCCAGGACGACAAACGCCCTGAGCGCGCTGGCACGGCCCTCGCGCATGACGGGCACGACGGCGGCGCACTTGATGCCCGCAAGCGCCGAGAGGTGGTTCTCGACGTCACCCAGCTCGATGCGAAAGCCGTTGACCTTCACGAGCGAGCCCATGCGGCCCTCGTAGTGCAGCATCCCGCTCTCGTCCAGATGTCCGATGTCGCCCGTGCGGAACGTGCGGACGTGCCTGCCGTCAGCGAGGGTGGCCTCGCCAAAGGCGAACGCGCTCTTCTCGACGTCGTTGAAGTAGCCCTTGGCCACGGTGTCGCCAGAGATCACGATCTCGCCGGACTCCCCGGCCCGGCACTCTTCGATGAAGGCCCCCTCGGGGGCGGCGGAGCGCATGACGTGGAGCTCGGTGCCGGGGCGCGGTCTGCCGACGGGCAGGGCGCAGGGGTTGGCGAGCATCCCATCGTCTATCTCGCAGTAGGTGACGGCGACCGTGGACTCGGTGGGGCCGTAGGTGTTCGCGACGCGCGCCTGGGGAAAGCGCTCGCGCAGGTTCGATGCCGTGCGGTGTGTCAGCGTGTCCCCGCAGAACAGGAAGAGGCCCAGCTGGGGGAGGAGGTCGTGACCGAACGAGCCGTCGACGAGGCAGAGGTCCGCAAACGGCGGGGTCGAGACCCAGACGTCGGCCCTTGAGTCGGCGAGTTCGCGGAAGAGCAGGCCGTAGTCGTGCGCTGCCTCTCTCGAGAGGGCGTAGAGGCAGCCGCCGGTGGCAAGGGCGCCCACGAGCTCGAACTCAGAGAGGTCGAAGGAGTAGGGGGCCTGGTCCAGGAAGGTCCTGCCGCCGTCGCGCACGACGGGGAAGGTCTCCATCCACCCCATGAAGTTGTCGACGTCCCCGGCGCTGACCTCGATGCCCTTGGGACGTCCGGTGGATCCCGAGGTGAAGATGATGTACTGCGTCTCCTCGCCCGAGACCCACGAGGAGCGCTCCCCTTCCGCGAGCTGCGGTGCCGTGGGCGCCACGGACTCAGGGGAGCGGGACTTGTCGCAGGCCGTGGGATCGCAGACGGCCTTGGCATCGATGGCGCCGGTCAGGTCGATGCCCGCGTCGAGGGCGCTCGCGTCGGCGCTGACCACGACCGTGGGCCGTGCGGCGTCCGCGCGCCCTGCCGCCAACTGCTCGGCGATGTCATTGACGCGCTTGGCGGGCGTGGCGTCATCGATGGGCACATAGGCGTGGCCGGAGCGCAGGCAGGCGAGGAAGGATGCCACGGTGAGGGCGGACTTGGGGCCCAGGACCATGATGGGGGAGCGGTCACCGCACGCCGTGGAGATGGCCGCGACGAGCCTCGTGGAGAGGTCCCAGAGCTGGGAGTAGCTGGTGGGCTCCTCACCCAGGGAGCGAAACGCCGGCGTGTCGGGGCGTGCGATGGCGTGCCACCAGACCTTGCCGAGCAGGCCGTTGCCCCTCTCGTCACATCCCATGCTGGCTGCGCCACGCGACGCGCCCCCCGCGACGTCGCCCGTCGCAAGACCGTCTGCCATGGGCCTGTCTGCCACGGAGCCCGCCGTGACGTTGATCTTCGTCCGCATCGTGTCTACCCGCATCATGTTCCCCTCCTCGCGTTTTGTCGTGTGGCCACAAAGGTAGGGGACGTTCCTAAAGCGAACCTTTGGTCGGGGGCCGTCATCGTGCAACCCCTGCGATGGCGCTACGATGGCTGCGGGAAACAGGAGGTACGCATGGAAGCGAAACGGCTGCTGCTCGCGGATGACGAGAGGGAGCTCTCGCAGGCCCTGGTGGCGATTCTCAGGCACGCAGGCTACGAGGTGGATGCCTCCCCCGACGGGGAGGATGCCCTCTACAAGCTGAACGTCAACGGCTACGACCTGGTCATCCTGGACATCATGATGCCCAAGGTCGATGGCCTGACGGTGCTCCGCACCCTGCGCGAGGAGGGACACGAGGTTCCCGTGCTGCTGCTCACGGCCCGTGCCGAGATAGACGACCGCGTGTGTGGGCTCGATGCCGGTGCCAATGACTATCTTGTGAAGCCGTTCGCGGCCAAGGAGCTGCTGGCCCGCATCCGTGTGCTCACCCGGACGAGCCCGGGGGCGGTGCGCTCGCTCCCCTCGTTTGGCGACCTTGCTGTGGACGAGGAGAACTCGCGTCTGACCTGCGGTGGCGACTCCGTCTCCCTGACGGCCACCGAACTCAGGATCATGCGTCTTCTTGTGGAGCGCGGCGATGGCCTCACGACGGTCGAGCAGATCCGTCGTGACGTGTGGGGCCTGCTCTCGGACACCGAGCAGAGTGCCGTGTGGGTGAACGTCTCCAACCTGCGTAAGAAGCTGCGGCGCGTGGGCTCTCGGGTGCGCATCGCCGCCGCTCGGGGGCTGGGGTACCGTCTGGAGCTCGCGGATGAGTAGGGGGCGGTTGGCGGCCCTGCTGCGCGGGCAGGCCTCGAGCACCATCCGCAGGATGCGCCTGAAGCTGGTCGCGACGGCCATGGGCGCGACGACGCTGGTGCTCACGATGGTCATCGTAGGCATGGACGTGCTGAGTTGGCATGACCTCTGTGATCGTGTGGACGGCGTGGTCGATTTGATCGAGGAGGCAGGGGGCGCCCTGGGCAATCTCGACGTGAGCGATGACTCGCAGCTGCTCCCGCGAGGCATAGCCTGGGAGGCCCTGCAGGAGGTCCCCTATGACGCGCGCTACTTCACGGTGACCTTCGATGGCGGCGGGGAGACGCTCGACTCCAACCTCAGCAGCATCGCGTCGGTGGATGAGCCGGCGGCTCGTGCTAAGGCGCGCGACGTGTTCCTCTCGGGCGCGACAGAGGGCTTCGACGGCGACTACCGCTTTCGCGTGGTGCCCACGGACCAGGGGAGCATGGTCATCTTCCTCTATTGCTACGATGACCTGAACTACTTCCATGCGTTCTTGAGGGCGAGCGTCATCATGGGACTCCTGGGCCTGGCCGCCTTCGCCGCAATCGTGGTGCCGTTCGCCATCTCGGCGGCGAGGCCGGTGGAGGAGGCGCAGGAACGCCAACGTCGCTTTGTGACCGATGCGAGCCACGAGCTGCGCACGCCCATTTCCATCATCGGCTCGGCTACGGACGTGATCGAGATAGAGTCCGGCGAGAGCGAGTGGACGCAGAGCATCCACAACCAGACGAGGCGTTTGGAGGACCTCACCAACAAGCTGGTCGCCTTGGCGAAGGCCGACGAGGGGGGCCGTTCGCTCTCCCTGGCCGATATGGACGTCTCGACCGTCGCGCTGGGCTTGGCGGAGGACTTCGAGTCCGTCTCGCAGGCTCAGGGCAAGCCCATGAGCTGCGACATCGCCCGGGGCGTGCATTGCCTGGCCGACGCCTCCATGGTCGAGCAGACCATCTCGATCCTTCTGGACAACGCCTTCAAGCACTCATGCGAGGGCGCGAGCGTGCGCTTCGAGCTGTCTGCTGTGGGGGGGCGCGGTATGGGCGACGCAATTGGCGCAAGTGGCGCAGACGATAGCATGGGCGACGCGGGTGGCGTGGGCGGTTTACGAGCTGTGGGCGCGCCGGAACGCGAGCGTGATGTGGGCCATGTGCGCCTGGCGGTGAGCAACGACGTCGAAGGGATGGCCGCAGGTCCGCATCCCGAGCTCTTCGGGAGGTTCTATCGCACCGATGAGTCACGCAGGTACTCTGGTGGGCATGGCATCGGGCTTGCCGTGGTGAGGGCCGTCGCCGAGGCGCACGGTGGCAGCGCGAACGCCCATTGCGACGGGCGGCGCCTGACGGTCGAGGTGAGGATCTGAGGGCCTTTCGCTAACGCCTCGAGACGGCGCAGTATCGAAATGCGTCTGGGTGGTGACGCACCTGGGTGAACTCGAACATCAGCCCCTCGGAGCTGAAGGTCTGGCTCTCGATGATGGCCACGCAGTTGTAGGGGGAGAGGTTCAGATACGCAAAGTCATCCTCGTTTGCAAGTTCGACCGTTATCTGACGCTTGCTGGTGAGGATCTTGGTGTTGAGCCTCTCTTCGATGTAGCTGTAGACGGAGCTCTGCGCAATCTCTGGCGTGAGGTCGGGGATGCTCTCGCGGAGGAAGTAGTTGATGTCCACCTGACAGGTGAAGCCATCAAGGCTTCGGGTCCTCACCACGCGGTAGAGCTTGGACCCCTTTGCAAAGCCCGTGTACCTGGAAAGCCCCGAGCCGCATACGAGCTGCTCGAACTCCCGCACTACGGTATGCGGGGCCATGCCGTTGCGCTCCGCATACTCCTCGAACGAGTAGAGGCCTTCCAGAGATCCGATGATGTCCCGGTCGGTCGAGCGCCAGATCACGCGAACGCCCTTCCCGTGGATGGGCTGTACGAGGCCTTCGTCTGCCAGGATGGACAGGGCGCGCCTGACAGTGTTCCTAGAGCAGGAGTAGGCAGCCACCAAATCGTTCTCGGAGGGTATGAAGGACTGGTACGGGAATTCCCCGTTCTTGATCTTTTTCTCCAGGTCCAGGTAGATTGCCTCGAAAAGTGCCTTTGTCATCGGAATTTGCTTCCCTTTGGTAAGCATGGCGACGGGGCCACGTCATGCACACGGGGCCAGAGCCGATTGCAAACTCAAAACTCCACTTATTCTATAGGTTTTGTGCGGACTGGGGGGCTCGGGGTCGAGGCACGGAACGCTTTACATGAAGACAACAGGTTCTCACGCAATCGGACCAGAGGAACAGGATTCAGAAGAGCGGAAACTTGTTTAAACAACCTACGCCCATACGTGATATACTTGTTCATACAAGTTATCTGAGCACTTCTTTGTCATGTGGGTCGCATCAGGCTGCACAGAGAGAGGACAGAGCAATGATGCAGAAGATCCAGAAGTTTGGCGGTGCGATGTTCACCCCAGTCCTGCTGTTCGCCTTCGCGGGCATCGTTGTGGGGCTGGGAACCCTGTTCACCACAGAGGTGATCATGGGTCCGATCGCTGCAGAGGGAACCCTTTGGTACAACGTGTGGAATGTGGTGCTCTCGGGTGGCTGGACCGTGTTCAACCAGCTTCCTCTCCTGTTCGCGATTGCCCTGCCCATTGGTCTCGCGCGCAAGCAGAGCGGTCGCTGCTGCATGGAGGTGCTCGTCTCGTACCTCACCTTCAACTACTTCGTGAACGCCATTCTGAGCGCATGGGGCCCGCAGCTGGGCGTTGACTTCACCGCGGAGGTCGGCAACGCGTCTGGCCTGGCCATGATCGGTGGCATCAAGACCCTCGACATGGGCATGGTCGGCGCCCTCCTCATCTCTGGCGTCGTCATCGCCCTGCACAATAGGTTCTTCGATACGGAGCTTCCCGAATGGCTCGGCGTGTTCTCCGGTTCCACGTTCGTCTATATGGTCGCGTTCTTCGTGATGATCCCCTGTGCGATCGCCGCCGTCCTCGTCTGGCCTAAGGTCCAGGTCGGCATGCATGTGTTCCAGGGCCTCATCATGAGTGCGGGGACGCTTGGCGTCACGATCTTCGTCTTCCTCGAGCGCCTGCTCATCCCGTTCGGCCTCCATCACCTGCTGTACGCGCCGTTCTACTACGATAACGTCGCCGTCAACGGCGGCATCTACGCGGCCTGGGCAAGGGCCCTCCCCGATCTTGCCGCCTCGACAGAGTCCCTCAAGTCCCTCGCGCCCTGGGGCGCCATCACGGCCACTGGCTGGTCGAAGGTCTTCGGCGTCCCCGGCATAGCGGCGGCCTTCTACGCGACCGCACGGAAGGAAAACCGCAAGAAGCTCCTTGCGCTGCTGGTCCCCATCACCATCACCGCCGTCCTCTGCGGCGTGACCGAGCCCATCGAGTTCACCTTCCTCTTTGTCGCACCTCCCCTGTTCGTCGTCCATGCCGCGCTGGCGGCCCTGCTCTCGACGTGCATGAACCTTGTGGGAGTAGTTGGCGTCTTCTCGGGTGGCCTGATCGAGATGTCATCGTTCAACTTCATCCCGTTGGGCGCGTCGCATGGCCTGACCTACCTCATGATCATCCCCGTGGGCCTCGCGTTCACCGCAATCTACTTCTTCGTGTTCCGCTTCCTCATCCTCAAGTTCAACTTCATGACCCCCGGTCGCGAGGAGGACGAGGAGATCAAGTTCGGCTCGAAGAAGGAGTTCCGCAAGGCGCACGGCATGGCGCAGTCTGTCAGCTCGGAGGACCCGGACGACCGTCCGGCGATTGACGAGGGCGACCCGAAGGCGGTCCTGGCCGCCAACATCCTCGACCTGCTCGGTGGGGCTGACAACATCGTGGACGTCACCAACTGCGTGACGCGCCTTCGCGTCAATGTCAAGGATGAGACGAAGGTGGCGGATGACAAGGACTTCAAGTCCATCGGCACCATGGGAGTCTCCAAGAACGGCAAGGCGATGCAGGTCATCATCGGCCTTACCGTGACGCAGGTT
This sequence comes from Olsenella uli DSM 7084, assembly GCF_000143845.1. Taxonomy (NCBI): domain Bacteria; kingdom Bacillati; phylum Actinomycetota; class Coriobacteriia; order Coriobacteriales; family Atopobiaceae; genus Olsenella; species Olsenella uli. The sequence continues at coordinate 1,378,921 of NC_014363.1, read as the reverse complement.
CGCGAACGGTTCGATAAGCTCCTGGGGAACGAGTAGGGCGCGACGAATCGCGCAGCAACTAACATGCCGCCGAGGGCCCCGCATCTCCATCTGCGGACCTCGGCGGCCGCTTCTTGAGTTGCATGCCTTGAGTTGCATGCCCTAACCTCCATAATGACAACTCGAAGAGAGAGGGGACCCATGTCATCATCAGGAAAGGCGACGGTGTTCTTCGATGTCGACGGGACGCTTGGCTGGACGGATCCCAGCAAGCGGGATGCGATGCCAGAGTGGGAGAGGGGACTCTCGCCGACGCCGAGCGATCGGGTCGCCGAAGCTATCAGGGCCCTCGTCGCCCGTGGCAACCATGCCTTCTTGTGTACCGGAAGGTCCCCCGAGGGCATTCACCCTGACCTCGCTGCCCTGCCGTTCAGCGGGATGGTTGCGCTCGCGGGGGCCTACGTCACCCTTGGCGCCGAGGTCCTGAGGGATTGCCCCATCCCCCCCGACCTTCTCGACCGCATCGACGAGGTGCTGGTGGCGGGCGGCTACGGCGTGCTGATCGAGTCTGCGCACGGTGCGGTTGAGGCACGCGGCGGGGCCTTGGGCAAGCGCCTCGGGACCCCGGAGACGATGGCGGAGGCGGTCCGGCAGATTTCGGATGGGTGCGCCTACAAGCTGGTGATACGGACCACCGCGGCAGACGGCCTGGTTTCTGACCCCGAGATCGGCCCGCTGCTGGTCGCGAGCCGGCTGGAGATGGGCAACTCGGAGGTCGGGCTTGCCTGCAACACAAAAAAGGCCGGCATAGAGGCCGTGACGGAGCGCCTTGGCGACGACGTTGGCACGACGTATGGCTTCGGGGACTCCGAGAACGACCTCACGCTGTTCTCCGAGGTCGATGTAAGCATAGCGATGGGGAATGCGATTCCCAAGGTGAAGGCTGTTGCGGACTATGTCACGGACTCGGTCTCCTGTGACGGCGTCGCCACTGGCCTCGAGCACTTCCATCTCGCCTGAGGCCGTCGGTGCCGTCTGGGCTCGAGGACAGTGTGCTTACCCGGGTCGGCTTCATGAGAAGGGTTTACGGCAGACTCCGATGGCGCGAAGGCCGTATCTTGTGTCATGATGCTTCTGGCCGTGGCCGTATCAGGATTATGCATATGCCCTGAGAGACCATGCATGGGCCATGCTGCACGCGCAGACAACCACTCACGCCCTCGGTTAAGGAGATATGCAATGGCGACGGAAGACGAGAAGGACCCCATTCAGCCCAGTGTGGGCGGACCTGCCGAACCCGCGCCGTCCGGCAGCCCTGACGCAGCATCCGCGCCGGTGCCGCCTGCGGAGGCGGCACCAAGTGCGGGTGCGCCGGAGGCACCCGTGCAGGGTGCAAGGACCTCGGGCGCGCCGGTGCCACCAGCCGGCGCCACGGCCTCGGGTGTCCCCGTTCCCCCAGAGGGGGTGCCGGCCTCTACCGCATCCGCGTCCCCAGCGGCGCCCGCATCCCCGTCAGATCCCGGGTCCCCGTCTGCGCCCACCACCGCCACGTCGCAGGCCATGCCTGCCCCCGCAAGCCCCGTTCCCCGTCCCGTCGCAACCCCCGACGCACCTCAGGCTCCCCAGCCTGCCAAGAGGGGGGCGAACAAGAAGGTCGTGGCCATCGCCATCGCAGTGGCCGTCATCGTGGTTGCCATCGCCACGTTCTTCTCCCTGAGGGGGCAGGCGGCCCAGGCCGCCCGCCTGAGCATCGGGACGGCGGGGTCCGACCTCGTCTCCGCTGACGGCGAGCTTGTGGAGATCGACCTCTACACAGGCCTCGACTACGCCTCCCTGTCCCTGAGCAGCACGTCGGACCCCGAGGACGTGTTCTCCTCTGCGGGTGGTTATCTGGACAAGGCACAGTCCGCACTTAACGAGGCAAAGTCGCGGGAGTGGGCACTGGATGGCGGCGACAGGAACGCGATCGATGCGCTGCAGGCCTCGATAGACGCGCGTTGGGACATGATCGACACGGGCAAGGCAGTCGTGGATGCCATGAGCGACACGTATGCCGCAAGCCGCGCGCTTGTCGGCTACTATTCCGATCTCATGTCCTTCTGGGACAGCACCAATGATGTCGTGGACACGCTCAACGCCAGCAACGACATCAACGCCATCGACACCTCGACGCTTGCGGACCAGGTCGCACGGGCCCAGCAGTGTGCACGTGATCTGGCCGATGGTGTCAAGACGGCCAAAGAGACCGTTCCCGACGCCGACCTCTCCGCCTTCCAGGCCGTCGTGGACAAGTGCTCGAGCCTGGCCGATCTGCTGGGTCAGATCTCGACGGCCACGGCATCGAGGGATGCCGGCGCGTTCAACTCGTTGTCCGAGACGTATAACGCGACCAAGGACGAGGCCATCGCCGCCATGAATGCCGTACCTACCATCGATGGCATCGCAGACCTCTTGGTGACGGATCAGGACAAGGAGCTTGCGGAGGCCTATCAGGAGGCGCGTAACGCAGCGGTGGACGCGCTCAAGCCGTTGGACCTCTACATGGGCGCAGACCTGAGCGACCTTACGGAGCGCTCGGCACTTCTCGACTAGCGCTCGAGAGACCTCGACTGGCACTTGAGGCCGTGGCCACGTGAGTCACGCACCACGTGAGTCACGCATATAGAAGGGGACGGACCGCTCATGTGGGTCCGTCCCCTTTGTGATCCGCCCCCTTCGCCGGGCAACGCGAGCTTCAGGCGCGCTGCCCGGGGCTTGCCACCTGGCTACCGTTTGGGAAGGCGGTCAGTCGTCCTTCTCGATCCGAGCGTCCGCAGGGCGGACCCCCTGCACCTGCCGCGTCGTCGGCGTCGTATCCCGTACGTCGCCTGACGCGTCTGGCGACGTTGCGGGCCGCTCGCCGTGCCGGTCCAGGGCGTCCGCGACCTTGCCCAGGGCGGCGCCGTCGATGCTTACGTTGCGGTTGACCTTGGCGTCGTAGGTGTCGGCGCGCATGACGTCGGCCAGGTCGACGCCGGTCACGCTCTTGACCATGTCGAACGCCGCCTTGATGGACTGGGGTGCCATGGAGGTCACGCCTGCCGCCGGCGAGCCCTCGCCGTCCGCGCCGCCTACGGTCGAGTAGATGTTGATGGCGTCGATCCCCTCGATGGGCTTCGACGCCGCGGCGATGATGTCGGGCAGGACGCCGATGATCTGCTGAGCCAGGGCCGCCTGGCCGTACTTGCGCAGGGCCTCGGCCTTCTTGTCCATGGCCTCGGCCTCGGCCAGGCCCTTGGCCTTCGCCGCCTCAGCCTCGGCCAGGCCCTTGACCTTCGCCGCCTCCGCCTCTGCCTCGCCCCTGGCACGCACCGCATCCGCCTCGCCCTGGCCACGTACGCGGATTGCCTCTGCATCCGCCACAGCCTGCGCCTTGATCTGCTCCGCCTTCTTCTGGGCGGTATAGAGCTCGGCCTCCGCCTGGCGCTGGCGCTGGGCAAGGTCTGCCTGGGCACGCTGCTCGACGGCATAGCGGTCGGCATCCGCCTGCTTCCTGACCGTGGCGTCAAGCTCCTGCTCCCTGACGGAGACCTCCTTCGACTTGAGCTCGGCCTCGCGATCCGCCCTGGCGATCTCGGCGTTGACCTGCTCGGTGTTGATGGCCTTCTGCTGCCTCTGGGCCTCGATGCCCTTGGCGGCGTCCGCCTTGGCGGCTGCGGTGTCAGCCTCGGTCTTGAGCGAGGCTTGCTTCAGGGCGAGGGCGTTGTTCTGCTCGGCGATGGCGGTCTCTGATGCGATGCGGGCGTCGTTGGCGATCTTGTTGGCCTCCGCCTGCGCGACGGCGATCTCCTTCTCGGCGTTGGCCTTGGAGATCTGGGCGTTCTGCTGGATGGCGACCGTGTTGGCGATGCCCAGGTTCTCGATGACGCCGATGCCGTCGTCATCGATGTTCTGTATGTTGAACGAGACGATGTCCAGGCCCATGCGCTGCATGTCGGTCATCGCGTTTTCCTGCACCTTGGCGGCGAAGGTCTTGCGGTCGTTCATGATCTCGGTCAGGCGCATGCCGCCGATGATCTCGCGCAGGTTGCCCTCAAGGACGTTGACCACCATCGCGTTGATGTAGTCGGAGTCGCGGTTGAGGAAGTTCTCGGCCGCCTTTGCCAGGCCCTCGTCGGTGTTGGAGATCTTCACCACGGCCACGGAGTCGACCATGATGTTGATGTAGTCCAGCGTGGGGATGGTCTTGGTGGTCTTGACGTCGACGGAGAGCATCCTGAGCGAGAGGCGGTCCACGCGCTGCAGGAAGGGGATGCGGATGCCCGACTTGCCGATGAGGTAGCGTGGGCGCTTGCCACCGCCGGAGATGATGTAGGCCTGGTCAGGTGGTGCCTTGACGTAACCCGAGGCGATGATGACAAGCACGACGATCACCACCGCCGCGATGAGGGCGTAGCGAATGATGTCCATGGGTGGACCTCCTCGTTCATCTCGTGGATGACTTCTGGGACAAGCTGAATGATAGCGGATGCCGCATGGTTGACCGCGCTACCTTGGCCTACGGTATAGTGTCGAGGACAAGGCCGAGAGACCTGACGATCCGAGAAACCTGACAACGGGAGGTTGCGACCATGGGCGCCGTCTTCTTCGTTCTGCTGTTCTGGCCACTCATCTTTGCGGTGGGGCTGGTTTTCGTGCTGTTCGAGGTCGCGAGCGCCATAATCCTCTCTCCGGCGTTCATCGCCCTCATCGCGTCGCTGGTCTGTGACGTCTTGGCAGTGGCCGACCTTGGGCACCTCGCATGGCTGTGGTACCACGATGGCAAGCGCTTCAACGTCAAGGCAAAGGTCGTGCGTCCCGTCATCCTGGTGGTCGTGGGGTTCGTGGCGCTTGTGGCGGGCCTCGTGCTGGCTGCGCTCGTGGTCAGGGGGCTCTTCGTCTCGTAGGCCCTGGGACTACCCGTCAGACCCCACTAGACCTCGCGCAGCATGCGCATCTGGAGGCGGGGTGGCGCAGACCCTACAGCTCAAGTGGTCCAACGATGCCTACACGGTTGGCGCTGCGGATGTGGTTGACGCGACTGGCGTCGCTGGTATGGCTGGTGTTGCGGGTACGATGGATACTGCGGGACAGTATGCTGAAGCACGTACCTCCGGAGTGAATACTCCGGAGCATGTGTCCCCTGTTTTTTGCAGTGCCATTCTATTAGTACACTATTTGATTCACAAAAACTCGCCTGCCGTCCGCTTTACGGTCGCTGTGGGATGGCAGGTGAATTTCTGTGAGTCGAGGTGTGAGATATGCTCACAGAAGTTCGTCACACATCCCGATCGTAACGTCAATCGCCTCTCATCTGGATGGCAGGAGAGAAAATGTGAGCGCTAACGTTTCGCACCGTCACAATACCTGCCCTGTCATCCATCAGCACACCAGATACGGATGGCAGAGAAAGAATTGTGAAAACGAGTCAACGTGGACTCACATAACTTTCCCTGTCGTCCACGCCACGCCATGCCACGCCGCGTCACGTTACGCCACACGTTAGGCTACGTTTCGCGCTCACGTCACGACATGCCGCGGCATGCCGCGGCACACGCTCACGCCCTACATCCCCGTCACCCGTCTCGCTGTCCTCGGTCCCGTCACCTGTCCCTGCCCTTGTGTTCGCCGCCCTCGCAGCAGGCTCTGCCACCTTCTGTTCCCAAATGCTGTAAGCCAAGGGTTACCTTGCCACGGGCGAGCCAGGGGCTACCATGGTTATGGCAAATGTTATGGCAAATGCGAGTGCAGGGCCCTGCCACGCGGCAGGTCTGCCCACGAGAGGCGAGGTGACTGGTGAGCTACGACGGCATGACTAATCCCGGGCGCAACGACGCGTGCTGGTGTGGCAGCGGCAGGAAGTACAAGAAGTGCCACGGGGCGTTCGACGAGCGCCTCGAGCTGCTTGCGAGCAGGGGCGAGGAGGTCCTGCCGCGAGCGCTGTACAAGAGCGCGGCCGACATCGAGGGCATCAAGGCCTCCGCCGAGGTCAACAGGGGGATTCTCGACTACGTGGGCGAGCACATCCAGGCCGGCGTCTCGACCATGGACATCGACGGCTGGGTCAACGACTACCTGGCCGCACACGATGCCGTCTCGGCTGACCTTAACTTCGAGGGCTACCCCTTCAGCGTATGCACCTCGATCAACGACGTGGTCTGTCACGGCTTTCCCAACGAGAAGGACGTGCTGTGCGACGGTGACATCATCAACGTGGACATGTCCACCATCAAGGGCGGCTACTTCAGCGACTCGAGTCGCATGTACCACATCGGCGACGTTGACCCTGAGTGGCGCCGGCTGGTGGACGTGTGCCGCGAGTCCGTGCAGGCGGGCCTTGCGGCCGTGCGACCCTGGGGCCACATGGGCGACGTGGGCGCGGCCGTGAACCGCGTCGCCAGCGACGCGGGATTCTCGGTCGTGCACGAGTACGGAGGCCATGGCATCGGCAGGGAGTTCCACGAGGAGCCCTTCGTAAGCTTTGTCTCCGAGGCGGGAACGGGTCCCATCCTGGTGCCGGGGCTCTGCTTCACCATCGAGCCCATGGTCAACATGGGCGGGCCTGAGATCATGACAGATCGAGAGAACGGTTGGATCGTCCGTACGGCCGACGGGACGCCCTCCGCCCAATGGGAGGTCCAGCTCGTGGTCACCGATGACGGCTACGAGCTGCTCAGCTGGTAGGCGGTTTGCGGTACACTTGCGAGAGAAACCGTATTCGAAACCCCAACCGAAACCCCAACCAGGGTACGGTACGGACGGTGCTGGTGCAGCGAATGTGCCCCCGCGTCTGGCCGTGCCCTTGCAGGAGCAGCCATGTCAAAGCGTGATGGAGCAATACTCGAGATACTGACCGCAGAGCAACGAATCGAGGTGACAGCGCTGGCCGACAGGCTGGGCGTCTCCAGCGTCACGATGCGAAAGGACCTCGACGCGCTTCAGGGCAAGGGTCTCGTCCAGCGCGAGCATGGCTTTGCCCTACTCGTCAACCCCAACGACGTGGCAGGGCGCCTGGCACGTCATTACGAGGAGAAGCGTCGGATCGCTCGCAAGGCAGCCGTCCTCGTGCCTGACGGGTCCACGGTAATGATCGAGAGCGGCAGCTGCTGTGCCCTTCTCGCACGGGAGTTGGCCGACGTCAAAGCGGGCGTCACCATCGTCACCAACAGCGCCTTCATTGCCGGCTACATCCGCGACAGCGCCCGTGTCGAGACGGTCCTTCTGGGCGGCGTGGCACAGCGTGACTCGCAGGTGATGGTTGGCCCCCTGGTACGCATGTGTGCCCGCGAGTTCCTGGTAAACCGCCTCTTCGTCGGGGTGGATGGCTGGGCCGATGGCATCGGCTTCACGAATGGCGACCAGATGCGCGCGGAGGCCGTGCGCGCCATGGCAGAGTCCGCCGAGGAGGTCGTCGTCCTCACGGAGTCCGACAAGTTCGGGTGCCATGGCCTGTCGCCCTTGCGCCTTGATGGCAAGTCCCTGCGCCTCGTCACGGACGCGGGCATCCCCGAGGACTACCGCAGTCGCCTCGCCGGGCTGGGGGTCGCCATCGATTTGGCGTAGCACCCAACGGCCTCGCGGACCCCATCTATGGCTGCTACAGCCTAGAAGAACGCCTCCACCCCCTCGTCCTGGTATGCCCGTGCATACTCCGCCAGGTCCTCGGGGTGGAGGTTTTGCGTCCCGTGTAGGTGGTACTCCCAACCCAGCAGGTCGTACTTGCTTTCGCCGAAGTTGTGAAAGGGGAGGAGCTGCACGCGCGTCGTGCCAACGTCCAGCAGGATGCGTGCCATGCGTCGTGCGTCCTCGACGCCATCGTTGAAGCCTGGGATGACGGGCGTGCGCACGAGCACGTCCTTGCCCATGTCGAACGCCCTTCTCAGGTTGGCAAGGACGAGCCCGTTGCCACCGCCGGTCCCCCGCTCGTGGGCGGAGGAGTCCCAGTGCTTGAGGTCGATGAGCAGGTGGTCCAGGTGCTCCGCGACAGCCTCGAAGGTTGCCGTGGGCACATATGCCTCGGTCTCGATGCAGGTGTCCACGCCCTCGCCGTGGAGGCGCGAGAGCAGTTCGATGTCGAACTCGGGCCAGGTGAGGGCCTCGCCACCCGACAGCGTGACGCCCCCGCCCGAATCTTCGTAGAACAACCTGTCCTGCAGGCAGGTCTCGAGGACCTCATCGACGGTCTTGGTCTCGCCCACGCACGAGAGGGCCCGAGCGGGGCACGCTTCGATGGCCGCTGCCGCCTCGGGGGAGTCGCCCCTCAGCTTGCGCACGTCCACGTGGCGCTTACCGACCGTGGTGATGGCGCTCGCCTGGGGACACAACCCAACGCAGGTGCCGCAGCCCGTGCAGGCGCTTGCCTTCCACTCGAGCTGTGGCTCCCGATGCTGGCTCTCGGGGTTGGAGCACCAGAGGCAGCGCAGGGGGCAGCCCTTGAGGAAGACGACGGTGCGTATGCCGGGCCCGTCGTTCAGGCTGAACTTCTGGATGTTGAACACGGTCGCGCTCTGCATGCCTTCCCCCTCCGTTGTTGACGGGCGAAATTGAACGTCGAAAAATTATGAACGAAATAGTAATTACTTACGAGTATAGCTCTTTCTCCAGGGACTCACGAGTGGAGGACAACCATCTGTCACCAGGTGTGATGTCACTGCTGTGTGATGGGTGCGGGCGAAAGTACGTCTCATTGACAATCTCGACACGACGATATACTATACTTACGAACGTAAGTATTTAGGATTCGTTACGAAATCCAAAAAGGAGTAGCGACCATGGAGAACAAGGAGCACTTCGGGGCATTGACCGCACGCATGCGGGCCTTCCGCGAGGAGGTCCTCGACGAGCGGCCGTTCGTCGACGCCGAGCGCGCCGTGCTCTGCACCGAGTCCTACCGCCAGACGCAGAACCAGCCCCCCGTCATGCGTCGCGCGCTTGCCCTCGCGCACATCCTCGACGACATGAGCATCTACATCGAGGACAAGACCCTCCTCGCCGGCAACCAGGCCACCAAGAACTGCAACGCGCCGGTCTTCCCCGAGTACACCTTGGGCTTCGTGCTCGACGAGCTGGACTCGTTCGAGAAGCGCGACGGCGACGTGTTCTACATCACCGACGAGGACAAGCGGCGCATCCGCGGCATCGCGCCCTTCTGGGAGAACAACACCCTGCGCGACCGCGGCATGGCGCTTCTCCCCGACGAGGTCTCCGTCTTCATGGAGACGGGTCTCTTCGGCATGGAGGGCAAGCTCAACGCCGGCGACGCGCACCTCGCCATCAACCATGCGCGCATGCTGCGCGAGGGCCTGCGCGGCTACGAGGAGCGCGCCCGCCGCGCCAAGGCCGCTCTCGACCTCACGGATCCCGACTCCGTCGACAAGTACGCCTTCTACAAGGCCGTACTCGTCGTGATCGACGCGGTCCGCCGCTTCTCCCTGCGCTACTCTGCCCTTGCCGTCGACCTTGCGTCCCGCGAGTCCGATCCCGCGCGCAGGGCCGAGCTCGAGCGCATGGGCGCCATCTGTGCCAAGGTGCCCTACGAGCCCGCCTCCTCCTTCCGCGAGGCCATGCAGGCCGTCTGGTTCTCCCAGGTGCTCCTGCAGATCGAGTCAAACGGCCACTCGCTCTCCTTCGGCCGCTTCGACCAGTACCTGTACCCCTACTACAAGGCGGACCTCGACGGCGGCAGGATAAGCGAGGACGAGGCGCTCGAGCTTCTCTGCAACCTCTGGATCAAGACCCTCACCGTGCAGAAGATCCGCAGCCAGGCACACACGCTCTCCTCAGCTGGCTCGCCCATGTACCAGAACGTCACCATCGGCGGCCAGACCACGGATGGGCGCGATGCCGTCAACGAGCTCTCCTTCCTGGTGCTGCGCTCCGTGGCACAGACCCGCCTCACCCAACCCAACCTCACCGTGCGCTACCACGCCAACATCGACAGGCGCTTCCTGGACGAGTGCGTCGAGGTCATGCGGCTTGGCTTTGGCATGCCCGCCCTCAACAACGACGAGGTCATCATCCCCTCCTTCATCAGCTGGGGCGTGTCTGAGGAGGACGCCTACGACTACTCGGCCATCGGCTGCGTGGAGTGCGCCGTGCCGGGCAAGTGGGGCTACCGCTGCACCGGCATGAGCTACCTCAACTTCCCGCGCCTGCTGCTCTGTACCATGAACGGGGGGGTCGACCTCACGAGTGGCAAGCGCTTCACCAAGGACTGCGGCCACTTCACCGAGATGGAGAGCTACGAGGAGCTCGCCGAGGCCTGGGACAAGACCATCCGCGAGATGTGCCGCTACTCCGTGATCGTGGAGAACGCCATCGACAAGGCCTCGGAGCGTGACGTGCCCGACGTGCTCTGCTCCGCGCTCACGGACGACTGCATCGCGCGCGGCAAGACCATCAAGGAGGGCGGCGCCGTCTACGACTTCATCAGCGGACTGCAGGTGGGCATCGCCAACATGGCCGACTCCCTGGCGGCAATCAAGAAGCTCGTCTTCGAGGAGGAGAAGATCGGTCGCCAGCAGCTGTGGGACGCCCTCCTCGACGACTTTCAGAGTCCCGAGGGCCAGCGTGTCCAGCGGCTGCTCATCGACGAGGCCCCCAAGTACGGCAACGACATCGACTATGTCGACGACCTGGCAGTCGAGTCGTACGAGCCCTATATCGAGGAGGTCGCAAAGTACCCCAGCACCCGCTTCGGCCGTGGCCCCATAGGGGGCATCCGCTATGCCGGGACCAGTTCCATCAGCGCGAACGTGGGGCAGGGCATGGGAACCATGGCCACGCCGGACGGGCGCCATGCCCGCGAGCCGCTAGCCGAGGGCTGCAGCCCGGCGCACAACTGCGACAAGCAGGGGCCCACGGCCGTCTTCAAGTCCGTCTCCAAGCTTCCGACCGAGAAGATCACGGGTGGCGTGCTGCTCAACCAGAAGCTGACCCCCACCATGCTCTCCCGCGAGGAGAACAGGCAGAAGCTCGAGCTGATGCTGCAGACC